>CAVAGJ010000045.1:0-21775 GCA_963588145.1 Coriobacteriaceae bacterium
CGTCAACTATTGAAAGCGCCGTATACCGAACGGTACGTACGGTGCTGTGAGAGGATGGCGGTTAGTTACCGCCTCCTACTCGATTGTAAGTTGAGTTTAGCGTTCCTCGCGGAAATAAGGCAGGCCCAGATGTGCCGGGGGCTGGTCCTCTTTCTTTTTGCGCATAGAAACCGCGATCAACACCAGCACGGTGACAACATAGGGCAACATCTGCACCAAGTCGGTCATATAGCTGGCCAGCGTGATACCCAGCAGCGTGGGCAGGAACTGGTACAGCCAGTACAGCATACCGAACAGGTACGCGCCCCAGATGGCGTTCAGCGGCTTCCAGGTGGTAAAGATGACCAGCGCCACGGCCAGCCAGCCTAGGGCTTCGATCTGACCGGTGGTGGCCCAGATGCCCTGGTTGTAGTCCAGCACGTAGTACAGGCCGCCAATGCCGCAGATGCCAGCGCCAATGCAGGTGGACAGGTACTTATACAGTGTAACGTTGATGCCGGCAGCATCCGCTGTGGCGGGATTTTCGCCTACAGCGCGTAGGCTCAGGCCCGCGCGGGTGCGGGTCAGAAACCAGTGCATAGCTATCGCCAGCAAAATGGCGGCGTACACCAAAAAGCCGTAGGAGAACACAACCTGCCCCACGGTGCCCAGGCCCGACAGGCCGGGGAGCTTGGCGGCAAAAGCCTTGTTGGCAATGGGGGCAGCGGAGTAGCTGGCACCGTCCAGGATAAAGACACCGAAGAAGTTTGCCACGCCCTTGCCAAAAGTGGTCAGGGCCAGACCGGTGACGTTCTGGTTGGCGCGCAGAGAAATGGTCAGGAACGCGTAAATCAGGCCGCCCAGCATCGAAGCCGCAATGGCGCAGAGCGTAGCGATCAGGATGCTGACCAGGCCGTTGGGGTTAGCGGCGGTGTTCTCATAGGCCCAGGCGCTGGCAAAACCGGCAAAGCCGCCCAGGTACATGATGCCGGGCACACCCAGGTTCAGGTTGCCGGATTTCTCGGTCACGGTCTCGCCCAGTGCGCCGTACATGATGATGGTGCCAAAGGGGATGGCGCGCATGATCCATGCAATTAAACTGCTGTGCATATCACTTGCCCTCCTTATGTGCGCCGCGCGGGATGAGGCGGTAGTTGATGAAGAATTCACTGCCCAGGATGAAGAACAGGATGATGCCGGTGATGATATCGGCGGCGTACTCGTTCAGCGAGTACGCCGAGGCGATCTCGGATGCACCGCGCTCCAGGAAAACGAGCAGGAAAGAGATCAACGCCATATAGAAGGTGTTGAACTTAGCCAGCCAGGCCACGATGATAGCGGTAAAGCCGCGGCCGCCTGCCGAGGTGGTGGCAATAGTCTGGTCCTTACCGGCTACGATAAGGAAGCCGCACAGGCCGCAGACCGCACCGGAGATGAGCATGGTACGCACGGTAACACGGCGGACGTTGATACCGGCATAGCGGGCGGTGTTCTCGCTTTCGCCCACAACGCTGATCTCATAGCCCTGCTTGGAGAACTTGAGGTAGGCGTACATGGCAAAGGTGAGCACGATAACAACGATGATGTTGATGGTGTAGCGCTGGCCCATGATGATGGGGAACCAGCCAGCCTTGGTGGCCTTGTTCAGGGTGCCCAGGCTGGAAGCCTGACCGCGCATGATGTTGGTCATACAGGCAACAATGCTCGTAGCAACGTAGTTCATCATCAGGGTGAACAGCGTCTCGTTTGTGCCCCAGCGGGACTTGAACCAAGCGGGTACAAAGCCCCACAGCGCACCGGCGGCCATACTGCCGATAGCCATCGCTGCAAGCAGCGCCGGGGCGGGCAGGTTGTTGCCCTGGTAGACCATGACCAGCGCGGCGATCAGGCCGCCGATCAGGATCTGGCCCTCGCCGCCGCAGTTCCAAAAGCGCATCTTGAAAGCGGGGGCCAACGCGATGCCAACGCACAGCAGGATGGACAAATCACGCAGCATCCAGCTGAAGCGGGTCATGTTGGCAAAGGTGCCGCCCCACATAACGCCGTAGACGGCCAGCGGGTTCAGGCCGGTGACAAAGTAGATAAACAGCGCATCTACGACCAATGCCAGCAGAATGGCGATGGCACGTACCGCGATCTTCTGGGGCATCGTAGTGCCCTCGCGCTTGGCAATACGCAGCAGCGGTTCGCGCACTGCGGTACTGGATTGACTCATGCCTTAGCCTCCTTTACCAGATTGGTCATACGGTTGCCGACTTCCTCCTTGGTGGTCTTGCGGCCATCCAGGATGCCGTTGACCTTGCCGCTGCACAGCACAACGATGCGGTCGCACAGTTCCAGCAGCACGTCCAGGTCCTCGCCTACATAGATGACGGCAACGCCCTTTTTCTTCTGCTCGTTCAGCAGGTGGTAGATCGTGTAGGAGGTGTTGATATCCAGGCCGCGCACGGCGTAGGCGGTCATCAGCACAATGGGGTCGGCGGCCAGCTCACGGCCGACCAGCACCTTTTGCACGTTGCCGCCGGACAGACGGGAAACGGGGGTGTTCAGGTCGGGGGTGACAACGTTGAGTTCTTTTTTGATGGTCTCAGCCAGGTCATGGGGGGCCTTGCGGTCCACGATGGGCGAATGACCCTTGCCGTAGCTTTTCAGCATCATATTGTCGGTCATGCCCATGGAGCCGACCAGGCCCATGCCCAGGCGGTCCTCCGGCACGAAGGACAGGTGGATGCCAGCCTCACGGATGGCCTTGGGGCTTTTGCCGATCAGCTGCACCGGGGCGGCGGCATCGGGGGCGTAATATTCCACGCTGGCACCGCGCTGGGTGGGCTGCAAACCGGCGATGGCCTCCAGCAGTTCTTTCTGGCCGTTGCCGGAGATACCGGCGATGCCTAAGATTTCGCCGCCGTAGACATCAAAGCAGGCATCGTCCAGCACGGTAATGCCATCGGCGCTGCGGACGGTCAGGTGCTGGATATCCAGCCGCTTGACCGGGTTGACAGGCTCTGGGCGCTCGATGTTCAGTTCCACTTTCTCGCCCACCATCATGGCGGTCAGGGTGGATTCATCGGCATCCTTGGTGGCAATATCGCCCACATACTCGCCCTTGCGCAGGATCGCCACGCGGTCGCTGATCGCCAGCACCTCGTGCAGTTTATGGGTGATGATAATGACGGCCTTGCCGTCCGCTTTCATGTTGCGGATGACCGTGAAAAGGCGCTCGGTCTCCTGGGGGGTCAGCACGGCGGTGGGCTCGTCCAAAATCAGGATATCCGCACCACGGTACAGCACCTTGACGATCTCCAGCGTCTGCTTCTGGCTGACGCTCATCTCGTAGACTTTCTGGTTGAGGTCCAGGGCAAACTGGTATTTTTCGCAGATGGCGCGGGCTTTGTCGTGGACCTTTTTCAGGTCGAACTTGCCGCCGCCCATGGAAAGGGCGATATTCTCTGTCGCGGTGAACACATCCACCAGTTTGAAGTGCTGGTGGATCATGCCAATGCCCAGATCCAGCGCATCGCGGGGGGAGCGGATGGTGACAACCTTGTCCCCTACATAGATTTCGCCCTCATCGGGGTAGTAGATGCCGGCGATCATGTTCATCAGGGTCGTTTTGCCACTGCCGTTTTCCCCCAGCAGGGCCAGGATCTCGCCGCGGCGTACGCCCAGCGAGACATCCTTGTTAGCCACCACAGGGCCAAAGGTCTTGGTGACGTGCTGCAAATGCACGGCGTATTCGGTCTGCGCCATTCTGCAGGCTCCTCTCACAGGTTATTTTTTTCAGGGACATTATAAAGGAAGAAACATTTTATAAAACTACCAAGAGGGAAGGCTGCGGATTAGCCGCAGTCTTCCCTCTTGGGTACCTGTCAGCGATTAAGCAACAGGGTCAGCATCTTCGATGATGCCGTCAATGCGCAGGGAGAAGGTGGGGGCTGCGCGCAGCTCGCCCTCATGGAAGTAACCGTCGGAGATAGCCTCCTTGGTCTCGCCCTCGTAGACAGCAACGGGAGTGCCGGTGCTGTAATCATAGTAGGTCAGGTCAACAGGAGCGGTAGTGACAGTCTCGCCGCCAACGGTGAACTTGCTGGTGTCAAAGACATGCAGGCTACCATCTTTCAGAGCGGCCTCGACTTCGGCGACCTTCTCAGCAGTGCCGTCAGCGCACTCGGGGCCAAGGTCGGTGATGGCAACAGCGCCATCCTCGTAGCCCTTGCACCAGTTCTGGGGAATCTCTCCAGCCTGGGCACCCTCGAACAGCTCCTTGTAGTAGACCTTCCAGACGTTGGTAGCGGAGGTCAGAGCAGCAGTAGGAGCGGTAGCCAGCATGTCGATATTATAACCGACAGAGTAGCAGATCTTGCCGGAATCCTTCAGCTTCTGGGTGGCGGCGGGAGCACCGGTGGAGTCAGCGTGCTGGCCGATGATGACAGCGCCGTTGGCGATCAGAGCCTCAGCAGCAGCGCCTTCCTTGTCGATGTCGAACCAGGAGTTGGTATACATGACTTCCATCTCAACATCGGGGTAAACGCTCTGGACACCCAGGAAGAAAGCGGTGTAGCCGGAGATGACCTCGGCGTAGTTGTAAGCGCCAACGTAGCCGATCTTAACCTTGCCGTCAGCGGTGAAGCTGTCGGGCTGGGTCTCGGGGGTCAAGGTGCCGGACTCGACCAGGTCCTGGATCTTCATGCCGGCAACAACACCGGAGACGTAGCGGCTCTGATAGACGGAAGTGAAAGCGTTGTAAAAGTTATCGAGGCCGGAGTTAGCGGCGAAGTCGCCGGTCATAGCAACGAAGTTGACATCAGGATACTTCTCGGCTTCCTCGACCATGTAGGTCTGATGGCCGTAGGAGTTGGAGATGATCAGGTTGCAGCCCTGGCCGACCAGATCCTCGGCAGCATCGGTAGTCTTGCCGCCCTCGGGGATCTTGTACTTCCAGACGATCTGGTCATCGCTCATGCCCAGTTCAGCAGCGGCTTCCTTGATGCCGTTGATGTGTGCGGCACTGTAGCCCTCAGTCTCATCGCCTAGGATGATGGCACCAACTTTAACGTCAGGTGCCTGGTTGTCGCTGCTGTCCTCAGCAGTAGCAGTGGTACCGGCGGCGCTGCTGGCAGCAGTGTCAGCGGTGGAACCACAGGCGGCCAGGCTGAACACCATAGAGGCGGCCAGCAGAATGCCCATCAGTTTCTTCATGTGTGTTGTTCCTCCCTGTTATGTGTGCATAAAAACGGCAAAAAATGCGTCGATTCTTCCTGACATTTGCCGGGGAGTGACGCATTTGTTACCTTGCAAGACTCATTGTAACCGCTTTACAACCGCTTTGCAACGATTTTTAAATTTTTGTAAAAACTTCGGCGAAAGGGGTAAATGTTTTGCTCACACACACATTCCAATGGGCAAGACGCACAAACAAAAACAGAAAAAGTCATACTTTACTTGTGCAAAAGTATGACTTTTATTGTTTGGGATTTTGTTTTGCTGTCCCCATGTTTTTGGGAGGGAGATAAACCACTTAGCGTTTGTGAATGTACTTACGGTCCAGCCCGTAGTTGACAGCCGCGTTGAGCACCGCCCACATCAAAAAGACTTCCACCGGTAGCATCAGCGTATTTTTGACGGAACCGGAGGTCAAATAATATAGATACCCCTTGCCGTAAAGCATGGCTTTCCATACGCTGCCCAGCAGTACATTGCTGCCGTAGTTGATGACGAGCCGCACAAAAATAATGCGAAGAATCGTTGGTTTACGCTTGTAGAGCAGCAGACCGTAGATCAGCCCGGACAGCACCGCCGTGATGAGATAGCCGGGGAAATACGGCTCACCGTAGCTGGAGAGGAGAAAGCCCACCGAGTCGATGATGGCACCGGCCATCATGCCCACGCAGGGGCCGTAGCACATGCAGCCCAGGCCGACCACCAGAAAGCTGAAATAGACCTTCAAGCTTGGCCCCAGCAGATAGATGGGGAAGCCCTCCAACACAATAGCCATGGCGCAGACCAGGCCCGCAAAGGCCAACACGCGGACATTTTTAAATTCCGCGCGGGCAGCCTGCCAGTAAGCGGGGGAAAAGACGGACAGTTTTGTTTCCTGCATACAAAAAACCTCCTTGCGTATGCGATGCCGCACAAGCAAGGAGGCAAAAAAGGTGTGACTGGCACACCCGCCGTTGCACACCGTTTATGCAGCAGTGGGATGCGGAACCCGCACCGCAGGCCGATTTGGCCTTTCGTCCTGCCACAACTCCCCGTTGGTCAGGCACTTTACGCGCGTGTTCCTACTCTGCGAAAAAATATTGGGTTACGAGCCTATTATATACGGAATGGATAGATTTGCAAGCATTTTGCAAAAATCACACGCCACTTGCCCCGTAGTTGGACAGCACACGGGCGCTGGGGTCATCAACGTTGCAGCCGGGCCAGGCTTTGTTGGGCATCCAGTAATCCACGATCATCTCGGCCTGGCCGGGATAATACTTCTCGAAAATTTCGCGGTACAGCAGGCTTTCCTTGGTGAAGGGGCGGCCGTAGGTGTACTTGCCGCACTTCTCGGCAAACTCGCGGTCGGTGTACACAGTCTCGGCGTACTCTTTCAGGTCGTCCACCATCGAGTGGCCTACGGCATCGCTGAATGCGGCCTTTTCACGCCAGAGGATGCTCTCGGGCAGCCAGTCGCCTTCGAATGCCTTGCGTAGCAGGTACTTGCCCTTGCCGTAGGTGTTCAGCTTCTTTTCGGGGTCAATCGCCATGACGTACTTGACAAAATCTAGGTCGCCGAACGGCACACGAGCCTCCAGGCTGTTGACGCTGATGGAACGGTCGGCGCGCAGCACATCGTACATATACAACTCGCGGATGCGCTTCTGGCTTTCGGTCTGGAACGCGGCTGCGCTGGGGGCGAAGTCGGTGTATTTGTAGCCGAACAGCTCATCGGAAATTTCGCCGGTGAGCAGCACACGGACATCAGTGTGCTCATGGATGTACTTACAGACCAGGTACATGCCCACCGAAGCGCGGATGGTGGTGATGTCCCAAGTGCCCAGCATAGCGATGACTTCCTCCAGCGCATCCAGCACGATCTTCTGGTTGATAATGACCTCGGTGTGGTCGGCGTGGAGGTAATCCGCCACCTGCTTGGCGTATTTCAGGTCAATGGCATCCTCGCTCATGCCGATGGCAAAGGTGCGGATGGGCTTGCCCAGCTTTTTGGCCGCAATAGCGCAGACCAGGCTGGAGTCCAGGCCGCCGGAAAGCAGGAAGCCCACGGGGGTGTCGGCATCCAGCCGCTTATCCACACCGGCCACCAGCTTTTCGCGGATGTTCGTCAAAATTTCAGGCAGTTCGTCCTGGCTGTAGGCCGGGGTATCGGCAATGTCGCAATAGCGCACGAACTGGCCGTTGCAGTAGTAGCTGCCGATGGGGAACGGATAGATCTTTTTGCACAGCCCAATGAGGTTTTTCGCCTCGGAAGCAAAGGCAATGTGGCCGCTCTCGCTGTAGCCGTAGAACAGCGGGCGGATGCCGATGGGATCGCGGGCGGCAATGAGCAGCTTTTTGCGGCTGTCGTACAAAATCATCGCAAACTCGGCATCCAGATGCTTGAACATGTCCAGCCCGTACTTGTAGTACAGCGGCAGGATGATCTCGCAGTCGGAGTCCGACTCAAAAGTGTAGCCCTCGGCTTCCAGTTCAGCCTTGACGGGGCGGAAGCCATACAACTCGCCGTTGCAGGCTACGCAGTCCGCACCCCGGAAGAAAGGCTGCATGCCCTCCGGCGTAAGGCCCATGATGGCCAGACGGCCGAAGCCCAGCAGGCCGAACTCGGTCTCGGCAACACGCTGGTCGTCCGGGCCGCGGCTGGTGGTACGCAGCAGATACTCAGTAAACGTTTCTTTGGGCAGATCATGCCCGGCATAACCCATGATACAGCACATTTTCGGTGACACTCCTTTGACTTTCCAACACCTGTTATCCCCCGAACGGCAATAAAAAAAGACAGCCCATTCGCCCTGCATTAGGACGAATCGCTGTCTGGATCCGCGGTGCCACCTAAATTACCGCAGCCGAAATAATGGCATACGGTCACTTTTTCCGTACACGTTCACCTTTGAAACGCTGCCGCTGTAACGCACGGCCTGCGGCATCCCCTACTCCCCTGCGGTTTCAGTTTGCAGCTGTCGGGTGTTCTTTCGTGCCCCGTCCCCGTCCCGGCTTACACCAAATGCCAGGCTCTCTGTGCGGATGTTGGGCGGTACTTTTCCCGGTCATCGCTTTTATCAGCTAAAGCATAGCACCATTTTGTGGCCGTGTCAAGCGTTTTCGGGTAGTTTTGGCTAACAGTTTTGGATAACAGACCGTTTGGATTTTATTTTGCCTAAAATCCGCCTTTTTGTAGGGTTTTATCTTGTTTTGAGCCTTTGGGCATGGTACAATAAGCCGCAGAGCATTATTTATTAACGGAGGGAACCGCTTTTTTATGTTAGAGCTTCGTCATGTCGGCTTTGAGACCGACGACAATAAAGAGATCCTGCGGGATGTCAGCCTGACCGTGCAGGACCGTTTTGTGGCCATCACCGGCCCCAACGGCGGCGGCAAATCCACGCTGGCCAAGGTCATTGCCGGTATCTACCAGCCCACCAGCGGCCAGATCCTGCTGGACGGCGTAGATATTACCCATATGTCCATCACCGAGCGCGCCAACCTGGGCCTGAGCTATGCGTTCCAGCAGCCGGTGCGCTTCAAGGGCCTGCGGGTCAAGGATCTGCTGAGCCTGGCCGCCGGAAAAAATACCAGCGTCAACGAGGCCTGCAGCTACCTGAGCGAGGTCGGCCTGTGCGCCCGCGATTATGTAGACCGCGAGCTGAACGACAGCCTGTCCGGCGGCGAGCTGAAGCGCATTGAAATTGCTATGGTGCTGGCCCGCGGCACTAAGCTGTCCATCTTCGACGAGCCGGAGGCGGGCATCGACCTATGGAGCTTCCAGAACCTCATCCGCGTGTTTGAGAAGATGTACGAGCAGACCCGCGGCAGCATCCTGATCATCAGCCACCAGGAGCGTATTCTGAACATTGCCGACAAAATTGTCGTTATCAAGAACGGCCAGGTGGAAAAAGAGGGTGCCCGTGCGGACATCCTGCCCGCCCTGCTGGGCAGTGCCGACGCTGGCAGCCCGGCCTGCAGTGTGCTGGCCGACAAAGTGGAAGGGGTGCGCAAATGATCGACGCAATTGAACAAAACCTGCTGCGGGAGGTCGCCGACCTGGACAGCCTGCCCGTAGGCGCTTACAATATCCGCGCCAACGGCCAGCTGGCGGGCCGCAACACCACCGCCAACATTGACATCGTGACCAAGGACGACAAGCCCGGCATTGACATCTACATCCGCCCGTTCACCAAAAACGAGAGCGTACACATCCCCGTCATTTTGAGCCAGACCGGCCTGACCGATCTGGTGTACAACGATTTCCACATCGGCGAGGGAGCGGACGTGACCATCATCGCGGGCTGCGGCATCCATAACTGCGGCGGCGGCAACGCCCAGCATGACGGCATCCACACCTTCTACCTGGCCAAAAACGCCAAGCTGCGCTACGTGGAGAAGCACTACGGCGAGGGCGACGGCCGCGGCAAGCAGGTGATGAATCCCACCACCATCGTGCACCTGGCCGAGGGTGCCCAGATGGAAATGGAGACCACCCAGATCGCCGGTATCGACGATACCATGCGCAAAACAAGCGGTGATCTGGCCGAGGGTGCCAGCCTGGTCATCCACGAGAAGATCATGACTACCGGCGACCAGCACGCTGTGACCGACTTTGACGTGGACCTGAACGGCGAGGGCTGCTCGGCCAACGTGGTAAGCCGCAGCGTGGCCAAGGACGTGAGCAAGCAGGAGTTCATCAGCCACATCAACGGCAACTGTGCCTGCGCGGGCCACTCCGAGTGCGACGCCATTATCATGGACCACGCCTCGGTCATTGCCAGCCCGGCCCTGACCGCCAACAGCGTGGACGCCAGCCTGATTCACGAAGCCGCCATCGGCAAGATTGCCGGGGAGCAGCTCATCAAGCTGATGACCCTTGGCCTGACCGAAAAAGAAGCCGAGGACCAGATCGTGAACGGATTTTTGAAGTGATTTTTGCGATAAGCAACAGCCGCCCGGCACAGAACTGGGCGGCTGTTTTTGTTGACAGAGCGATGAAATCTTTGTATACTGTGAAGTAGATAAACTTGGAGTTGCAGGGGATAACACTATGGATAGAAAAGAAAAAACGAAAGAAAGGGAAAATTAGGCAAGTACATCAATTTTGCGAACGGTCGTTTCACAGACTGCGAAATTGAAAAGTTGGAATCTTTAGTTAAAAATCGCAATAATCTTGATGGTACAGCTAAAACATATCGTTCGTCATATAAAACATTTGATTCAGAAGATACGTATCATGTAGAAGAAAAGGACACCTACACATTCC
Organism: Coriobacteriaceae bacterium; assembly: GCA_963588145.1. Taxonomy (GTDB): domain Bacteria; phylum Bacillota; class Clostridia; order Oscillospirales; family Ruminococcaceae; genus Gemmiger. Next base: position 10,451 of record CAVAGJ010000045.1, read on the forward strand.
ACAGTGGTATTGATGACGGAAAAATATATGTCGGACGAGAGTGCGAAAGACATCGGGATGACGGGCAGGACGATTCTTTGTCCGAAAATATACAACAGCAAGGGAATTTTGAATCTTTTGGAGAAACTTTTTATACCGCTCGGTGAATAGAACTTTTATAGGCGTTTTTACCGATGGCTTCCAGCTTGTAAAGGAGAAGTTAATGGAAAGCAATACTTACACCACTCTGCGAGAGCGCCCTGAATTGGAGCAAACCGCTGCAGAATGGTTCCATAGTAAATGGAATGTTCCGACCGAGGCGTATCTGGATTGCATGGATGCCTATTTAAGTGGAGAAACAGAATACGGATGGTATCTTTGCCTGGATGGTGCCAAAATCGTTGGCGGCATGGGCGTTATTGAAAACGACTTTCACGACCGAAAGGACCTTACCCCCAACGTCTGCGCGGTATATACGGAAGAAGCCTACCGCGGCAAAGGCATCGCGGGGCAGCTGCTTACGATTGTTGTGGATGATATGAAGTCCAAAGGAATCACCCCGATTTATCTAGTTACAGACCATACAGGTTTTTACGAGCGATACGGTTGGAAATTTCTGTGCATGGTGCAGGGCGATGGCGAACCTGATATGAGCAGGATGTATATCCATAGATGAGATAAGCAATCAACAAATGAGAAGCCCCCCCCTGAGGCGAGCTCCCGCGCAGCGGGGGAGGAGGCGGGTGTTGCTATATTGCGGCTACCAGTCACCCTTCAGTCACCTTCGGTGACAGCTCCCCTCAAGGAGAGCCATTTTCACTCTACACACGCAAACAAAGCACTACCCGGTGCGGGCAGATGCTTGCAGCGGCCCCTACAGAATGGGCAGTAGAGGGAGATTTGGCCACGGAGGAGCCAAAGCGGGTCATTTTTGGTGCCAAAAAGGACCACCTGGCGGGGGCATCCCATTAAAAAAGGCCCTGCCGCAAGGTGGGCAGGGCCGATAAGCCAGAAGCAGAAACTTATTTCAACACAGCACCCAAATTGGCGCTGGTAACCAGCCGGGCGTACCGGGCCAGCCAGCCGGTTTTGATGTTCGGCTCGGGCTGGACGTAGGCAGCCTTGCGGGCGGCCAGCTCCTCGTCGCTGACGGCCAGATGGATGGACGCATTCGGGATGTCGATCTCGATGGTGTCGCCCTCTTTAATCAGGCCGATGGGGCCGCCGGAGGCAGCCTCGGGGCTGACATGGCCGATGGCCGCACCACGGGACGCGCCGGAGAAACGGCCGTCCGTAATCAGGGCCACAGTGGTGTCCAGCTTCATGCCCGCCAGCGCACTGGTGGGGTTGAGCATCTCACGCATGCCGGGGCCGCCCTTGGGGCCTTCGTAGCGGATGACCACCACGTCACCGGGGTGGATGTCACCGGCATAGATGGCGGCAATGGCGGTGTCCTCGCTGTCAAAGACGCGGGCCGGGCCGCTGTGTGCCTGCATTTCGGGCGCAACGGCGCTGCGCTTGACCACGCAGCCGTCCGGGGCAATGTTGCCCCACAGGATCTGCAGGCCGCCGGTCTTGGAGTAGGGGTTGTCGATGGAGCGGATGGCCTTGTCGTTCATAATATGGGCACCCGCGATGTTCTCGCCCAGGGTCTTGCCGGTGACAGTGGGCACATCCAGGTCCAGCAGGTCGGCCTTAGCCAGTTCGGCCTGCACCGCCGGGATGCCGCCTGCTTCGTACAGGTCAGGCATATGGGTGGGACCCGCCGGGGCCAGGTGGCACAGGTTGGGCGTTTTGGCGCTGATCTCGTTGAACAGATTCAGGTCGATGGGGCAGCCTGCCTCCTGCGCAATAGCCAGCAGGTGCAGCACCGTGTTGGTGGAGCAGCCCAGGGCCATATCACAGGTCAGGGCGTTGCGGATGGACCGCTCGTTGATGATCTGGCGGGCGGTGACACCGCGCTTGACCAGGTCCATGATCGCCATGCCGGCATGCTTAGCCAGCTGCAGGCGCTTGGAGTAGACTGCCGGGATGGTGCCGTTGCCGGGCAGGGCGATGCCGATGGCCTCGCACAGGCAGTTCATGCTGTTGGCCGTGTACATGCCGGAGCAGGAGCCGCAGCCGGGGCAGCAGTTACAGGTGCAGTCCTCCAGCTGTTCATCGTTGATAAGGCCCGCCTTATACGCACCGACAGCCTCGAACATTTTGGAAAGACTGACCTCCTCGCCGCCGTAACGGCCTGCCAGCATGGGGCCGCCGGAGCAGACGATGGCGGGTACGTCCATGCGCACCGCCGCCATGACCATGCCGGGCACGATCTTATCGCAGTTGGGTACCAGCACCAGGCCGTCCAGCTGGTGGGCCATGTACATGGTCTCGACACTGTCACAGATCAGCTCACGGCTGGCCAGGGAGTATTTCATGCCCACGTGACCCATAGCGATGCCGTCACAAACACCGATGGCGGGGATCAGGATCGGGGTGCCGCCAGCCATGCGTACGCCGTCCTTGACGGCCTGAGCCAGCTTGTCCAGGTTCATATGGCCGGGCACGATCTCGCTGTAGGCGGAAACCACGCCGATCAGCGGGCGGTCCAGTTCCTCGGGCGTGTAGCCCAGGGCATAGAACAGGCTGCGGTTTGGTGCCCGTTCGGGGCCTTTTTTGACGTTATCGCTGTTCATTTTATTCTCTCCGTTTATCCAAAATGCCTTCCCCCACAGGGGAAGGCGTTGTTTTTCTTACAGCAAAAGCAAGTCCCGAATTACTTTTTCAGCCAGCTCATCATCTTACGCAGCTCGGCACCGACCTTCTCGATGGGGTGCTCGGCAGCGATACGGCGCTGTGCCAGGAAGTGGGTCTTGCGGCCACCCTTGGGGCTCATCTCGGTCAGGAACTCGGAAGCGAAGGTGCCGTCCTGGATCTCTTTCAGGACCTGCTTCATCTCCTTGCGGGTGTCCTCGGTGATCAGGCGCTTGCCGGTACGGTAATCGCCGTACTCAGCAGTGTTGGAGATGGAGTAACGCATCTTGGAGAAGCCGCCCTCATTGATCAGATCAACGATCAGCTTCATCTCGTGGCAGGTCTCGAAGTAAGCCATTTCGGGAGCGTAACCAGCCTCGACCAGGGTGTCGAAGCCAGCCTGGATCAGCTCGCAAACGCCGCCGCAGAGGACTGCCTGCTCGCCGAACAGGTCGGTCTCGGTCTCCTCACGGAAGGTGGTCTCCAGGACGCCTGCGCGGCCAGCACCGATGCCGGAAGCATAGGCCAGGGCGATCTCCTTAGCCTTGCCGGTGTAGTCCTGCTCCACGCAGATCAGAGAGGGGCAACCCTCGCCCTCAGTGTACAGGCGGCGGACAATGTGGCCGGGACCCTTGGGGGCGATCATGATCACGTCAACATTCTTCGGTGGGGTGATGGTCTTGAAGTGGATGTTGAAGCCGTGGGCGAAGGCCAGAGCCTTGCCCTCGGTCATGTAGGGGGCAACCTGGGTGTTGTAGATGTCAGCGCACAGTTCATCAGGAACCAGCATCATGACAACGTCGCCGGCCTTGGCTGCTTCCTCAACTTCCATGACCTTGAAGTTCTCATGGGTGGCAGCGAACTCAGAGGCTTTCTCCCAGTGGGCAGAGCCTTTGCGCAGACCGACAACGACATTTACGCCGCTCTCGGCCAGATTTTCAGAGTGGGCATGGCCCTGGGAACCAAAGCCGATAACAGCAACAGTCTTGCCGTCGAGAACGCCGAGGTTGCAGTCGGAATCATAGTACTTGTTGATAGCCATGGTGGTTGTCTCCTTTTGTTTTGTTTTTAATTTTTATATTTTAAATTTAAAATGGGGGAACAATGTTGTGTTGACTGTTCATTTGTAGGGACGATGCTGTGCATCCGTCCGCGGGTTGATGCGAGTATCGCCTCCCTACAGATAGGCGGCAGTTTTTTTCTTTTACTGCGGGCAATGGATGCCCGGCAGGGGCAGCTGCGCATTCCGGACTTCCTGGGTGGGCTTTTGCATGTGCTGGTGCTTGCCACCGCGCTCCAGGGCCGTTACGCCGGTGCGGCAGAGTTCCAAAATCTCGTACCCTTTGAACATGGTCAAGAAAGCGTCAATTTTATCGGGTTTGCCGGTCAGTTCAAAGACCATGCTGTCCGGCGACAAGTCAATGATCTTGGCCTTGTAGATGCTGGAAATTTCCCGCAGTTCGGCGCGGTTGCAGTTGTCGCAGGCGACCTTCAGCAGCAACAGTTCGCGCTGCAAGCTCTTTTCGGGGTCCAACTCAAAAACCTGGCGGGTGACTTCGAGCCTCTCGGTCTGCAAGATCAGCTGGCTTAGTGCCTGCTCGCTGCCGCGCAGCGTAACCGTGATGCGGCTGATGGCGGGGTCATTTGTGGCCGAAACCGTCAGGCTGTCGATGTTAAAGCCACGGCGGCAGAACAGGCTGGCCACGCGGGCCAGAACACCGTTGCTGTTATCCACCAGCAGGCTGATGACCCGGCGCTGGTTGTTGGGGTTTTGTGTCTGTTCCATGCAGCTCACCTCATTCCATGATGATATCGTCGATCGTGCCGCCGCCGGGGATCATGGGCAGCACCTTTTCGTCCTTGCCGATGCGGCAGTCGATCCAGCTGGGGCCGTGCTGCTTCATGGCATCGGCGAAAGCGGCTTTGAACTCCGCCGGGGTGGTGGCGCGGTAGCCCTTGGCACCGAAGGCCTCGGCCAGCTTGACAAAATCGGTCTTGCGGTGGGGGTCGGTGTCGGAGTAGCGCCTCTCGTAGAAAGTCGTCTGCCACTGGCGGACCATGCCCAGCACCTGGTTGTTGAAGATGACCGTGATGATCGGCAGATCGTAGCTGACGGCGGTGCAGCCCTCGTTGAGGTTCATGTGGAAAGAGCCATCGCCGGTGAGCATGACCACCCGGGCATCGCGGCCCAAGGCCATCTGCGCACCAATGGCCGCGCCGTAGCCGAAGCCCATCGTGCCCAGGCCGCCGCTGGTGAGGAAGCCGCGGCTCTTGGTGTGGTGCAGATACTGGGCGGCCCACATCTGATGCTGACCAACGTCCGTAACGTAGACGGCTTCGGGGCCGGCCTGCTCACAGATCTCGTTGATGATCTGGTGAGGTTTCAGCTCGGTATCGCTGTCGGTGGGCTTGTAGTCGACGGCCTGCCAGGCGTGGATCTTGTCCATCCACTCGGCGTGTTTCGTCTCTTTGACGTGGGGCAGGATAGCCTGCAGCACGTAGCTGGCATCGCCGGTCAGGCTCAGGTCGATATCCACATTCTTGCCCAGTTCGCTGGGGTCGATGTCGATCTGGATGATCTTGGCCCGCTTGGCGAAGGCATCCGGGTTCAGGGCCACACGGTCGCTGAAACGGGTACCTACAGCGATGACCAGGTCGGCTTCATCGATGGCCTTGTTGGCGGTGTAGCAGCCGTGCATGCCCAGCAGGCCGAGGTTATGCTCCTCGCCGTAACTCAGCACACCGGCGGCCATCAGGGTGTAGGTGGCGGGGATGTCGGCCTTGGTCAGCAGGTCGCGCAGGGGCTGGCAGCCTGCCGCGCTGCGCACACCGCCGCCGAAGTAGACAATGGGGCGCTTGGCCTCGTTGATGAGTTCAGCAGCTTTTTCCACATCTTCCTCATTATAAGAGGTAACGGTGCGGATCAATTCCGGCTCTTTAGGGGTGAACTCGCAGACCGCAGAGGTGACATCCTTGGGGATGTCCACCAGCACAGGGCCTTTGCGGCCAGACTGGGCAATGCGGAACGCCGCGCGCATCGTGTCGGCCAGATCCTCGACCCGGCGCACAGTGTAGTTATGCTTGGTGATGGGCATCGTAATACCCTCGATGTAGGCTTCCTGGAAAGAGTCCTTGCCCAGCAGGGTGGTAGCCACGTTGCCGGTAAAGGCGACCATGGGTACGCTGTCCATGTAGGCGGTGGCGATACCGGTGACCAGGTTGGTGGCACCGGGGCCGCTGGTAGCCAGCACCACGCCGGTGCGGCCCGTAGCGCGGGCGTAACCATCGGCCGCGTGGGACGCGCCCTGCTCGTGGGCGGTCAGCACATGACGAATTCGGTCAGAATTTTTATACAGCTCATCGTAAAGATTCAGGACCGCGCCGCCGGGGTAGCCAAACAGGGTATCCACGCCCTGCTCGACCAGGACCTCAACGAAGATCTGGGAACCGGTCAATTTCATCGTGTTTGCTCCTTCCTGCACTTCCGCCCCCAAGGGGTTTAAGAATAAAAAAACAGCCTTTGCCTCTTTCATTCAAAGAGACAAAGGCTGTGAATCAGCTCTCTGCGGTACCACTCTTTTTGGAGCGCTTGCTCCCACCTCATGGGCTTCCAACAAAGCCCGGCACTGTAACGGGTGCGCCCGTATCCCCCTAGTAGATTTCGTTCGGGTGATCTGCTCCGGGATCAGTTCGCAGTTCGTTTACCCTTCTGCCTTGCACCGACCGACAGTTCTCTGCAGGGAACGTGACTGTTACTAACTTCCCATCCAAGCATTTGGATTTGTGTTAAACTATACCGCACTTTTTCAGGGTTGTCAAGTTTTTTTGTGAAAATCTTGCAACTTTTTGCGGCGGCGTTTATACTGAGTGTGTAAGTCTCTTTGGGAAAGGATGATAAAGCGTTTATGCAACGTAAAGATTGGGCCGCCCGTGTAGACGGGCTGGTCGTGTTCCGCGGCCTGCTGCAAAGCGAACCGCTGGCCTCTCTGCGCGCAGCCCTGGCAGCCGATGCTGCCGAACTGACCGGCGCGGTGGCCGCCTTTGAAAGCGCCCTGTTTATGCAGGGCACCAACTGGACCGAAGTCCTGCTGGATGCCGTGCTGGAGGACGAAAACCTCTGTCTGCGCACTGCCGCCGGCGGGGATGCCGGGCCGGTGCTGGAAAAGGCACTGGAAAACGAACTGGAATTTTTACAGCAACTGGGCACCGCCGGGCTGGATGACCTGTGCCCCGAAGCCCCGGCCTTTCTGCCCCGGTGGGAAACCAGCCCCGAGGCTGACTATGCTGCCGCCTACCAGGCGCGCCGCGCAGCCGTGGGTCAGAAAGGCTATGGCATGTTTGCCCGCCACCATGTGTTTACCATCGAGGACGGACACCTTGTGCCGGTGCGCTACCCCGACCCGCAGCGCCTGAGCGAACTGCCCGGCTACGAGCGGGAGCGGGAAAAGGTCATTGCCAACACCTGCGCCTTGCTGGAAGGCAAACCCACCAACAATGTGCTGCTGTACGGCGATGCCGGTACGGGCAAATCCAGCACAGTCAAGGCAATCGCCAATGAGTTTGCGCCTAACGGTCTGCGGCTAGTCGAGGTGAAAAAGAACCAGCTGTACCAGATCCCCGCCCTGATGGACGAGTTGGCGAAAAATCCGCTGAAGTTCATTCTGTTCATCGATGATCTGAGTTTCTCGGCCAACGATGACAACTTTGCCGCGCTGAAAGCCATTCTGGAGGGCAGCGTAGGTGGTCGCAGCCACAATGTGGCCGTGTACGCCACCAGCAACCGCCGTCACCTGGTCAAGGAAAGCATGAGCGACCGCAATGGGGACGACCTGCATGCTGCCGATACCCGCCAGGAGTTGATGAGCCTGGCGGCGCGGTTCGGCCTGACGGTGACCTTCCAGCAGCCGGATAAAGACCGCTACGATGCCATTTTGCTGGAACTGGCCAAGCAGTACGGCGTACAGATGCCCAGCGACCAGCTGTTCATCAAAGGCCAGGCTTTTGCCCTGCGCGCCGGCGGCCGCAGCCCCCGCGTAGCCAAGCAGTTTGTAGAACTGCTGGCAGCGGATGTGAAGGTGTAACGGAAGCCCCCTCATCGAGGGGGCATTTTTGTTTACGCTCTCTCCGTCACTAATTTAAACCCTGCTTCGGTGAGTTTTTGCTTGATCTGCTCGATCTGAGCGGCATCGCGGGTCTCAAGGCCCAGTTTGAGGAAGCAGCTGGTGATAGCCATATTCGCATCACTGCGGTCGTGGTGGACGCTGACCACATTCGCGCCACAGGCCGAGACGATATCACTGACCAGGCTCAGCTGACCGGGCTTGTCCTCCAGGGCAATCATCAGGTTAGTCTTGCGGCCACTCATGACCATGCCGCGGGTGATGACGCGGGACAGGATGTTCACATCGATGTTGCCACCGGAGATCAGGCAGACGACCTTTTTGCCCGCCAACGGCAGCTTGTTAAACAGCACGGCTGCTACTGGCGTGGCACCGGCACCCTCGGCCACCAGCTTTTGGTTCTCCATCAATGCCAGGATTGCGGCGGCAATCTCATCCTCGCTGACCGTGACCACGTCATCCACGTACTGGCTGACCATCTCGTAGGTGGTCTCGCCGGGGGTCTTGACGGCGATGCCGTCTGCGAAAGTGTCCACGTGGTCCAGCGTTTCGTACTTGTGGTCGTGGAAAGCGTGCTCCATACTGGGGGCACCGGCGGCCTGTACGCCGTAAACCTTTACCTCAGGACGCAGGCTCTTGACGGCAAAGGCCACACCGGAGATCAGGCCGCCACCTCCAATGGGCACGATGACTGCGTCTACATCCGGCAGCTGGTCCAGGATCTCCAGGCCGATGGTGCCCTGGCCCGCGATGACCAGCTCGTCATCGTAGGGGTGGATAAAGGTCATGCCGGTCTCTTGCTGGAGTTCCACCGCGCGGTCATGAGCATCATCGTAGGTGCCTTTGACCAGCTCGACCTCAGCCCCCAGGCGCTTGGTGCTTTCTACTTTCATAATGGGGGCACCATCGGGCATGCAGACCACACTTTTAATGCCCATGCTGGTAGCGGCCAGTGCCACACCCTGAGCATGGTTGCCAGCCGAGCAGGCAATCACGCCCTTGGCGCGTTCTTCCTTGGTCAGCTGGCTGATTTTATAGTACGCGCCGCGGACCTTGAAGCTGCCGGTCACCTGCAGGTTCTCGGTTTTCAGGTACAGATCCGTGCCGGGGCAAAGTCGGGGCGCGGCAATCAGGTCAGTCTTGCGGGCGACCTTTTTCAGTACGAATTTAGCATGGTAGATCTTATCCAGTGTCAGCATTGGGCTGTTCCCCCTTGAAATTGCAATAGTTCAGCCCGACCCTGCGGGCAGGATCGGGCATCGGCTGCGTCATTGCAGCTAGGTTGTACTGTTGATTATAGTTGAGTTTTTGTAATTTGTAAAGTGAAAAGATTTCATGTATAGGTCGATAGTTGCCTTACACAAGAATTTTGGCATATATTTGTGTAATATTGCCAATTTTTAAACCTTGACAGATGCGGTATAATAAAAGTGACGAGAGCAAAATACATCCGCTTTGGCGGTAAGGAGGATTCGCTTTTATGGACATTCGCTATTCCTGCAATCAGCGCGATTTCAAGCGCTATACGACCGAGGAAGTCCGCGATGAAATGCTGATCACCGGTCTGTACAAGGCTGACGAGGTCGTGGCCGTTTACAGCCATGTGGACCGCATGGTCACTCTGGGCTGCATGCCCGTGCACGAGGAAGTCTCCATCGATAAGGGTATTGACATCTGGGCCAACTTCGGCACCCATTATTTCCTGGAGCGCCGCGAGATCGGCATCTTCAACATCGGTGATGGTGCCGGCACCATCACGGCTGACGGTGTGGAATATCACCTGAACATCAAGGACTGCCTGTATATCGCCCAGGGCACCCAGAAAGTCACTTTTAAAAGCGACGATGCTGAGCATCCCGCCAAGTTCTACATGGTCTCCGCCCCGGCCCACTGCCGTTACGAGACCCGCCTGATTACCCTGGAGCAGGCTGCTAAGCGTCCCTTGGGCAGTCTGGAAACCTGCAACAAGCGCACCATCAACCAGTTCATCCATCCCAGCGTCCTCAAGACCTGCCAGCTTTCCATGGGCATGACCTGCCTGGAGCCCGGCAGCAACTGGAACACCATGCCCAGCCACACCCACGAGCGCCGCATGGAAATCTACACCTACTTCGATCTGCCGGACGACCAGGTGGTCTTCCACATGTGCGGCGAGCCTCAGCAGACCCGCCACATTGTGATGCACAACTACGATGCTGTCATCAGCCCGTCCTGGAGCATCCACAGTGGTGTCGGCACCTCGAACTACACTTTCATCTGGGCTATGGGCGGTGAGAACATGGAGTTCGATGACATGGACAACATCGCCACCACCGACCTGCGCTAATCGTGCATATTTTGCGGTGTTGATTGCCGCAAGAATTGCGCGGTTTCTGCGCAACTGCTTTTGTTTCCCACGCCTGGGTACAGGCGTTTGGATATTGTACACCGAATTTTTAGGAGGTTTTAAACATGTCTGTTTGCACCCCGAAATCTTTTGACCTGACCGGCAAGGTTGCCCTGGTCACCGGCGCTTCCTATGGCATCGGTTTTGCCATTGCTACCGCTATGGCAAACAACGGCGCCACCATCGTTTTCAACGACATCAAGCAGGAACTGGTCGACAAAGGCCTGGCCGCTTACAAGGAGGCCGGCATTGATGCCCACGGCTATGTCTGCGATGTCACCAACGAGGATGCCGTCAACGACATGGTCAAGAAGATTACTGCCGAAGTTGGCCACATCAACATCCTGGTCAACAACGCTGGTATCATCAAGCGTATCCCGATGTGCGAGATGAGCGCTGCTCAGTTCCGTCAGGTCATTGATGTTGACCTGAACGCCCCGTTCATCGTGGCTAAGGCCGTTATCCCCGATATGATCGAGCAGGGCGGCGGTAAGATCATCAACATCTGCTCCATGATGAGCGAGCTGGGCCGCGAGACTGTCTCCGCCTATGCTGCTGCTAAGGGCGGTCTGAAGATGCTGACCAAGAATATCGCTTCTGAGTACGGCCAGTACAACATCCAGTGCAACGGCATTGGACCTGGCTACATCGCCACCCCGCAGACCGCACCCCTGCGTGAGATCCAGCCGGACGGCAGCCGTCATCCGTTTGACCAGTTCATCATCGCCAAGACCCCCGCTGGCCGCTGGGGCAATGCCGAGGATCTGGGCGGCCCCGCTGTCTTCCTGGCATCTGAGGCTTCTGACTTTGTCAACGGCCTGATTCTCTATGTCGATGGCGGCATCCTGGCCTACATCGGCAAGCAGCCGGGCTGATACTTACTTTCTTTGAAAAGAAAGTAAGCATAGAAACTTTAAAAATTCATCCCGCAAAAGGGGATTATGGCTTAAAGTTAAAAGGCACCTGACCACAGGTGGACCGCACCTCGTCAAGGGGACACTGAAACAAAAAAATGCTGCCAAGAGCGCTTTGCTCTTGGCAGCTTTTTTCTATTATAAAACCACAAGCTATGCTTGTGGACGAGTAGAGCACGAGCGTTGA
>CAVAGJ010000046.1:0-21286 GCA_963588145.1 Coriobacteriaceae bacterium
CTTCCTGTTCGCTATTCTTTTTTATCCCTTGTCACGCATCATTGTAATACCTACACGGTTGTATCCGCCTTTTATCGTTGCAGCCTTGATTTTAATGCCAAAATCACCTATAATCTAAGATAAGAATTTTTGTTTCAGCCACATTAAAACTGTAGGGGTCGATGCTCGCATTGCGGGGTTGCTTAGCAATCAACGCCCCAGTGGGGCGTTGAACCGCACGAGTGAGCCAGCTTCGCTGGCTGGCGGGCATTGTTTTGCCCGCCAAACGGCCCCGCGGGCAGATGCAAGCATCCGCCCCTACAACTTTTTTAAGAAAAGGAAATCCACCATGGAGCCATTGGCACAGCGTCTGCGCCCCCGCACTCTGGATGAAGTCTGCGGGCAGCAGCATCTTTTAGGCAAAAATCAGGTCTTTCGCCGCACGGTCGAAAGCGGCCACATCCCCAACATGATCTTCTACGGCCCCTCCGGCGTAGGCAAAACCACCGTGGCCAGCATCATCGCCGCAGGCAGCGGCATGAAGCTGCACAAACTCAACGGCACCACCGCCTCCACCAGCGATATCAAGTCTGTGCTGAATGACATCGGCACCTTGGGCACCGATGGCGGTATCCTGCTGTATCTGGACGAGATCCAGTACTTCAACAAGCGCCAGCAGCAAAGCCTGCTGGAATGTGTGGAGCAAGGCACCGTCACCCTGATTGCCTCCACCACCGAGAATCCCTACTTTTATGTGTACAACGCTCTGCTTTCCCGCTGCACGGTGTTTGAGTTCAAGGCACTGGCCGCCGATGATATCCGCAAGGGCCTGCAAAATGCCGCCGCCCGCCTGGGCGCTGACGAGGAAACACCGATCCTGATCCCGGACGATGCACTGGACTATCTGGCCCAAAGCGCAGGCGGCGATATGCGCAAAGCCCTGGGCAACCTGGAATTTGCCGTCACCGCCGCGCCCATCGAGAACGGCACCCGCACCATCGACCTTTCGATGGTGCAGCAGGTGGCCGTGCGCACCGCCATGCGGTACGACAAGCTGGGCGATGACCATTACGATATCGTCTCCGCCTACCAGAAGTCGATGCGCGGCTCCGACCCGGATGCCGCCCTGCATTACCTGGCCCGTCTGCTGGAGGCTGGCGACCTGCCCAGTGCCTGCCGCCGCCTGATGGTCTGCGCCTGCGAAGATGTGGGCCTGGCCTGGCCGCAGATCATCCCCATTGTAAAAGCCGCTGTAGACATTGCCAACGCGGTTGGCCTGCCGGAAGCCCAGCTTCCGCTGGCGGATGCCGTGGTACTGGTCGCCACCGCGCCCAAATCCAACTCTGCCCACGATGCCATCCATGCCGCCTTGGCGGATGTGCAAACAGGCCGTACCGGGCCTATCCCGCGCCAGCTGCAAAACAAGCACTACGATGGTGCTGATGCCAAGGTCAAAGGCCAGCATTACCTCTACCCTCACGATTTTCCCAACCACTGGACCGCCCAGCAATACCTGCCCGATGCCATCAAAGACCGCCGCTACTACGAACCCGGCGACAACAAAAACGAGCAGGCCTTCGCCCAATACTGGAAGAAGATCAAAGGAGAATAACCATGTCCACCCTCCACTGCGAAACCATTACGTTTCCTTCCTCTGACGGGAAACACACCTCCTCGGCCGTCCTCTACACCTGCCCGGATGTTCCCGTGCGGGCAGTCCTTCAGCTCAGCCACGGCATGTGCGAGTATGTCCGCCGCTATGCGCCGATGGCGGAATTCTACGCCGCCCACGGCATCGCCCTGGCAGGCAACGACCACCTGGGCCACGGCGACACCGCGCAGGCAGGGGAGCATGGCCACTATGGCGAAGTGAACGGCCGCTTTCATCTGCTGGACGACCTGCACACGATGAACAGCCTACTGCACGAGAAGTTCCCTGGCTTGCCCATCATCCTGTACGGCCACAGCATGGGCAGTTTTTATGCCCGCTGGTATGCCGAAAAGTGGCCGGAGAGCATCACTGAGCTCATCATTTCCGGCACAGCAGGCCCCAGCGTGATGAACGCCATTGGCCAGTGCCTGGCCGCGCTGATTGTTGCGGTCAGGGGCAACAACGCTGTCTCGCCGCTGATGGTCAAACTGAACTTTGGCAGTTATTGCAAGCGCATCCCGGGTGCCGCTTCGCCCAACGCATGGCTCAGCCGCGAGCCACAAGTCGTGCGGGAGTATGATGCCGACAAACTCTGCACTTTCTCGTTCACCGCTGGCACCTACCGGGAGATGCTGGCTACACTTAACCACGTCAGCCGCAAAAGCTGGGCCGAGAACATTGCCAAAGACCTGCCCATCCTGCTGATTGCCGGTGATACTGACCCCGTAGGCAACTATGGTGCCGGTGTGCGCACGGTCTGGGCTATGCTGGGCGATGCCGGTGTGCAGGACCTGACCTGCCAGATCTACGAGGGTGCCCGCCACGAACTGCACAACGAAACCAACCGCCAGGAAGTATTCGACTACGTCCTGACCTGGATCGACGACCATATCTAAATATTTTCCAAAAAAGCGCAGCCGATTGTCAAACAAACAATCGGCTGCGCTTTTTATTCTTCTTCGGATATTGTGTGTACCGTACTTAGCTGCTCCACCATCGCATCGTAGCTGTCATAGTCAAAGACCAGATAGCCGCTGTGGTTTTCGTACACCATATTTTCGGTGCCATACAGGTTTTCCAGGCCAAACTTTTCCAGTTCGCCCTTGTCGGTCACAAGCGCGATCCGGCCCTCCGGCGGGGTATCATGGCTTGTATATTGCAGCCATTGTTTGGGCTGCGGATCGCTCAGGTCATCCACCAGCCACATTTCAATCTGGTTATTGCTCCATTCTGTAAGTACATTTCCGTTCCAGAATGTCGCGTACCCTTGCGTATAGCCCTGTTCCACCAACCAGTCGCTCAGCGGCTTCAGTTCTGTTTTGGCCAAAAGCGGGGTTTTCATAAATGTCAGGATGGAGGCTGCGCTCGTGCAGGCGATGCAGAAAAGGAATCCTATTCCTGCGATCCGTCTCGATACTTCGTAACGGTAATCCTCGGCTTCTATTTCCGCGTGGATCACCGCAAACGCCAGCGGCAGACAGGTCAGCCAGTATCGCGGCCCTTTAAAAAGGCCACCACCAAAGGTTTCAAACATAAAGCCTTGCAGCACAACGCCAAAGCTGAAAGTCAGCAGCAGAATGCGCGTAGAAAAGCCAATCTTTTTCCATTGCACAAACAGCCGCGCCACCGAGAAAACCAGGGCTGCCGCCATAACCAGGCCGAACAGCCCCAGCAGACCGCGAATAGAGAATATCTCCGGTGTTGTCGTCCAGGCCGAATCCGTCTGGAATCCAAACAGCCCGATCAAACTGGACCAAGAATCCAGAATCGATGCCAGGCTGATGGTTCCCCACATATAAGAAGTATAATCCGGGAAATGGTAATTGGCCGTAAGGACCTTGCTGTTGATGATATATCCGGCAGCACCCATCAAAAAGCCCACTGTGGAAATAAGCAGGTAATCGCGTGTGCTCTTTTTATACCCCTGTGTATGCAATTGCTCAATAAATACCACAGCGCTTGCCATCAGCAAAGGGGCGAACAGCGCCATAATGCTTTTCACTCCGTTCAAACCGGATACCAGGCACAGCACCAGGAACCATCCAAGCCGCCATGCTTTCCGCCCTCGGTCTGCGTCTTTCAATAAGGCCAGCGAAAGCCCGAAGCAGAGCATCAGCAGCATCATGTGGGGCAGGTAATAGCCGCCATAAATACCATACAGCAGATACCACGTTCCAAACGGGCAGGCAAAGGCAATGGCAGACAAAAGGCCGTTGTACCGCAGCTCCAGCTGATGCCCCATATACAGGTAAGAAGCAATCGTTGCCAGCAGGCACAACGCCTGGCCGATCACCCGCGCCATATACCAATCATGCGGCTGCAAAAGCAGGCCGATCCGGTAAAAGGGTTGCAGGCAGAATACGCGCAGCTCTGTGGAATAGTACCAGTTTTTGGAAAGGATCCCGCCCTCCTGATTTAACAGGTTTGCAAGGATCATTTCGCTGGACATATCACTGTCCAGGTATTTGCGGCCTTTCAGTGCAATAAAGCAGATCGAAAGGCAAAACGCACCGCAAAGGCACAGCCACAGGAACCATTCTTCGGCTGCCCCCCCGCTTTTTATTTTTACGGTTCATTCAGTAAGCTCCCTTATATGTTGTATAGATATTATAGCAACTGCCATTTTTCTTGTAAAGGCGGATTTCATGGATTCCTCTTTGCAAAATTTACTTTTTCCTATTGACAAAGCGGCATCTCGTATGTATTATTGCGTTAGATGCTTAATACAAGCATACAGGAGGTACTACCATGGATTGGAACATAACCGCCGGGCGGCCAGTGTATGTACAGCTGATCGAACAACTGGAGCTGGCCCTGGTAGCGGGGGAGTTCCCACCCGGCAGCCGCATCCCGCCTGTGCGGGAGCTGGCCGCTGACGCGGGCGTCAACCCCAACACCATGCAGCGCGCGCTACAGGATTTGGAAAGCCGCGGCCTGCTGCAAGCCCAGCGCACCGCCGGGCGCACCGTCACAGCCAACGATACCGTATTACAGGCCCTGCGCCGCAAGCGCGCCGCCACCCTGGCCCAGGATTTTCTGCAGCAGATGCACGCCCTGGGCATGACCCCCGCCGAAGTCGAAACGCTTCTGCGGGAGACCGAAGCATCAGAAAAGGAGTAACACAATGGAACCTGTTTATGAAGTCCACAGCCTGTGCAAGTATTACGGCAAAAAGACCGCGCTGGACAACGTGGATTTTGCCGTAGAGCCGGGCAAGCTGGTAGGCCTGCTGGGCCCCAACGGCAGCGGCAAAACGACCCTTATCAAGATTTCCGCCGGGCTGCTCACCGCCGACAGCGGCACGGTCTGCATTGATAAAACACCGGTCGGTGTCTACACAAAAGCCGTTACCAGCTACCTGCCGGACCGCATGGCCCTGCCTACCGAATTTACCGCCGCCGATGCCGTAAGCCTGTACACCGACTTTTTTGCTGATTTTGACCGCACCAAAGCCAACGCCATGCTGGCTGATCTGCATCTGAACCAGCACGACCGCATCGGTGCCATGAGCAAAGGCACCCAGGAGAAGATGCAGCTTTGCTTAACCATGAGCCGCGCCGCCAAGCTGTACCTGCTGGACGAACCCTTGGGCGGTGTCGATCCCGCCGCGCGGGAGTACATTTTAAGCACCATCCTGCATAATTACAGCGAGGATGCCGCGCTGGTGCTCTCCACCCATCTGATTGGCGATATTGAAAAGGTACTGGACGAGGTCATCTTTCTCAAAGGGGGTTCCGTCATGCGCCAGGTCGGCGTGGACGAACTGCGCGAGGAGACCGGCACCAGTGTAGACGCTTATTTCAGGGAGGCATACAAATGCTGACGAAACTTTTAAAATACGAATTCAAGGCCACCAGCCGCATCATCCTACCCATCGCGGGCGGCGTACTGGTGCTTAACTTTGTCTCGGACCTGCTGGGGCATTTTGTCAACAACGCCGGCCATACGATGCCCTGGGTCGGCGTTTTTATGGCGCTGCTTACCCTTGCCACATTTTTGGGCATGCTGGCGGTGCTGGCCATCTGCTTTTTTGCCAGCATCCAGCGTTATTACAAGCTGCTGGGGGAACAGGGCTACTTGATGCTGGCCCTGCCGGTACACGCCTGGCAGCATATCGCCGCCAAACTCATCTGCGGCATTGTGTGGACGCTGTTCGGCTTTTTCTATTTTGGCATCTGCGGCACGCTCACCCTCTCGGCGCTGGACGGTGACAGCTTTTCTCTTACCGGCGTAAATATCAAAGACATTCCGCTCCTGCTGTTGTTCTTCCTCCTGATCCTTGCTCTGATTGCCGGTGCCCAGCTGCATGCCTACCTAGCCTGCGCCTATGCAGGGCAATTTACCCAGCATCGGCTGACTATCAGCGTTGTCAGCTACTTTGTGCTTGGCTTTATCGGGCAGATGCTGGTTTTGGTCGGTACCATCGTCTTTGCTATGAAAGTATACCCGTCCCTGGATAACATTGGCAGCATGGTCGAACTGCAAAACGGCTTATTGATTTCTGTCTGCGTTATCTTCCTGCTCGTCCTGCTGGTGGATGCCCTGCTTTGGGCGCTGACCCAGTGGCTTATGAGCGCGCGGCTGAATCTGGCCTGAACGATTCCAACCGCAGGCATCACAGCATAATAAACACAAACCAGGCAGGAGCCGTCCCGCAAAGGGGATATGGCTCCTGCCTGGTTTTCTCTTTTCTTATAAATTACACAACAAAATTCCGTATTGCTTCGGCATCATGCAGGCCTTTGGCGTACAGCTTTTTCAACGCTTCCCGGTCGCGGGTCAGTGTTTTGACACCGCAGGTATCATCCGGCGCGATAATGAGCACCTTGCCCCCAGCCTCCAGGCGCTGTGCTTTCTGGATACCCTCATTATAATGTTGGGCGCGCAGGGCCAGCCGTTCGGCCGCTTTCGGATAGCGGCGGCGGATGACCCGCGCCAGCTTGCGGTCGGTGCCATCGGCACGGATGGTCCCGGCGGGCTTTGTCAAGATCAGCACCACCTTATCGCACCCATCGGCAACCGCCTTATCCAGGGGGATGGTATCGCCCAAAGCGCCGTCATAATAGGGGACACCGTCAATCACAATGGGCTTGCAGGCCACCGGGATGCAGCAGGAGGCCATCAACACACGGTAGTCGTCCTGGTGCAGGTCGCCGCGTGTAAAGTATTGCGGCTTGCCAGTGGTTGCATCGGTGGCGATCATGTACCATTCCGCCGGATTCGCATTCATTTTGGCAAAATCCAGCGGGTTTTCGCCGCCTGCGTTACTCAAGGTGCCATAAATATACTGTAGGTTCAAAAACGAGCCGCCGTGCAGCATGTTACCCGCACCCATGTACTGCTTGCGCATCGAGTATTCCTCGTAAAACGGATAGTTCCGCCCATGCTGGCCGCTCAAATAGGATGCCAGGTTGGCACTGCCTGCCGAGATACCAATGCCGTAATCAAATTGCACCTCATTTTCCAGGCACCAGTCAAACACGCCCGCCGCATAAATACCCCGCAGGCCACCGCCCACATCGATCACACCGATCTTTGCCATATGTTGTTTCCACCTCTCATGCAACAAATTATACACCTGTCACATGCGCAAAGCATCGTACAATCTGGCAGAGATGCCCGAAATTTTGCCGTTTTAGAGAGCGGCTATCTTAACCGCACGCCACTACAGCTTCCACCGCCGTTTCCAGCCCGCGGGCGATCTGGTGCAAATCCATGCTGGGGGTGCCCAGCGGCTTATTGACAGCCTGCTCCATCGCGTAGGGCACATGGATGAACCCGCCGCGCACACCGGGAAATTTTGTATCGATCAGATACAGCAGGGTATATAGCAGATAATTGCACACATAGGTACCCGCCGTGTAGGAGACTGCCGCCGGTATCCCGGCATCCTGCATCCGCTGCACCATAGCCTTTACGGGAAGGGAAGTGAAGTAGGCCGTTGCGCCATTCTCCCGGATGGGCACATCCACCGGCTGGTATCCGGCATTGTCCGGGATGCGGCCATCCATCAGGTTGATGGCCACTTTCTCCGGGGTAATGGCCGCGCGGCCGCCTGCTTGTCCCACGCAGATGACCACATCGGGCTTGTGCGCTTGCAGGGCGGCTTCCAACACCTCCCCGGCACGGTGGAATTGGGTGGGGACTTCCATCTTGATGATTTCAGCCCCGACAATAGTGTTGGGCAACAGCTTAACGACCTCATACGCCGGGTTGACCGTCTCCCCGCCGAACGGGTCAAAACCCGTGATCAGAATTTTCATGGCAGAACGCCTCTTTTCGCAGTTTTTGCCATTATAGCATACTCACCACCGCATCTCAAGCGCCGTATCCCACCCGCTATTTTGTCGTAATCATGCCATTTTACACGATTTTTAAGGAATTATGAATATTTCTTTACAGATTTATTATAAGTTTTAGTTGACAAACACTGTCCATGCCGTATAATGTATCTTGTGTGTGCATCTATAGGGTAAATCTTTTATGCCCTGACACATTGGCGTTGTATGTGCTGCTTGTAGCGGACCTGTCCACCGGGACCGTGTAACAAACCTTTGCGGGGCGGCATAATTGGCGCTGACTCGTTAAGTGCTTTGTGCCGGCCTAAGGAAGAAACGGTGCGAAAAGAAAGTGCTGTAGCGGGAAATTCCGCAAAGGGGGATGCAATAATAATGAATGAGAATCTCATCGTATCGCTGAAAGACATTGTTGTTGATTTTGACGGGCAGAAGGTCCTGGACGGGCTTTCCCTCGACATTCACGACAAAGAGTTCGTCACCTTCCTTGGCCCTTCCGGCTGCGGCAAAACGACTACTCTGCGCGTGATTGCCGGGTTTATCACCCCAAAATCCGGCAATGTCTTTTTTGATGGCAAAGACATCGCCGACCTGCCGCCCTATAAGCGCCAGGTCAACACGGTGTTCCAGAAGTATGCGCTTTTCCCGCATCTGAACGTCTTTGAAAACGTGGCGTTCGGCCTGCGGCTGAAAAAGCTGCCGGAGGAAGAAATTCGTCCGAAAGTTCTGGAAATGCTGGAGACCGTTGGCCTGAAAGGCTTTGAGCGGCGCAGCATCCATCAGCTGTCCGGCGGCCAGCAGCAGCGTGTCGCCATTGCCCGCAGCCTGGTCAACCAGCCCCGTGTGCTGCTGTTGGACGAGCCCCTGGGTGCCCTGGACCTGAAGCTGCGCAAAGAGATGCAGCTGGAACTGAAGCGCCTGCAGCGTGAGATGAATATCACCTTCGTTTATGTCACCCACGACCAGGAAGAAGCCCTGACGATGTCGGACACGGTCGTGGTCATGTCCGGCGGCAAGATCCAGCAGATCGGCTCGCCGCAGGATATTTACAACGAGCCCAAGAACGCCTTTGTCGCCCGCTTTATCGGCGATTCCAACATCGTGGACGGCGTGATGCTGCGCGACTTCTATGTCAACTTCGGCGGGCACGACTTCACCTGTGTGGATCGCGGCTTCAAGCCCAACGAGCCGGTGCAGGTCGTCATCCGTCCCGAGGACGTGCAGATTGTGCCGCCGTCTGTCGGCATGCTGACCGGCCTGGTGCGCGAGGTCATCTTCAAGGGCGTACATTTTGAAATGCACGTGGATGTGGAAGGCTACGAGTGGCTGATCCATTCCACCCAGGCAAGCCAGCCCGGCGAACTGATCGGCATGAACATTGGCCCCGACGAAATTCATATCATGAAGCGTTCGGAGGTGTAAGCGATGCTTAAATCCAAGACCTCCCGCTGGCTGGCCGGGCCGTATCTGCTCTGGATGGCCGCTTTCATCGTTGTTCCGCTGTTTATCGTCATCTGGTACGCGCTGACCAACTCTGACGGCCAGTTCACCCTTGACAACCTGACCCAGATTGGCCGCTATTCCAGCGTGTTTATGCGCAGCCTGATCCTGGCGGCGGTGTCTACCGCCATCTGCCTGGTCATGGCATTCCCGGTTGGCTACTTTCTCTCCCGCCTGCGCGCCAACAAGCAGCATATCATGCTGATGCTGGTCATGCTGCCCATGTGGATGAACTTTCTGCTGCGCACCTACGCATGGATGACACTGCTGGAGAAAAATGGCCTCATCAACAAGTTTTTCGGCCTGTTCGGCCTTGGCCCCTTTAACATGATCAATACTTCCGGCGCGGTAGTGCTGGGCATGGTGTACAACTACCTGCCGTTTATGATCCTACCCATCTACACGGCCATGACCAAGATCGACAACTCGGTCATCGAGGCTGCGCAGGATCTGGGCTGCAACGTCTGGCAGATCCTGTTCCGCGTTCTGGTGCCGCTGACCGGCCCCGGCATTGCCACCGGCATCACCCAGGTGTTTGTGCCTGCGGTCTCTACCTTTATTATCAGCCGTATGCTGGGCGGCGGCTCCAACCTGCTGATTGGCGACTTGATCGAGCTACAGTTCCTGGGCAACTCCTACAACCTGAACCTTGGCTCTGCCATGAGCCTAGTACTGATGGTCATCGTCCTGCTGTGCATGAGCTTCACCTCCAGCTTCGACGAGTCCGAGATGGAAGGGGTGATGTGAGATGAACAAAAAGCAATCCGTTCTCTTGCAGCGCACCTACATCATCCTGGTGTTCTGCTTCATGTACCTGCCCATCGCGGTCATGATCGCGTTCAGCTTTAACGAGAGCAAATCCCGCTCCAACTTCACCGGCTTCACCCTGGGCTGGTACAAGAGCCTGTTCCACAACGAGATGATCCTCTCGGCGCTGGGCCTCAGCCTGGTGCTGGCGCTGGTCTCCAGCGTGGTAGCTACCGTGCTGGGCACGCTGGCAACCATCGGCATCAACTCGATGTCCCGCAAAAGCCAGCTGGTCATCAACAACATCAGCTATGTGCCCGTCGTCAACCCCGAGATCATCACCGGTGTTTCGCTGATGCTGCTCTTCGTCATGGCGCAGAACTTCGGCATCGGCGGCGAAGGCGGCATCTTCGGCTGGGTCACGCTGCTGGTCGCGCATATTACATTCAACGTGCCGTACGTTATCTTCAACGTCGGCCCCAAGCTGCGCCAGCTGGACCCCAGCCTGTACAATGCAGCGCTGGATCTGGGCTGCACGCCGCGGCAGGCGTTCTTCAAGGTCATCATGCCGCAGCTGTCCCCGGCTATCCTGTCAGCCTTCCTCATCTGCCTGACCTACTCCATCGATGACTTCATGATCTCCTACTTCAACTCCGGCACGATGCAGACGCTGCCCATTGCTATCTACTCGATGACCCGCAAAAAGGTCAGCCCCGAGATCAACGCCCTGTCGGCTGTCATCTTCTGTGTCATCCTGGCCATCATCCTCATCTCCAACGCCATGGATTCCCGCGCCTACCGCCGTAACCAGAACGCCATCCGCAAGGCGATGCAGGAAGAAGGGGGGCGCTGAAGATGAAGCTGCAAAAGTTTGCCGCAGCGGCTTCCGCTGCCCTGATGCTGGCCGTTTTTACCGCCGCACCCGCGCTGGCTTCTGACGAGATCGAAGTCAACGAGGACATCTCTGTCTCCGGCGATTACGATTGGACCCGCTTTGCCAACGACCATATCACCCTGAATGTCTACAACTGGGGCCTGTATATCTCCGATGGCTCAGATGACAGTGTCAATGTTCTGTCCGCCTTTGAGGAACTCACCGGCATCAAGGTCAATTACACCACCTTTGATTCCAACGAGAGCCTGTACGCTAAGATGAAATCCGGCGGTGCTTCCTACGATGTCATTGTCCCGTCTGAGTACATGGTCGGCAAGATGATTTCCGAAGGGATGCTGGCACCGCTGGACTTTGATAATATCCCCAATTTTGCCGGTATCGGCGAGGAATACCGCGGCTGGGATTTCGACCCCGACAATACTTACAGCGTACCTTACACCTGGGGCACCACGGGCATCATCTACAACACCACCATGGTCGATGAACCGCCTACAAGCTGGGCAGACCTGTGGGATGTGCAGTACACCAACGATGTGCTGATGTTCAATAACTCCCGCGATGCCTATGCGATCGCCGCTAAAAAAATCGGATACTCCATGAATCCGCAGTCTGTGGAGGAAGTTACCACCGTCATGGATGAGCTGAAGGCGCAGAAAAATGTCGTCCAGGCTTACGTCATGGACGAGATTTTCGACAAGATGGAGGGCGGCGAAGCTGCCATGGCCCCGTATTATGCGGGCGATGCCATCACCATGATCGATGAAAACCCTGATCTGGCTTTCGTGCATCCTGAGGAAGGCGTCAACTTCTTTGTAGACAGTATGTGCATCCCGGCCAACGCCAAACATAAAGAGGCAGCCGAAATGTTCATCAACTACATGTGCGAAACCTCGGTAGGCCTTGCCAACTGTGATTTCATCGGTTACTCCACCCCCCTTACCGAGGTATGGGAAGAGCTGGATGACGACCTCAAATACAGCGAGATTGCCTATCCCGGCGAAGAAGTCATGGAAAAAGCCGAGGTGTTCAACACCCTGCCGGACGACATCAACGCTGCCATGGATGCCCAGTGGAGCGAGATGAAAAGCTACGAGGAGGGCGGCAGCGGCTGGATGGTCATTGTCATGCTGATGGTCGCTATTGCAATTTCCGCGTTCAACATCTGGCGCAAGCTTCGCAAAAAGTCCCGCGATAACTACTGATTTCACAAAACGCTCTGCCTTTTTGGCGGGGCGTTTTGCTTTTTGGGCATTTTCGTGCTATACTGTTGCACAAATCGTATCTTCTGTGCTTTTGTATAAAGGAGAACCCACTATGTCCGAAGCCGCTAAAACCTATACCGAAAAGTTCACCGTCTACCGCCACGATGGCGACCATCTGGGCAACGTAAAGCCGGGGGCTCTGCTGCGCTATGCCCAGCAGATTGCTACCGAGCATGCCGAAGCCGTTGGCCTGACGGAGGAAGTTTACAACGCCACCCGCACGGCCTTTGTGCTGGCCAAGCTGGTCCTGCATATCGACCGCATGCCCCGCGTAGATGAGGAGTTAACCCTCGTCACCCAGCCGGAGTGCTGCAAGCGGGCTGTCAACAAGCGCATCACCCATTTTTACGATGCCGCCGGGGAAAAAGTTGCCGTCATTGACAGCCGGTGGGTGCTTATTGATATTGATAAGCGCATCATCCTGCGCAAGCATCCGGAGCAGTTTGCCGACCACTGGGCCGAGGATGTGCCCTTTACGCTGTCCATGAAGATGACCAAGGCTGCCCCCAAAGCCTGCGAGGTGGTGGGGGAGCTGGTCGCCAGTTATTCCCGCTGTGACATGAACGGCCACCTCAACAATACCCGCTATGCGGACATCCTCTGCGATGTTCTGCCCTGGCAAGTGTGGGAGCAGGGCACCGTGCAGGATCTGATGATCTTTTACCACCGCGAAATCCTGCGCGGCGAATCCTTTACCTTAAACCGCGCCCAGACCGGCGAAAAGCAATACTATTTCAACGGCGAGCGCGATGGAAAATCTGCCTTTGAAGCCAGCATTACCTTTGCCTGATTTTTTCTTTCTAAAGCCAAAAACTTAGATTCTCTACATAAAACCCTGTTACACTGTTTACAGTAAAACGTGAAAGTTTTTTGTATGCTTACCGCAAAACGCGCCGGGTTGTCCGACACGGCACTCAAAACCATCGCCCTGGTGCTGATGGTGCTTGACCACATCCATTATTTTTTCGATTTCACCGGCCTTGTGCCCGAATGGTTCAGCATGCTGGCACGGCAGTCTGCACCGCTGTTCCTGTTCTGCACGGTGGAAGGCTTTGCCCACACCCATGACCGCAACCGCTACTTTTTGCGTATTTGGGCCATTTCTGCGGCCATGGGCACGGTGGAGTTTCTCACGATCTACGCCCACGCCCTGCGCCGAGACGATGGCTTCTACCCGGTCAACGCGATTTTCCAGCAGTTCATGGTGCTCTGGCATTATCTAGCACGACATGGATTGGTTGCGCCAGCGCCGGATTGTTCGTGGATTGGCGGCGGTGCTACTTCCGCTGGCCTGGCCGTTCCTCATTGTAGTGCAGCTGAAAGTCTTCCCACAAATCAGCCAAAGTCCCATTGCCTCCAACATCCTAACGTGGGTCATCACTGCACCGCTGCCTCTGTGGACCGCCATCACGGACTGCGACTGGTCATTTTGGCGGCCATCCTTATTTCTTGGCGAGTTTGTGCTGGTTTACCTACAGGCGCGCAGTTTCCTGGATTTTGCCTTTTCGCAGATGTTCACCACCTATTATGAGCGATTCGGCATTGCCGCCGTTGTGTCGATGGCTCTATACAACGGCCAGCGCGGCAGCGACCACAAGCAGCTGTTCTACCGGTTTTCCCCGGCGCACATTTATCTGCTCTACGGAGCATACTACCTCGTCTACACACTTACGCAGTAAGGGGGCGGGCGTACGACCAACATTTTGGCGATCGATGACGACCGCTATCTGTGTACCTTAATTAAAACAGCTCTGGAACGGGACGGCCACACGGTCAAGCCCCTCTGTGCGAGGCTGACGTAACTGATGCGCTCTGCCGCTGGGCAGACTGTATTCTGCTGGGCGTTATGATGCCCGGCAAGGGCGGCTTTGCTACTTGGCCTCCGCATCCGTACCCAGACCGAAGCTCAGATTTTGTTCCTGACCGCCCGCACCGATGAGCCGTCCTTGCTGACCCGCCTGGGCATCGGGGCAGGCGACTACCTTAGCAAACCGTTCTGCATTGCCGAACTGCGCACCCGTGTCAACACCCACCTGCGGCGGCAGAATCGTGCCCCGCGGCACCGCTTAAACCGTGGGGGTGTCAGCTTTGACCTGCCACCAAATCTACCGATGTAAACAGCACAGCATTGCCATTCACCAAGTCCTAGTATGCCATCTGCGAGTTTTTAGCCCTGCAGGCCATGGCTACCTATACAATAAAGGCCCGCCGAAGCGAGCCTTTGTAAGAGTAACTATTTAGTTTTCCCGTTTTCGTGCCTGCGTGATCTCCAACCCGTCCAAATCCACACGGCACAGCAGAAACAGCACCGTTACCCCTGCGGCCCGTGCCTGCGCCAGAGATTCGGCAAACTCTGGGTGGGTTGCGGTATTGGGGCGCACCTCGGCTACGCCCTCCATCTGGATGACGAACGCCACCGCACAGTGGTAACCTTGCTGCGCCGCCTTTGCCAATTCGTGCAGGTGCTTGACGCCGCGCAGGGTAGGGGCATCCGGGAAATATCCGATACCGTCCACTTCCAATGTGCAGCCTTTGACTTCCAGCAGGTATTTTTCTTTGCCTTTTTCCATGTAAAAGTCAATGCGGGAGTCCCCGTAGGTGTACTCCGGCCGCACAAAGTCGTAGCCCTCCGTTTGCAGCCATTCCAGCACCACCTTGTTCGGAGCCTGGCTGTCGATATTGACCCACCCCAGGCCGGGCTTATACACCGTCACCAGGTCGTATTTGGTTTTTCGGTTTGGGTTATCGCTAACTTCCAGCCGCACATCCGCACCGGGCAGCAGCAGTTCTTTGCAGCGCCCGGTGTTTTTTACGTGGACGGTCTGCACCGTACCGTCAATTTCCACCTGCGCAATAAAGCGGTTGGGCCGGCTCACAAATCGGCCGCTGATGATCGTGTTATATTTCAAAGTAGTTCCTCATTTATTACAATCGTTACCATATGTTTCACAAACTTGCCAACGCTATTATACGGTATCCACCCCCATACTGCAAGGCGGCAGGGAACTGACCACACAACACGTTTTCTGCCGCCCACGCAGACTCGTTGATTTGCGCGGCACAGCCGTAAATGTGAACATTTTGAAAAATGACAAAAAAATTACAAAAAGTGCTTGTAACCCTATTGACATCCGGTGACAAAAAGGTTACAATTTAGTTGCAAGTTAGATAACACCCCCAAGTTAAATAACTTTACCACATTTTTCATGTGTTCTTCTCCTCCTTTCTTAAACCCCGCCCCTCCCTCAAGGGCGGGGTTTCCTTTTGTTGTGCGGTCTTTTTTTCAAAAAACACTTGCGTCAGCGGGGCAACTATGCTATACTTAAACTCGCATGAGATTTCAAAGGAGTGCTAACTATGAACTGGTATGAGATTGCTCTCGGCGTTGTTCTGATCGCCGTTTCGCTTCTGATCATCGTTTTTACCCTTGCACAGGAGCAGAAGGGCCAGGGCCTGTCTGCCGCCATCATGGGTGATAACACCGCTATGGCTGCTGGCCGTGAGCGCGGTGTCGATGCGAAGCTGGCTAAGCTGACCAAAATCTGCGGCATTGTTTTCTTTGTCGTCACGCTGGTCATCTGCGTTCTCAGCGCACGCCTGTAAGGCAGTTTACAATGCAATAAAAACCGGTCCGCTCCTGCGCACATTGGTGGTGTAAGGCGGGCCGTTTTTTATGGGAAAGTTTCAGGGGCATCTGTGCCCAAACCGGAAGGGCCCTGCCGGACGACAGGGCGACGTAAATCAAAGGAGTAATTATGACACCCTTACAAAAAAATATCCTTGCCGCCGTCAAGCGCCGCCCCATGACGCTGCGCGAGCTGCAGAACAACCTGCAGGTGGATAATTCCCGCCTGCGCACCTCGGTGTCCGCCATGGTCGCCACCGGCGAACTGGCCATGAAAAACGGCACCTACGTACCCGGCTTTGCCACTTACGAGAACCCCACCGCCCCCGGCGGCAGCATCCCCTGCACGTTGGTCAAACTGGCCGCCCGCTTCGGCTTCGCCAGCCGCGATGACGGCGAGGGCGATATCTTCATTCCCGGCCGTGCTTTGCACGGTGCCATGCCCAACGATAAGATTCTCGTCAAGCTGTTTGACCATCCCCGCGTGGAGGGTTCCTCTGAGGGCGAAGTGCTGGAAGTCACCGTGCCCAACAACCGCTTTGCCGGTACGGTCTGCCTGTCTGAGGATGGCCGCCTGGCCGTAGAACCCGATGGCTGCCGCGATGTCAAGTTCCTGCTGGCTAAGCAGGGCAGTGAGGGTGTACACCTGGGCGACAAGGTCGGCTTCCTGATCACCCACCGCGGCGAGCGCCACAACGCCCACCGCGCCGCTGTTGTTGAGAAGTTCGGCTCCTCCGACTATGCTTCCGAGTGCGCCAAGGCCATCCTGTACGGCCGCAATGTCCGTTTGGAGTTCCCGCCGGAGGTGTTGGAAGAAGCCCACGCCTACGATAACGCCACCATCGACCAGGCCGAGGCTGCCCACCGCATGGATCTGCGCGCCATCCCCATTTTCACCATCGACTCTGCCGAGACCAAGGACATTGACGATGCCATCAGCCTGCAAAAGCTGGAAAACGGCGGTTACGAGCTGGGTGTCCACATCGCCGATGTCAGCCATTATGTCCGCCCCGGCTCCGCGCTGGACAACGAAGCCTACGAGCGCGCTACCAGTATCTACTACGCCGACAAGGTCATCCCCATGCTGCCCACCCAGCTGTCCAACGGCATCTGCTCGCTGAACCCGCAGGAGGACCGCTTCGCTTTCTCCTGCCTGATGCGCCTGGACGAGCAGGGCAACATCCTGGGCTACAACTTCGTCAAGTCCGTCATCCGCAGCCGCGTCAAGGGCGTGTACAAAGAGATCAACGCTTTGCTGGAGTCCATGGTCGCTGAAAATGCCGAGCCGACCGAAGCCGTTGAGACCGCCGAGCCGATCGACCAGGAGAAGCTGGCTGCCCTGAAAGAAAAGTACGCCGAGGTACTGGAACAGCTGCCCGTCATGGACGAGCTGTACCGCAAGCGCCTGGTGCTGCGCAAGCAGCGCGGCGGCATGGAGATCGAATCCGATGAGGCCAAGCTTATCATCGATGAAAACGGCCGCTGCGTGGATATCGTTAAGCGCGGCCGCGGCACCTCCGAGTGCATGATCGAGGAGTTCATGCTGCTGGCCAACCAGTGCGCCGCTAACGCTGGCCGCACCAACAAGGTGCCTTTCGTCTACCGTGTACACGAAGCCCCCGATGCCGAAAAGATGGAAAAGCTGTCCGCTACGCTGCTGGCCTGCGGCCTGAACGCCAAGTTCAAGAATCCCATCCCTACGCAGCTGGAACTGGCCGCCCTGTTGAACGAGACCCGCGGCCAGCCCATCCAGACCCCCGTGCATACCGGCATCCTGCGCAGCATGCAGAAAGCCCGCTACGCCCCGCAGCCCCTGGGCCACTACGGCCTGGTGCTGGCGGATTACGCCCACTTTACCAGCCCCATCCGCCGCTATCCTGACCTGGCTATCCATCGCATCCTCAGCGAGATGCTGCTGGGCACCAGCAACACCCAGCTGAACAAGGACTTTACCGACTTTGCCGCCCGCGCCAGTGAGCAGTCCAGCAAGCAGGAAGTTTCCGCTGTCCGCATCGAGCGCGATGTCGAGGATCTGTACAAGGCCGAATATATGCACAACCACCTGGGCGAAGTCTATATGGGCACTGTGGCTGGCATCACGCCGCGCGGTGTCTTTGTAGAGTTGGAAAATACCGTTGAGGGCTTCGTTCCCGCCGCCGAACTGTGCAAGGGCGAGCCGCAGGTCGTGGACGGTGTCAGCATGGTCGACCCGCTGACCGGCCGCACCTGGATGCTGGGCACCTCGATGAAGATCCGCGTTGCCGCTGCCGATGTTGCCCTGGGCCGCATCGATTTTGAGTATATGGTAGAGTGATCTTCCTTATTATAAAAAGCAAATAACGCAAAGAGCCTGAACAGCTTGTTCCAAGCAAGCGTTCAGGCTTTTTATTTTGTATTGAATTTCAGCGCAGCATGGCTGTGATGCTGTAGTTTACTGCCTGTGTTCTGGCGGGATCCTCAAACTGCAGCCGATGTCCGGCCTCCGGCACGATCAGGCAGGGGATAGAACATTCCCGGCAGAACTGCTCCAGCCGCGCCGCTGGCAGGTGGGCATCTTTGGTGCCAACCACTGCGCCAAATACGTTGGCCCCCTGTGGCAGTTCCTGCAGGGTTTCCTCCAACGGTGTCAGCAGGAAAAATCGCGGCTGCAAGTCCAGCGCCTTCGCTGTACGCACCGCACAGAGCGTTCCCAGGCTTTTTGCAAGAAAGACGATATCGGTATAGTCTGCAAAACAAGCGCCGGAAAGCCGCCCCAGAATCGATGGCAGAGCCAGTTCCGCCGCGCGGTTCATGTCGGTGGTGCCGTCAAAAGGCACCCCGGCAAAATCCAGACAGAGTGCCTCATACCCGCGCACCGTATAAAACGCCAGACAATCCTGCATCAGCTGCTGGCGGCAGGTATACCGGATGCCCGGAAACGCGATAACGATTCCTTTTTTCATCACAACCCCTCCTGCAACAAATAAAAAACGCTGACAGCATAGCACTATCAGCGTTCCTTATGGCGGAAAGAAAGGGATTCGAACCCTTGAGGGCTTTAGGGGCCCTACACGATTTCCAGTCGTGCGCCTTAGACCAGCTCAGCCATCTTTCCGTATTCAGTTGCACGTCTCTCAGGAGTGCCTTAATATAATACCAGTTCGTGGGGCAAATGTCAAGGCTTTTTTGCAACTTTTTTCAAATTATCAATAGTATTTTTTCGTTCCGGGGTGTTTGGGGCTGTTCCGGCTCGTACCGTTGCGAGAAAACATAGCAAATATAAGGCTTTTCTATATATCGGGTTGCAAATCGCCTGTTGTAGCTTGTTGTTCCGGCTCGTTTGGGTGTGAATGGGTTTATATTGGGGCGTGTTGATTTCCTGTTGATTTTCCCACCGCACCAACACCAGCCGGGAACAGCTCACACCAGCGGCAACAGGTACACCCCCCGGAGGGGGATATAAACCCCGCTCACAGTGCCGAGGGAGTAGTCCAAATATCCTCAAGCAATAAAAGGTTTTTAGAGAGAGGGTATAGTTTAATTCACAGTACCATTAGTACCAAAAACAAATAATATTATATCTATCCTTCTATCTGTTACCGAGCAACACAATCAAGATAAGATACAATCTTTTGAATGGTACACAGCAATAGTACCAGTGAAGTACCAGCAGTACCATTCCAACAACATAAAATGTCCCATCTCAAAAATTTCCGAAAAATCCAAAAAGAATTTTTGTGTTATTTTCAATACTATCAGTATTGATTTGCTATCTGAATCAGATAAAATTACGCTATTCAGATAACTTCTTGTCCGTATCAGATAGTTGTAATTCATGCCCTATCTGCTATAATGGTTACAACAGAATATGTTAAAAGTGTTTCGGACACTCCTCTACTTTCATTGAGGTTTAGTTAAGATACGATTTGCGTATTACTTCATTGGTCGCTTTTGCGACATTATGGGGTAATGCGCTTTTTTTATTGCCCTTTTGCAAGGAGGTCGAACAAAATGACAGAGCGAGAAGCGTTAGAAACGGCTCGCAAGCAGATGAGGGCAGAACACGCCGCTTATATGCGTGAATGGAGAAAACGTAATCCAGAAAAGGAACGAGCCATTCAGAAAAGACACCGTGAAAAGTTGAAAGCCAAGAGGAAGGAGGGCAAGTCAAATGAATAGCAACATTATTCCAGTCTATCAGCCGATGAAGGACGCTGTGAAGACCACTGGCTTGTCCGAGTATTACTTACGCAAGCTGTTGAAAGCCGGGAAGCTCCCTCATATTAAGAATGGAGCGAAAATCTTCGTGAATGTACCTCGCCTTTTGGAACGTCTTGAAAGCGAGGGTGTGAGCTGATGGAGAAAGAACCCGAGATTTTGAAAATCGGCGAGAATTACGAATCAAAGCCCGATGGGACATTGGTTTATAAGTCACCGATTTTGAGTAAGGACACCCGGGAAGTGGTTGGAATAGAAGAAACTGCTATTGCGAACCACACACCAATTCTCAAGGAACAGCGGATTGTTGATAACGGTGTGGAGCAAACAGAAGAACTGCTTTTCGATGTTCGCAGAGCTGGTCGAATGTGGGGTGTTGTCCCGGTCACACTGAAAGATGTGTTGAGCCAAACTCCCAACATTAAGTTTGGAGCGGCTTGCCGTATCTTTCTCGAGCGAGGTGCAAAGAACCGTTACAGTGAAGCAATGCAGATTCAGTGTGAAAACGCTCTGCACACAACAGTTTACCAGCATACCGGGTATGCAATGATTGACGGTCAGCGAGTATTTCTCAACGGAAATAACAGTGTGACCGCCGAGGGGCTTACCGATGGGTACAGCGTTCAGATGGAGGGCAAATTAGACCGTTACGGTTTCACAGCAGAACGGCATGACAGCCGCTATAAAACACTGTTGGTGGATTTACCCAAGGTTGCGCCGAAGCCGCTTATCTATACTGCTCTCGCATATAGCTTTTTGACACCGCTCAATGCGATGTTACAGGAAATCGGCTTTGAGCCACGATTCATTCTGTACTTTGTCGGTAAAACAGGCTCTCGAAAATCTACCGTGGCAAACCTGTTTCTTTCGTTTTTCGGTACATTCCGGGAAACTGAATCAGCTCCTATCAGCTTCAAGGATACACCTAATGCCGCTGAAAAGGCGATGGGTCTGCTTAATTCTACATTGACACTGCTCGATGATAGAATCCCTTCTACTACGAAGGGGGTCAAAGACCAAATGGAGCGCATGGAACAGAGTGTAGCACGAGCCATCGGTGACAGAGCCGGACGAGCAAGAATTGCAAAATTGGTGACAGAAGGCAGATATTCGTATCCGTATATCCCGGAAGGC
>CAVAGJ010000047.1:0-19783 GCA_963588145.1 Coriobacteriaceae bacterium
CTTCCTGTTCGCTATTCTTTTTTATCCCTTGTCACGCATCATTGTAATACCTACATTTTTGCAAAAAATAAAAAAATCAAAAAGCTGAATCCATTTCCATCAACACCACCCGCTGTACTGCCGTATTGGAACTGACCGTCACCGTCAATATGGTGCTGGACGGCCGCACCGCGACTCTGACCGTGACCGACACCGTGCCCTTAGCCAGTGTCCTGATCCGTGGCGACACGCCGAACGCCTATGCTAGTAATTTCGATTGAGTCCGCGTCCGAAATGTGGTATACTACCCTTATATCAGCAAAACGAAATGGAGCAAAAAATGGAACTGGAGCAGGCACGTAAACGCGCCGAAGAACTGCGCGTTATCATAGAGAAAAATAACCGACTGTACTACGATCAGGATGCCCCCGAACTGGAAGATTTCGAGTACGATGCCCTGACCCGTGAACTGAAAGCCATCGAGAAAGAGTACCCCGAACTGGTCACGACTAATTCGCCCACCCAGCACGTGGGCGGCACGGCCAGCAGCAAGTTCAGCAAAGTGCCCCACGCCGTCAAGATGGAAAGTCTGCAGGATGCGTTCTCTTTTGACGAACTGCGGGAGTTCGATGCCCGCGTCTGCGAGGCGGGCGTTAAGCAGGAGTATGTGGTCGAAGCCAAGATCGATGGTCTGTCGGTGAGCCTTGAGTACCGCATGGGCCAGCTGGTGCGCGGTTCCACCCGTGGTGACGGCGTGGTGGGCGAGGATGTCACCGAGAACATCGCTACCATCAAAGATATCCCCCATGAACTGCCGGATGCACCGGACTTTTTGGAGGTGCGCGGCGAGGTCTATATGCCCCACAGCGCCTTTTTCAAACTGAAAGAGCAGCAGGAGCTGGAGGACAAAACGCCCTTTAAAAACCCGCGCAATGCCGCCGCCGGTTCGCTACGGCAGAAAGATTCCTCCATCACGGCTTCCCGTGGGCTGTCCATCTTTGTGTTCAACCTCCAGCAGTGCGAGGGTCGCAGTTTTATGACCCACCATGAAACGCTGGATTATATCAAATCGCTGGGGTTCCCGGTCTCGCCGCGCTACAGCGTGTTTGAAAACATCGAGGACGCGATTCAAGAAATTCAGGCTATCGGCGAAGCCCGCGGTACGCTGGAATTTGATATTGACGGCGCGGTCATCAAGGTTAACGACCTGGCCGCCCGCCGCACTTTGGGCAGCACCAACAAGTTCCCGCGCTGGGCTATCGCGTTCAAATACCCGCCTGAGGTCAAGGAGAGTGTCGTCCGCGACATCGAGGTCACAGTCGGCCGCACCGGTGTGCTGACACCTACCGCTGTGTTTGACCCCATCTTCCTGGCGGGTACCAGTGTGTCCCGCGCCAGCCTGCACAACGGCGACATCATTGCCAGTCTGGGTGTTGGCATTGGGGATACCATCCAGGTGCGCAAGGCGGGGGATATTATCCCAGAGGTTATCGCCGTGTCGGCCCATCTGCCCGATGCACAGCCTTTCCAAATGCCCACGGTCTGCCCGTCTTGCGGCGCGCCGGTGGTGCATTTGCAGGACGAAACGGCGCTGCGCTGCGTCAATCCCGAGTGCCCGGCCCAAAGTCTGCGCAACCTCATCCACTTTGCC
Organism: Coriobacteriaceae bacterium; assembly: GCA_963588145.1. Classification (GTDB taxonomy): domain Bacteria; phylum Bacillota; class Clostridia; order Oscillospirales; family Ruminococcaceae; genus Gemmiger. Next base: position 1,631 of record CAVAGJ010000047.1, read on the forward strand.
TCCCGCAACGCCATGGCTATTGATGGTCTGGGTGAGGCGGTAGCAATTCAGCTGTCCGACAGGGGTCTGGTGCACACGGTGGCCGACCTCTACACCCTGACCGAGGACGATCTGCTGACCCTGGACAAATTCAAGAAAAAAAGCGCCCAGAACCTCCTCGCCGCTATCGAGGATTCCAAGCGCAACAATCTGGATAAGCTGCTGTTCGGTCTGGGTATTCGCAACATCGGCGACAAGGCCGCCGCTTTGCTGGGCGAGCATTTCGGCAGCATGGATGCCCTGCGGGAAGCTACGGCTGAGCAGATGTGCGAGATCGATGGTTTCGGCGAGATCATGGCACAGAGCGTGGTGGAGTTCTTCGCTAAGGACGGCACCAAGGACCTGCTGGCCCTCCTGGCCGCTGCTGGGGTCAACATGCAGTGGATCGGTGAGAAGAAGGGCACCGCCCTGGCCGGCAAAACGCTGGTGGTTACCGGTACGCTACCCACGCTCTCCCGTCAGGAAGCCGAAGCTATGATTACCCAAAACGGTGGTAAGGCCGCAGGCTCGGTCAGCAAAAAGACCAGTTACCTGGTCGCCGGTGAAGCCGCCGGCTCCAAACTGACCAAAGCCCAAACCCTGGGCATCCCCGTCATCGATGAAGCTGGCCTTTACGCCCTGATCGAAAACGGCGGAAAAACGGAAGAATAAACAAAAATTCGACCTCATTTTGGGGTCGGGTTTCTATTTGTAGGGGGTGATGCTTGCATTAGCTCCTACATAAGCAGGACGATTATTTTACCGCCGCCTTCATTAGCCACCGTACCCCGTACCCCGCACACAGCCAGCACTGCCAGCACACCTACGGGGAACACCAGTATCCATCGTTGCTGTTGGGAAATATGGAAGTTCACCATGTTGTTCCCAAAGCAAATGGTGGAAAAGACAATTGTGCAAATCTAGGTGCTACGACTTTATTATATTGGGACAGGCCCTGGCGCAGGGGCGGATGTCTACATGAACTGGTCTTTCGCCCGCGCCGCACCCCGGGATTTGACCGTGGAGGCAATAGCGGACGACATCGCGCAGGAGGTCCCGGCTGTGCTCGACCCGCTGACCGATGACACCGCCGTGGGGATTGCCGCTGATGCCGCCGACACCCAGACCCCCACCGGCAAAAACTACGGCGAAGCCCAGATGGTCAGCGTCAGTAAAGATTCCGGCGCGGAGTTTTTCGAGTCTGCCCGCTTAGTCCGCACCAAGGCGCGGGACGAAGCATTGGACGCCCTGAAAAAATCCCTGAAAGATGCAAAACTCACCGATGCCGAAAAGAAAAAGCTGACCGAGAACCTGGCCGCCCAGGTAGGCAATATCACGCTGGAAACCAAGCTGGAAACCCTGATAAAATCCAAAGGCTTTGCAGACTGCGTGGTGGATTTGGAGGGCGAAAAAGCCAACGTTACCGTTATGACCGAGAACGATGCCCTCACCGCCACCGAGGTTACCCGCATCCGGGATGCCTTGCTCAGCCAGTGCAAGGGGCTGGCGGCCCAGGACATCGCCATTGTGGAAGTAAAATAACCGTGAACATCCCTGTATCAGTTGCAAATAGGTTGGTTTTGTGGTAAACTAAACTATACTATCTAAAGTGGCGGCAATTGTAAGTTGCAACAGCAGCTTTGCAAACCGCATGCAACTGGAGGGTACACAACATGGATGTACAGAAGACCATCGGCGGCAGCCTGCAGATATCTACCGAAGTTCTTGCCAAGATCGCCCGGCTGGCGGCCCTGGAAATTGACGGTGTGGCCGAAGTGACGACCGGCGGCAGCCAGAATGTCCGCGGCTTGCTGGGCCGTACCGGCTTGCAGAAACCGGTCAACGTGGTGCTGGAGGATGGCATTGCCACCGTTACCGTACACCTGACCGCTGTATACGGCAGCAAGATCATGCCCCTTTGCGAGAAAGTGCAGGAGAATGTCAAGCAGACCATCCAGAACATGACCGGCATCACGGTCGCCCGTGTGGATGTGCTGGTTGTCGGCCTGACCGAGCCTGCCGCCCAGGCCTGAGCGTTTAGTAGAGAATTGTAGAGAAAAGGAAAGACAGGAACCAAGTATGGAAAAAAAGCAGACCCGCCGCGAATCCCGCGAGACGGCGTTTCTGACGGCATTTGCCGCCACCTTTGAGCCGGAGACCCCGCTGGTGCCCGCCGAGACCGAATTGGCCGCACCGGATGCTTTCGCCACCCAACTGCTGGCCGCGATGAACGACCACGCCGCCGAACTTGACGAGATCATCACCGCCCACCTCAAGGGCTGGATGCTGGCCCGTGTGCCCCGCGTCAGCCTGGTGGCCCTGCGCCTCGGTCTGGCCGAGATGCTGTACGGCGAAGAACAAAAGACCGGCGTTGCCATCAACGAAGCCGTTGAGCTCGTCAAAAAGTACGGCGCGGACAACGACTACCAGTTCGTCAACGGCCTGTTGGGTGCCGTTGCACGGGAGCGCGGCGAGCAGCCTGCTGCCGAAGCCGCCCAGCCGCAATGCTGACGCTGGGCATCGATACCAGCAATTATGCAACCTCTCTGGCTGTGTTTGACACAAACGCCGGAGAGGTTGTTTGCGATTGCAAAAAGTTTTTGCCGGTCAAGGCGGGCCGGCTGGGCCTGCGGCAAAGTGACGCGCTGTTCCACCACACCGCCGCCCTGCCGGACCTGCTGGCCGAACTGGGCACCAAAGCAGACTTGACAAAAATCAGCGCGGTGGGCGTTTCTGCCAAGCCCCGCCAGGTGGATGGCTCCTACATGCCCTGCTTTTTGGCGGGAGTCAACGCCGCCACGGCCTTTGCGCTGGGCAAGGGCATCCCGCTGGTACACACCACCCACCAGCAGGGGCATATTGCCGCCGCCCTGTTTGCCACAGGGGAGCGGGAACTGTTCGAGCAGGGAAGCTTCGTTTTCCATGTTTCCGGCGGTACTACCGACTTGCTGCTCTGCCAGGGAGCCGAGCGCATCACGCCCTTAGGCACCAGCCAGGACCTCTACGCCGGGCAGGCAGTTGACCGCCTGGGCGTGAAGCTGGGCTATCCGTTCCCGGCGGGTGTTTATGTCAGTGAACAGGCGACCCAGTGTGCCGAAAAAGTACACCCCAAGGTCAGTGTAAAAGGTGTCAACTGCAGCCTTTCCGGCCTCGAAAACCAGTACACCAAACTGCTGGCCGAGGGCAAAGGCCCCGCCTACGTATGCAAATACTGCCTGATCTGCGTGGCCGAGACCCTCACCCGCATGGCCCGCGCCGCGCTGGAAGACCACCCCGGCCTGCCGGTGGTATTTGCGGGCGGCGTGATGAGCAGCGACCTCATCCGCACTTACGTATCGGCCCGTGTGCCCGGCGCACGGTTCGTGCCCGGCAAATTCGCCAGCGACAACGCCATCGGCGTGTCGATCCTGGCCGCAAGGGAGCAGGGAGCATGGCAGACTACATCAATGTAACCAGCCTGAACCGCCTGGTCAAGCAGGTGCTGGCCCAGTGCGAGCCGCTGAATGACCTCATCGTCTGCGGCGAGATCTCCGGCTTTGTGCGCCACTACAAAAGCGGCCATATGTACTTTACCCTAAAGGACGAGACCGCCAGCGTAAAAAGCGTCATGTTCCGTAATTCTGCCCAGCTGCTCAATTTTCAGCCGCAGAACGGCATGCTGGTGCTGGCCTACGGCCACGCCACCATTTACGAGCGGGACGGCGCTTTCCAGCTGTATGTGGATTATATGAAGCCCTTTGGTGCCGGTGCGGCCCAGATGGCTTTTGATGCCCTGTACAAAAAGCTGGATGCCGAAGGTCTTTTTGCCCCCGAACGCAAGCGCCCGCTGCCGCCGGTGCCTACGTGCATCGGCGTGGTCACCAGCAAGACCGGTGCGGCCTGGCAGGATGTGCAGAACGTCATCGGCCGCCGCTGGCCGATGGTCAAACTGCTGCTGACCCCCGTCAACGTGCAGGGCATCGAAGCCGAGCGCAGCATTGTGGCGGGTATCCGCGCACTGGATGCGGATAAACGCCCTGACCTGATTTTAGTCACCCGCGGCGGCGGCAGCAAAGAGGACCTTTGGGTCTTTAACAGCGAGCGCATCGCCCGCGCCGCTGCAGCATGCCGCAAGCCGGTGGTTTCGGCTGTCGGGCACGAGATCGACACTACCATTTTGGACTATGTGGTCGACCTGCGCGCCCCGACCCCCTCGGCTGCGGCCGAACTCTGTGTGCCGGATCGGGAAGAATGGCGGCAGAAAATATTCATTTTACAGCAAAATATTCAAAAAAATATACAGAATCGCTGCCAAGTATGCTATAATAAGGTAGATGCCCTGGCAGCATCCCAGGCGATGCAGCGCCAGAAGCAGGTCATGCAGCGCCGGGCGGCTGACCTTGCCCGCTTGAGTGAGGCCGTGCAGGGCGCGGCCAGCCGCCGCTTTGCGGATGCCGAGACGAGCCTGCGCCACGCCGCCGCGATGGCAGAATCCTTAAATCCTTACGGTGTGCTGGCCCGTGGCTACGCCATGGTGGAAAAAGACGACACGGTCAGCGAGGTTGCCGGGCTGCAGCCCGGCGATGCCATCACCCTGCGCGGTGCCGCCGCCCAGGCCGATTGCGTGGTGCAGCGCGTACACAAAGACGCGCAGGAAGGTACGACCCTATGAAACAGCCAAAATCCTTTGAAGAAGGCCTGACCCGTCTGCAGGAATTGCTGGCGGCATTGCAGGATGAATCCACGCCGCTGGCGCAGTCCGTCAAACTGTATGCCGAGGCGGCGGGGCTTATCAGCTATTGCAAGCAGACGCTGGACGCAGCCAAGCTGCAGATCGATGAGATCGATGCCAGCCTGCTGGCAAAGGCGGAGGTCGTACAATGAATTACGAGGACTACAAAGCCAAGTTTACCGCCTGGGCTGCCCTGACCGAGCAGCGCCTGGGGGAACTGTGCGATGAATTTCTCCCGGCCAATGAGCAGATCTCCCAGGCTGCCCGCTACAGCCTGCTGGGCGGCGGCAAACGCATTCGCGCCGTGCTGGCGCTGGCAGCCTGCGAATTGGGCGGTGCTGCGCCGGAAAAAGCGCTGGACTACGCCTGTGCGCTGGAAATGCTGCATTGCTATTCCCTCATCCACGATGACATGCCCTGCATGGATAACGATGATTTCCGCCGCGGTCGCCCCAGCTGCCATAAGCAGTTTGGCGAATCCACGGCCCTGCTGGCAGCAGATGCCCTTGTCACTGCCGCCTTTGAGGTCATCGCCCATGCCGACCTGCCCGCCGAGAGCCGGGTAGAAGCCGCCGCCATCCTGGCGAAGGGGGGCGGTGCCCGCGGCATGCTCTACGGGCAGGAACTGGATAAACATTACGAGACCGTCCGCGCCACCGAGGAACAGCTGCTGGAACTGCACCGCAACAAGACCGGTGCGCTCATCATCGCAGCGGTGGAACTGGGCTGCGCGGCGGCGGGCGCTGCACCCGCCCTGCGTAAGGCACTGGTGCAGTATGCGGCGGAAGTCGGCCTTGTGTTCCAGATCGTGGATGACATCCTCGATGTGACCTCTACCACCGAGGAACTGGGCAAACCCGTAGGCAGCGATGCTGATAACGATAAGACGACCTTTATCACCCTCTACGGTCTGGACGGGGCCCGCGCACTGGCAAAACAGCACAACGATGCCGCCCTTTCGGCCCTGGATGGGTTTGGTGCGCAGGAGGATTTCCTGCGCCTGCTGGCAGGGGAACTGTTGCAGCGTAAAAAGTAAAAAAGCAAACCATTTCCGCATGTGCTGCTGCAAGCGGCCCGGCGGTTGTGCAATAGGAAGTGAGGATACCATGCCACTGCTGCGCGCCGCGCTGGGGTGGAACTACGTGCTGGTAACAGCGCTGTGCGGTTCTTTTCTGGCGCAATTCATCAAGGTGATCCTGAACCTTTTTATCTTCCACCGTTTTATTCCGGAGCGTATGTGGGGCGCGGGCGGTATGCCCAGCTCCCACTCGGCCACCGTATGTGCCATGGTAGTTGCTACCGGGCGCTACTGCGGCATCACTTCGACAGAATTCGCCCTTGCGGCGGTTGTGTCAATCATCGTCATGTACGATGCCATGGGTGTGCGCTACGAAACGGGTGAGCAGGCCAAACTGCTGAACCGGATGTTTAGCGAGTGGATGGATCAGGGCGTGAACGCCCTGCCGTTCCTGGGCGGCAAAAAATTAAAGGAAATGGTCGGTCATACCCCGATCGAAGTGCTGACGGGTGCTGTGCTAGGCATCGCACTTGGGTTTGCAATGCCCATGGTATGAGCGCGTAAATTTACAGCGAGGTGCTTATCAATGACCTATCCGCTTTTAGGGTGCATCCAAGGACCCGGAGATGTGAAGCGGCTGCAGGAGAGTGAACTGCCTGCCCTGTGTGAGGAAATCCGTCAGTTTTTGATCGAGAGCGTTTCCGCAACAGGGGGACACTTATCCTCCAACCTGGGTGTGGTGGAGCTTACGGTAGCTCTGCACCGTGCCCTGAACCTGCCGCAGGATAAAATTTTGTTTGACGTTGGCCACCAGTGCTATACCCATAAACTGCTCACCGGCCGTATGGCTGGCTTTGCCGAACTGCGCCAGAAAAACGGCCTGTCCGGCTTCCCCAACCCGAAAGAAAGCCCCTGCGATACCTTTATTGCAGGCCACGGCAGCGCAGCGCTGTCCACGGCCATCGGCATTGCCCGAGCCCAAAAGCTCAAGAATGAACCGGGCAAAGTGGTCGTCATCGTGGGCGATGGTGCCTTTACGGGCGGCATGGTCTACGAGGGCATGAACAACGTCAGCCAACTGAACAACCTGATCTGCATCTTGAACGATAACAAGATGTCAATCTCGAAAAATGTCGGCCAGATGGCCAATTACCTGACCAAACTGCGCACCGACCCCAAATACTTTCACGCCAAGGCCCAGATGGAAACGGCGCTGGAGCGCATCCCCGTGGCAGGCAATGCCATGGTCAAGGCGCTGCAGGGCGGCAAACAGCTGGTGCGCCGGGGCATCTACCACTCCACGATGTTCGAGGAGATGGGCTTCCAGTATGTCGGCCCCGTGGACGGCCACGATGTGCTGCTGATGGAGCAGATGTTCAAAAACCTGCAGGAGCAGTTTGCCCCCATCTTTCTGCACGTTGTCACCCAAAAGGGCAAAGGCCTGAAACCGGCCGAGGAAAATCCCGGCGAGTTCCATGCCGTTTCCTCCATCGATTTAAGCCACCTGACCGACCCGGAACTGTCGCCCAAGAATTCTTTCTCCACGGTGTTCGGCTCCACACTGGCCGAGATCGGCGATGATGTGCCGGAACTCTGCGCCATCACGGCGGCCATGAAGTACGGCACCGGCCTCAACTTCTTCAAGCACTGCCATAAGGAGCGGTTCTACGATGTCGGCATGGCCGAGGAACACGCCGTCAGCTTTGCGGCGGGCCTGGCCAGCCAGGGGTTGCTGCCTGCGGTGGCGATTTACTCCACCTTCTTCCAGCGCGCCTACGACCAGATCATCCACGATGTCAGCCTGATGCACCTGAATGTGTTGTTCGCCGTTGACCGCGCGGGCCTTGTCCCCGGCGATGGCGAGACCCACCAGGGCATCTATGACCCGGCCTTCTTCAGCCAGATCGGCATCCCCGTATTCGCTCCCGCCAACTATGCGGAGCTGAAATACTGGCTACCGCACCTTGTCAAGGACATGACCGGCCCCCGCGCCATCCGCTACGCCCGAGGCAACGAGAAAGAAGCCCTGGCCGCCCTGGGCTGCACGGGAAAACTGTTCGATAAGATCGATACCCGGCCCGGCGCAAAAGTGGCCCTTGTCAGCTATGGGGCCGAGACTGAGGAAATCATTGCGGCGGTAGACCTGCTGCAAAACCACGTGGCAACGGATGCCTATAAGCTGATCCGCATCTTCCCGCTGCCGGAGGGCCTGTGCGAAGCCTTGGCTGACTACGATGCGATCCTGTTTGCCGAGGATGCCATCCGCACCGGCGGCATCGGTCAGCAGCTGGGCTTTGCCCTGCAGCAGGCTGGATGGAAGGGAAAATACCTGCTGCATGCTGTCGATAATTCCCATCTGCTCCACGCCAGTGTGGCAGAACTGCGCAAAGACCAAAACCTGGATGCCGCCGCCCTGGCAGCGGACATCCTTGCTTGTATAAATTAAGGAGAACCCAAGCATGAGTAAGATCCGTCTTGACCAGTACCTTTGCCAGAACGGCCTTGTCCAGAGCCGCGAGCGCGCTAAGGCCCTCATCATGTCCGGCATTGTATTTGTGGACGAGCAAAAGGTGGATAAAGCCGGTGAGATGATCAACCCCGATGCCAAAGTCGAAGTGCGCGGGCATGATATCGGTTATGTCAGCCGCGGCGGCCTTAAGCTGGAAAAGGCGATGCAGGTCTTTCCCATGCGGCCGGACGGAAAAGTCTGCATGGACATCGGCGCTTCCACCGGCGGCTTTACCGACTGCATGCTGCAAAACGGCGCGGTGAAAGTCTACGCGGTGGATGTGGGCTACGGCCAGCTGGCCTGGAGCCTGCGCACCGATGAGTGCGTTGTCAACATGGAGCGCACCAACATCCGCAATGTAAAGCCCGCGGACTTGTCAGAACCGGTGGCGTTCTTCAGCGTGGATGTATCGTTCATTTCCCTCAAACACATCTTCCCAGTGGCCGATGCCATCACCACGCCGGATGCCGTGGGTGTCTGCCTGGTCAAACCCCAGTTTGAGGCCGGGCGCGAGAAAGTGGGAAAAAAGGGTGTGGTGCGTGAGCCTGCCACCCACCGCGAGGTGCTGGAAATGGCCCAGGGCTACGCCATGGCGAACCACTTTACCCCGGCAGGCCTGGACTTTTCGCCCATCAAGGGACCCGAGGGAAACATCGAATTTTTGATGTACGTACAGCACTGTGAAAACCCGCAGCCGCTGCCGGAAGGCCTGATCGAACAAACCGTGGCTAAAGCCCACGAAACGCTGGATAAGGCCCCGAATCTGCACTGAGTAAGAGGGTGTACCCGCAATGACGGTTTTACTGGTAACAAACCCCACCAAAGACAGCGGCTATGCAGTCACCGGCCAGGCGGCGGCATTGCTGCACGATCTGGGCGTGGCTGTGGTCATGGCCCAGCCGGCATTTGAAGCCAAAGTGCCCATCCGCTTTTTGCCCGAGGAAGAAGCCTATCGCGAAGCTGATTTCGTCATCACCATCGGCGGCGATGGCACACTGCTGAAAGCCGGGCTGGACTGTGTGCATTACGGCAAGCCGGTGCTGGGGGTGAACTTGGGCCGTACGGGCTTTCTTGCCACCTGTGAGGTGGAGGAGATGCCCGAAAAGCTGCGCTTGCTGGCCGAGGGCCGCCATACCCTCGACCCGCGCGGCCTGCTGCTGGCTAAATCTGCCAATGGCTGGCAGGCCGAGGCCATCAACGATGTGGTGCTTTTCGGCCGCACCCGTATGCACCCGATGGATTATAAGGTCTACTGTGATGGCTGTTTTGTCAGCAGCTACCGCAGCGATGGCTTGATTCTGGCTACGCCGACAGGCTCCACAGCCTATTCGTTCTCGGCCGGCGGGCCGGTGCTGGATGCCGCCGCCGATGTGGTGGTGCTGACCCCGGTCTGTGCCCACAATGCCCAGGTGGCCCCGCTGGTGTTTGCCGCAGGCCGCAAGCTGGAACTGGTGGCCGATGCGGAAAATCGCGATACCTGCTATGCCTGCGCTGACAGCACCGTCCAGTGTGATTTGCAGCCCGGTGATGTACTTGCCGTAACAGCTGCGCCCCAAAAACTGCACCTGATCACATTTTATGATTCCGAGCAGTTCCACGCCATTGAAAACAAATTGATGAGGAGTTGATCTCACTTGAAAAGTGCGCGTCATCAGGCAATTCTCGATCTGATCGAAAAACATCCCATCGACCGCCAGGAGGACCTGCTGGCCCACCTGCGGGAGGAGGGCTTCGATGTGACCCAGGCCACTGTTTCCCGTGATATCCGCGACCTGCAACTGGTCAAAGTGGCCGATGCAGATGGCCATTACCGCTACATGCCCGCCGCAGCCTCCGGCAAGGTGACCCATTCGCCCAGCCGGTTTGAGATGATCTTCCGCGAGTCGGTCCTCAAAGTCGACTACGCCGGACATCTGGTGCTGGTCAAGTGCTTCTCTGGTATGGCTAACGCCGCCTGCGAGGTGTTTGATGCCAAACAGTGGAACGGCGTTGTTGGTACGCTTTCTGGCGATGATACGTTCTTTATCCTCATGCGTACCGAGGATGGCGCGGCTGAGATCTGCAAGTCTCTGCAGCAGTATGTCCGCCGCGGCTAAGCAAAGCATAACAACGGACGGGGAGGGCTGGCCCATGCTGGCAAACCTGAAAATTGAAAATGTAGCCGTGATCGAAAAAGCCGAGGTGAATTTTACTCCCGGCTTTAACGTGCTTACCGGCGAGACCGGCGCAGGTAAATCGATCCTGATCGATTCCATCAACGCCATTTTGGGCAACCGCACCTCGCGGGAACTGGTGCGCAGCGGTGCGCAAAAAGCTTGCATCTGGGCGACTTTTGAAAACATCCCCCAGTCGGTCAAAAAGCAGCTGGAGAAGTGCGGCTATGAGGCCAACGATGACCTCTTGCTCTACCGTGAGATCAACGCCGAGGGCAAGGGCAGTTGCCGTGTCAACGGCATGCCTGCTACCGCTGCTGTGGTGCGGGATATTTCGGCAGGGCTGCTGTCCATCCACGGTCAGCACGACAGCCAAAGTCTGACCAACCCCGCCTTGCACTTGGGGCTGCTGGATCAGTACGCCCAGAACCGCGACCTTTTTGCTGATTACTACCGCTGCTACCGTGAGTTGGTTACCGTCAAGCGCCAACTGGATGCTCTGAACGCCAGCGAGGCGGATAAGCAGCGCAAGATCGAAGTACTGACCGCCGAGATTGATGATATCGATGCTGCCGCGCTGCAGCCCGGCGAGGAGAAGAACCTGCAGGAACGCAAGACTGTCATCACCCACGCCCAAAGCATCCTGGACGGCATCACCGCCGTCCACCTGGCCTTGGCGGGGGACGAGGATGGCGAGCAGCCCGGCGCGGCCGACCTGTTGGGCGGTGCCGTGGAGGGCTTGCAGAACAGCGCCCGCCTGGATGAAACGCTGGCCCCATTGTCGGAACGTCTCAACGACATTTATTACAGCGCCCGCGACCTTGCCACCGAATTGGCTGACCGCCTGGATGCCTACGGTTTCGATCCCGGTGAGTTGGACATGATCGAGAGCCGCCTGGATACGATCTACCGCATCAAGCAGAAGTTCGGGATGGAAGTGGAAGAACTGCTGGCCCGGAGGGAAGCTGACGCCGCAGAACTGGAGAACTTTCAGACCTCCGGCCAGAAGATCGCGGAACTGAAAGCCCAGATGCAGGCTCTGTACGCCGATGCCAAAAAGGCCGCTGAAGCCCTGACCCAAAGCCGCTTGAAAGGCTTTGCCGCCATGAACAAAGAGATGCGTGCAGCCCTGGAATTCTTGAACATGCCGGGCATCCGCTTTGCCCTTAAACATGCGCGCGGCCCGCTTGCCTCCCACGGGCAGGACACGGTGGAATTCCTCATCTCCACCAACCCTGGCGAGGATCCCAAGCCCTTGGCGAAAATCGCTTCGGGCGGCGAACTTTCCCGCATCATGCTGGCGTTCAAAAGCGCCTTAGCGGACCGTGATGCGCTGCCTACTGTCATCTACGATGAGATCGACACCGGTGTTTCCGGTCTGGCAGCCGGGCGTATTGGCCAGCTGCTGCACCAGACGGCGGCAGGCCACCAGGTACTTTGCATCACCCACACGCCGCAGGTGGCCGCCTTTGCCGATAACCAGCTGTTGATCCAGAAAAACGTCCGCGATGACCGCACCTTTACCGAGATCCACACCCTCGATATGGACGGCCGCGTGGAAGTGCTGGCCCGCATGATCTCCGGCGATAAAGTTACCGAGCTGAGTTTGGCCAACGCCCGCGAACTGATTGAAAAATCGAAATAACCCCGCCGTACAGCTTGACAATTGCGCGTGTGTATGCTAAAGTTAGCTGTACATTGTGCCGCCGTGGCGGAACTGGCAGACGCAAGGGACTTAAAATCCCTCGGCAGCGATGTCGTACGGGTTCGATTCCCGTCGGCGGCATAAGGCCCTATATTCAACGATAAAGCGCTGAATATAGGGCCTTTTTTCTTTTGAGTATACCGTATCAAAAGTAATCTCTCTGCAATTTTAAAATGGTAGTCTCTCGTCAAAAAACGGCGAAAAATCCCTCGAATTCTTGACAATCCCTCTGCAATTTGCTATGTTATTCGTATCAAAAGTCCGATGGTGGGGTGAAATATGATGGATGAACCTAAATTTGTTGCGAGCTTAGAAGTAGAAGTGACCCCAGAAGAACTTGAAAATTTAGAAAAAAGTTCTCCTATGGTAGATGAGGAAGAAAGAAATAAATTCCGCGCTGCATTGAAGATGCAAGAGCCTGACCTACCAAAAGGGAGAATTGCAAGATTAAAGAGTAGACAAGTAAACAAATTCGTAACGCCCCTATGGCAAGTGGAGGATATGTTTATTGTCAACCAAAAGGGAAAGAACAATACTGAATCAACGGTTAAGTATTACAAGAAGGTCTTTCGCCATCTGTATAGATTCCTGGCGTATCTCGTGGCTGAATCTCCTGACGAATACGCAAAGCTGCTTAATACATCAAAAGATAAGCTGGTAAAAACAGAACTTGACGATGTAAAGTTCGGTGCGCTGTTGCCGCTTGTAGTGCTTGAAAACGATGACTTTGAAGCCGAATACCGTGACTACATTCTGGATGTGCTGGAAAGCAACGAACAGACCCTAAACAACATTTTCAGAGGTTGGCGCGCGATTGCTTACTTTTGCATGGATAAGGGCTGGATAGAGCCGCGCACGATTCATGTTAAGGAAATTGAGCCAACGATAAGAGAAGTGTATACGGATTCGGAAATTCAAAAGCTGCTGGAAAAGCCGAACCCAGAGAAATTTCTCGATTATCGAAATTGGGTAATCATAAACTATTTTCTTGCAACGGGCAATCGTATTTCTTCTGTTGCGAGTTTGAAAGTCGGCGATTTGGATTTTGACGAAGGCATTATAAATGTCAACGTACAAAAGAACCGTGCGCCTATGCGTATTGCGATGTCTGCTAAGCTGAAAGGGGTACTGGCAGAGTATATTCAGCATTACAGATGCGATAGTAAAGGCAATCCGCTATATAATGAATACCTCTTTTGTAGCAGCCTTGGGAATAGGTGCAGCCCTGTTACATTGGGAAAAAGCCTTGCGGAATATAATAAGCAGCATGGAGTTCAAAAAACGAGCTGTCACTTATGGCGGCATACCTTTGCAAAGCGCTGGATACAATCTGGTGGCGATATTCTATCGCTCCAAAAGATGTTAGGGCATCGTTCCTTGAAGATGGTTCAACGATATTCAAACCTCTTTGCAGAAGATACTAAGCCGATGGTTGAAAAGTATGCTCCCATCAATACAATTCAAACCAAGACAGGACGGCGAAAACTAACTTATAGAAAATAAAGAAAGCGCCCGCAGACAAAAATCTGCGAGCGCCTATTTTTTTGCTTTGCAGTCTCGGCGGATACTCAATCAAGCGTTATTTTTAAACGCTCTACATCGCTGCGAATACGCTCGAAAAGGGCATCTGATAAAACGGCGCGCGAAGTCTGCCCCAAAAGAACATTTTTATTATCCTCAAAAGCTGCATAGATGGTTGTTTGTAAATCGGCTTGCAAGTCAACAAGCAATCTGTCCATGCGCTCATTATAAAGGCGCGCCGCTTCTTTCTTTGCTATTGAGGGAACAAGGCGTTTTATTTCCTATTGGGCAATTTTGTGGCTGCGTTCATCGTGCCACGCTTCATGTTCTGGATTATAGAAGATGTTCGTTGTTTTCATCGGTTGCATCCTCCACCGCTGTAAGGCTCTGTAAGAGCGTTTTATATTCAAATGGGTAGTATTTCAATAATGCCTTTTCTACGCGCTCACAGAGCCGCTTAGAAGCCTTTCTTTTGGTGCGGGAAAGGTCGTATAAGTCGTAGACATTTAAACCAGCCTACGCCGCAAATGCTGCCCTTGAAACGCTGCACAATGGACGCAGCATAGAAACGGCAATGTTTAGTTGCTCTTGTTTTGTCATTGTTCAACACCTCTGTTGGTTCGTTTGTGGGGGATATAATGCAGGATAAGCACAAAAGGCAAAATCAAAAAGCGGTATCTGCTGGCTATTGAAGCACAAAAGCGTTTCCGAAAATTTGCGATTTTGTGTTAATAATTATATCTTATTTTTTGATTTTGCTTCTTTTCTTATTACTCTCTTTAAAAATGATATTATAAATATAATATATAATTATAATATATAGAATTAGGACAGACAGCGCGCGTAGTCAACAGCGCGTCAGCGCGAGTTGAGTTAAGCGCGCCAATAAAAGCAAACAGGAATTGCAAAGAATAATAGGGATAATAGTAGAAGAATAGTAACGGAAATAATAATAGAAATAATAAAGGGAATAGTGTAAGGAATAATATAAGAGATAATATAAGAGATAATATAAGAAGAAATATAACGATATAAAGAGAATAATAGAGAAGGGCTAAGAGAAACAGAGAAAACAGGCAAAGAAGAAGTAATAGAGAAAGCGTCTCCGAACATACAGGTCAGAATATAATAAAGAACTATAATGTGGGATACTGACGTTTTGTTTCAAGCTTTATATGAAATAGTTCCAAGCAAGAGAAGAAACAACCTTGTTGTTTTAATTCTTGAAATGAGAAAAATTGCGCGCTGTTTTCTTTGTTCATTTTTGAAGTATATAGAGCGCACGCCCTATATAACCAAAAGATAGGAAAAGTAATTTTGTCGATTCTGCGCAGCGAAAATTAAACGAAAAAAGGCACGGTCTGAATTAGGACACGAAACGGCAAGAAAAAATAGCGTAGGAATAAGGATTTGAAAGCAATAGCAACATGCAATTCAGAAACAAAGAACAAAAACTAAGGAAAACTAAGGTTTGCAAAGAAACTGACGATAATTAGAAATAAAATCAAAGTAAAAAAGTTTAAATATCGCGTCAAATTCTTCTATATAGTACGGACTATTGGACACGTCATGTGCTATAATATAAGTAAAGAAAGGGAAACAAACCCGAAAGAGACAAGCACAAGAAACGAAAGGAAGAAAAATTATGTCTAAGTTTTATACCGTAAGCCTCCAGAATGAGACCATCATCTTCACCGCTGCATTTGAGAAGAAGCTCAACAACGGCAACAAAGAAGCCTATGACCTTTACGCTGAAATGAAGGCCAAGTTCCCCACGTTCAAGATTGAAGTTGAAGAAGCCAAAAAGCGCGCTGGCAAATACGACCATACCACTATGGACGATATTGAAGCCTACATTGGTGATGCTGACCACAAAGAGTGGAAAATCGAGTTTGATACGCTGTTTGGTGAGATGATTCCCAGCAAGACCAACGCAGCCAAGAGTGTCCGCAAGGTAAAGTTTGCTGTAATTCGCAAATGGTTTGTTGAGAAGCGCGAAAAGGAAGAAGCAGAAAAAGCTAAGAAAGAGCGCGAAGCCGCCGCGAAGAAAGCCAAGCGCGCAAGTAAAAAGACTGCTGACGAAGATAAAGCAGCAGAGCAGAATGTGCCGCTTGAAGTAGCTAATAACTCCCAGCAGGAGCAGCTTGACCTTGTTTCCTAATAGAAAAGGCGCGTGTATCGGTTGAAGATACACGCGCCCATTGGCTTTATTGGTCTTTGTTTTCAGAATTTTCTTCCATATCGTTAAGCGCATATTCAATACATAGCACAGTAAGGCGGTTTAGTGAAATGCCCTCTTTATCGCAGATTTTATCCATACGGTCAAGCAGCGATTTTTCAAGCCTAAATGTACGATTGACATATTCTTCTTTTGGAATCTTGAAAGCCATTTTACCACCCCTCTATATTTTGGGTGAAAATACCACCAAAAACAACGCATTATTTATGTGTGTTATTTACACTTGAATATAATGTGCAAAAACTGTATACTGGTTTTACATCCAAAATAAGGAGGAAGTAAAAGATGAAAACCCGAAAATTACTTGCCCTAATTATGACAATAGCACTTGCTTTGTCGCTGTGTGCCTGTTCTTCTGCGGCAAGTAGTACATCGCCAGCAGAAAGCCAAGTAGTTGAATCTGAATCGCAGCCAACGGCACAAGTTGAAGTTCCAGCCGCAACAGCAGCACCAGAAGCAACACCAGCACCGACAGAATCAGCCGAACGTAAAGGTGACTTCCGTTCTGGTAACTGGGGCGATAGTAAAGACGATGTTGCAAAGTATGAGAAAGGAACACTCGTAAATGATTCTGGCAACGAAGTGACATATCGTTGCACCGTAGCAGGTCTTGATATGGCAGCGGTTTATTGCTATGACAATGATGGGCATTTATACAGTGGCCGTTATGTTTCTCAAGAGGAACATAGTAATCCCCAACAGCATATAGCCGATTATAACAAGCTGAAAGATTCTCTAAGTAGTGTTTATGGAACACCTGACACCGATGAAGTTATTCCAATGAATAGCGCCTATGAAAGCACTAATCTTGATGATGGAACAGCGCTTAAATATGGTTGGTTAGGTTTTCAAGCAACGTGGCAAACTGACGATACAGATATTTTTATGGTTATGTATGGAGACAATTTCAATGTTGTCTTAGGGATTAAATACACAGATAAAAACCATGAGGAAGTATACGATAATAGCGGCCTGTAAAGGGTACGGCTAAGCGTTCCAAAAGGTATACTTAAAGAAACACCTCTCAAACGTGGATTTGAGGGGTGTTTCTGCGTTTCTAAAAGTCAAATGTCAAATATGAAACGTATCAAATGTGTTCTTGACTTTTAGATACGCTTGTGCTATAATGATATTAGAAAATGAAAGGGGAACAGATATATGGAACGTACGGTATGGGGCTATTGTAGGGTTAGCAGCGTAGACCAAAATCTTGACCGCCAACAGGCAGCGATGCGGAACGAGGGGATAGACGAGAAGCATATTCTCTGTGATAAGGCATCAGGAAAAGACTTTGAGCGCCGCACATGGAATCTTCTTGTGGGAACAGAAACGAGCGCGCCGCTGCTTCGTAAAGGGGATTTGCTGGTTGTCCTTTCTCTTGATAGATTGGGGCGCAACTATACAGAGATTCGTAAACAGTGGGAGTACATCACAACAGAGATTGGTGCGGATATTAAAGTTCTTGATATGCCTTTGCTTGATACCAGCACAGCAACAGAAAGCCTTGATAGACGTTTTATAGCTGATTTGGTTTTGCAGATTCTTAGCTACACCGCCGAAAAGGAAAGAGCAAATATTCGTAAGCGGCAAGCGGAAGGATTGGAAGTTGCTCGCGCTCATGGTGTGAAAATGGGCAGGCCGACAAAAAAATATCCTGACAATTGGCAGGACGTTTATGTCAGATGGAAACAAAATAAGATAACTGCTGTTGACGCGATGCGTGAATTGAATCTCACAAAACCTACGTTTTATCGTTTAGTAAAGCGCTATGATGGAAAGGCGTGAGGGCGCTTTTTTGATACGATTTGAAATCTCTCGTCAAAAAAGTCAAAAAATGTAATCTCTCGGCAGGAAAAATCTGGAAATTTAGAAACATACAATATATAGTGTAAAAACAGCAAAATAAATACGAACAATAACTAAATATTGATTGCATGAAAATAGGGTGACTTAAAATCCCTCGGTAGCGATACCGTACCGGTTCGATCCCGGTCGGCGGCATACAGCCCCAGAGAATCAACGATAACTCGCTGATTCCCGGGGCCTTTTTCTTTATGCGAAACATATTCTGCCTGCCGGCAATCCCTCGATATTGTCTGCAATCTCCCGTCAGTTTTATAGGGATGGGGTATGAACTCTTCGCATAGCTTTGTATTGCCGCCTTGGCTTTTATAAAATATAAATAAAAAAGGAACAGTAAAAACTGCTCCTTGATACGTCCAAGTGAACCGCATCCCGTCAAGCGTACAATGAAATAAAATAAGATTTTTGCAGCCAAG
>CAVAGJ010000048.1:0-19339 GCA_963588145.1 Coriobacteriaceae bacterium
AAAGCTACATCTTGCATTAAGTCTTGCAAAATTGCGTTAAAATTTGCAAGTGGCTGGACAAAAAAAGCCCTGCACTTGACACCGGGAAAGTAGGAATCTATAATAAAAGCATGACGTACTGCTTCGCTAAATCAAAGTTTAGCGAAATACAGGGAGGAGCAAACAGGGAAAATGAGCAGTTATATCGATGTGGTCCACCCGGACCGCCATGCGCCGTATGTGGATATCCCGGACGATGTGGTGGAATATCTGCATTATCTGGATTTTGTAAAGATGCGCTCACCGCGCACCATCAACGCGTACTATCTCGATCTGCGCGGCTTCTTCCGTTTTATGATGGCGGTGCAATGGTCGCGTGTGCCGCAGGATACGCCCGCAGAGAAAATTGATTTAACAGTAATCCAAACGGCAGACATCCGCACCATCACGAAGCGGAACATTTTTGCCTACCTGGACTACGTGCGCAGTGAGGATGCCAACGGCGGCAAAGCCCGGGCCCGCAAGCTGAGCGCTCTGAAAGGCTTTTTCACCTACCTGGTGACCCAGGTCAATAAACTGCAGGAAAATCCTACGGAGGGCATCAGTCTAGGTTCACCCAAGAAGGTTTTGCCCAAGTACCTGACTGCCGAGGAAAGCATTAATTTGTTAAAAAATATACAAAGTGATTTCTACGAGCGGGATTTCTGCATGATTACGCTGTTTTTAAACTGCGGTATGCGTCTGACTGAACTGGTGACCATCAACATGGGCGATTTCAAGCAGGATACCATCCGCATCACCGGCAAAGGCAACAAGGAGCGGCTTGTCTACCTGAACGATGCCTGCCTGACAGCGCTGGAGCATTATAAAAAGGCCCGTGCAGCGCTGCCGAATCTGCCGGCAGATGAACAGGCCTTATTCGTCTCTAAGCGTACCGGCAAGCGGCTGACAGCCCGCCGTGTGGAGCAGATCGTGGCGCGCTGCCTGCAAAGCGCAGGGCTTAGCGGACGCGGATTTTCACCCCACAAGCTGCGCCACACGGCGGCAACACTGATGTACCAGGGCGGCGTGGACATGTTGGCGCTGAAAGAAATTTTGGGCCATGAGAGTGTTTCCACCACGCAGATCTATACCCACATCAACCAGGAGCGTCTGCGCACTGCGGTGAAGGCCTCTCCCCTTGCGGATCAGGCTTATATTGCGGAAAGCAAGCCCTCACAGCAAGACCCCGGCGAGGGAAAATGACAGCCAGCTTCTGACAAGGCTTTATTGCACCAACATCCAGGCAGGCGCACTTTGCCCGCGTGGCCCGCTGCGGTGCTTGGATAGGTTGGATGAAATACTTTTAGCCATAATAAAACGCCCCCCCGCACAGTAAATACTATGCAAGAGGGCGTTTTGATATGCCGTCAGGCAAAATTACTTCTTAACAGGGGTGGTGTCCTTGCCGCCCATGTCCAGCTTTTCCACGCTGGCAATGGCAGAACGGCGGAAACGGATCTTGGTGCGGTCACTGCCGGTCTCCAGAACGATGGTGTCGTCCTTGTCGGCAATGGCGCAAACGATACCAACGATACCACCGATGGTGGAAACCTTATCACCGATCTCGATGGAGCTGCGCATGGCGGCATCCTTCTTGTCCTGGCGCTTCTGCGGCAGGTAGATCAGAATGAACATGAAGACGATGATCAGGATCATCGGCAGCAGCGTGAACAGGGTCTCGGTCATGCTGGTGGAACCAGTAGCGCTCAAAAACTGAATCATAGCGGGTATACTCCTTAAAATAAACGATTTCTTCTATTATATCGAACTTTGCGGCACAGCGCAAGCGTTTACGAAAAAATATCAGATGCGGGTGTCAAGTTTATGCACATAGGTGTCGTGGAATTGCTGGAATGTGCCGTTGTCCAGCGCTTCGCGGATGCGCTCCATCAGGTGGTTGTAGAAATACAGGTTGTGCATAACGGCCAGGCGCATACCCAGCATCTCATCGGCCTTTTGCAGGTGGCGGATGTAGGCGCGGGAGAAGTTGCGGCAGACCGGGCAGTCGCAGTGCGGATCAATGGGAGATTCGTCACGCTCGTACTTCAGGTTCTTGATATTGATAACGCCGTCCCAGGTGAACAGATGGCCGTGGCGGGCGTTGCGGCTGGGCATAACGCAGTCGAACAGGTCAACGCCGCGGTACACGCCCTCGATGATGTTGCCGGGGGTGCCAACGCCCATCAGGTAGCGAATCTTGTTCTTGGGGGCAAAAGGCTCAACAGCCGAGATGATGTCGTACATGACTTCGGCAGGTTCGCCCACGGCAAGGCCGCCGATGGCGTAGCCGTCCAGGTCATACTCGGCGATCTGCTTCATGTGTTCTACGCGCAGGTCGGCAAAGGTGCAGCCCTGGTTGATGCCAAACAGCAGCTGGTCGGGGTTGACGGCCTTTTCCTCATGCTTCAGGCGGGTCATCTCGTCCTTGCAGCGCAGCAGCCAGCGGGCCGTGCGGGCACAGCTGTTCTTGGCGTACTCGTAGGTGGCGGGGTTTTCCACGCACTCGTCAAAGGCCATGGCGATGGTAGAACCCAGGTTGGCCTGGATCTGCATGCTCTGCTCTGGTCCCATAAAGATGCGGTGGCCGTCCAGATGGGAGTTGAACGTTACGCCCTCCTCGGTGATCTGGCGCAGCTTTGCCAGGCTGAACACCTGGAATCCGCCGCTGTCGGTCAGGATGGGGCCATCCCACTTGGTGAACTTGTGCAAACCGCCCATCTCGGCCACCAGCTTGTCGCCGGGACGCAGGTGCAGATGGTAGGTGTTGCACAGCATAACCTGGGCACGGATGTCTTTCAGGTCCAGTGCCGACAGGCCGCCCTTGATGGCAGCGGCGGTGGCAACGTTCTGGAATGCAGGGGTTTGCACGGTGCCGTGCACCGTAGTAAATTCGCCGCGTCGGGCGGCACCTTCCTGTTTAATAAGGCGGTAAGGCATGTTGGCAGCTCCTTTATCTATTGATAAAAATATCCTTACTTAATGAACATCGCATCTCCAAAGCTAAAGAAGCGATATTTTTGCTCTACAGCAACCTTATAGGCGGCCATGGTCTTGTCGTAGCCGTAGAAGGCGGCAATCAGCATGATGAGGGTGCTTTCCGGCAGATGGAAGTTGGTAATCAGGCCATCGACGGCTTTCAGCTCAATGCCGGGGTAAATGAAAATGCTGGTGTTGCCGCTGCAGGGCACGATCTTGCCGTATTTGGCCCAGACGGATTCCAGCGTACGGCAGCTGGTGGTGCCTACGGCGATGACGCGGTGACCGGCGGCGCGGGTCTCATTGATGAGTTTGGACGTCTCCTCGCTGACCGAGTACCACTCGCTGTGCATCTGGTGGTCCTCGATGGACTCCTCATTGACAGGGCGGAAAGTGCCCAGGCCGACATGCAGTGTGACCTCGGCAATGTTGACACCTCGGGACCGGATGGTGTCCATCAGCTGCGGGGTAAAGTGCAGACCGGCTGTGGGGGCGGCAGCACTGCCCAGTTCTTTCGCGTAAACAGTCTGGTACTGGCTCTGATCCTCCAGCTGCTTGGTGATGTAGGGCGGCAGCGGCATCTTGCCGAACTCGTCCAATTTCTCGTACAGCGTTTCGGTATCATAGGTAAAGGTGACATACTTGTTGCCGTCGGGCAGGGTCTCGTCCACCATGGCGATCAGGCTGCCATCGCCGAACTCCACCTTGGTGCCAGCCTGCATCCGCTTGCCGGGGCGGGCCAGGCATTCCCAGGTGTCCCCTTTCACCTGGCGCAGCAGCAGCAGTTCGCAGACAGCACCGGTGGGAACTTTGGTGCCCATCAGGCGGGCAGGTAGCACCTTGGAGTTGTTGACGACCAGCAGGTCGCCTTTCTCCAGATAATGGGGCAGTTCATGAAAAACCGAGTGCAGAATTTTATCATTTTTGCGGTCCAGCACCATCAGGCGGGCCGCATCGCGTGGGTCAGCAGGCTCCTGCGCAATCAATTCTTTAGGTAAGTTGTACCAAAAATCCTTTTTCAGCATGGTTTTCTTCCTTTTTTCGTTGACAATCAGGGATAGGGATACTATAATAAAGCCAGCACAGAGGCGCGAAGTGCATCAGTAACCCGGTTTGCAGTCCCCAGCCAGGGGCATAAACTGGGTGAAAGGGTACTTCGCCGAAGGCAATGCGCGGCACGCATTGGCCTGGGTCCGTAACCGAACAGGTGCGGGACTGTCACACCCCAAAAGGTGTGTTGCGCTGTGTGTATATGCAATATGATATTATATTGCATTTTGTGCCGGTTTTCAAGCCGGTTTTTTTATTATCTGTGCAAAATCGGAACAATTTATGCCGCTACTGCATAGAAATCGGGAAAGGTATTGCGAAAGGAAGGGTTAGGAAAGATGAAACAGTACAATGTAGGTGTCATCGGTGCAACGGGCATGGTCGGCCAGCGCTTTATCACGCTGCTGGAAAACCACCCCTGGTTCCATCTGACTGCCGTAGCTGCGAGTGCGCGCAGCGCCGGCAAAACGTACGAGGATGCAATCGGGAATCGCTGGCTGATGAAAACGCCGATGCCGGAATGTGCGAAGAAGCTCGTCGTGCTGGATGCAGCCAATGTAGAGGAAGTTGCCTCTAAAGTTGACTTTGTGTTCTGCGCTGTCAACATGAAGAAAGAGGAGATCAAGGCCCTGGAAGAAGCTTACGCCAAAGCCGAGTGCCCGGTCGTTTCCAACAACAGCGCCCATCGCTTTACCCCGGATGTGCCCATGGTCGTGCCTGAGATCAACGCTGACCACATCGAGATCATCCCTGCCCAGCGCAAGCGCCTGGGCACCAAGCGCGGCTTTGTGGCCGTCAAGTCCAACTGCAGCCTGCAAAGCTATGTGCCCGCCCTGCATCCCCTGCGCGGCTATGGCATCACCGATGTGCTGGTCTGCACCTACCAGGCTATCTCCGGCGCTGGCAAGACCTTTGAGACGTTCCCCGACATTCTGGATAACGTCATCCCCTACATCGGCGGCGAGGAAGAAAAGAGCGAGCAGGAACCCCTGAAGCTGTGGGGCCACATCGAAGGCGACAAGATCGTTTCTGCCGATGCTCCGCGCTTTACCGCCCAGTGCCTGCGTGTGCCGGTCTCTGACGGCCACATGGGTGCTGTGTTTGTGCGCTTTGCCAACAAGCCCAGCAAGGAAGAAATCTTGAAAGCCTGGAAAGAATTCCACGGCCCCGCCCAGGATCTGGACCTGCCCAGCGCCCCGAAGCAGTTCTTGCATTACTTTGAAGAAAACGACCGCCCGCAGCCCAAGCTGGACCGCATGCTGGAAAACGGCATGGCTGTCAGCATCGGCCGCCTGCGCGAGGATAACCAGTACGATTACAAGTTCGTCTGCCTGTCCCACAACACCCTGCGCGGTGCTGCTGGTGGTGCTGTGCTGCTGGCTGAATTGCTGGCCGCCAAGGGCTATTTTGACTGATTTGCTGCCTTGCCCGGCGCAGAAACCTGCGCTATTTTAAAAGAAGGAGTATTTCCCATGAAGAAGCCTGTTTTTACCGGCGCTGCGGTTGCCATCATCACCCCGATGAACGCCGATGGCAGCGTAAATTTTGAAGAACTGGGCCGCATCATCGATAATCAGATCACCCATGGCACCGATGCCATTGTCATTTGCGGTACCACCGGCGAGTCCCCCACGCTGTCTGACGAGGAGCATACCGACTGCATCCGCTATGCAGTCAAGCGGGCCGCAGGCCGTGTGCCGGTGATCGCAGGTACGGGGTCCAACGATACCAAGTATGCAATCTGGCTGTCCCAGCAGGCCCATGCTGACGGCGCTGATGCCCTGCTGCTGGTTACCCCCTACTACAACAAAACCAGCCAGGCGGGCCTGGTGGCCCATTACACGGCCATTGCCAACGCAGTGGATCTGCCCTGCATCCTGTACAACGTGCCCAGCCGTACCGGCTGCAACCTGACCCCGGCCAGCCTGGCCGAGCTTGCCAAGCTGCCCAACATTAACGCCGTCAAGGAAGCCAGCGGCAACATCAGCCAGGTGGCGGAGATTGCTGCTGCCTGCGGTGAGGAGCTGAATATCTACTCCGGCAACGATGACCAGATCGTGCCGCTGCTGGCGCTGGGCGGCAAAGGTGTTATCAGTGTGCTGTCCAACGTGGCACCCCAGTACACCCACGACATCTGCGCCAAGTGGTTTGCGGGTGAGACGCAGGAAAGTCTGCAGATGCAGCTGAAAGCCCTGCCACTGTGCAAGGCCCTGTTTGCCGATGTCAACCCCATCCCCGTAAAGTGGGCAATGAACCGCCTGGGCTGGCAGGCCGGTGCCTGCCGCCTGCCGCTGGTCGAGCCTTCTGCTGCGGTGCAGGCCCAGCTGGAGACCGCCATGCGGGATTTCGGCTTGCTGTAAATCATGCTGACCGGCCCGTGGCAACCTGCTGCGGGCCTTTTTTGAAAGGGAACAGAAAATGACGGATATTGTGATCCAAGGCATCTATGGCCGCATGGGCCATGCGTTGATTGAGAAAATTGCAGCCCGCGAGGATTGCCGCGTGGTGGCTGGCGTGGACCGCGAGGATGGCAAGGTCGGCGAGATCCCGGTCTATGCCGGGTTTGAGGGGCTGCCCAAGGTCGATGCCATCATCGACTTTTCTTCCCCCGCCGGTGCGGTGGCGGCGGCGCAGTATGGTGCAGCCCATGGTATGCCCTGCGTGATCTGCTCCACCGGTCTTTCCGCCGAGGATGAGGCTGTGCTGGAAGAAGCCAGCGCCAAAACGCCCATCTTCCGCAGCGCCAATATGTCGCTGGGTGTTAATGTGCTGATCGAACTGGCCCGCCAGGCTACCCGCGTGTTGAGCGATGAATTCGACATTGAAATTGTGGAAAAGCATCACCATAACAAGCTGGATGCCCCCAGCGGTACAGCCCTGATGATTGCGGATGCCATCAATGCCGAGGCTGGCAACAGCTATGAGTATGTCTATGACCGCTCCCAGGTGCGCCAGAAGCGCGGCGCTAAGGAACTGGGTATCAGCTCGGTGCGCGGCGGCGGTATTGTGGGCGAGCATGATGTGCTGTTCTGCGGCCCTGAGGAAGTGTTGACGCTGAGCCACAGTGCGGGCAGCCGCGGTGTGTTTGCCGATGGTGCCGTGCAGGCGGCGCTCTATGTGGCAGGCCGCGAGCCGGGCTATTACACGATGACCGACCTTTTGCGGGGGAAACTGCCGTGCGTTTAAGAAGCAATGAGATCGCCGCCTGCCTGGTGATTGCACTGGGCGTGGGCGGCGTACTGACAGGGGCGCTGCTGCAGGAAATCAGCGGCAAGGCACCACAGGCCGATCTGCCGGAATCTGCGGCAGCGGCTGCCTATGTGGAACCGACCCCTACGCCGGAACCGACCCCGGAGCCAACGCCCACTGTGGAGACTGTGCGGTTCTCCGCCACCGGCGATGACCTTATCCATGACGGTATTTTTCTGCAGGCGAAGGAGCGCGGCACGGACGGACACTATGATTTCTCCTATGCCTACGAGAATATGCGGGACTTCTACACCCAGTTTGACGTAAACTGGCTGAACCAGGAAACGCTGGTCAATGACGCATTTGACCCCAGCGGCTACCCCATGTTCTCGACTCCCGGTGATATCACCGATGCGCTGTATGACCTCGGCTTCCGGGTGTTCAGTCTGTCTAACAACCACAGCTACGATAAAGGCGCGGCGGGCATCGATGCCTCCCGTGCCCATTGGGCGGAAATGCCCGATGATGTTGTGACGATGGGCTTCTATAACCTAGAAACCTACGATGACTACGTCTACCAGACAGTGAACGGCATCACCTTCGGCTACCTCTCCTACACCGAGCATACCAACGGGCTGCCAACGCCCAGCGGCGCGACCTACGGCGTTGTGTATTTAGACGACCTGGATACCATTGAACAGCAGATCGCCGCCATGCGGCCCAACTGTGACGTGCTGGTGGTCAGTTGCCACTGGGGTGTGGAAGGCAGCCACGATGTGGCCGACTCGCAGCGGCAGATGGCGCAATGGCTGGCTGACCGGGATGTGGATCTCATCATTGGCACCCACCCCCACGTGACCCAGACCGCCGAATGGCTGACCGGTGCGGACGGTCATACCAGTTTTGTGGCCTACAGCCTGGGCAACTTCCTGAACGCCCAGTCCAGCGCCGACAATGTGATCGGCGCGGTGCTGGATATTACGTTCCAGAAAACCACCCAGCCGGATGGCGGTAGTGCGGTGGAAATGCAGGACCCGAAACTGCACTGCGTAGTGACCCAGTATGAGGACGGCTGGAAAAACATCCGCGTCTACCCCTACCCCGCCTATACCGATGAACTGGGCTCGGTGCACGGAAATTTCACGCTTACCCGTGAATACATTGAAAGCGTACTGTATGGCGCTATCGATGAGCAGTTTGTTACCTTAGATTGATGAAAGGATGACGGTTTATGTACGGTGTCAGTAAAATCAGCAGCGAGCAGAATATCATGCTCACGACTTTCCCCGGTGCGCAGTACAGCGCACAAAGCCTGGCGGAACACCTGGACGTATTTGCCAAGGCTGGTATCGTGGTGGATATGATCTGCCAGAGCGCACCCCGCGGCACGGCGGTGGATTTCAGCTTTACCACCAGCTATGATAACTTTGCTGCTGTGATGAAAGCCCTGCCCGCAGCGGCCAAGGCCAATCCCCCGCTGGTTTCCGGCGGCTACAGCAAGATCAACCTGTTTGGCGAGGAAATGGTCACCAGCTGCGGCGTAGCAGCCCGTGCGCTGGCAGCTTTGGCCGGTGCCAACATCGAGATCGTGCTGATTACGACCAGCGACCTGGATATTTCGCTGCTGATTCGTCAGCAGGATGAGGATGCCGCCCTGGAAGCCCTGCACAAGGCTTTCGAGGTCTGATATAAGTCCCAATAAAATAATCACCGCCCGCGCTCTTGGAAATCCCCTTGAGCGCGGGCGGTTTGCGCTTTAACAGTGGGAGATCTGCTCCCGTATCTGGCAAAGTGCCCCTTTTTCCAGGCGGCTTACCTGCGCCTGGCTGATACCAACTGGTGGGGGTCACGGAGGATTCCAGTGCCATAGCCACATTTTCCGGCGAGGCCCCGACCCGCGCCGCAACCTCCGAAATTTTCGGCTTGCGGCCATCCCGCTTTTGCAATTCTTCCCGCGCCTGCATTGAATGGTAGGCCAGATCCCGGATGGGACGGCTGACCCGCACAACGCAGTGTGGGCGGCGCAACATCCCCGCAAACAGGCTGGGCAAATCTGCACAGGGTCTTTTCCTGGGGCATAAAGTACAGTTCCCGCACGGGGACAAGGCGCAAAAGCAAGGTGTAGAGTGTCTGGCTGATTTTTATAGTGTACCGCCTTTTCTTATAAAAAATCGCTGCCATAGAAAGATTCATACTGTGGGGCATCGAAAGACTCCGGCGCAAAGGCGATGGCGGTACTGCAAGGAATCGGCCACTGCTGTGTCCCGGCGGGCCAGGGCGGCTTTATCGCCCTGGCAAACCAGCCAGCCAGAAATTGCCGCACCTCTGGCGGCAGACGGGAGCCTGCGGCTGCCAGACTGACCACCAGCCGCGGCATGCAGGTGATGGTATCGGTCAATGGCAGCCGGTATCTAGATGGCCAGCAGGTGGATGCGGGTGCCGCAAAGTTCAAATTCCAGCCCAACAGTTTCTTTACGGGTTGGCGGTGAAAAAAGCGCTGACCCAGTTCAAGCGCCCCGCAGCATAGCCCGGAAAACGCCAGCAGCAACAGCGGTGATACCCGCAAATAAACTGCGAGATTCCCCGTCTGCAACAGCGTTGTGCCGGTTTGGAAGATGACTACCCCCCC
Organism: Coriobacteriaceae bacterium; assembly: GCA_963588145.1. Lineage (GTDB taxonomy): Bacteria > Bacillota > Clostridia > Oscillospirales > Ruminococcaceae > Gemmiger. Next base: position 9,866 of record CAVAGJ010000048.1, read on the forward strand.
CAGTCCCGCCAGCGGGATATTCAGCGCCGCATACCAGCAGGACACTGCCAGCGGCCGTAGCTAGTTCCACCCGCCAAAGGTCAGTGCGGTAATGGCCAGGGCAGTGACCACATCCAGATAGATAACGGTGAATCTCCCCATCCTGTGGCGGTTTCCAGCATATGCGTCGTGGGTGGTGAAAATGCGCAGACTATGAAATACGCAAAAAAGCGACCTGATGTACCGAAATACAGCAGGTCGCTAAAAATTACGTATGTAGTTTTACTTGGAAACACAGGTGGAGCAGGATGCGCAGCTGGCACAATTGGCATGCTCCTCGGCCCAGATGCGGTCAGCAGACGGGGTCCACTGGTCGGCATAGGGCTTGCAACGGCGGAAAACATCGCCGGTGGATTCTGGCTGTTGCATATCGGTGCTGTGAGCACCACTGCGCTTGACCATCTCACCCAGCAGTTCGGGGTTCTCCAGCATCGGGCAGGGACGCAGATGGTTGTGGTTGAAAGGCTGACCCTTGTGATACTCCTTGAACAGGGGCTGCTGCAGGCACTCCAGCAGGCTCTTGTCGTGGATGTTAGCGTTGGAGTAGTGGATAAAGACGCAGGGCTCCACATCGCCAGCCGGGTTGATATGGGCGTACTGGCGGCCGCCGGCAATGCAGCCATCGATGTACTCACCATCGTTCTGGAAGTCAATGCAGAAGATGGGCTTGCCGCCGGTATAGCCGCGGATCTCGCGGACGCGGTGGATCATATATTCACGCTGCTCGGCGTTCAGCATCAGGTTGACGTTGGCACCGTCGCCAATGGGCATGTAGTGGAAGTACCAGTTGAAACGCACACCGTGGCTGATCAGCATATCCATGAATTCATCGCTGGTAACAGCCTTGTAGTTGGCGCTAGTGTAACAAATGGAAGTGCCAAACAGCAGCCCGTTCTCCTTCATCAGATCCATGGCATGCATAACGCGGGTGTAAACGCCATCGCCACGGCGGTCATCAGTAGCATCGCCGATGCCCTCGATGGAGATGAAGAAGGCCATGTTGCCCAGCTGCTTAACACGGTCGCAGAAAGCCTGATCGATCAGGGTGCCGTTGGTGAACAGATGAAACACAGAACTCTGGTGCTTCTCGGCCAGTTTGAACAGATCCTCCTTGCGGCAGGTGGGCTCGCCGCCGGTGCACATGTACCAGTGGATACCTAGTTCCTCACCCTCGGTGACGATACGATCCATATCCTCGAAGCTCAGGTTCAGGCGGTTGCCATACTCAGCAGCCCAGCAGCCTTTGCAGTGCAGGTTGCAGGCAGAGGTGGGATCAAACAGCAGAATCCACGGCATGTTGCAGTCGTACTTCTCGCGCAGTTCCATGACGTAGTTGTAACCGGCGAACATGCCTTCGTACACCAAGTTCAGGGTATTCATTTTCAGAATATGCGGATCGATCTCGTTGATGGCGCGGTAAGCGTATTCCATCCATTTGCCGTTGGGGTCGGAAACGAAAGCGCGGACTTTGCCCCAATCAGCATCCGGATAACGGTGTGCCAACAGGGGCTGTGCCAGGTTGACCAGTTTAACAGCCTGCTCGGCCATATTTTCAGGACCCTTGCCACGGACGGCATTGATGGCAGCGTCAATAGCAGCGCTGAACGCTGCGCGCTGTGCCGCATGGACCACTTTATTCATTGCCATAATAGTCTGCTCCTTTTAACTCTTGATTGTGCAACTATTTTATGTCTTTTTTTATGGTTCTGTACATGGGCAAATGCTGTTTTTTGTGCAAGTGAAAGTGGCATACGTGCGCAAAAAAGCGAAAAACCGAACAAATCTCAAAAATTGTCCTAACGAATTTGTGCGGAAATTCTGGAAAAACAATCCATATACAACCCCGTAAAATTTGCAAAATGCGGGCACATTATGGTATAATAACGCTGTACGATTCTATTTCGCTGTAAGGAGCATTTGCCATGCCGCGTTCAAATCAGACAAAGCGCCTGCTGGCCCAAAGCCTGATGGATTTGATGATGACCACCCCGCTGGAAAAGATCTCGGTCAACGACATTGTGGATCATGCTGGGGTCGGGCGCAATACCTTTTACTATCATTTTGAGGATAAGTACGATCTGGTGAACTGGTACTTCCAGAGCGGTGTGACCCAGTTTCTGGTGGAACGATCGGCCTATGCTAGCTGGAATGCCCTGCTGGAAGCAGTGGAAGATTACCTTTTGGAGAATAAGGTGTTTTACTGCAATGCCTTGGCTTATACCGGACAGAACAGCTTGCAACAATACATATTTGATTATCTTTCTTCGATTTTTATGCAGCGTGCCAAGGAGCTGCGTCCTGGCATTGGTGCTGACGAAAATCTGCTGATTGGCCGCTTTTTTGCAGGCGCATTGATGGGTATTTTGCAGCCGTGGGTGCTAGGCGGTATGAAAACGAACGGGGCTCGTCCATCACTGAGTGTGCCGTTGCTTTCGGAAGAAGAACTGGATCTGATTCTGCGCGGCGAACTGGGCGGTATGCGCGAACCGAGCAATCCGACCTGACCTTTACAAGAATAACCAAAAAGCCGATTCCTTATTTGTCGCATCGCGGCGATAAGGGATCGGCTTTTATTCTTTATTATGATTATGAGATCGCAGGCTTATTCACCCGTGTACAGCTGCAGCGGGAAAGTCTGTCCCGGCTGCAGGGCGCTGCCCCAGACAGCGCTGTCCGAAATACGGTGATTAAGGTAGGTGATGTCAGCGTCCCAATCCAGCAGTAGCACCGGCTTGCCGGTCTCTAAGCGGCCAGCAATGATACCGCGGCGCAGCGTTTCGCTCTTTTCCGGCGAGATGCCAGAGCGGCGGGCATACATGCAAAGGCGGGCTTCCTGGGGGACGCCCTCCATCCAATCGTCCTGCAATGCCTCCTCGGCGCAGGTGTCATCCACCAGGACCGTCAGCATATACAGCATCCGCTGGGCTTTCAGGGCGCGGGCCGCGTGGCAGGCATCGGTGGTCAATTCTGGGCTTTGCAGCAGCGGCAGCACCACCACATTCAGACACTCGGCCAGTTTGGTAATACAGTCCAGCGTCAAAGATTCGGGCGCGGCCAGAACGCCGAAGCAACACTTTGGGAACGCCTTTGCCAGGCTGACAGCCTCGGCGGGATCGCGCTCGGTGGCATCCAGCACCCAGACAAAGCTGCCCTTTTTCTCAGCGGCTGCTACCAGCGCTGGTAGGGCCGGATCGCCGCAGCGGGCGACTGTGATCCAGGAGAAAGGCTTGCCATCCACATCGGCCTGCTTTTTCATCTCGCTGGCACCGTAGATCAGCCCGCCGAACCCCATGTTGACACCGACCGTGCAAAGCCGGTCCTCGTCCACCGTGTCCAGCAGATTGTGCACCAAGCTGTAGTAGCAGCTGTCGGTGCGTTGCAACGCTTTTTGGGCATAGGCGAAAAAGTCCTTCTGCTGTGGCCGTTTGGCCAGCGAGGAGCACATATCTACATAGTTGCGCAACTGGCGGAAGCCGCCGCGGCGGATATCCCCCACCGCGCGGTGGGCCAACGTCATGGTAAAGCTGCGGGTTGCATTATAATCCAGGCTCAAAGCGGTTCACTCGCTTTCGTTTTTCTGTGTAGGGCACATTTTCTATACTTAAGAGTGTACCATGCGGGGACCTTGGGGTGATATAGGCAAAAACCGGTGTTTGTCCTATAAAGCGTCTAGTATTACTTTAATTCCACTACGGTCACGCCGTTTTCACCCTCGCCATAGCGGCCGGGGCGAAAGCATTTGACCGCCTTGTGGGTGCGCAGGTGCTTTTGGATGGCAGTGCGCAGGGCACCAGTACCGTTGCCGTGTATGATGTACAACGTCTGCTGGCCGCGTAGCATGCCGCTGTCCAGGAACTTATCCACCTCGGCCAAAGCTTCGTCCACGGTGTAGCCCAGCAGGTTGATCTCCATGCTGGCCTTGCGGGATTTATCCAGCTGTACGCGGGTGCTGGAACGGCGCAGTTCGCGAGCAGGGCGCTTGTCCATCTTGTCCGGGGCGCACAGGCCGGTAAGGGGCACCTTCGTTTTCATGATGCCGGCGCGAACCTCTACCATGCCGTTGCGGTCGGGCCGTGCCGTGACGGTGGCAAGCTGGTTCAAATCGGCAATCAGCACTTCCTGCCCAATCTGCACCTCTTTTAGGGGGACGAACTCGCGGGCAGGTTTCGGCTTGGAATCTGTTTTTTTCAGCAGCGTTTCGGTGTCCTTGCGGGCAATCTCGCGGGCGCGGACGGCGCGCTGGGCGGCGCTGGTCTTTTCATCTTTCTGGATGCGGCGCAGCTCGTCCGTCAGGGCATAGGCCTCGTTCTGGACGTTCTGCATCAGGTCATGGGCGCGGCGGCGCGCGTCCTCTAACTCCTGCTCGCCCTTTTTAATCAGATCATCGCGCTTCTTCTCGGCGCTTTCCAGGGCATGCTCGGCTTCGTGGCGGGCCTTTTCTGCATCGCCCTGGGCCGCTTTCAGCTGCAGCTTCAAATCATCCAACTGAGCCAGTACGCTGTCCAGGCGCTTATCATCGTTGGACATATGATTGCGAGCAGCATCGATGATGTTCTGCGGGATGCCCAGCTTGGAACTGATAAGGAACGCGTTGGATTTGCCAGGTACGCCAACGCTCAGCTTGTAGGTGGGCATCAGCGTTTCCACGTTGAACTCACAGCTGGCATTGACCACGCCGGGGGTTTCCAGCGCGTAGACTTTCATCTCGGCGTAGTGGGTGGTAGCCATCAGCAAACTGCCCTGACGGCGCAGCTGTTCCAGGATGCTGACGGCCAGCGCGGCACCCTCGGCAGGGTCGGTACCGGCACCCAACTCATCCAGCAGGGTCAGTGTACCGTGACTGGCCAACTCCAAAATGCCGCTGATGCGCTTCATGTGGCCGGAGAAAGTGGACAGGCTTTGCTCGATGCTCTGCTCGTCACCGATATCCACAAGGTATTCTCTGAAGTTGCAGACCACACTGCTCTCGTGCGCCGGGATCAGGAAGCCATACTGCGCCATAGCGTTGAGCAGGCCGGCCGTTTTCAACGAGACGGTCTTGCCGCCGGTGTTGGGGCCGGTGATGACCAGCGTGTCGTATTCATCGCCCAGGGCAATGTCCACTGGCACGACCTTTTTCTTGTCGATCAGCGGGTGGCGGGCTTTGTTCAGCTTAAAGCGGATGGTATCGCTGACGGCGGGCATAAAGGCCCCCTGCTCGATGGCCAAGCGGGCTTTAGCCAGCAACAGATCGATCTTCAGCATCGCGTCATAACTGTAGCTGAACTGCGGTTCCAGCGAGCCGACCTGTGCAGAAAAAGCGGACAGAATGCGGGTGATCTCCTCCTGCTCCTGGGCGCGCAGTTGCATGATGCGGGCGTTGGCCTCGACCACGGCAGTAGGCTCCACAAAGACGGTAGCGCCGGAGGAGGAAACATCGTGGATAACGCCGCCGACCTCGCCGCGGTACTCAGCACGTACGGGCACAACATAGCGGCCGTTACGCAGCGAGACAACAGCGTCCTGCAGGAATTTGTTGGTGGTAGAGTTTTTGATGATGGCATCCAGCTTGGTGCGGATGGAATCCTCGGTCTGGCGGATCTTGCGGCGCAGGTCGGCCAGCGTGGTACTGGCGGTATCGGCCATTTCTTCGGGCGAGATAATGCTGTCCGTAATCTGGCGCTCCAGCACCGGCTGCGGTGCCAGCGAGTAGAACAGGTCGTCCGTGGGCATCATGTCATGCTCACTCAGGCCGTACCACTGGCTTAAACCGGAAAAATTGCGCAGCGTGGCGGCAATTTCCAGCAGTTCGCCCATCGAGAGAATGCCGCCCTTTTGGGCATGGGCGACCACGCGCCGCACCTCGGAGACGGAGCCAAAACGCGGGCTGCCGTTCTTGATCAGCAGGCTGTTGATGGCGTTGGTCTGCTCCAGGGCGTAGCGTTCATCCTCAGGGGTCTCACAGAGCTGCAGATCCGGCATCATTTCCTTGGTCTCCCGGCAGGCGCAAAGCTGCACCGCCCGGGCCAGGACCTTATCCAGTTCCAGTGTCTTTTTATATGCGGTATCCATGTGGGATAGTGTTTCTCCTTATTCGAGTACAGTTTTCAAAAAATCAAGGCTTTTCATTTTGTGTTCCAGGTGGGCCAGCACGTACTGCTCGCTTACGCGGGAAAGGTCTTTCAAGCTGTTGTCGGAAAGTGTAAACGAGAACAGCTTTTTATCCTCGGCTAGGCAGATATGACGCAGCGCATACAGCGCGCCCTCGTCCAGATTGGGCAGATGCCGCGCTTTGTCAGCGCACTCTGCACACAGCAGAGTGCCTGCGATGGTGTCTAAATAAAACTCTCCCCCATCGTATTTGCCACAGCCGGAACAGGCCAGTACATCGGGCATGTATCCGGCCAGCGTCATAGAGCGGAGTTCGTAAATCACTTTCAGCATCTGCACCGGGCGCTTCTGCTCACTGAGCATGTACAGGCAGTTCAGCAACAGGCGCAGTTGCGCTTCCGACTCCGGCGGCGCAGGTGAAAGCTCGGCGGCAATTTCAGCCATATAAGATGCCAGCCCCATGCCCTCCACCGTAGCAGAAATACCGTGGAACACGTTTTTGATTTGCGCAGTATCAATAAAATAATGGCTGCGGCCGCTGGTCAAGCTGAATTCGGAGTAGCAGAACAGCCCTGTGGCGCTGAATAACTTGTTTTTCAGCCGCATGCTGCCTTTGGCCGAGGCGGAGATGACACCCAGATCGGGTGTCAGGATTGTCAGGATGCGGTCCGCCTCCCCCACCTTGACCTGGCGCAGGATCAGCCCTGTTGTTGCAATTGGCATAAGCGTCCCCCTGCGTCAGCTGCTCAGCTTTGTAGTTGGGATAATCGTAAATACTGCCGGACTGCACAAAACGTACCCAGTCCGCGGCGGGGTCATTCATAGCAGCGCCTCCCTTCCTGCTTTTGAATATAGCATGAGAGGAGGCGGAAAAGTTGTCTGACTAGGGGTCAGGGCTTGGCGAACCCCAGCGAATTGAGCAACTGCTCGTTATCGCGCCAATCCTCGCGAACCTTGACCCAGCACTGCAGGTTGACCTTGACCCCCAGCAGTTCTTCAATATCCATACGGGCTGCCGATGCAATTTTTTTCAGCATTTGACCGCCCTTACCGATAATCATACCCTTGTGGCTCTTGCGCTCACAGTAGATGTCCACATCAATATCGATCAGATCCTTGTCGGAGCGCTCCTTAAAGCGCTCGACCACTACTGCGATGCCGTGGGGAATCTCCTCCCGCATGAACAGCAGTGCTTTCTCACGCACCAGTTCGGCCACCAGTTCTTTCTCCGGCATATCAGTGAAGGCATCATCGTCAAAATAATGGGGCCCTTCGTTGCCGTAGGGTTTCAGCAGATCGAACAGATCATCGCAGCCGGTGCCATCCTTAGCAGAGATGGTGACGATGTGGTCAAAACAGCCAAATCCCTCCACCTGCCTTTTGCGGGCCTCCAGCGCGGCAAAGTTGTCCAGCAGGTCTACCTTGTTGATGACGGCGATTGCCGGGCTACCCTTTTGCAGCGCCTTGATCATTGTCAGTTCGGAGTCGGTCAGTTCCCCGGCCGGCTCAAACAGCATCATGGTCACGTCCACGTCTTTCAAGCTGGCGGTGGCGGTCTGGGTCATGCGGGCATCCAGCTTGTTGCGGGCGGCATGGATGCCGGGGGTGTCCATCAGCACGTACTGCACAGGACCTTTGGTGATAACGCCGGTGATGCGGCTGCGGGTCGTCTGCGGCTTCTGGGTCACGATCGCGACTTTTTCGCCCACAAGGTAGTTAGTCAGGCTGGATTTGCCCACGTTGGGCCGCCCTACCAGCGCCACAAAGACACTGCTGGGCATTTCAGGAATCGGTTTTGCCATTCGGTTGTTCGCCTTTCTGTGTTGAGTTGGAAGATTGGAAAATAAATTTACTAAAAATCAGCAGCGAGAGTAAAATGCCTACCGGGCGGGTCCACCGGGCTGTAAACGCAGCCCACAGCACACCCAGCCGCGGCCCAAACAGGCAGACGGCCACAATAACGGTGCCAATTGCCATGACTAGCACCGCCCCCGCCGCCATGTCCTTGGCAACCCCGGCAGTCCACCAGTGAGTGGTGTCGGGCTTGTCCACGGCACGCTCTACGGCAGAGTTCATCAGTTCCAGCGCCATGACAGCCGCCACGCACAGCGCGATCAGCGCCGTTTCCACGGTACTCAGCCCGGCCCAGTAGGCTGCCACAAACGCGTAGAATGCGGCGCAGAGGTGGAATCGAAAGTTCCGCTCCTCCTTTACCGCAGCGCGGATGCCGTTCCATGCGTAGACAAAGCCGCGCGCAAAGCGCGCTAAATCAGATTTCATCGCTGGTGTAGGAAACGGTGCGCGGTAGACCCAGCTGGATCAGCACGGCTTCCTCTTTCTCGCGCATACGCACAGCCTCCAGGCCGCCGGCCTCGTGGTCGTAGCCCAGCAGATGCAGCATCGAGTGGACGGTCAGATAAGCAACTTCGCGCTGCAGGCTGTGACCGTACAACTCAGCCTGCTCTATGGCGCGCTCCATCGAGATGACGATGTCGCCCAGCAACTTGCAGCCATTGTCCTCGTCAATGTCGTACTCGCCGTTTTCGCCGAGGGGAAAACTCAGCACATCGGTGGCGGAGTCCTTGTGGCGGTACTCGTTGTTCAACTTATGGATGCGGTTGTTATCCACAAAGGTGACGCTGATCTCGGCAGGACCATCGAATTTTTCAAAGTCCAGCACCGCATTGCAACTGCGGCGGATGAGGATACGCAGCCCTGAGGGAATTTTTACAATATTCTGATCATTTGTGATCAACACCTTATTAGACATAGGAATCAACCTCCTACAATATATTTGTGGGTAGCCCCACGGCATCCAGCCGTGTTGCTATCCAACTTGTTGCCTAAGCTGTAGAATAAGAATGCAGTGGTCTGACACTTTAAACCCTGGACTTATACGTCCGTACAGGAGTCGGTCAGCCGCCGTTCTTATTCGCAGCATTCGATTTACGCAGGTAGTTCCACCGTAAAGCGGTGCGTTCGTGTTACCCAGGAGATTGAACAAGCAATAAGTAAAAGGCGGAAGCCATTGCAAATTCAAACTGGGCGGAAAACGAATGACCGTAGTTGGAATCGATGTTTCTAAGGGTAAGAGTATGGTAGCTGCCATGAAGCCCGGTGGGGAGCTTGTTGTAGCGCCATATGAGGTAAGGCATTCAGATATTGAACTGTCACATCTTGCGTTGGATGTTCTTTGCATGAAACCAGATACCCGCGTTGTAATGGAAGCAACCGACCGGTACCACGAACCGGTAGCAGCGTTGCTTCACAATGAGGTGTACTGGTCAAGCTTTTTTGTAACACTTTGTTCGATAAATACCTATCTGTAACGAGCCTCCATTGGTG
>CAVAGJ010000049.1:0-18860 GCA_963588145.1 Coriobacteriaceae bacterium
CCCTATATAGCTTTCAGTGTTTTATTTCACTGTTCGCTATATAGGGAGCATATCAGAAATTGGCTGCGGGGAAATTGAAAACATTCTGAAAACAGCAGAAATATTTCTGTTTTTTCTTAAAAAAATTGCCCTCTCCCCTGCCAAATTCCAGAAATCGGCAGAAAAAGTGGGCATCATGGTGGGAAAACCGCCCAAAAATGGTTGGACAACACTGTAAAACCGTGTTCAAAAATTGGTTGGCGAAATCGTTGATTTTCGACGATACAGCAAAGAAAAAAGACTGTGACATCTTTTTTATCACAGTCTTATGGAGGTGACGACCAGATTTGAACTGGTGAATGAAGGTTTTGCAGACCTTTGCCTTACCACTTGGCCACGTCACCATAATGAGTGAAAAACCGGCTTTTGGAGCCGGTTTCCACTGTTTGTTTGGAGCGGCCGACGAGGCTCGAACTCGCTACCTCCACCTTGGCAAGGTGGCGCTCTACCAGATGAGCTACGGCCGCATATAAGGTGCATTCTTTACGAAGAATGCACAAGAAAATGGTGCCTCCGATCGGAATCGAACCAATGACACGGGGATTTTCAGTCCCCTGCTCTACCGACTGAGCTACAGAGGCATAATGGCGACCCGAATCAGGCTCGAACTGACGACCTCTAGCGTGACAGGCTAGCGTTCTAACCAACTGAACTACCGGGCCACATTGGTGGAAGTTAACGGGCTCGAACCGCTGACCCTCTGCTTGTAAGGCAGATGCTCTCCCAGCTGAGCTAAACTTCCCCATAATGGAGCGGCCGACGAGGCTCGAACTCGCTACCTCCACCTTGGCAAGGTGGCGCTCTACCAGATGAGCTACGGCCGCATGTTGGAGAGGTTTTGCTCAGCCGCTCTCTCCGGGCGACGTATGTTATTATAGCCGACAATGAGCGAAAAGTCAAGCGTTTTTTTGAATTTTTTTCGATTTTTTCAGGATTTTTCAGGTTCCTGTTTTTCATCGCTGACAGGCCATTTTTCGAGCAGTTCGTTCAGATCCACCCTATAATTCTTGTTGCAGAACTGGCAATTCACCTCGGCAACGGGGTCCTCGTCCCGCAGTTTTTCCACTTCTTTTTTCCCCAGGCTGCGAATCATATTTTCCACGCGCTCCTCGCTGCAGTCGCAGCGGTAGGTCACATGGTAGCTATCGAGAATATCCGGCTGGAAGCCCTCCAGCGCCAGCTCCAGCATATCGCGGACAGTCTTGCCCTCCTCCAGCATGGTGGTCACGCTGGGCATGGCCTTGATGTTCTTTTCCAGGTGGTTGATCTCGTCCTCGGTGGCACCGGGCAGCAGCTGCACAACGAAACCGCCTGCACAGCGCACACTCAGGTCCTTATCCACCAGTACGCCCAGAGCGCAGACCGTGGGGATCTGCTCGCTGATGGCGAAGTAGGTAGTGACATCCTCGGCGATCTCACCGGAGGTCAGGGGCACCTGGCCGATATAAGGCTCGCGCATGCCCAGGTCGCGGATAACATCCAGCGTACCTTCCTTGCCTACGGCAGCACCCACGTTCAGGTGGCCGTCAGCCCGCGGGGGAAGCTCGACAACAGGGTTTTCCACATAGCCTTTAACATTGCCGGTGCCATCGGAAACGGCCAGCAGACGGCCTGCGGGGCCGCCGCCCTTGATTTGCAGGGTGACAGAGTCCTGGGTGCTTTTGAGCATGATGCCCATCATGGAGGCAGCCGTCAGCAGACGGCCCAGCGCGGCCGTGGTGACGGCGCTGGTCTTGTGCAGGTGCTCCATCTCGCGCACGATCTCGGTGGAATCCACACCGTAAAAGACAATGCCGCCGTTTTCAGAGATGCCGCGCAGCATGTTATGATTCCGTTCCATTTATTCTTTCCCCTCCTGGGTGTATTGTTTGACAGCCGTGATGATCCAGCGCGGGCTGTCGGCGCGCACAGGGCCGAAGTCCTCGCCATCAGCCACCTTGGCTACGGTGAAACCGTACTTTTCCAGCAGCGCCGTTACCAGGTCCAGCGGGTAGCTGTACTCGCTGAAAGACTCCTTAAAATGCTCCCCGGTCTCGTGGTAGTCAATGTCGATGGCAATGTCCACCCGGCCGGTAGCGGCATCAAAATGGTTGGTCCAGTGGCACTCGGCATCCTCGGCTTCGATGTCGAAGGTCTCCCCTGCAAGAATTCTCTGGTGTTTATAGGGGGTGTTCAGATCGAAGATGAAAACGCCGTCTTTTTCCATAAAGTAGGCCGCCTTGCGGATGGCTTTTTCAAACTGGTCCGCCGGGCCGATATGGTTGTAGGTGTCAAAGGTGGAGACCGCCGCGCGGATGGTGCCATACAGGTCCAGCGAGCGCAGGTCCTGCCGCAGCAGTAAAATGCGGCCGGTCATATCCAGCTCATCTGCTTTTTCCCGCAGGACGCTGAGCATTTCCTCGGAGCGGTCGATGCCGATGACATCATACCCCGCCTGGGCCAGCATCAACGTCAAATCGCCGGTGCCGCAGCCCAGGTCGGTCAGGATGCCGTTGGTGATACCGTGGGCCGCCAATTCCTCGGTGATATAACGGTAGAGGGCATCGTAGTCGGCCTCGCTGTTGAGTTCATCATAAAAATAGGCAAATTCGTTGTAGGCCATGGTCACTCCGTTGCCGCAGCGGCTTCCAGCAGGGTGCGCAGTTCTTCCATGCCCAGGCCGTTCTCAGCGCTGGTCAGGATAACTTTCTGGCAACCGTAGGGCGCGCAGATCTCCTCAAATTCGGCCTGGCGGGCAGCCATCTCGCTCTTTTTCAGCTTGTCGCCCTTGGTCAGGGCGGACACAAACGGGATACGGTGATAGTGCAGGTACTCCAACATCTGCACATCGTCAGCACTGGGGGCATGGCGGCTGTCCAGCAGCTGCACCAGCAGGCAGACACTGCGGTCATCCTCGAAATAGGTATTGATCAGTTCGTCCCAGCGCTCGCGCTCGGCGTTGGAGACCTTGGCATAGCCGTAGCCGGGCAGGTCCACAAAATAGGCCTTATCCACCTTATAAAAGTTGATGGTAGCCGTTTTGCCAGGGGTGGCGCTGACGCGGGCCAGCTTGCGGCGGTTGCACAGCTTATTGATGAGGCTGGATTTTCCCACATTGGAGCGGCCGGAGAAAACGATCTCCGGGCGGTCACTGTCCGGCAGCTGGCAGGACAGGCCATAGGATGCGAGAAACTCGCAGTTATTATAGTTCATAGTGGTTCCTTTACATTACAGTGGCCGGATCCTTGGCGGCAGGCTTTTCGCCGGCGATCAGGTTGGTGGCCTGGGGCATGGCGTGGGCGCTGTGGGCAGCGGCATGGCCGGCCATGAGCAGCGCATGCTTGAGCACCTGGGACAGACGCTCTACCGGGATGAAGTGGATCTTCTCCTTGACCTCGGCATCGACCTCATAAAGGTCGCTGGCGTTCTCTTTGGGAATCAGCACGGTGGAGATGCCCTCGCGGTATGCGGCCATGCTCTTTTCTTTCAGGCCGCCGATGGGCAGCACATTGCCGTGCAGCGTGATCTCGCCGGTCATAGCCAGATCATGGCGCACGGGGATGCCGGACAGGGCCGAGACCAGCGCCGTGGTCAGCGTGACACCGGCGGAGGGGCCGTCCTTGGGCACAGCGCCCTCGGGGGCGTGGATGTGCAGGTCGGTATTTTTGAAGCGGTCGGGCGCGATGCCGTATTCCTCGGCATGGACGCGGGCGTAGGTGACGGCCAGCTGGGCGCTCTCTTTCATCACATCACCCAGGCTGCCGGTGATCTCGATCTTGCCGGTGCCGTTGGGGATGACCGCTACTTCCACGGGCAACATCTCGCCGCCGACACTGGTCCAGGCCAGGCCATTGGCAATGCCCACGGAATCGGTGCGGGAGATAAAGGTCGGCTTGACCTTTTCGGGACCAAGCAGCGACTTGACCATCGTGCCGGAAACGCTGACCTTTTCGGTCTCGCCTGCCGCAATTTTCTGGGCGCACTTGCGCAGCACCGAGGTGATGGTGCGTTCCAGGTTACGCACACCAGCTTCACGGGTGTAGCCATCGATGATCTCGTAGATTGCGCCGGAGGTCATGCTGACCTTGCCGTCCAGGCCGTTGTTCTTCAGCTGTTTGGGCAGCAGGTGGCGCTTGGCGATGTTGAATTTTTCGGTGCGGGTGTAGCTGGGCAGTTCGATGACATCCATACGGTCATAGAGCGGGCCGGGGATGGTGGAGGCATCGTTGGCGGTGGTGATGAAAAGCACCTCGCTCAGATCAAACGGAATATCGAGGTAGTTATCTTTGAAGGTGCGGTTCTGCTCGGGGTCCAGCACTTCCAGCAGGGCGCTGGAGGGATCCCCCTTGTAGTCCCCCGCCAGCTTGTCGATCTCGTCCAGCAGGATGACCGGATTCGAGGACTTGGCGGAGTTGATGGCACTGATGATACGGCCGGGCATGGCACCGATGTAGGTGCGGCGGTGGCCGCGGATCTCGGCTTCATCATGTACGCCGCCCAGGCTCATGCGGGCAAACTTGCGGCCCATGCAGTCGGCGATAGAATGGGCAATACTGGTCTTGCCGACACCCGGAGGGCCGACAAGGCAGACGATCTGGCCCTTGACTTCGGTGTTCAGCTTGCGCACGGCCAGCAGTTCCAGGATGCGCTCCTTGACTTTCTGCAGGCCGTAATGCTCGCGGTCCAGCACCTTGCGGGCGTGGGCCTGGTCGAGGTCATCCTCGGTGGTGACATGCCAGGGCAGCCCCAAGCAGGTATCCAGATAGCTGCGGATAACACCGCTTTCGGCGGAGTTGGACTGCATACGGGCCAGACGGTCGCACTCTTTCAGCAGCTTTTCGGTGGATTCCTCATCCAGCTTGAGGGCCAGCACTTTCTGGCGATAGGTATCCGCTTCGGCGCGGGTATCCTCCGAGTCGCCCAGTTCCTCGCTGATGATGTGCATCTGCTCCCGCAGATAGTATTCCCGCTGGCCTTTGTCAAGGGAGGCGTTGACCTTATCATCCAGGTCGCGCTCGATCTCCAGGACCTGGCACTCCTGACGCAGCAACATCAGCAGTTTTTCCAGGCGGCCCAGCAGCGAGGATTCGTTCAGAATCGTCTGCTTATCCTCGTATTTCAGCAAAAGGTTCGCGGGCATGTACTCGCTCAAAAACAGCGGACTGTCCGAGCTGACGATGTTATAGATAACGTCCTTGGAGATCTGCGGGCTGTAGGAAAGGTACTCCTCAAAGCAGTCTTTCAGGCTGCGCACCAGTGCTTCGGTCTGGGTGCGCTTATCGGCACCGATGCCGCGCACCGGCACCGGGCGCACACTGGCCTGCAGGAAATCGCCATCGCTAAGTTCCAGCAGACGGGCGCGGGTCTTGCCCTCCACCAGCACTTTTACGAGATCGTCAGAGACGCGCAGCACCTGCTTGATCTCGGCGATGACACCGTAGGCATAGAGGTCGCGCATCGTGGGTTCTTCCACGTCCATCTCTTTCTGCGCCACCAGGAAAACACTGCTGTTGGTGTGCATGGCTGCTTCGATGGCGGCAATGGACTTGGCGCGGCCCACCTCAAAGTGGACGATATTATTGGGGAAAACCACCAGCCCGCGCAGGGCGATGGCCGGCAGTACACTGACATTGCGGGTAATTTTGACTTTTACTTTTTCAGACATTGCTTACTCTCCCATGACCTGCAAAACAGGTGCGTTGTGTGCGAGTTTTGGCGGCAAAAGGATACGGGCGCTGCGCCGTGCCGTCTCGGCATGCAGCGTTTTCTGGGGCGAACATTCGCCGTCCAGGGTGGTGATCATCGGCTTCGGATCCTGCACCCGGATATCGATGGCCGATGTGCGGAAGTAGGTTAAGTACGGGCGGAACTTCTCGGTTACGGTGCCATCCGGCGTAAGGTGCTCGCCTTTTTTGTAGCCGCCCAAAAGGCCGGGCAGCTTTAAGCGCGGCACCGGCTTTAACAGCACCACATCCAGCAGGCCATCGTCCAGGCTGGCGTTGGGGGCGGCACAGTAAC
This sequence comes from Coriobacteriaceae bacterium, assembly GCA_963588145.1. GTDB lineage: Bacteria > Bacillota > Clostridia > Oscillospirales > Ruminococcaceae > Gemmiger. Next base: position 6,037 of record CAVAGJ010000049.1, read on the forward strand.
CGCCGCCGTACATGCGGGCGTTGCAGATTGCCAGCATCATATAGGTGCCGTCCAGTTCCCGGTCATCGGCCCGGATGTGCAGATGATGCTTAAAGCTGCTGCAGACGGCTTCCAGGATGGACAGGGTGTACGCGGTGGTTCCGCCGCACAGCGGAATGCGCCGCCACTTAGGGATACCGTTCGCCACCTGGGCATCGATGCCCGCAGCGTAGATATCGATGCCATAGCCCTGGGGCGTTGCCAGCAGGTCCACCGGAAAGGCTTCGGCCGCCAGCTGGGCATCCATATCCAAAAAATCCGCCGGAGTCCCGAAGTTGCGCACATAATCGTTGCCGCTGCCGCAGGGGATGCAGCCCACCGCGATATTGGGGTGGTTGGCCGCGCCTTGCAGCACTTCGTTCATCGTGCCATCGCCGCCTGCCGCGTAGATATGTACTTCTTCCCCGCTGGCTGCGGCGGCTTCGGCCAATTGGCGGGCGTGGCCGCGGCTGCGGGTGATCTCGATCTGCACGTCCTGCCCGGCGCGGGCGGCGGCCGCCTGGATCTGGGGCACCAGCGCCGTGCTGGCATCGGCCTTGCCCGCCGTGGGATTGATGATGAACAGCTGCTGCATGGTGCGCCCCTTTCCCCTTATGCTTCCTGATAGTAACAGGTATATCTATTGTAGCGGTTTCTTGCAAAAAGTGCAAGAGTTTGGGATAAACTGCTAGCCGCCAGCCCAAAATATTGTGCAGGAGGGGTTTTGTATGGCAGATGTTTTTGTGGAAATCGGGCAGGTCGTCATCACCAGCCTTGTATCGCTGGCGGGGATGTTTTTGCTGACGCGGTGGGGCGGCAAGCGGCAGATCTCCCAGATGAGCCCTTTTGACTATCTGAACGCCGTGACTACCGGTTCTATCGCTGCCGAGCTGGCAACCAATCTGGAACAGTGGTACCGCCCCGTCACCGCCATGGTCGTGTATGGGCTCGTGACCTGGGCCGTGCATTTTACCGCCTGCCGCAGCATTTTTATGCGCAGTTTGTGGAGCGGGCGGTCGCTGATATTGATGGAAAGCGGCGTGATTTTTAAAGAGAATCTTGCCCGCGCTTCCATTGACTTGAACGAGTTTTTGGGCCAGGCCCGCGTGGCCGGGTACTTTGACCCCAACGAGATCCAGACCGCCATTTTGGAAACCAACGGGCAGATCAGCTTTTTGCCCAAAAGCGAAAGCCGCCCCGCTACCCCGCAGGACTTGCAGCTGACCCCGGAACCGGTGAGTGCGTGGTATGACCTGATCTTGGACGGGCAGTTGATGGAAGATAACCTGAAAGCCTCTGGCCGCAGTGTCTCCTGGCTGGAAAACCAGCTGCACAGCGTGGGCATCGGCCAGAAAAGCGAGGTGTTTTACGCAGGCTGCAACCAGCAGGGTACGTTTTTTGCCTGCCGTGGTGGGTAAGGCAAAAGGGCCGAAGCCCGAAGCTTCGACCCTTTTGTAGTTGCCTTTCGGCTTAGCTTATTTGAAGTAGCGGTCCAGCAGGCCCTGCATGCCGCGGCCATGACGAGCCTCGTCCTTTGCCATCTCGTGGACGGTGTCATGGATGGCATCCAGGTTCAGCTCCTTGGCCTTCTTGGCCAGGTCCATCTTGCCGGCGCAGGCACCGCACTCGGCATCCACACGCATCTGCAGGTTCTTCTTGGTGCTGTCGGTCAGGACCTCGCCCAGCAGCTCAGCGAACTTGGAAGCGTGCTCAGCTTCCTCGAAGGCGTAGCGCTTCCAGGCCTCGGCGATCTCGGGGTAGCCTTCGCGGTCAGCCACGCGGCTCATGGCCAGGTACATGCCAACTTCGCTGCACTCGCCGTTGAAGTTCTCGCGCAGGCCCTGCTTGATCTCCTCGGGCACATCCTTGGCGATGCCGACAACATGCTCGGTCACGTAGGTGTTGTCTTTCTTCTCGATGAACTTGGAAGCCGGGGCCTTGCAGACCGGGCAGAACTCAGGGATGGTGCCTTCAGCGATATAACCACAAACGGTGCAAACATACTTCGTCATAATAAATTGCCTCCTGTAATTTTGGATTTTCCGTTTTTATTTGCTCTCTTTGCCCCTTGAGACAAGTTCCTGTCTCATTGCCTATATTATACGGAACTATACCACTTTTGTCAATAGTATTTTTTATATTTTAAGAATAAATCTTATTTTTTGAAAAGTTTGTATCGGTTTACTTTCCCCGGCGCATTTTGGGGCATGGCAGCAAACAGCGCTTTGGAAAGCACGCAGCTCAATGCCCCCACGCACAGCCCGGCCACCAGCAGCACCGGCGCGTACCCTAGGGCCATAGCGCTGGACAGCAGCACCGAGGCCCCCAGCAGCTGGCCGATATTATGGGCCAGTGCGCCGCTGACGGTAAAGATGAACTCCCCCGGCGAAGCGGGCAGGTGCAGCAGTGCCCACAGTACCAGAAAAGACAGCACACCGCCGCACAGAGACAAAAAGCCCGCCGTTGGCCCACGTGTCAGCAGCGCAAACAGGGCTTTCAGCAATACCAGTTCCGCCGCCGTGCGGGTGTTTAAAAACAGCAGCGCGTACATGACCACCAGGTTGGAAAGCCCCAGCTTCATGGCGGGCATCAGGCCCAGCAGCGGCGTGATGGCGGATTCTAAAAAGGACAGCGCAATCGCCAGGGCGAACAGCATGCCCGTCCAGGCGACCTCCCGGGATTTTGGGCTGCGCATAGGGCAGTCTCCCCTTTCTTGCAAACAGGATTTATTATAATAAGGTAGCAGCCCGCGCAGACTGCCCAAAAAATTTACAATTTCCACACCGCTTTTCCGGCGTGGATTCGAGCCAAACGGCTTGAAAAAAACAGGGATATGGTGTATTCTATTATGGAGTTGGTGCATGAATCACCAATTCCTACATGTAAGATCATACCATACCATTATGAAAAAGATATGAAAAGGAGAACCCACCCATGAAAAAGTTGCTTCCTATCCTGCTGTGCGCTGCCCTGCTGGCTGGCTGCGGCAGTTCCGCCAGTTCTGCTGCTTCCTCCGCTGCTGCTGAGAGCACCTCTGCCGCTGAGTCTGTTGCCGAGTCCACTGCTGAAAGCACCATCGGCGGCGCTGACGGTGAGACCGACATCGTAGTCAGCGATGAAGCCGAAGCTAATACGGCCAACCTGGACGCTGCTGTTGCCGCCCTGGAGGAGGTCAACCCCATCGCCAACCCCCGTGCCCTGGACGACTTCTCTGTCGAGAACGAGCTGATGCTGACCATGGACAACATCGCCGGTTACAAGGGCGATGTGACCAACGATCAGGCTGACTGCGGCCTCGTGTTCGTGGCCCAGGCCAAGCCCGGCAAGGCTGCTGACGTGGAGAGCGAGCTGCAGGCTTACAAAGAGAGCCTGTCCGCCAACGACCTGTATGCCGAGTTTGCCGATAAGGTTGCCCTGGCTAAGGATGCCCGCATCGTGACCAACGGCGACTATGTTGCCATCGTCATTGCCGGCATCTCGAACCCTGACTACAGCGCCATTGACACCGCTCTGGAGACGGCACTGAACTTCTAAACTTTTAAATCAAGAGTGATGGATGCAACAGGCCGCTACCCTGCTGGGTAACGGCCTGTTCTTGTAAACAAAAGAAAGGAGGTCGCGCGGATGGTTTTTAACAGTGTTGTGTTCCTGTTCTGCTTTTTGCCGCTGGCGCTGCTTGCGTACTACCTCGTCCCCGGGCGGGGCAAAAACGTGGTGCTGCTGGTGGAAAGCCTGCTGTTCTACTGCTGGACCGGCGTAGAATACCTGCCGCTGATCGTCTGCCTGATCGTATTCAACTACCTGTGGGGGCTGCTGACAGCGCGCACCAAGGCAAAATTAAAGGGCCTGCTGCCCGCCGTGGCGGTGCTGGTCAACCTGGCGGCGCTGGTCTACTTTAAGTATGCCAATTTCCTGATCGATACCCTGAACCGCATCGGAAATTTTGGCCTGGCCGCCCTGGATGTGGGCGCGGTGCTGCCCCTGGGCATCAGCTACTACATCTTTAAGATCATCAGCTACGAGGCCGATGTTTATACCGGCAAGGTGGAGGCCGAGAAAGACCCTGTTGCCTTTGCGGCGTATGTGCTGTTCTTCCCGCAATTGATCGTGGGGCCGATTATCAAATACCGCGATATGGCCCCGCAGCTGCACAACTATAAAAACCGCTGCAACGCGGCACTGATGGAGCGCGGTGTGGAACTGTTTTTGTTCGGCCTTGCCAAAAAGGTGATCTTGGCGGATTCCATCGGCGCATTGTGGACCGACATCATCGGCACCGGCGGCGTGGGGCTTAATAACGTTTCTACCCCGCTGGCCTGGCTTGGCATCATTGCTTACTCGCTGCAATTGTACTTTGACTTTGCCGGGTACAGTGAGATGAGCAACGGCCTGGCCGCCCTGATGGGCTTTGACTGCGCTGCCAACTTTGACCTGCCCTACATTTCCGCCAGCATTACCGAGTTCTGGCGGCGTTGGCACATTTCCCTGTCCGGCTGGTTCCGGGATTACATTTACATTCCGCTGGGCGGCAACCGCAAGGGCGCGGCACGGCAGATGCTGAACATGTTCCTGGTCTGGGCTGCCACCGGCATCTGGCATGGCGCAAGCTGGAACTTCATCGTGTGGGGGCTGTACTATTTTGTGCTGCTGGTCATCGAGAAGAATTTCCTGCTGAAATTTTTGAAGAAATGCCCGCTTGCGGCCCACATTTACACGCTGTTCTTTGTGGTGCTGGGCTGGGGCATCTTTACCGCCAACCAGCCCGGTGCGCCGCTGGGGCTGCTGCTTAACAAGCTGTTCGTGCCCCAGGGCGGTATCTCGCCGGTATATTATCTGCGCAACTACGGCGTATTTTTGGTGCTGGGCTGCATGTGTTCGTCGGTGCTGCCCCGCTGGCTGTGGGAGCGCATCAGCCGCAGCAACATTGCCAAAGTGGTCGTGTCGGCCCTGCTGGCGCTGCTGTGCATTGCCTACGTAGTGGCCGCTACCAACACAACGGCCCTGTACGCAAATTTCTGAAAGGAGGAACGGAATCATGGGAAAAGTTGTATACCGCAAAGAAAAAAAGAGCCGTTCTCCCTACCCGCTGCTGATTTTGGGTGCCGTGCTGGTGTTTGGGTTTTCGCTGGTGAATCTCGTATTCCCCAAGCGGGAGCAGCTGGAACTGGAAAACCGCAAGGCCGCACAGCTGCCTGCTTTCAGCGCTTCGGCGCTGCTGGATGGCAGCTGGCAGAGCGGGTTTGCCCGCTGGATGCAGGACCAGTTTGCCCTGCGTGATGTGTGGGTCAACACCCAGCGCGCGGCGGATGAGGTCGTGTTCCAAAAAGCCGAGGAGGGCGGCATCCTGCTGGGCAAAGACCACTGGATGTTTACCAAACTGTTTACTGTAGATGATGCCACGCAGAAGCAGCTTGCCAAAAATGTGCAGGCCGTCAGCGATTTTGCGGCGGCGCACCCCGGCAAGGTCACGTTTTTGCTGGCACCTTCGGCCAGCGTGATCTACCCCGAAGAACTGCCTGCCGGTGCCCCGATGGTGGACGAAAACGCCATGCTGGATACTATTTTTGCCACGGTCGGCCAAAATGCTAACGTGCTGGACCTGCGCCCCACCTTTACCGCCGACAAGGATGAGTACCTCTACTTCAAGACCGATCACCACTGGACCCCCAACGGTGCCTACCGCGCCTATGAGCAGTTCTGCCAGCTGAGGGGCCTGACACCCTTTGACCGCGATGCCCATGAGTCGATCACGGTGACGGATTTCCAGGGTACCCACTACTCCGCCACGCGGTTGTGGAACGTGGAGAACGATGAGATCACCTACTACCCGCTGAAAAACGAGATGACGATCTACCGCATTACCGGCGAAGCCGCCTATGAGCCGGAGACTACCGAGAACCTTATCAATACAATGAAGTTCAACACGCGGGACAAATACGCCGCGTTTTTGGACGGCAACAACGGTTACTCAGTCATCGAGGGTGATGGCGAGGGCAGCATTTTGATGGTGAAGGACAGCTACGCCAACAGCTTTATCCCCTACCTGACCGCCAACTACGGCAAGATCGGCGTGGTGGATTTCCGTAACTTTAAGTATGGGCTGGACTCCACCATTGAGCAGGAAGGCTACGATGAAGTGCTGATTTTGTACAACTTCCAGACCTTTATCGCCGATTCCAACCTGATTTATATTTCCCGTCCCAGCACCTTGCAGTAAATTATAACGATACACGGCCTTACCCTTTTGTGGTTTGCAAAAGGGTAAGGCCGTTTTTGTGTCTGCGCTTATCTTTATTCCCACAAAATCTGCAAGGTGGGTGTTTGGGTAGCCGCGTTGGAACCGCAAAGGCATTGCTGCTAGAATTGGAGGTGAAAAAGATCGCTGGCGGTGGCAGTCACCTCGGCCCGGGCGGTACAGACGGCGGCGTAAAGCGTTTCCAGGCGTGTGGTCTGCCCGGCCTGGGGGACCCGCCAGCTGGGCCGTTATCCCTTTGCAGTGGTAAGGTGCAGCGTAGAGGCTGGGATGCTCACATTTCATGGCGGCCGATCACATCCCCAGCTTTGGCCAATTCGGACTAGATGCTGTGCGCGAAGCCGTCCCAGACACTGGCCTTGCCCGGGGGCATGAACGGGTAGAGATAGTCGTACCCAAAGTGTTGCGCAGCAGTTCGGGGAATCCCCCCTGCGAGCCGCGCATGTTGCCCTCACTGCTGAGGGTGCCGTTTACCATGAGAGCCTTGACCTTTTTGGCATAGATGAAACCCAGCTGGATGCCTACCTTGCTGAAAAACAACTGACCCGGCCGGAAGTCTTGGTGTCACTTCATAATGGCCACGGCCCTTTTGATCGTGCCCCGGCAAAACACAAAAGGGCCGCCCCCAAAGGGGCGACCCCGGAAAGGATGCGGTATGAGTCGAAACCGATATACGGTCATTCTGCTGGTGCGACGCAATCTTATCGACCAGCTGAACCAGAACATTGAGCCTGCTGCCAGCTGCAGCAGATACGGCAATCATTTTTCGGCAGTTTTTGAGCGGCTGTCCAGCATGTCCTTGAGTTCTTCCATAAAGGTGTTGACATCGCTGAACTGGCGGTAGACAGAGGCAAAGCGCACATAGGCTACATCGTCCATCTGCTTGAGTTCCTGCATAGCCAGATCACCGATGTGGATGGAGGAAACTTCGCGGTCATAGGAGTTGAGCAGCAGCTGCTCGATCCGGCTGACAGCGTCATCCAGCTGCTGGTAGCTGACGGGGCGCTTTTCGCAGGCGCGCAGCATACCGTTCAGCAGCTTCTGGCGGTCAAATACCTCACGGGAGTGGTCTTTCTTGACAACCATCAGGGGCACCGTCTCAACGATCTCATAGGTCGTAAAACGCTTTTTGCAGTTCAGACATTCGCGGCGGCGGCGGATCTTTTCACCGTCCTCAGTCGGGCGGGAGTCAATGACTTTGGAATCCACTTCCCCACAATACGGGCATTTCATAGCTGTCTCCTTACTTGTACGGGGCCATCAGGCTTCCTTTTTGGCAGCCTTTTTCTTGGACTTCCAATCGATCCACAGCGGTGTGGCGATGCAGATCGTGCTGTACACACCACTGACCATGCCGAACAGCAGCGGGAATGCGAAGGTGTAGATGCTGTCCAGACGGTAGATGACGGACACAACACAGACAACGCCCAGTGCCAGGCAGGTGGTGATGGAGGTCATCAGCGAACGGGAGAAGCTCTGGTTGATGGACAGGTTGACCAGTTCGGCCAGGCCCATCTGCTTTTTGCTGAACAGGGCGCTGTTCTCGCGGATACGGTCGTAGATAACAACGGTATCGTTGATAGAATAGCCCAGGATGGTCAGCACGGCAGCGATGAAGTTGCCATTCAGAGGAATACGCAGGATGACAAAGACGCCAAAGACAACAACCATATCGTGCAGCAGGGCTACGATAGCGGTAGAACCAGCCTTGAGGCCGCCGATCTTGCGGAAGCGGAAAGCCACGTACGCTAGGATCAGCACACAGGCAGCGATCAGGGCGACCAGGCTCTTGAACAGGAACTCCTTACCGATGGTAGCGTTGACGTTGCTGACCTCGTTCTGCTCGAAGTTGTTCTCGGGGTGTGCCTCGTTGATGGCAGTCAGCATATCGTCCAGCTGCTCGGTGGTCAGGGTCTGGCTACCGGGCAGGGTCACGGTCAAGGTCTGGTTGCCGGAAATGTCGGAGCCGGTCTGCAGGGTCAGGTCGTTCTGGCTCAGCTGGCTGCCGATCTCGCTCTTAAGGCTGGGCAGGTCAACATCGCCCTCATAGCTCAGAGTGACCATGGAGCCGCCCTTGAACTCGACATCCATCTTAACGCCGAACACAGCGCAGAACACCAGGACCACGGCGATCAGCACGCAGGAGAAGGTGTAGAACTTTTTGCGGTTACCGATGAAGTTAATGTGCGGGGTCTTATACTCAGCGGCGCCGTCCTTTTTGCCTCCGTACAACCAGGGGTTGCGCAGGGCCTTGCAATGGATGGCACCACGAATCATCACGCGGGTTGCCCACACGCCAAAGACGAAGTTGAGCAGCACACTGGTGAGCAGCGTAAAGCCGAAAGAGTAGATGGTACCTGCAGTGGAGGGTCCGAACCAGAAGAAGATCGGGTTGAACACCTTAGCCCAGAAGCCATCGGTGGGGCCAAATGCGCCCATCAGGATAGCAGCAACGATGACGATGGTGACATTGCCATCGATGATGGGGGTCAGGCCCATCTTGAAGCCGCTCTTGACGGCGGCAGGCAGGGCCTTGCTCTTGGCAAGTTCTTCCTTGATACGCTCAGCAGTGATAACGTTGGCATCAACACCCATGCCGATACCCAGGATGATACCGGCAATACCGGGCAGGGTCAGAGTAGAACCGGGGAACACAGTAAAGTAGCCGGAAACGATGGCCAAGGTAGCGGCCATCTGGCCGAACAGAGAGATGGTAGCGATAGTACCAGGCAGGCGGTAACGTACGATCATCATGATTGCGACGAGCGCAAAAGCAATGATACCGGCCAGAACCATGACTTCCAAGCTCTTAGCGCCCAGGGACGGGCTGATGGTAGAGTAACTCTCGGCAGAAAGAGCGAAAGGCAGCGCACCAGAGTTGATCTGGTTAGCCAGCGTAGAAGCACTGTCCTGATCGAAGTTGCCCTTGATGATGGCCTCACCGCCGGTGATGGCCTCATCGACCGTGGCGGTAGAGATGTTAGTATCATCCAGCCAGATGGAGATGGTACCGTTGTTGGCGGCCTGCTCGGTGGTGGCATCAGCAAAAGCGGCAGCACCCACGGTATTGAACTTCAGCTGAACGACCCAGCCCTCGGTCTCGTTATACGCAGCATTGGCGGAAGTCACGTCGTCACCGCTCAGGATTTCCTCGCCGTCAGCGGTGGAGCCTTTGCGGAACACCATCTTCGCGGTGGTGCCGATCTCATCGATAGCCGTCTGAGGGTTGAAATCAACCTCGCCGGTCTTCCAGGGAAAACGGACGATGATACGATTTTTGTTACTGTCAACATAGCTTTCGTAGTCCGTAATTCCCAGGCCGACCAGACGATCCTCGATAACAGTTTTTGCCGCCGTCATCTGTTCCGGAGTGGCATCCACATCACCGGCGGGCATAAAGGTAACATCGACACCGCCGCGGATATCGATACCGAAGCGGATATCCGAAGCACCCTTGATGTAGACGTTCTTAGTGTCGCCGTACTGATAGCTTACACCGAAAATCGCAGTCAGGGAAAATACCACGATCAGAATTGCCACGACAAACAGCGGCCATGACTTCCCTTTCTTGTTCATAGAAACCTCCAAAAATATGCCCGCGCCTGCGGGCGGGATAGATTTATGCGCCGGAATTACTGCTGATCTGTCAGCAGCTTTTCGACAACCGCCAGACGTACACAGACGCACAGCAGGGCCGATGCAGTCTCGACTTCGTCAAGGCTGGGATAGGTCGGCGCAATGCGCAGGTGAGAGTCCTCGGGATCCTTGTGGTAGGGGTAAGCAGAGCCTGCTCCGGTCAGCGTAAGGCCACAGTCTTTGCACAGCTGCGCTACGCGCTTGGCACAGCCCGGCATAACGTACAGGCTGATGAAGTAGCCGCCCTTGGGGTTTGTCCAGTGGGCAATGTTGCCGCAGGGGGTCAGCTCGATGGCAAAAGCGGTCTTAACGGCATCAAAGCAGGGCACCAGGCGGCGGCGATGCTTAGCCATGTGAGCGAGCACACCCTCTTTGTTCTTGAGGAAGCGGACATGGCGCAGCTGGTTCATCTTATCATAGCTGATAATCATGGTGGAGAAGCGCTTGCACATGTGCTTCATCGAGTTTTCGCTGCAGGCGATGGCAGAGACACCAGCACCGGGGAAGGTGATCTTACTGGTGGAAGTGAACATAAAGACGCGATCCTCATTGCCGTACTTTTTGGCTTCGTTCAGCAGCACGGGGGTCTCGATGATCTCATCGGTCAGGTGATGCACGATGTAGGCTTCGTCCCAGAAGATCTTGAAATCCGGGGCCGCAGTCCTGAGCGCGGCCATACGGCGGATAGTCTCATCGCTGTAGGTGTAGCCGTCTGGGTTAGAATACTGCGGCACACACCAGACGCCCTTGATGGTGTCATCCTCAGCCACCAGCTTTTCGATCATGTCCATATCCGGGCCGTCGGGGTTCATGGGGACATTGATCATCTCAAAGCCCATCTCTTCGGTGATGGCAAAGTGACGATCATAGCCAGGCACCGGGCAGAGGAACTTGCGCTTCTCCACCTGGGACCAGGGGCACGGAGACTCCTGGAAGCCGAACATGTAGCCGATGGCTACCAGACTGTACATCAGCTGCAAGCTGGAGTTGCCGCCTACAAAGACTTCCTCCGGCTTCACACCGAACACATCCGCAAACAAAACGCGGGCATCTTTCAAGCCCTCCAGTTCACCGTAGTTGCGGGTGTCAAAGCCGTCATCGGTGGTATAGTTATCCATCTTCAGCAGATCCATCGCCAGATCCATCTGGTGAGGGCCGGGCTTGCCGCGAGCCATGTTGAGTTTCAGGTTCATGTCCTGAAACTTCTTGTACTGTGCTTCCAGCGCAGCTTTCTCTGTGGTCAGCTCGTCACGGTTCATTGCCAGGTAATCAGCCATAATCAAAGTCCCCCTATATAATTTTCCCACACGCTGTATCCCCTCTATCTTGATACAGCACAGGCGTATATTACATTATATACGGTTTTGAGCAAAAGAACAAGCGTTTTTGCCGCATTTTTGCTGGCAAATTGCCGTTAGTGCCCCAAAAACAAGTGTTTTATGCATTTTTAGAAAAAGGCCCCACAGATTTTCGCTATAGAAAATCTGTGGGGCCTTTTGTTTTTAGGCTTTATAGCATGCTTGGTGTGGTATCAATAGCCAACAGACCTTGCACCATACGATGCCTGAGAAGATGTAAAACCTTCATATTTGAGCTGTTCAATAAGACGTTCTTTTGAAAGAGAAAGGCTATCCTGATATTGTTTGGCTTTTTTGGCAGCTTGTTCGTTCCAGTCTGCACCGCAATTATCTGCGCCATAAAGAGCTTCTGTATGGCTGAATCCTTCATACTCAAGCTGCTCAACAAGACCGTCATGCGAAAAGGCTGAGCTTTCAAGATACCTTAAGGCACGATCTAAAGCATTTTTCTTGCCGACGGATACACTAGAAGAACTGCTGCTTGAAGAGCTTTCGCCTTTACTCGTGCTTGTTGAGGAACTGCTGCCGCTATTTTGTGCATCATTCGTAAACCCCTTAGCGATGTCGTCTGCAGATGCCATCGAATAGTTAAGAAGCACAATGTATTGACTCGTGCTTTCTATCTGCATCAACGTTACCGCATAGTTGCCGCCATCCCATACAGAGACTTCCCCGCTATCGTTGGTAAAGTATATATCTCCATATTGCTCTGCCAAATCCGATTTTATGCCATTTGCCAATTCGGTATAATCAGATTCTGTATTCGGTGTCGCTGTCCAATAAATACTGACAAGTTCTTCATTTGTATCAAAGCTAAATGTGATAAATCCTGCCGTATCCTTATAGGAAGAATAATAGCTATAGACTTTTCCACCGTTTTGTGCATCTCCCGTGGTTGTCGGCTCACCATAAGTTTCCGTCATTTCATCTTTCGTACAATCCATCGGAAGCTTTGAAAATGGCGGTGTCATCGGTGTATCGTCTTCTTCAGAGGTTATGGTTACTGTATCTGATGCTTTTTCTGTTTCTGTTGAGTTTGAGCCTCCCGCACTGCAAGCTGACAGTGTAAATACCAGTACCACTGCCATAACGGTTGCAAAAAATCTTTTTGATTTCATTTGTACATCCCCTTTTTTTTGAGTGTAATACCAGTATACACGAGAAGCACTTGTATATCAAGTGTAAATTGCACACATAAATCATGCGTTGTTTTTGGTGGTATTTTCACTCACAATATAGAGGGGTGGTAAAATGGCTTTCAAAATTCCAAAAGAAGAATATGTCAACCGTACATTCAGGCTGGAGAAGTCCCTGCTTGACCGTATGGATAAAATCTGCGATAAAGAGGGCATTTCATTAAACCGCCTTACTGTGCTGTGCATTGAGTATGCGTTGAATGACATGGAAGAAAATTCTGATGCAAACACCGCAGAAAAGAAATAGCTATTTGTTCAACAGCAAGACAAGGCAGCACGGGCGGATATGGAATCCGCCCCTACAACTTTGATATGCTCCCTATATAGCGAACAGTGAAATAAAACACTGAAAGCTATATAGGG
>CAVAGJ010000050.1:0-17913 GCA_963588145.1 Coriobacteriaceae bacterium
TAATATTATAATATATTATTCGAACAAGTTGTTACAAATTTACTATACCACTACAGACTTTTTTCTGAAAACTATTGACTTTTATTTGCAGGACTCCTGTTTATGTGATGTGTATTGGTTCAGTTTCAACGCAGCGTGCCAGCTGCGGCTTTTTCGTAAGCTTTGACGATCTGCTGCACCAGACGGTGGCGCACGACGTCCTTCTCGGTCAGGCGCACCTGGGCAATGCCGTCCACGTCACGCAGCACCTGCAACGCATCCACCAGGCCGCTGCGCACTTTATCGGGCAGGTCAACCTGGGTGACATCGCCGGTCACGACTACCTTGCTGCCCATGCCCATACGGGTCAGGAACATCTTCATCTGCTCGGGCGTGGTGTTCTGCGCTTCGTCCAGGATGATAAAGGCATCGTCCAACGTGCGGCCGCGCATGTAGGCAAGCGGCGCCACCTCGATGACCTGTTTTTCAAACAATTTCTGGAAGGTCTCGGCCCCCAGCAGATCAAACAGGCCGTCATACAGCGGGCGCAAATAAGGGTCGACCTTGTTCTGCAGGTCGCCGGGCAGAAAGCCCAGCTTTTCACCGGCTTCCACAGCCGGGCGCGTCAGGATAATGCGGCTGACGTCCTTGGATTTGAAGGCTTTTACCGCCATGGCGACCGCCAGGTAGGTTTTTCCGGTACCGGCAGGCCCTACGCCAAAGGTAATGGCATGGCTGCGGATGGCGGCCAGGTATTCCTTCTGCCCCAGGGTCTTGGGGTGGATGGGACGGCCTTTGGCGGTGACGGAGACGAAATCGTCGGTCAGCTCCCGCAGGCGCTTTTCCTCGCCCCCTCGGGCCAGGCTGATGCAGTAGCGCACCGTCTGTTCCTCCAACGGGGTATGGTTTTCCATCAGGGTGACCATGCCGTCCACCGCGTGGGCGGCGGCGTCAACGTCCGCTTCGGCACCGCTGAACCGCAGCACAGAGCCGCGGCACACAGCGGTCACGTGAAACTCCTTTTCCAGAAGATGGATATTCTGATCGCAATTGCCGAAAATCGCAGCGGCCAGCTCGATGCTGTCCAGCTCAATAGAACGTTCTGCCAAATGGTGATCCTCCCTGTTTACTACATTTCCACATTTAGATTATATCACAGTTTTCCTCAAAAGAAACTGTGAATATTGCACAAAATTTTAAAATGTCTTTTGACGTTTCTACAAGAACCAGGCAAATTGCCGCGATTCACGGCTTTCTGGCGATGTTGGCGCAAAAAATAGGTTACGGCGCACGTGGCAGCGTCCGCGCTGTGGGCTGTGCTGCGGCGTTCCGCTTCAATAACAGCATCCGAGAATTCTCTGTCTAGCTGTGCCTGGCAATCGCGCAGCGCCAATGCCTGGGCAGCGTTCTCGCTGTAATGGCAGGGCATGTCGGCAGTCTCCCTGGTGGTCGTGTGCTGGAGAACGCCGAGCAGTGTGACGCGGCTGATGTGCAGCGGCAACCCGTCAGTTTCGACAGTACCGGTGTAGGTGGAGGACGGCTCTTCCCGGTAAAGTTCTCGCCCCAGCAGCTGCCAGCTTTCTGCGATGGTGCTGCGAGGCAGTGGTTTGGATCTGCGCAAGGGCATCTCTGTTAGAAGTGTGCCCTCGCAAATACTATGCGCATTCAAAAGCCAGCGCAGGCGGATTTGCGCGTTCGCATCCAAGGGGCCGAAATCGATCGTCCAGACAAAGTGACTGAAAAGCAGTGTCAGAAAAAACGCCCAGGTGGTACCGACCGGCGGGCCAGGCGCAGGGCCAACCGCTCTAAAAGGCCGCCCGGTCCGCGGCGCTGCAGCAGTTTCAGCGTTCAGGGACTGTCCACAATTTCATCTGCTGCATCGACTTGCCTGAACCTTTGTGTCTGTGTGATCTTTTTCCGCGTGGGGCAGCTGAAACTGCTTTTTTGCAAGGCCAGGCATCGATGCGGTTGCTTGTGGGTAGCTGCTTGTTGCATGTGGGCGTCTTTCCCCTGCTGGTGCGGGTGCTGCTTTGGGTATTGTCGGACGAACAGGCTGTATTCAGCACACTGGCCCCACGGGTGATACCAATGACCCGTCTGCCGCCGGATGCAGCGGTGGTGGGGGTGGTGTTTCTTTGCACACTGCTTTACAAAGGTTATAAAAACATTTATAATACAATATAGATATAATTTTGCGCGATAAGGTGAGGATATGTTTAGAAAAAACTATTATGGCAGTAAAATTGCCCCCGCTTGTGCCTATTGCCTGCATGGTGCCCCTGCCGCAGACCCCAAGATGATCCTGTGCAAGCAAAAAGGCGTGGTGTCCCCTTACTATTGCTGCCGTAAGTTCAGCTACGACCCGCTGATGCGTGTGCCGCACCGCCAGGTTTTGCCAGAGTTGGACCCGAAAGATTTTACTCTGGATTGAAGGAGAATGAATGGAAAGTAAAAAACAACAAAAACACGAGGCCTTTCAGGATGCCTGGCGGACGCGCCGCTCGGTCACGCTGGTGTATATCCTGCTGCGGGCCTCGGTCATCCTGGTGATGTTGGCGCAGATCTTTAACCGCAATTTTGAGAATGTCTTTCTCTGTGTGCTGACGCTGTTCCTGTTTATGGTGCCCAGCGTGCTGGAACGCAAATTGGACATAGCGCTGCCCAATACGCTCGAGATCATTATCCTGCTGTTTATCTATGCGGCAGAGATCATGGGCGAGATCGGCGCGTATTATGTCACTTTCCCCTACTGGGATACGGTGCTGCATACGCTGAACGGCTTCCTCTGCGCGGCCATTGGCTTTTCGCTGCTAGATATTCTGAACCGGCACAACAGTACACGATTCCACCTGTCGCCGCTGTATCTGACCATTGTGGCGTTCTGCTTTTCGATGACCGTTGGCGTGATCTGGGAATTTTTTGAGTGCACGATGGACCAGCTGTTCTTCCTGGATATGCAAAAAGACACCGTGGTGCAAAGCATCGGCACCATCATGCTGGACTCAACCGGCGGCAACCACCCGGTAGTGCTGCGCAATATCACCGATGTGATCGTGGTGCAGGCAGACGGAACCCAGACAACCCTGGGCCTGGGTGGTTATCTGGATATCGGACTGCTGGATACGATGGAAGATTTGTTCGTCAACTTTATTGGTGCACTGACTTTCTCAATCATCGGCTACTTCTACGTGCGTAGCCGCGGCAAAGGTAAGTTCGCCAAGCGGTTTATCCCGGTAGCTAACAACAGCGCTACGCCGGATATGACGCAACCCGAAAGCAACTCTGCAGAAAAAGAAGATACGACAGAATAAGCAAAACCCTCGCCTGCCGAATCACACGGCAGGCGAGGGTTTTGCTTATAAAAACTTATTTGGCTTTTCCATGTAACTCTTTGGCGCGGGCCAGCATGGACTTGAGGTACTGGCCAGTGAAAGAGTTGGGGTTCTCGGCTACTTCCTCGGGCGTGCCGGTGGCTACGACAGTACCGCCGCCGCTGCCGCCCTCGGGGCCAAGGTCGATGATATAATCGGCGCGTTTGATGACATCCAGATTGTGCTCAATGATGATGACCGTGTTGCCGGAATCCACCAGCTTGTCCAATACTTTGACCAGGCGGTGTACATCGGCCACATGCAGGCCGGTGGTGGGCTCGTCCAGAATATAGACGGTCTGCCCGGTGTCCCGGCGGGCTAACTCATTAGCCAACTTGACGCGCTGGGCTTCGCCGCCGGACAGGGTTGTAGCGGCCTGGCCCAGCTGAATATACCCAAGGCCGACTTCCTGCAAAGTTTGCAGCTTGCGGGCGATTTTTGGGATGTTGGCAAAGAAAACGCAGGCTTCCTCAACCGTCATATTCAGAACATCGGAAATGCTCCTGTCCTTGTACTTGACTTCCAGTGTTTCGCGGTTGTAGCGCTTGCCTTTGCAGACATCGCAGGGGACGAAGATGTCTGGCAAAAAGTGCATCTCGATCTGCAAAATACCGCCGCCCTCACAGGCCTCGCAGCGACCGCCCTTGACGTTAAAACTGAACCGCCCGGGGCCGTATCCGCGCATTTTGGCATCCTGCGTGTTAGCAAACAGCGAGCGAATATCCCCAAACACGCTGGTGTAAGTGGCCGGGTTGGAGCGCGGTGTTCGCCCGATGGGCGACTGGTCGATACCGATAACTTTGTCTACCCACTCCATGCCCTCGACAGCCTCACATTGGCCGGGACGGCTGCGGGCACCGTTCAGTGCGGCGGCCAGCGTTTTGTACAAAATCTCATTGACCAGCGTGGATTTACCAGAGCCGGACACGCCGGTCACGCAGACCATCTTGCCCAGCGGGAAATCTACAGTAATATCCTGCAGATTGTTCTCGTGGGCTTTGAGCACCCGCAGAAATTTACCGTTGCCGGGGCGACGGGTCTCGGGAACTTCCACATATTTGCGGCCCGAAAGATACGCACCGGTGATACTGCGCTTGACCTTGCAGATATCCGCCACGCTGCCAGCGGCTACGATCTCGCCGCCATGCACACCGGCACCGGGGCCGACATCCACGATATAATCAGCCTGGCGCATGGTGTCCTCGTCATGCTCGACCACAATCAGCGTGTTGCCCAGGTCGCGCAGACGCTTCATGGTAGCAATCAGCTTGTCGTTGTCGCGCTGGTGCAGGCCGATGCTCGGCTCATCCAGCACGTACAGCACTCCGGTTAGCGCACTGCCAATCTGGGTGGCCAGGCGGATGCGCTGGCTCTCGCCGCCGGACAAGGACGCTGCGCCGCGGGATAGGGTCAAGTAACCAAGGCCCACGCTCTGCAAAAAGCCCAGGCGTTCCCGGACCTCTTTAAAGATGGGCGCGCCGATCATCTCATCCTTGGCGCTGACCTTGGCGTTCTCGATGAACTTCAATTCTTCGGTCACACTCTTATCACAGAAATCGGCAATGTTGATGCCGCCTACGGTGACAGCCAGGCTGGTGGGCTTCAGACGGCGACCATGGCAGGCAGGGCACTCCTCGCTGGACATGACCAGGGCAATTTCTTCCTTGACCCACTCGCTGTTGGTTTCACGGAAACGGCGTTCCAGGTTGGAAATCAGGCCCTCGAATTGGTTATAGTAGGTGCCAGAGCCAAACATACTCTCACGCTGCATCTCAATGCGCTCATCGCCGGTGCCGTACAGCAAGGCATGCAGGGCTTCCTTGCTAAAATCCTTGATAGGGGTGTCCAACGTAAAGCCGTAGCGTTTGCCCAGGGCCTTGTAGGTCATCTCGGAGATGGAACCCTCGGCATAGTACCAGCCGCTGGCTTTAATGGCGCTTTCCCGGATGGATTTGCGCTTGTCCGGGATGATGCGGGCTGGGTCAACTTTCATAAAGGTGCCAAGGCCGGTGCATTTCTCGCAAGCGCCAAAGGGGTTGTTGAAACTGAACATGCGGGGGGTCAATTCTTCCACTGAGACACCGTGCTCCGGGCAGGCATAGCTCTGGCTGAACATCATCGGCTTGCCGCCAATGACATCGATCACGACCAGTCCGTTTGCCTGGGCCAGCGCAGTCTCGATGGAATCCGCCAAACGGCCGCGGACGGTATCGCTGATGACCAGGCGATCCACCACAATCTCCACCGTGTGCTTGATGTTCTTTTCGAGGGTGATCTCCTCACTCAAATCGTACATGTTGCCGTCAACGCGCACACGCACAAAGCCAGCGCGGCGGGCGGCATCCAGTTCCTTGGCCTGGGTGCCTTTGCGGGCACGGACCACGGGGGCCAACACCTGGAAACGGGTGCGCTCCGGCAGCTTCATGACCTCATCGACCATCTCGTCAACGGACTGCTGGGTGATCTCCCGCCCACAGATCGGGCAGTGGGGCACACCGATGCGGGCGTACATCAGGCGCAGGTAGTCGTAAATTTCGGTCACGGTGCCTACGGTGGAACGCGGGTTGTGGCTGGTGGTCTTTTGGTCGATGGAGATAGCGGGCGAAAGGCCGGTGATCTCGTCTACATCGGGCTTTTCCATCTGGCCCAGGAACTGGCGGGCGTAGCTGGAAAGGCTCTCCATATAGCGGCGCTGGCCATCGGCGTAGATCGTATCAAAAGCAAGGCTGGACTTGCCGGAACCGGAAAGCCCCGTCATGACGATCAGCTTATTGCGGGGCAGCGTCAGGTCGACATTTTTTAGGTTGTGCTCCCGTGCGCCCTTGATGACGATGCGGTTGTTGGGGTCGATCTGGATTTTCGACCGGCGCTTCGTTTCTTTTACTTCAGTGCTCAACTTTTGTATTTCCCTCTCCCTTTGCGCTTTTTGGCAGTTGCCTTGCGCTCACTGGTATCGGCTGCGGTAGGGTCCTCCCCACGCTCCAGCCGGGCAATTTCATCGCGTAGCTGGGCTGCCAGCTCAAACTGCAGCAGGCACGCGGCTTCTTTCATTTCTTTGGTCAGGCGTTCGATGGTCTGCTGGCGCTCCACACGGCTCATACGGTGCTGGCGCATGCGCTTGTTTTCTTCGCTCATACTGATTTCCAGCCCGCCGCCGATGGCCTTGACGATGGTCTTGGGGGTGATGCTGTGCTCTTTGTTGTAGGCATCCTGGATGGCACGGCGGCGCTCAGTCTCCATGATGGCGCGCTCCATGCTGGGGGTCACTTCATCGGCGTACATCAGCACTACGCCGTTGGCGTTGCGGGCCGCGCGGCCGATGGTCTGGATCAGGCTGGTCTCGCTGCGCAAAAAGCCCTCTTTGTCGGCATCCAGGATGGCAATCAGCGAGACTTCAGGTAGGTCGAGGCCCTCACGCAGCAGGTTGATGCCCACGATGACATCAATGGCGCCCACGCGCAGGTCCTTGATAATTTCCATGCGCTCAAAAGTGTCGACCTCGTGGTGCATGTACTTGGTCTTGGCACCGTGTTCTTCCAGGTAATCGGTCAGATCCTCAGCCATCTTGACGGTCAGGGTCGTGACAAGGGCGCGCTCGCCGCGGTCGATGCGCAGGCGGATCTCGCCCAGCAGATCCTCGATCTGGCCCTCCACCGGACGTACCATAATGACGGGATCCAGCAGGCCGGTGGGGCGGATGACCTGCTCGGCTACGCGGCTGGAATGTTCCCGCTCATAATCGCCGGGGGTGGCCGAAACGAAAATCTTCTGGTGGACTTTCTGCTCGAATTCCTCAAATTTCAGCGGGCGGTTGTCAAAAGCGGACGGCAGGCGGAAACCGTATTCCACCAGCGTTTTCTTGCGGCTGTAGTCGCCGCCGAACATGCCGCGGATCTGGGGCAGCATGACGTGGCTTTCATCCACCATCAGCAGGAAATCCTCCGGGAAGTAGTCCAGCAGCGTGGTGGGCGTGGAACCGGGGGCGCGGCCCGACAACACAGCCGAGTAGTTCTCGATGCCCTTGCACATGCCCACTTCCTGCAGCATTTCCATATCGTAGTTGGTGCGCTGCTGGATGCGCTGGGCTTCGAGCAGCTTGCCTTCCTCAGTGAATTTTTTCACCTGCTGCTCCATCTCAACGGCGATCTTGGCAAGGCCCTCTTTCATCTTCTCCGGGCCAACGATGTAGTGGCTGGCCGGGAAGATGGCAACATGGCGCACCACATTTTTGTGTTCGCCGGTCAACGGGTCAAACTCGATGATGCGGTCAATCTCATCGCCGAAAAACTCTACCCGGATGGCGTACTCATCATTGTAGGCAAGGTGGATGTCCACGGTGTCGCCTTTGACGCGGAACTTGTTGCGGATAAAGTTCATGTCGTTGCGCTCATATTGCAGCTTGACTAAGCGGCTGCAAAGCTCGTCCCGCTCCATCTGCATACCGGGGCGCAGGCTGATGACCATGCTGCGGTAATCGATAGGGTCGCCCAGGGAGTAGATGCAGGAAACACTGGCAACGATGATGACGTTGCGCCGCTCCGACAACGCCGCCGTGGCCGAGTGGCGCAGGCGGTCGATCTCATCGTTGATGGCGCTGTCCTTTTCAATATAGGTATCGGTGGACGGAATATACGCTTCGGGCTGGTAGTAGTCGTAGTAGGACACGAAATATTCCACCGCATCGTCCGGGAAAAAACTGCGCATCTCGGTGCAGATCTGGCTAGCCAGCGTTTTGTTGGGCTCCAAAATCAGCGTGGGGCGGTTGCACCGAGCAATGATATTGGCCATGGTAAAGGTTTTGCCGGAACCGGTAACGCCCAGCAAGGTCTGGGCATCGTCCCCCTCGTTGATGCCCTGCACCAGGGCATCGATCGCCTGGGGCTGGTCACCGGTGGGCTGGAATGGTGCCTTTAAATGAAACACATCATCCATAAAAGATTCCTTTCGACACAACATTTGGTTGTAAGCTGATTATATCACAACTAAAAAATAATGTAAAGCCTTTTGGTGGGTATTTTGTGTACCATGCAACCAAAAATATACCCTGCCGCAGCACAAGGCGGCAGGGTAAAATGGCAGCTTAAAAGTCTGTGCTGGCTGCGCTTAAAATGCCGGGATAGGCATTGATGTCCGGCAGACGGCCACGGTCCGCCATCGAGCAGGCGTTCTCCCCTGCCACGATGATGTGGTCCAGGATGGAGATGCCCGCCGGGGCCAGCAGCTGCATAATTTTCAGCGTGGTCATCTGGTCGGTGGCGCTGGGCAGGGCTGGCCCGGTGGGATGGTTGTGGGCCAGGATGGCAGTGGATGCGTTGGAGCGCAGCACATCCCGCAGCAGCTTGCGGGTATCGATGCTGACGTGGTTCGGTACGCCTTCAGCGGCTTTCAGGTCGTAGAGCGGATGGCAGGAATCGTCCATTAAAATGATGTACAGCACTTCGTTTTGCAGGCCAAGAAAAAGCGGCTTGATGTACTCAATGGCGTTGGCCGTGGTGTCCAATGTGGCCTGCTTTTTGCGCTTTTTCACGGCGTAATAGCGGCCAAACTCCATAATGTCGGAAATCAGCTGGGCGCTGCGCGGGCCAACGCCTTTCACCTGCATCAATTCCTGCGGGGTAGCCTCCATCACGCGGCAGAAACTGCCGAAATGGTCGATCAGGCGGTGTGCCAGTGGGTTGGTATCCTGCCGCGGAATGGCCAGGTACAGCATATATTCCAGCACTTCGTGCTCGGCCAGGCTTTCCATGCCGTTGCGCGCCACACGCTCCTGCATGCGGGCGCGATGATTTTCGTGAATGGGCCGCTCTTTGCCATCTGCCATGGTTCCACATCCTTTTTTGCTACTTTACGTTTTACTGATTTCATTATATACTGAAAGAAAGATTTTTCAAAGAGATAAGTGAGGGTTCCATGAAAAGTTTTACCGCCGGTGCCAACGAGAACGATGTCCGCCTGAGCCGCTTTGTGGAAGGCGTGACCAAGGATATGCCCTGCAGCATGATGTACAAAGCATTCCGCAACAAACGCATCAAGGTCAACGGCAAGCGGGCTGAGCCGGATACCCGCCTGAAAACGGGCGACCTGATCGAAATGTACATCAATGATGAGTTCTTCCCGCCTGAGGGCACCAAGCCCAAAGCCAAACCGCCCCGCCGCCAGCCGCCAGTGACGGTCATCTACGAGGATGCCAACTTTGCAGTGCTGTACAAACCGGCGCATCTTTTGTGCCACAGCGACCGCACGGGTGACGCGAACCTGGTGGATGCTTTTGCCGCTTACTTGGAGGCAAAGGGCGAGTATGACCCCCACGCCGAGCAGCGCTTTGCCCCGGCCCTGTGCAATCGCCTGGACCGCGGCACCGAGGGCTTGGTGCTGGCCGCCAAAAGCTACACGGCCCTGCGGGACCTGAACGCCATCATCCGGGATGACTTGATGAAGAAAGAGTACCTGACCATCACAGTAGGAACCCCACCAGCCGGGCGGCATATCGCCTGGCTGCAGCACAGCGAGAAAAATAACAAGGTGCGCATCCATGCCCGCCAGAGCGATGGCCATAAGCAGATCATTACCGATGTGACGGTCATCCGCCAGAATGGCCCCTTTACCCTGTGCCGTATCGGGCTTATCACCGGCCGTACGCACCAGATCCGTGCCCATCTGGCCTACCTGGGCCACCCGGTGCTGGGCGATATCAAATACGGCAACCGCAAGATGAACGAGCGTACCGGCTTGAAAACCCAGGCCCTTTGCGCCCAGCGGCTGACCTTTGGCCGCATCCCGGAAGAAAACACCCTGCACTACCTCTCCGGCCGCGTCATTAAGCTGGATGACCCGGCCATTGTAAAGAAGTTTGACGCGCTGAGCAAGCGCCCTGACCAGGGACAATAAAAATAGAACCGGCAGGCAGATGGTTGCCTGCCGGTTTTCCTGTATCAAAACTGCGCCAGGAATGCCTGGGCGGCCTTGGACAGAATGGCATACCGTTTCCAGACGAGGGCGTAGTTCAGTTCCAGCTTTGGTTTGAGTGCCCGAAAGCATAGGTCCTGCCCCCGTTCATCGGGCAGATGATTGCGGCTGGTCAAAAGATAGCCGAGCCCGCTTTGGACGTAAGCCAGCGAGTTGCCGCCCAAAATATTATAGGCGGCAGCCAGGTTCAGCTGCTCGGTGTCCGTTTGTGCCCAGCGGGATATTTCCCGCTGCAGGCCGATGCGGCTGTGGAAAATCAGCGGCGCGGTGCGCAGATCTTCTTTTTCTATGCATTCTTTTTTGGCGAGGTCACAGGCTTTGGGCATAAGCAGCCCCCAGCAGGAATGATCTGCCAAAGCAAAACGTATTCGTATTTCAGTGCATCTACAGGCTCCAACAGGACGGCAAAATCAAGGCTTCCGTGGTCCAGTCGCTGGGTCACATCGTTGGCATCGCCGCTGTAGAAATCAAAGGTGACCTGTGGATGATCTTTCCGCAGGGCCGCAGTGGCAGACAAGACAGCGTAGGTGGCTATCCCGCCGATCGATACCCTGCCGCCGATGGTTCCCTCATCGCAGCGTACTTCCTGCTGCGCTTTATCAAACAGCGCGAGGATTTCCTCGGCGCGCTTCAGCAGCAGTGTGCCGCTGTCTGTCAAGGTTACTTTTCGCTTGCCGCGCACCAGCAGCTGCTTGCCAAGCTCATTTTCCAACTCGATCAGCTGCTTGGAAAGTGATGGCTGAGCGATGTGCAGGCTTTCGGCTGCACGGGAGATGTTCCCCACTTTTGCAACCGCGACAAAATATTTCAGCACTCGTATATCCATGGTTGTCACCTCAAGCCTAGTATAATAGCTGCTTCTATTCTTTTCAACTATGAATTGCTATTCTTTATAAGTATTTGCTATTGTAAGGCGATGCGGTTACAATGTAGTGGAAAAACATAAGGAGACATTGCGATGGACGAAAAATTTGTTTTGAATAATGGTGTAGAAATCCCTAAAATTGGGTTTGGTGTTTTCCGCATGACGGATCAGAATGCCTGCGAGGAGGCTGTATTGCAGGCCATCGAAAGCGGCTACCGGCTGATCGATACCGCAGCAGCCTACGGCAACGAGGAAGCGGTGGGCCGGGCAATCCGCCGCAGCCCTGTGCCGCGGGAAGAACTGTTTATCACGACAAAGCTGTGGATACCCGACATAAGCTACGAGGGGGCCAAGCGCGGCTTTGCACAGTCGATGGAGCGGCTGGGGCTGGACTACCTGGATATGTATGTTATCCACCAGCCGTATCACGACTATTACGGTGCCTGGAAGGCCCTGGAAGAACTGTACAAAGCAGGCAAAGTTCGGGCCATCAGCGTAGATAATTTCACGCAGGACCGGCTGGCAGATTTCCTGTTCTGGAATAAGGTGAAACCGGCGGCTGATCTGTTGGAGTGCAACCCGTATTTTCAGCGGGCTGATGAGCAAGCGTATTTAAACAGTCAGAACATTCTGATTCAGGCGTGGTCGCCGCTGGCTGCCGGGCAGAACGGCCTGTTGGATAATCCGGTGATTAGCACCATGGCGAGAGCACACCAGAAATCCCCTGCCCAGGTTGTTCTGCACTGGCTGGTACAGCGGGGCATTCTGCCGCTGGTGAAAACATCCAATCCCCAGCGGATGAAAGAAAATCTGGACATTTTTGACTTTGCGCTGACAGAAACTGAAATGCAGGCAATCGCCGCACTGGACAAGGGCCACACCTGCTTTATGCCGCGCAATATGGGCAAGGTTGTGCAGGATTTTCTGACGCAGGCCGTGGCAGGCAGTGCGCCATCAGGGATCATGAAAAAGTAAAAAAGACCCATGCCGAGCCTGCGTAATGCGGCGGCATGGGTCTTGCTGTTTGTTGTATTACTCTGCATCAGCCTGGGCGGCAGCTTCGGCGCGCAGGGTTTCTTCCTGGCGGTCGAAACGCTCCAGGAACGAATGTTCCACACCCTCGGTCTTGTAGCCGGGCATGGTGTCCAGCGCAACGGCATGGATGCTGCGAAAGATGCTGTTCTCGATATTGGGGTTGTCCCGCATCAGGCGGCGCAGCAGGACCTTGACCTCCTGCCGCTTGGAGCCACCGCCGCCGTTATCGCAGATGGTGCAGGCCTCAGTAAAGCGGCAGGCGCACTGGATGAATTCCAGGTCGTTGTAGCGCCGCCAGGCGATGATGTCATCCTCGCGGATGCAATACAGCGGGCGGATCAGCGTCATGCCGGGGAAATTGGTGCTATGCAGTTTCGGCGGCATGGCCTGCATCTGGGAGCCGTAGAACATGCTCATGACGGTGGTCTCAATAACATCATTGAAGTGGTGGCCCAGTGCAATTTTGTTGCAGCCAAGTTCCTGCGCTTTTTTGTACAGGTGGCCGCGGCGCATGCGGGCGCAGAGATAGCAGGGCGATTTTTCGCTATTGTTGGCAACGTCAAAAATGTTGGTTTCAAACACTGTGATGGGAATGTGCAGTAAGGCGGCGTTGCTCTCGATTTTCTGGCGGTTGATTTCGTTGTAGCCAGGGTCCATCACCAGATAAACCAATTCAAAGGGGACTTCGCTGTGGCGCTGCAATTCCTGCAAAAGCTTCGCCATCAGCATGGAGTCTTTGCCGCCGGAGATGCAGACAGCAATCTTGTCCCCTGCCTGAATCAACTCGTACCGCTTGACGGCCACGATGAAAGGTGTCCACAGCTGCTTGCGGAACTTTTTGATAATGCTACGCTCGATTTTTTGATGAATTTCCAGTTGATGTTCCAAAATCAGTTCCCCTTCTGTAACAGCTGGTGGTAGCAGGTGTCAAAGGCGGCCAGGAAGCCGTCGATTTCTTCCTCGGTAGTAAGATGGCTCAGGCTGATGCGCCACGAGGACAGCGCGTTGCGGCGGTCACGGCTGACGGCAAACACTGCCTTAGAGGGCATACCGTCCGAGGAACAGGCGGATTTGACCGAAACGCAGACACCCTGCTCGCTGAGGGCCTGCTGAAAGCGGGTGGCCTTTACGCCGTTGACGCTGACATTGAGGATGTGCGGCACCGCGCCCGCCGGGCTGTTGAAGCGTACTTCAGGATAGGCCTGCAGCGCGGCTGTGAGGCGGTCATGCAACCACTGTACATGGGCGATACGCTGGGGCTGCTCAGCCAGGGCCTTGGACAGCGAAGCCTCCAGTGCGGCGGCCAGGCCCAGCGTGGGCGTACCGCTGCGGTAGATGGTGGTGCTGGCACCACCGGAGATCTGCGGTTCGATTACAAGGCCACGGCGCTTGTACAGCGCGCCGATGCCATTGAGGCCGTAAAACTTGTGGGCGGTAAAACTCATGGTGTCCACACCATCAAACCAAAGGTCCGTTTTGCCCACGGCCTGGGTGGCATCCACATGCAGGCGGCAATCCGGGTACTGCTTGACGATCTCGGCAATCTCTTTGATGGGCTGCACGGTGCCGATCTCGCTGTCCACCGCGCAGACGGCGACCAGGATCGTATCCTTGCGCAGTAGTTCCCGCAGTTGGACAAGATCGATTTTGCCGTCACGGTTCACGTTCAGCAGGTCGATCTCATACCCCTGCTGCTGCAAAACGGAGAGCGATGCCCCCACCGAGGAGTGCTCCAGTTGGGTGGAGATAATGTGCTTGCCGATGTGCCGTGATGCCTGGGCGATGCCCTTGAGAGCCAGGTTGTTGGCCTCGCTGGCACCGGAAGTGTAGATGATCTCGGCGGGCTGCACACCCAGCTGGCTGGCAATGGATTCGGTTACGCAGGCCATCTCGGCACGGGCGGCCTGCCCGGCACAGTGGGTGGAGTTGGGGTTAGCGATGTACGCTAACTCGGTTTTGCAATAAATATCCAGCACGGCCGGGTCGACCGGCGTGTTGGCAGAATAATCAAGGTAGATCATGGATGTCAGTTTGCCTCATTTCATGGGGATCTCTCCCCTGGAAAAGTACATACCAAAATATTATAACACAAACACCTATTGCGTCAATAGGTTAAAAAGTCGGGCGGGCTGTCTTGACAAAATAAAAAAATTGTGGTATTATGTAAAAAACTAAAACAGGTGTGGATTTTTACAGTAGTCTATACTATTTTTCGCCACACAATGGTTCGGCTGGAACGCTGACCCATTGTGTGGTTTTTTGCTGTGTCTGGGAGGTACACAACTATGAACGATACGTTTATGAAAGAAAAGCCGATTTTCCCGCTGCTGGTCAGTATGGCGCTGCCCATGGTCATCTCGATGCTGGTCAATGCGCTGTACAACATTGTGGACAGTCTGTTCGTAGCTCAGATCAGTGAGGAGGCCATGACGGCACTGTCCCTGGTCTACCCGGTGCAGAACTTCATCAATGCGATTGCCATTGGCTTTGGCGTGGGCATCAATGCGCAGATCGCCTTGCACCTGGGCGCGGGTGAGCATAAAAAGGCGAATGTGGCTGCTACCCACGGTATGATGCTCTCTCTGCTACACGGTGTGATCGTCACGATTGTCAGCATCCTGATTATGCCGACTTTCCTGCGGATGTTTACCGGCGATGAAACAGTTATTCAGATGGGCGTGACCTACTCGCGTATCGCGTTTATGTTCTCCACGGTCATTATGGCTGCGCTGGCGTTTGAAAAGATCTTCCAGGCAGTGGGCCGTATGCGGGTCACGATGGTGGGCCTGATGGCAGGTTCGGTCTGCAATATCATCCTGGACCCGATGCTGATCTTCGGCATCGGACCGTTTCCGAAAATGGGCATTGCGGGCGCGGCATTGGCTACCGGCATTGGCCAGATTTTGACGCTGACCATCTACCTGGTCGTGTACAACACTACGGAAATCAGCGTACGTGTGTGCCGCGACTGCATGACACCGAACCGCAAAATGGATCTGAGCCTGTATGCCATCGGCATCCCGGCTATTCTGAATCTGGCACTCCCCTCACTGCTGGTGTCGTTCCTCAACTCCACTCTGGCGGCGTATTCTCAGGTATACGTGGTGGTGCTGGGCATCTACTATAAATTGCAGACTTTCCTATACCTGCCGGCCAACGGCATTGTGCAGGGTATGCGCCCCATTATTGGCTACAACTACGGTGCAGGGGAGGATGCCCGCGTGAAGAAAATTTACAGCCTGACCCTGACAATGACGGGCGCCATCATGGCAGGCGGTACGGTGCTGTGCCTGGTGTTTGCCGATCCACTGATGAATGTGTTCAGCTCCAACCCCGAGACCATCGCCGCTGGCCAGACGGCACTGCGTATCATCTGCGCAGGTTTTATTGTCTCCTCCCTTACGGTGACTGGCTCCGGCGCGCTGGAGGGCCTGGGCAAGGGCACGGAGTCGCTCATCATCTCGCTGGTGCGCTACATCATCGCTATAATGCCTATTGCCTGGGTGCTGTGCCGCATGCTTGGCCCCACGGGTGTCTGGCATGCGTTTTGGATCACAGAAGCCATCACAGCCGGGATTTCTGTCATCGTCTACAGCAAGGCCGTAAAACGGACGTAAGCGCTCAACAATTGACGTCCTGTGAAAGCAACGGTGCCTGTGAGATAATAAGGGTATCAAGAATTACCGAGATTCCTGGTAATTATCAGGAATAATGCGCTTATTCAAAAAGGCGATTGATTGTTCATTCATAAGAATCGCTTTCCTTAAAACAATCCAAGCCGAAACGATAAATAAGGAATACGTTACATAAGAAAAGCAACTAACTTTCCGCATTGAAAGCATCAATCCTACGAGGGTCTTGAATACTTCCCCTTAATCCGCGGCTTTTCAAATATGCCAGGGGATATACTTCAGGAGAAAAACGGCAAACAAGTTGGAGCTCCATATATCTGCCATAACGTTGGTACCTTTCTCCACTGATAACAAACTTACTGTCGTCAATTGTAGAAAAAGGCTTATTAACTGCAACCACCCTGTACTTGAATAATACTGCCTGAATTGGCGCTCCAACATATATAAATATCGTATTTCCAATCTTCACATTTTTCATAGACTGTTTCCAATCAATGACGGGGAAATTTTAAAAGGCTGCGCAAACGCCATACAGCTTTGGATTACAGGGAATAAGCCAGCTATTCAGCCATTTGTCCCGGCAAAGTCGGCGGCGTCATTGACTACCACCGTACCCTGACTTTTGAAAAACTCGTACATTTCCAAGTCAGCTTGTGCATAGACGGGGTTGCGTAAGAGCTGGGATAAGTAGGAACGGGTCAATGACTTCCCATATACTTTGATACCCCGTTCCTCAAAATACCGGATAATATCTCCGAAGGAGGTCTCGGGCTCGGCGTACATTTCAAACATCAGGCGTACATGGCTTGCGGCTATGGGGTCGGCTACCATCATCTTTGTGCGGATATTTTCAACCACCGTCGGCTCCAAGTCGAAGCCATAGGGAGCTTGACCGCTCATGTGAAAGCCTTTCAGGCACCGGGAGTAATAAGCGTCTGTAACACGCTTCTGAATGGTTTTCTATGCGCATCTGCTTCAGCAGGCATTGGACAGCCCGACAATTGTCGTCATAACTGATCGTAATGATCTGGATGATCAGTTGTATCCTGTTCGGTGGCAAGGATGGCCTGTACGAGAAATGCTTTTCGCTGGCCGGATGGAACCCGCTCCAGGATGGCCCACGCCTGCTGCTGCGGGTCATCTTGGTTCGGGCGGAAAACATACTGGGGTTGTTTCACGCCTCGTTCTGACGGCGCGACACGGCGGCCAACGCGCGCTCAAACCCGACTGCGTTCACCTTCGTCCAGCAGGAAAATCGTCTTACAGAGGCCGTCTTTGGGGCTGAGGTGGCGGCTCACTACGGATACCACGCCGCCCAGCAGCACGGCAGGGATAGCATGCAGATCGAATCCCGCTTCCATCGTGGCAGACAGTAAATGCTCGGTGTACTTGCGCCCCTGCCGATTCACAATGTCGCGCACCGTCTCGTTGACCGTGCAGGGTTGGCCAGCTAGCATATTCTCGATTTGGGCATCTGTAAGGGACAGCCCGGTTTCCCGGCGCACCTGTTCCCGGATGTCATCCACGCAGCGGATCATGCCAAGTTCAAGGCTATGCGCTGTGTCGGCCACGGGGATGGCGTTGTCGATCTGCATGAGATCCACTGTCCAACCGCCGAGATCCATGAGGAGCATGGACGGTTCGTCCTGCAACAGCCCGGTTTCGGTCATAAGGGCGGCATAGCCTTGGGGAAAGATGGTAACTTCCTCGACGGTGACGCTGTACTCCACCCCCTCGAAGCGGAAGTTCACGGGCTGGTTGCTTCGCAGCAGGTAATTCCGGAACTTCGGCTTGTCTCGGCCAAAACTGGTTAAGGGTAAGCCTGCCGCAATCCGCACCGAACATTCGGGCGGCAAGCCGCGCTGCCGGATTTCTTTTGCAATGGCTGCCAGCGTCAGCAGATAGTAGTTGTCGTTCACGGACTTATCCCGCTGGATAGGCTGCCGCCCAGAGCCGCAAACAAAAAAGCACCCGCCAAACTCTAAGAGTCCTTGACGGGTGTAGGGTTCATGTTCTCCGTAGCTTGTAAGCCCTGCCGGGAACGAGCAGTGTGCTGTCTTGATGG
>CAVAGJ010000051.1:0-17293 GCA_963588145.1 Coriobacteriaceae bacterium
CCCTGTTCACAGAGCAGGCGGATAAACTCCTTTTCCAGCGCCGCTTCACTCTGGATCCCATGTCAGATTGACCTGTGCTGTTTTGGTAAGATAGTTGCCCTCCCAAAGTTCAAGGTACATATCATGCCGGATAAAACCCACGGTATGGTCATCCACGAACAAATATGTATAAATTTGCTTGTAACAGTGCTTGCAAAAGGCGCTGCGCTCGGCAAGGTCGGGATGCTCATTGAAATATTCCAGAATAGCCGCATTGTCGGCACGGCTGGAGGAGTCCTTCGCCAGCAAGCCTAGAATCAGTTCATCGCTCAGCGGCGGCAAATCAGAAATGGGCACAGAAAAAGCGGAGAGTGTGGTATCGCTCTCCGCTTGGGGTTCTTGTGTTACAGGCTGTAAATCTGCTGCATCGCCAGTTCCTCGGCTTGGGCCTGCAAGGCGTTCATCCACTGCGTCCAGCCCATCGGGTCGGTCTGCCGGTTCGGGGCGGTGCTCTGCTGCATCAGCGTCTGCATCGTCTGTTCGATTTGCCGGTGTACTGCGTTGTCCATCTCCGCCAGATGCGGGTACAGCGTTCCCTCCAGCAGCATCTCGTCGAACATCATCGGGGCGTTCACCTGCAAGAATTTCCGCCGCAGGCTGCCGTACTTGCCGATCTCCGGCATCGGCGGCTCGTTCAGCGACAGCGCCGGGATTTGGTAGCTGTTCACCATCATGTACTCCATTGTTGACCTCCTTGGTGTTATTGGTCTCTTCCTGTTTGTCACCATAATAGCGGACTTTTTCGGCGCGTGCAACACTGTCGATTTCTCTCGTGATGCTGCCGATCTGCTGCATGAGAGGTCGTGCCGCCTGTTGGCAAGCGCTGCCCAAACACAGAGCAATGCGGTTTGTGTCAAACTGGTTCACAGATTCAAGGGCAGACAGGTCCAGCCGCGCAGTATCCACGCCGCACCGCAGCGCGGCCATATACAGACAGCTTTGGGTGATAAGCTGTAAAAATAGCTGCCGCTGTTCGTCCGGCTTGGCCCACTGTAAGCTGCTGCCGTCTATGGCCTTTCCCAGCGCGGTTGTGAACATGGCGCTGCGCTGGGCAACGCAGGATGTGGAGAGCATGAGGAGGGCGCTCTGGATGCTGTCAGCGTGATTATCCGCTACGATTTTATCCCAAACAGGCCGCCAGTTCTGGTCTGTAATGACCCACGGCAGCGCATCGGGAACCTCTGCGCGGGGGATGGTATCGGAAATGTCAAACAGATACCGCAGCCGGGAAGAATTTGCCCGCGTGTCAAATACCGCGATACCGTGCGCGCCGCGCTTGACCCAGCGACCCGCATTATTATTCCAGTAAGCTATGTCGGCCACGGCTGTGGCGGTGGGGCTTTGCTCGTGAATCAAAAGCTGGTTCGGGAAACTATAATTATAAGCAATGGCCGCTGTCCGCAAAAATGCTTTCCAGCGGTCGCTGCTCTCCGTGACGGCTTGCAGCTGCTTTTTGGCAAGCGCACGGATATTTTCATATTTTGCCATAGGCTGCTCCTTATCGCTCGTGCTGTTCTGCTTTTGACGGTGTGGCATTTTCAAGTTCCGGCAACAAGTTATCTACCTGCTTATACCCAATCGGCTGAACATAAAAAGCGTGTGTCTCGTTATCTTTGTGTGTCACAATAATATCGCTGACAGAGACGGAACGCATAGTTTTGGCGTTTGGACGGTCATCCCGATTATGCCGTGAATAAATACTGTCCAGCGTTTCCCAACGCTCCATCTGCCCCTTGTACACGAGTTCGTAGTCCTTTGCTCCGGCAGCGAGCCGCGCAGGAGAATACTCCATAAAAACAAGGTCTCGCCTGTTAGTTTGATAGATTTCATAAGAAATTTGCGCTCGCTTTTCGCTGCGAAATCCCCACGGGAAATAGGTGTCTGAATCAAATTGGAGTGGCTCATCCAGTTCATCTGAGAATACAACCGGTGTCACTGGCTGCCCACAATCCAAGGAATCCAGAATTTCATCCTTGAATTTTTCCACGCTTGTGTAAGGAACGATTTCACCGATCATCCCGCCTGCACCGAGATATTCGATGTAGCCGACTACTTTATCTGTCTTTTCTTCCATTATCTTTCCAACCTTTCCCAAAAAGATAGTTTGTTCCCGTAGCGTTCATCCTGCGGGCGTACCTTTGCGGCGGGCAGTTCACCGCTTGCCATATCTTCGACTTGCGGTAGAAAAAGTAGACGGCTGTATCGGTCTGCTTGGTCTTTGGATAAGCCCACGACTTTATCACCATTTAGCCCGCAGATGAGAAATCGCCCGCGCACGGTAATTCCCTCGTCATTGACCTGTCTGTTATATTTCAGTTGGCCTTGGGATTTGCTACATATCAGCCCGATGCGAGGTGTGCCAAACGGTTTTAGGATTTGACTCTCGCCCTCAACAACTTCGGAAGCAGCCGCCATCGCGCTGGGAAAACCCGCTTGATAAGGGCAGTAGCCGGGTTCAACAACTAATAATCTTGTCATCGGTGCCCCCTCATCTGCTGCCGTGCTGGTGGGCACGGGCGTAGTTTTCCAGCAGTTTTACGATAACCTGCTGCATCTGGTCGCTTGTAAAGCCTTTCGGAAAGTATCGTTCAACTTTTGCAACGGGAATCATAAGCTGCGGGTCACGCGGCTTTACGCTGGGCGACTTTGCAGCCATAATATGCTGGATTTTTTCTGGGGTCAGTACGCTTTCCTTGCTGGCCTCTTTGAGCTTTTGCGCCTGTGACAGCGATGGTGTGCAACCCTCGGATTCCATATAGGACAGGAAGTCCTCTTGTTCTTCGGGGGTAAGGTAGCTAAGTTCTACGGCGGGAGTGGTTTTTAGCTTGCCATCATCCACCATTTTCATAAGTTCGGGGGTGAGTTTGTTCAGACGGATGAAGCGCTGGACTTGCCGCCCGCTTTCGCCGCTTGCTTGACCGACTAAATCGGCGCTTTCAAAATCCCCGACAACTTGTCGGGAATTTTCTTTTGACGGTCTACCAGCTTTTCTACGAATAGCTTCCAACTTCATTTCATAGGCTTTCGCCTTTTCGCTCGGCAAAATATGCTCTCGTTGGCAGTTACTGTCCACCATCAGAATAATAGCAGTATCGTCGTCCATATCCCGTACAATGCAGGGCATAGTCTCCACGCCAGCCCGCTGGCTGGCATGACAGCGGCGGTGGCCCGCTACAATTTCATACCCACCATCTTTCCGAGGGCGGACAATGGCAGGGGTCATAACGCCGTATTCTTTTATACTGTCCACCATTTTGTCCATTTCGTCATCGTCACGGACTTGAAAAGGGTGATTCCGAAAGGGATGCAGTTCCGTCAGCGGCAAAATTTGGATTTTCTCTAATTTTGCGTCCTGCCGCTCCTGCTCACTCGAAAAGAGATTATCGAGTGAGGGCAGATTGATGTTGCTGCCGTACTCTCTCATTTTCCGTCACCTCCTTGGCAAGCGCTTTATATGCCAAACTGGCCGGGCCGTTGGCATCGTAGGTCAGCACGCTATGTGTACTGGCGGCGCTTTCTGCTGTGCGCGTACTGACTGGGATTTCTGCGCGGTAAATTTTCAGCGCGTGACCGTAGGCGCTGCGCAGGGCAGCACATACATCCTTGGACAAATTTGTACGCTTATCTACCATCGTCAGCACAATGCCGTCAATATCCAGCCGGGGATTGATACGGCGTTTTACTTGGTTGACAGATTTGAACAGGGACACCAGACCTTTGAGGGCGAAATGCTGCGCCTGCACAGGAATCAACACCCTGTCAGCCGCAACAAGCGATGCTACGGTGATGATGCCCAGCGAGGGCATACAGTCGATCAAGCAGTAGTCGTATTTATCCTTGAACGGCTCCAATGCCTGTTCCATGATTTTCTCATGCGCCATAACGTTTACAAGGCTCACTTCCATATCGGACAGACCAATGTCGGAAGGAATGAAATCTACCTTTTCTTCATGGTGAATTACCACTTCTGGCGACTTTTCGTCCTTGATAACAGATTCCATTAGGTCGCTGATTGTTGCGCCGTTTTCGGTGCCCTCATAGCCAAGATAGCTGCTCAAATCGCCCTGCGGGTCGGCGTCCACCAACAGCACCTTGTAGCCCATCGCCGCAAGTGCTGTGCCGAGGTTTACTGTGGTGGTCGTTTTGCCTACACCGCCTTTTTGGTTTGCAACTGCAATAGTTTTCATATTCCGCTCCTTTACCGTTCCATGCTGATAAGTCTACGAGCCGCCAGCAGATAGTCGTTATAATCCTTGCCTATGGCCGGGGGCGTGTCCTGTACGATATATCCGCGTTCGGCAAGCCGTTTCGCAACAATTTTTGTGAAGTTCCGTCCGGGGTCGTCACGGTCAAAGCAAAGCGATACGCGCTTTACTTCGGGATGCTGCTGCAAAAAGTAGTCAATCGGCTGATGGTTCAACCCACCCAGCGCCAAGTAGTGGACGCTGCGCCACGGGGAATCGTGTTTGTACTGCCGCAGCGTTGCGCCGGACATGGCATCAATGGGGGCTTCGTAGATTTCTACGGTATCGCAGGTTTTCGATTCGGCGGGAATCAGAAAGCCATACTGCTTTTGGCTGCCTGCGACATCTCCGCGAAAGCTGCCTTGACAACCACGCTGGAAAGCAGAGTGCGGTACGCCGTTTTCATCTTTGCCCACAAAAACGCAGTTGCGGTAGTTGCCGCGCGTAGTTTGGTATAGGATTCCACTACCCACACAGTAGCGCAGCACTTTCGGGCTGATGCCGCGGTGCATCAGATAGGCCGTTGCAGCTTCGGTGTTCCTGTCCGCAGGCGGCAGCACAAAGGGGCGGGATGTCTGCTGCTGCACAGGTGCTGCCTTAGCCGTCTGAACAGAGACTGGCATCGGTGTCATTTCGTTCAGCAACCGTACCGCTGAGACAAAATCCATGCCCTCGACCTTTACCAGATAGTCGAGTGCATTGTTGCCACCCTTGCTCTGCGAAAACCAGTGAAACAGCCCATTTGCGGGCGTAATAACAAGGCTGCTGTGCGTCTTGGTGCAATACTCCTTGTCCGTTTTGCGAACCAGTTCGCCGGGATGATAGGTTTCGAGATACTGCACTACGCTGATTCGCCGCGCAGCCTCGATGTTCTTTTGATATTTGCCCATGATGACCTCCGATTTTTGAAATTAAAAAAGCACCTCGCCCGTGGACAGGTAAGATGCTTGTAAGAGCCGATATTCTCTTTTTCAGTTGGCTGTTTCTTCAGCCAGCTGGAGAGGGGGTGTGGGGGAGAGGAACACTGGGGCGGTATTCTACCAAAATGGTACACTTCCCCCTTGTTGGCGATATTGACATTCTAAAATGAACGATTTATAATGAAAAAAACGGTGGGGCATAAAAGCCTCGAATCCACAGTGGCTTTCTTCATCGCCAAAATCGCACCAAATGAGCCTTTTTTGGCGATTCTCGTCGCCAGCTTTTTTTTCTGGCGACGAACCTGGCGATTTAGTCTGATTTTCACTACGAAATCGGACTAAAAACTCCGTCATAATAACTAATGCCTCTTGTTCATGCACCGATGCTATTTGTCACTGTTGCACAAGAAAAACGGGATTTTAAGATTTTCGTGATTCTCATAACCGCTTGGTCGGGGGTTCGAGTCCCTCATGGCCCATAACCGCAAAGCCCCCTGCCGTACCCCGGCAGGGGGCTTTGCGGTTATGCTGGCCATGAGAGGACTTGAACAGGGAAATTGACAAACCACCCTGAATACGTTTTAATGATAATACAATACATCCGGCAATACACGGAAAGGGGGCTACCTACATGAAAAACAAAAAACAAAACCGAACACCCGGGATCCTACTGGGGTTCCTGGCTGTTGCTATACTATGCGGGGTGATAATCTTTGCTTTGCAAGGATCCAACACAAAAGCCAAAGACATCGAAATCCCCGGTACACGGGGGAATATCCCAGTAACCATTCGGCTGCCTAGCAAGTCAGCCCAGGGCGAGGAGCTGCCGCTGGTGGTGCTCTGCCATGGTTTTACCGGCAGCCGGCAGGGGGATGGCCATTTTGCCCCTTTGGCGGAAGATTTGGCCGCTCAGGGTATTGCTACCGTGCGGTTGGATTTCGCCGGCTGCGGCGACAGCACCGAGCCTTACACCAACTACACGCTGGCGAATATGGCGGCGGACGTGGACAGCGTGATCGCCTACATGCAAAATACCTATGGCACCGGTAAAGCGGCGCTGGTGGGCCACAGCATGGGCGGGCGGCTGGCCAGCCTTTACCCCCAGCTGGGACAGTACCCGGTCGCGGCGCTGGCTCTCTGGAGCCCTGCCAACGGCACCGGCCTGCAGGGACTGGAATTTTTGAGCATCGATAACTTTTCCGCCGTGGAAGAACTGGCCGCCCGCGCCGATGCCGAAGGCAGCGCTGCGGCCTGGGGCGTGGAATTGAGCGCCGCCTACATCGATGGCATGCGCAACAGCGACCCCAACGCGGCCTTGCAGGAGAGCGGCATGCCGGTGCTGCTGACCTACAGCGGCAACGAGCGTATCTTAAGTGACACCACCCAAACCGAAACCAAAGCGGCTGTGGAAAGCCTGCCGGATGGCCAGGTGGTACTGGAACCCTTCGTGAATGGAGACCACAATTATACCAGCGAGGATCTTGCCATCAATACCCAGCTGGACAGCAATCTGCGCCGGGTCACGGTAGACTTTTTAACATCCCATCTGCAATAAAAGAAAATAAGCACAAAAAATCGCCCCCGTTCGGTTGCGGCTCCGAACGGGGGCATAAGGGGTATCGATTGGTGTGAGGAGGAATCATGTTCCAGAATTACGGTTGCGGCTCCGTAACCCTGTGCTTATACAATACAGGACATCTGCTAAAAAACTATGATACTGGTATGAACATTTTGTAAATTGCATACACTAAATAAAAACCTCCGGCCAAAAAGCCGGAGGTGATTTTATCTTGTGATTTACGCTGCGATTAACCGAACATGTTGATTAGGATACCAGCAGCAACGGCGGAGCCGATAACACCAGCAACGTTGGGACCCATAGCATGCATGAGCAGGTAGTTGCGTGGGTTGTACTCCTGGCCGACCTTCTGGGAAACACGGGCAGCCATAGGAACGGCGGAAACACCGGCGGAACCGATCAGCGGGTTGATCTTGCCGTGGGTGATGACGCACATGATCTTGCCCAGGATAACGCCGCCAGCGGTGCCGACACCGAAAGCAACGATGCCCAGGACGATGATCTCAACGGTCTGGATGTTCAGGAAGGTAGAAGCGTTGGTGGTGCAGCCAACGGAGAAGCCCAGGAAGATGGTGATGATGTTCATCAGTTCGTTGCCGGCGGTCTTGGTGATACGCTCAACAACGCCGGACTCCTTCATCAGATTGCCCATCATCAGGCAGCCAACCAGGATAGCAGCATCCGGCAGGGTCAGGGCAACGATGATGGTAACGATGATGGGGAAAAGGATCTTCTCGGTCTTGGAAACGCGGCGAGGAGCAGTCATAACGATCTGACGCTCTTTTTCCGTAGTCAGGGCCTTCATGATAGGCGGCTGGATAACAGGCACCAGCGCCATGTAGCAGTACGCAGCGACCGCGATGGAACCCAGCAGATGCGGGGCCAGCTTGGTGGTAACGTAGATAGCGGTGGGGCCGTCAGCACCACCGATGATGCCGATAGCACCGGCCTCCTGGTTGGTGAAGCCCAGGATCTTAGCGCCAACGAAGGTGAAGAAGATGCCCAGCTGAGCAGCAGCGCCCAGCAGCAGGCTGGAGGGACGTGCGATCAGCGGCTCAAAGTCGGTCATGGTACCGATGCCCAGGAAGATCAGCGGGGGATAAATGCCCAACTTGACACCTAAGTAAATGTAGTCGACCATACCGCCGGAGGAACCTAACAGTTCCCAGTTGATGTGGTTGGTCTCGTTGATGAAGATGTCCATGTGGAAGATGCCGTCCAGAGGCAGGTTGGTCATCAGCATACCAAAGCCGATGGGCAGCAGCAGCAGGGGTTCGAACTGCTTGACGATAGCCAGGTACAGCAGCACACAGGCCACGGCGAGCATGACGGCGTACTTCCAGCCGCCCTCGGTAAAGAAGATCTGTGCCCAGCCGGACTTGGCAAAAATCTCCGAGATGTTGGTTAAAATAGCACCCATTTCCAGACCTCCTTACATAAAGGGCGTGGTATGCTCACGCACACCGGCATCGCCCCAGGAACCACGGCGGGAACCTGCGGCAGGCTTGGAAACTCGGCGGATGCCGTGGATCACAGCGCCGGAACCCATCACGGTAGCAACAGCGGCAGAAATCGCAGCAATCACCTCGCCGGGGATGCCGCTGTTGTCAGCCTTAGCGGCGGGGACGGCAGGCTTGGCAGCCAGTGCCGGGGCAGCTTTGGCTGCGGGTGCGGCAGGGGCCTGCGGCTTGGGTTGGGCAGGTTTTTCGTTTTTCAGGTCGAAGAGCTTGCCCTCCAGGGTAATGATGAGGCACAGGGCGATCAGCATGGCGAAAACCAGGGTAATACTGGTCAACACCACGGTGCCATCGCTGGCTTCCAGGGCAAGCAGAGCGAGGTTGGGCATGGGATTTCCTCCTTTTTGGATAAAGCATAAAACTCTTTTTAACAAAGGGGCATTTATCTGTATTATAGCACAATGTGAATTATTTTGGTAGATTTTTTTGCAAAAAATTTAACATACCCGTAAATTTGCCCAAGTTCGGCCGCAAAGTTCAATTTGTCGGTAAACACTGACTGCGCACGAAAAACACATGGCTGTAAAATATGCATAAAAATCAACGCCATTTTTTGGCAGCAGCAAGCCAAAACTGACGAAATGCAGCAAACTGCGCAAATTCCCTCTTGACCGCAGGCGCAGACGGTGCTATCATAACGACAACGCAACAAACGGCAAAGGCGCCGGACGGGATAGCAAGCTCCCGCCCGGCGCCTTTTGTTGTTGGTTGCAAAAGGCGGCATCGCATTGTGCGAGGCGGCGCTGCCCAAAGTAAGAGAGGGGAATCTATTATGTACAACTCTGCGGACGTTACCTGGACACTGGTTGCGGCGTTCCTGGTGTTCTTTATGCAGGCGGGCTTTGCCTTGTGCGAGGCGGGCCTGACCCGCGCCAAGAACACCGGCAATATTCTGATGAAGAATATGATGGACTTTTGTATCGGCACACCCTGCTACTGGCTGGTGGGCTTCGGCATCATGTTTGCCGGGTCCGGCGCGCTGATCGGCGGATTTGACCCGTTCATCCAGGGAAACTACGATTTTGGCACCCTGCCGGTCTGGGTCTATGCGGTGTTCCAGACCGTGTTCTGCGCTACGGCAGCCACCATCGTTTCCGGCTCGATGGCCGAGCGTACCAAGTTCAGCGCTTACTGCTGCTACTCCGCTGCTATCAGCCTGATCGTCTATCCCATTTCCGGCCACTGGATCTGGGGTGGCGGCTGGCTGGCTCAGCTGGGCTTCCATGATTTCGCTGGTTCCACGGCAGTCCACTTTGTGGGCGGTGTTACCGCCTGCCTGGGTGCCTGGATGCTCGGCCCCCGCATTGGCAAATATGGCAAGGACGGCAAGGCCCGCGCAATCCCCGGCCACAACCTGACCGCCATGGCTCTGGGCGTTTTCATCCTGTGGTTCTGCTGGTTCGGATTCAACGGCGGTTCTACTGTCAGCATGACCGGCGATGATACGATGGTTTCCGCAGGTCTTATCTGCTTCAACACCAACCTGGCGGCAGCCCTGGCTACGGTAGCCGCGCTGATCGTCAGCTGGGTGCGCTACGGCAAGCCCGATGTCTCCCTTACCTTCAACGGTGCGCTGGCTGGTCTGGTCGCCATCACCG
This sequence comes from Coriobacteriaceae bacterium, assembly GCA_963588145.1. Lineage (GTDB taxonomy): Bacteria > Bacillota > Clostridia > Oscillospirales > Ruminococcaceae > Gemmiger. The sequence continues at coordinate 9,898 of CAVAGJ010000051.1, forward strand.
CAGGCTGCGATGTGGTCGACCCGTTCGGCGCTGCCGTCATCGGCATCGTGGCCGGTGTGCTTTGCATCTTTTCGGTGGAATTCTTTGATAACATTGCCAAGATCGATGACCCTGTTGGTGCGGTCTCGGTCCATTGCGCGAACGGCCTGTGGGGCACGTTGGCGGTTGGCCTGTTTGCCACCGATGGGGGCCTGTTCTACGGCGGCGGGTTTGCCAAGTTCGGCATCCAGTTGCTGGGCGTTGTCAGCGTGGCAGCCTGGGTATTGGTCACGATGACTATCATCTTTACTATCATCAAAAAGACTATCGGCTTGCGCGTTACCGAGAAAGAGGAATTGGATGGCCTGGATGTCCACGAGCATGGCCTGACCAGCGCCTACGCCGGTTTTGCCATCAACGATGCAACCTACGCCGAGCTGAATGTGAACGAGAACACCGACCTGGGCGAGGATGACATCACCAAGGCTAGCCCTGAAAAAGTGGCGGCTGCCGTCAAGGTAACCCAGGAAGCTCCGTTGCCTGCGGAGTTGGATTCCGGTATGCACAAGGTGTCCATCATCGTGCAGTTGGCGAAGTTCGAGAGCCTGAAGCAGGCGATGAACAAGATCGGCGTCACCGGCATGACTGTGACCCAGGTCATGGGCTGCGGCATCCAGAAAGGCAGTGGCGAAAAGTACCGCGGTGCCGAAGTGGATGCTACCCTGCTGCCCAAGGTAAAGGTGGAAGTGGTCGTCAGTAAGATTCCGGTGGAGAAGGTCATTGAGGCCGCCACCAAGGCACTGTACACCGGCCACATTGGCGATGGCAAGATCTTTGTGTACAACGTAGCAAAGGTTGTTAAGGTTCGCACGGGTGAGCAGGATTATGCCGCCCTGCAGGACGTAGAATAAGCGCTTTACTATAATTTACTATAATAAGGTATAAAGGTCAGTAAAAAAGCGGTGCCGTGTGGGAACGGCACCGCTTTTGTTTATTTTCCGGTAAATATAGTATTTAAAATTACCAGCTTATCTGGCACCCCGGTCAAAACCATGCCTTCAAAATCAGTGGTAACGCCGGCACTGGCCAGCAGGTCGGCCTGGCTGGTGGGGTCGGCGGCGATATTTTCCGCATGATCCAAAATGCCGGCCCAGTTGGTGTACAGCAAGTCATGCTGGTCCTGGGTCAGGTCAGCCATCCAGTCGGCGGCGGTGGCCGCATCGATATCGGCGGAACTTAAATATTCCACCAACACTGCCGCCGCGCGGGCGGATTTTAAGCTGCCGCCTGCCGTGTCAGCGGCAAAATCCACAAAGCCGTCCAGCACATGGCGCTGCTCGGCAGTGGTATCGTGGGTGGCGTCAGCGGCGGGTTCTTCCGTGGCCGGGGGCACAGCGGGGGCAGTTTCCGAAACAGCAGTGCTTGCAGCTTCCGGTTCTGACGATACAGCGCCGGAATCACCCGGCACCTGCCCGCAGGCTGTCAGCGCAGCCAGCGCAAGCGCCAGCAAAAAGGCAGTAGATTTACGCATAAGGGGTTCCTCCTAACAGGTCTTTATCCCTATATTATTCACAGCAGGCATGCCTTGCACCAGTGGGGGTGGCGGGTTTGTCGCCGCAGCAGTTGTGGCAGGTGTTTTTGCGGATATAAGACTGGATATCGTCAAAAATCGGCATTAGGGCTTCACCGTTGGGGGTGAGGCGATAGTCCACCCGGGGTGGCACCTCGCCGTAATCGATGCGCTCTACCAGTCCATCGGCGGCCAGTTCCTTTAACTGGTTTGAGAGCATCTTGTGGGTCACGCCGTCCAGTAGGCGGCGCAGCTCGCCATAGCGCAGTGTGCCGTGGGCACCTACCATAAACAGGATGCGCATCTTCCATTTGCCGCTGATCTTGTCCATGACTTCTTCCATTTTATCGCAGCCAACATCGGCATAGCGGCAGTTGCAGTTCGCGTTCGGGTGCATAGAAAACCTCCTGGGGGTACTTTCCAAAAAGTGCGTACTTGTCAAAACGGACAGTATGACTATACTAAGTATAGAACAAATTTTCCTGTTTTGCAACTTGTTCCCACTGTAAGTTTGCGGTACAATATTACCGTATGACTTATCCCGGGCCCCAAGCCCCGGAAAAATAACAACAGTAAGGAAGAAAAGTGCCTATGCTCGATGATTTGTTTGAATTTTTGCAGGGAGCAGTGACCCCCTACCACGCGGCTGCCATGGCCGCGGCCTGGCTGGATGCAGCCGGCTATACCCGCCTGGAAGAAGCCGATTACTGGAACCTGGAAGCCGGCAAGGGGTACTACATTACCCGCAACGGTTCCTCGGTCGTCGCCTGGCGTGTGCCGGGGCATGCCATCGGAGGTTGGCGCATTACGGCCAGCCACAGTGATTCCCCGTGCTGGAAAGTGAAGAATGAGAAAGTCGAAAATGACGGTTGCTCCCGCCTGAGCGTCGAAGGTTACGGCGGCATGATCATGTCCACCTGGCTGGACCGCCCGCTGACCGTGGCTGGCCGCGTGATGGTCAAGACCGAGGATGGTATCGAGAGCCGCCTCGTCAACATCGATGAGGATCTGCTGGTCATCCCATCCCTGGCTATCCACATGCAGCGCAATGTCAACAAAGGTAAGGAGTTCAACCCCCAGATCGACATACAGCCGCTGTGGGGTCCCGCAGGCTGCCGCACCCTGACCGATGTGCTGTGCGAGGAACTGAACGTCCAGCCCGAGGACATCCTCGACCGCGATCTGCAGCTGGTCACCCGCCAGCAGCCCACCCGCATTGGGCCGGACGGCGAGTATTTCCTCGCCCCGCGCATTGATGACCTGGAATGTGCTGCGACCACACTGCTGGCTTTCCTGGATGCTGCGCCGGACTGCGACAGCGCTTGCGCCCCGGTGTGGGCTATGTTCGACAATGAGGAAGTGGGTTCTTCCAGCCGGATGGGGGCCGAGAGCAGCTACCTACGGGACGTGCTGGATCGTATCATCGATTCAATCCCCCACAGCGCCCAGGCAAAGCAGCAGGCCATGGCAAACAGCTACATGCTCAGCGCCGACAATGCTCACGCGACTCACCCGAACTTCCCCCAGAAGGCCGACCCCTGCGCCCCGGTACACATGGGCGAGGGTGTTGTGTTGAAGTACAACGCCAGCCAGAAGTACACCACCAACGCCGTCAGCGGTGCCATCTTTAAGGAGATCTGCCGCAAGGCCGGTGTGCCAGTGCAGGTGTTCACCAACCGCGCCGATGAGCCGGGCGGCAGCACCCTAGGCAACCTGCAAAGCCATACGCTGCCTATCCCAATGGCGGATATTGGCCTGGCTCAGCTGGCTATGCACAGCGCTGTGGAAACCGCTGCTGTGGCTGACGCTGACCACATGATCAACGCTGTAGAGGAGTTCTACCGTGTGCACTTGCGTGCCCTGGGCGATGGCACCTACACGCTGGAATGATCACCGGCCGTTACGCACCCAGCCCCAGCGGGCGGATGCACCTGGGCAATCTGATGTGCTGCCTGCTGGCCTGGCTTTCCGCCAAAAGCAAGGGCGGGCAGGTGCTGCTGCGCATCGAGGATTTGGACACCCAGCGCTGCCCCCGCGTGTTTGCTGATGCAATCATCGATGACCTGACTTGGCTGGGCCTTGCTGCTGATGGCCCGCAGCCAACGATCTACCAGAGTGAGCGGTCGGAGATTTATCAGCACTACTACGATATTTTGGCACAGCGTGGGCTGGTGTATCCCTGCTTTTGCAGCCGCAGCCAGCTGCATGCGGCCAGTGCACCCCACCGCAGTGATGGGCAGGTCGTCTACGCCGGAACCTGCCGAGGGTTGACCCCTGCTGAAGTAGCCGAGAGAAGCAAGACCCGCGCTCCTGCCTGGCGTGTGCAGGTGCCGGATGAGGAAATCGCCTTTGTGGATGGCCACCTTGGCACCTACGCCGAAAACATCGCCCGCGATTGCGGCGACTTCTACCTGCGCCGGGCCGATGGCGTGTTTGCCTATCAGCTGGCCGTGGTGGTGGACGATGCCCTGATGGGTGTGACCGAGGTAGTGCGGGGCAGCGATCTGTTGTCCAGTACGCCGCGCCAGTTGTGGCTCTACCGGGAACTGGGGCTGACCCCGCCGGTGTTTTACCACCTGCCGCTGCTGCTGGCCCCGGACGGCCGCCGCCTTTCCAAGCGGGATGGCGACCAAAGCCTGGAAAACCTGCGGGCCAAGTATGGGCCGGAGGAGATCATCGGCAAGCTGGCCTTTGCCTGCGGATTGCAGGCCATGCCCCGCCCGGTAACGCCCCGGGAATTGGCGGCGGATTTCGACTGGGCCAAAGTACCGAAAACTGACATTGTTTTGCCGGAAAGTATGTTTTAATTAGGCTATTGTTTTAGCATTTTTAGCAAAGGAGCAAGGGAGGAACCATGCAACGCTATGAGATCACCGGCATGAGCTGTGCGGCTTGTGCCAGCCATGTGGAAAAAGCGGTCTCGGCTGTGCCGGGGGTAGCCAGTGTGGCTGTAAGCCTGCTGACCAACTCGATGCAGGTGGACTACACCCCCGATGCCGACCCGGACAAGACGGCGAAGCGCATCTGCAACGCTGTGGAAGCCGCCGGTTACGGTGCCAGCCTGGCGACCGCTGACAGCGAGAACGCCGAACTGGAGGACACCGAGACCCCTAAATTGAAAAAGCGCCTGATCGCCAGCCTGTGCTTTTTGGTGCCGCTGATGTATGTTTCGATGGGGCATATGATCGGCCTGCCGCTGCCCTCGTTCATGGAGGGTCATGGCAGTGGTGCGATGGTGTTTGCGCTGGTCCAGCTGGCATTGACACTGCCGGTCTGCTGGATCAACCGCGCGTTCTTCATCAGCGGTTGGAAGGGTATCAAGTCCCGCGCGCCGGGCATGGACGCCCTGGTAGCCATGGGTGCAGGTGCCGCGCTGGCCTATGGCCTGTATGCCATCGTGATGATTGGTGTTGGCTTAAAAAATGACGATATGATGCTGGTCATGCAGTATCGACATGACCTGTACTTTGAATCTGCCGCTACGATCCTGACCCTGATCACCGTGGGCAAAACGCTGGAAGCGTACAGCAAGGGCAAGACCACCGATGCGCTGAAAAGCCTGATGAAGCTGGCCCCCCAGACCGCCTGTGTGCTGCGGGACGGCGAGCAGGTCACGCTGCCCGTCAGTGAGGTGCGGGTCGGCGACCTGTTCCTCGTCCGCCCGGGCGAGGCCATCCCTGTGGACGGCACTGTCACCGAGGGTATTTCCAGCGTGAACGAAGCCGCCCTGACCGGCGAGAGCATGCCGGTGGACAAGTTCCCCGGTTCGCCTGTCAGCGCCGCCACCATCAACCAGAACGGTGCGCTGACCTGCCGGGCCGAGCGTGTCGGCCAGGATACCACCCTGTCCCAGGTCATCCGCCTGGTGCGGGATGCCGCCGCTACCAAGGCCCCGCTGGCAAAAACGGCGGATAAAGTCTCCGGCATCTTCGTGCCCACGGTCATCTGCATTGCCCTGGCGACCTTCGCCATCTGGATGCTGCTGGGCCAGACCTTTACCTACGCTTTGGCCCGCGGCATCAGTGTGCTGGTCATCAGCTGCCCCTGTGCTTTGGGCCTGGCAACGCCTGTCGCCATCATGGTAGGCAGCGGTGTGGGCGCTAAAAATGGCATCCTGTTCAAGACCGCCGCAAGCCTGGAGACCACCGGCTACACCGATGCGGTGCTGCTGGATAAGACCGGCACCATCACCACCGGTGAGCCCAGCGTGGTCAAGATCGTGGGCACCCGCAATGTGCCCTCCAAGTTCCTGCTCAGCATGGCCGCTGGCCTGGAACTGCGCAGCGAGCATCCGCTGGCCCGCGCTATTTTGCAGGAAGCTGAAAAGGATAAGCTCTCCTACGCAACTGTCACCGATTTTGAGGCTGTGCCCGGCAAGGGCCTGCAGGGCAAGGTGGCTGGTAAGGTCATCGCCGGCGGCAATGCCAACTTTATCCGCGAGACCTGCGAACTGACCCCCGACCTGGAGCAGGCGGGCGAAGAAATGAGCCGTGATGGCGTGACCCCGCTGTACTTCTCGCTGGCCGGAAAACCGGCAGGCGTTATCGGCGTGTCCGATGTGGTCAAGCAGACCTCGGCCGAGGCCATCAGCCAAATGAAAGCCCTGGGCCTGCAGGTCGTGCTGCTGACCGGCGACAACGCCGCCACCGCCAAGCACATTGGTGCTATGGTCGGCCTGGACGAACAGCACGTGATCGCGGGTGTTCTGCCCGCCGGTAAAGAGGCCGAAGTCCGCCGCCTGCAGGCTGCGGGCCGTGTAGCCATGGTGGGTGATGGCATCAACGATGCCCCCGCCCTGACCCGTGCCGAGACCGGCATCGCCATTGGTGCCGGTGCGGACGTGGCACTGGATGCCGCCGATGTGGTGCTGGTGCGCAGCGACCTGGCCGATGTGCCCGCCGCCGTGCGTCTGTCCCGCGCGGTGGTGCGCAACATCCACCAGAACCTGTTCTGGGCGTTCTTCTACAACGCCGTCTGTATCCCGCTGGCTGCGGGCGTGTTCACCGGCATCGGCATTACGCTGAACCCGATGATCGCCTCGGCCGCCATGAGCCTTTCCAGCGTCTGTGTTGTGACCAACGCCCTGCGGTTGAATACCTTTAATCCCCGCAGCGCCGCCCATGACGCACCGCCCAAACACAAAGCCCCCGCACGGGAACTGCCCGCAGAGACCCCGTGCGAAACCAAGACCTGCCCTGTGCAGGCCGAAACCAAAACGGAGGAAGCAGCTATGAAAAAGACCATCCATATTGAAGGCATGATGTGCGGCCATTGCGAGGCCACTGTGAAGAAGGCCCTGGAGGCCCTGGACGGTGTGCAGAGCGCCGAGGTCAGCCACGAGAAGGGCACCGCCATTGTTGCCCTGACCACTGACGTGGCCGATGCCGACCTGAAGGCGGCCGTTGAAGCCAAGGACTACACCGTCACGGGCATCGATGCATGAGTGTGATCCGCCGCCGCTGGCATTTCACGGGAAATGTGCAGGGCGTGGGGTTCCGCTATTTTGCCCAGTGCGCCGCCCAAAAGCTGGGCCTGACCGGATGGGTTGCCAACAACTGGGACGGCAGCGTTACCCTGGAAGCCCAGGGCGAGCGCGCCACGCTGGACGAATTGGTGCCGATGATCGAGCGCAGCAACCGCTGGGCGCGCATCGAGGGCATGACCACCGAGACCCTGCCGCTGGAAGAACACGAGTATAGCTTTAGCACAAGAGGATAACAAAGAGCCTTCCCCGAAAAATAGGGGAGGGCTCTTTTTGGCTCCCTCACAGAGGAAGGCTTTTAAGCCATGGTTGTAGGTTTGTCAATGAAGAGTTACAGAGAAAAAGAAGATAAAACCTGTTTAGGG
>CAVAGJ010000052.1:0-16321 GCA_963588145.1 Coriobacteriaceae bacterium
TCAACGCTCGTGCTCTACTCGTCCACAAGCATAGCTTGTGGTTTTATAATAGAATAAAACCAGGCAGACCCGGTGGGTGGGTCTGCCTGGTTGCGCTTTATAGTAAAATTAGAATGCCACTTTCTTGGCGATGTAGTCTTTCAGTTCGCTGATGGGCATACGAACCTGCTCCATGGTGTCGCGGTCACGGACGGTCACGCAGTCATCGGCCTCGACCTTGTCATCGCCGACAGTCTGGAAATCCACGGTGATACACAGAGGGGTGCCGATCTCATCCTGGCGGCGGTAACGTTTGCCGATAGAGCCGGCATCGTCATAGTCCACCATAAAGTCCTTAGCCAGTTCGTTGCGGATCTCCATAGCCTTGTCGCCCAGTTTTTTGGATAGGGGCAGCACGGCGCACTTGAACGGAGCCAGGAATGGATGCAGGTGCAGAACAGTGCGGATATCCTCCTTGCCCTTGCTGTCGGTCAAGTGCTGCTCATCGTAAGCTTCGCACAGGAAGGCCAGGGCCACGCGGTCGCAGCCCAGGGACGGCTCGATGACGTAGGGAATGTAGTGCTCGTTGGTCTCGGGGTCAAAGTACTCCAGGCTCTTGCCGGAAGCCTCCTGGTGACGGCTCAGGTCGTAGTTGGTACGATCAGCAATGCCCCACAGTTCGCCCCAATCGGTGAACGGGAAAGCATACTCAATATCGGTGGTAGCGCGGCTGTAGAAAGCCAGTTCAGCGGCTTCATGGTCACGTAAGCGCAAGTTTTCTTCCTTGATGCCCAGGTCAAGCAGCCAGTTCTTGCAGTAGTCTTTCCAGTAGGCGAACCACTCCAGGTCGGTGTTGGGCTTGCAGAAGAACTCGCACTCCATCTGCTCGAACTCGCGGGTGCGGAAAGTGAAGTTGCCCGGAGTGATCTCGTTACGGAAAGCCTTGCCCACCTGGCAGACACCAAAGGGCAGCTTGCGGCGGGTGGTGCGCTGGATGTTGGCAAAGTTGACGAAGATGCCCTGTGCGGTCTCGGGGCGCAGGTAGCAGGTGGAGGAAGAATCCTCAGTAACGCCGATGGCGGTCTTGAACATCAGGTTGAACTTGCGGATGGGGGTAAAGTCATGCTCGCCGCAGACGGGGCAGACGACCTCGTCATGGCTGGCGATGAAAGCATCCATCTCGTCAAAAGTCATAGCGTCAACGTCAACGCCCTTGCCCTGCTCGCACTCGGCAATCAGTTTATCGGCACGGTGGCGGCTCTTACAGGCGCGGCAGTCCAGCAGGGGATCGGAGAAGCTGGCCACGTGGCCGGTTGTCACCCAAGTCTGGGGGTTCATCAGGATTGCGGCATCCAGGCCGACGTTGTACGGGCTTTCCTGCACGAATTTCTTCAGCCAGGCCTTTTTTACGTTGTTCTTGAACTCAACGCCCAGGGGGCCGTAGTCCCAGCTGTTAGCCAGGCCGCCGTAGATCTCGCTGCCGGGGTAGATGAAACCACGGTTTTTGCACAGGTTGACGATCATGTCAAGGGTCTTTTCACTGTTCTTCATACATAAACTCCTTCCGCATGGCTGGCTGCCACACAAAGCGATTTTTTTCCACCGCGCCGGACGTTTCCCGGCACGATATTTGTATTATAGCATAGCAAGAGGCAGCGGACAAGGCGGTTTTGTAAAAAGTATCATAGTAACACCGCCGCAATCTCCTCAGCCAATTGGCCCAGTTCGGCGCGTGTCAGGGTCTTGTCGGCGGCCAGGTGGGCCAGCTCGGCCTGTATGCGTTCGATCTTGCGCGCCGGGATGCCAATGCGCGCCAATTCCTTTTTGGTAAAAGGCGGCTTGTTCTGCCTTTGTCCCAGCCGGGATGCCGCCAGCGGATCCATGCCCCACAGCACTTTTGCCATATGTACAGCCCTCCTGTTTGTGGTAAACGCCCAAAATGCGGGTATTTTTATTGGTATTATACCAAAAAAGACAGCAAAGCGCAAAGAAAACGCATCGGTTATGCGGGCATTTTATCGTACTGTAAAATCCTTTTAGCCCGGTTGCGGGGTCCGCCGGGGCGGCGGCCTCGACGTATTGTCATATTGATGGGATCCATTTTTGTATATTTTACTAAAAAATTGCTCACCCTGTCCCAAAAATTCAAAAAACTGTTTCTTTTGTGAAAGAAAAAAGCTATAATCTAAGTAACTAGTTGGAATAAAACCGCGCCCGCTACCGGGCACGGAGGATTTTTGAGGTGACCACTGATGGTTTATACAATGTTTGACCCCAAACTGCTGGACGGTGTGCAGACCGTGCATTTCATCGGCTGCGGCGGTTCCGGCACCTATCCGCTGATCCAGATCCTGCACAGCCAGGGCTATGCGATCACCGGCTCGGACGTGGAGGAAACCAAAAATACCGAGGCAGAGCGCGCATTGGGTGTGCGGGTGTTCATCGGCCACGATGCCTCCAACGTAGGCAACGCGCAGCTGGTCGTTTACAGCGCTGCCATCCATGACGACAACCCCGAACTGCAGACCGCCCGTGCCCGCGGCATCAAGGCGGTGGAGCGCAGCGTTCTGCTGGGCTACATCAGCCGCAGCCATCCCCAGAGCGTTGGCGTAGCCGGCACCCACGGCAAGACCACCACCACCGGCATGATCACTACCATGCTGGAACTGGCTGGTAAGGATCCCGCTGCCGTTATCGGCGGCAAGCTGCCCCTGATCGGTGGTTACGGCAAAGCTGGCAACGGACAGAGTGTCGTCATCGAAGCCTGCGAGTACCACGAGACTTTCCTACACCTGACCAGCGCCGTTGGCGTGATTTTAAACATCGACAACGACCATCTGGAATACTACGGTACCATGGGTCAGCTGAAGCTGGCATTCCAGAAGTTTGCGCTGCTGTCCCGCACGGTGGTGTTCAACATGGACGACCACAACACCATGGACGTGGTCAGCTCCATCGACCGCCCGGTGGTCAGCTTCGGCATCCATGAGGAAGCCCGCATGCGCGCCATCAATATCAAGGAGTACAAGCCAGGTTTCTTCGAGTTTGACGTGCTGGAACTGGGCGAGCCGTTCGCACACCTGCAGCTGGGTGTGCCCGGTTACCACAACATTTATAATGCACTGGCCATGTGCGCCTGTGTGCGCCCTCTGCACCTGAAGCCCGAGGATGCCGTGCGCGCTGCTGCCGAGTTCCACGGCACCGGCCGCCGCTTCGAGATCAAGGGCGAGTGCAACGGTGCGGTCATCGTGGACGACTACGCCCACCATCCCACCGAGTTAGCCGCCACCCTGGCTACCGCCAAGGAGATGGGCTATGAGCGGGTCATCGCTGTACACCAGCCCTTCACCTACAGTCGCACCAAAATGCTGATGGACGACTTTTCCAAAGTGCTGAGCCAGGCCGATCAGGTGGTGTTGCTTCCGATCATGGGCAGCCGTGAGAAAGATGACGGCAGCGTAAAGAGTGAAGATCTGGCCGCCAAGCTGCCCGGCAGCGTTGTGGTCGATGGGCTGGAATCCGCCGCCGAGTGGGTAAAAAAGAACGCCCACAAGGGTGACCTGGTCGTCTGCATGAGTTGCGGTGACCTGTACAAGGCCGCCGATATGATGGTTGGCAAATAAACGTCTACACGGGCTGCCCGGTTGGGCGGCCTGTTTTTTGGTGCACCACCCTATGCAGCGGGCAAGCAATGCTCACCCCTACGCCTCAATAACACACATTTCATTATTATAAAGGAGACTCTCCCATGAACCAGCACTTCCTGCAACTGTATGCTGACTTTATCGTTAAGGTGGGCGTTAATGTACGCCCGCGGCAGAATTTTATCGTGCGTTGCCCGGTCACGATGCCGGATTTTGCCCACGCCTGCGTCCGCGCCGGTTACGAAGCCGATGCCAAGACCGTTGTTGTCCGCTGGGAAGACGACAAGCTGACCCGTCTGAACATGGAACTGGCCGATGAAAAAGACCTGACCGCCATGAAACCCTACGAACTGCGCAGCTACCTTGACTATGCCGAGGACCCGGACGGTTGCTGCACTCTGGCTATCCATGCCGAGGACCCCGAAGCCCTGGCAGGGCTGGATGCCGGCAAGCTGAACCGCGTCAGCCTGGCCCGCCGCACGTTCTTAAAGCCCTGGCAGGAGTACACGATGAACGACCGCGTCCAGTGGTGCGTGGCCGCCGTGCCTGCCCCGAGCTGGGCCGCAAAGGTGTTCCCGGATCTGCCGGTGGATGAGGCCGTTGAGAAGCTGTGGCAGGTCATCTTTAATGTCTGCCGCGTTTCCACCGGCGACCCTGTCACCGCCTGGCAGGAGCATGTGGCTAAGACCAAGGCCCGCCGCGACCAGCTGAACGCCTGGAACCTGGACCATGTACACATCGTCAGCGCCAACGGCACCGACCTGACCGTTGGCCTGGCCGATGATGCCACCTGGGAGGGTGCTTCCAGCAAGACAGACGGCGGCATCGAGTTCATCGCCAACGTGCCCACCGAGGAAGTGTTCTGCGCACCCCACCGCGAGCGTGTCAGCGGCACGGTCTACGGCACCAAGCCCTACGTCTACAACGGCCAGCTGATCGAGGGCTGGCACGTCACCTTTAAAGATGGCAAGGTCATCGAGCACGGTGCCGAGAAGAACGCCAGCCTGCTGGCCGAGCTGCTCTCCACCGATGAAAACTCCAACCGCATCGGCGAGGTAGCTTTTGTGCCCGCGTCCAGCCCCATCAACCGCAGCGGTGTGCTGTTCTTCAATACGCTGTTTGATGAGAACGCCGCCTGCCACATCGCTTTTGGCGCAGGTTACCCCACCAACATCAAGGGCGGCAGCGCCATGACCCGTGCCCAGCTGATGGAAAAGGGCCTGAACGACTCCGCCATCCACGAGGACGTGATGATCGGTGCTCCCGACACCCACATCACCGGCGTAACCAAAGACGGCCAAGAAGTCACCATCTTTGTAAACGGCGAATGGGCGTTTTGAGGAGGGCGCAGGATGATTACACCCGCCAAAATTGCCAACTCCGCAAAATATGTGCGGCTTAAATGGGCGCAGTATGGGCTTTTTTGCCGTGTGGGGGGTTGCATTTTGGGCGCGGGTGTGGTATATTCTTATTGTTCGATGATGATTTTATTGGAAAGTGGGCCGCTAGGTCCGCTTTCTTTTTATGATGGGAGCAAATTTCATGGCAAAACAGCAAAACAGTGGCGGTGCTGTCAAAACGGTCGAAGCCCTGGCACGTCCCGTTGTTGAAAGCATGGGCCTGCGCCTGTGGGATGTCCGCTTTGAGAAGGAAGGCCCGGACTGGTTCCTGCGCATCCTGATCGACCGCGATGAACCGTTGGATACCGATACCTGCGAGGCCGTTTCCCGCGCAATCGACCCTCTACTGGACGAGGCAGACCCCATTGAGCAGAGCTACTACCTCGAAGTCGGCAGCCCGGGTCTGGGCCGCCGACTTACCCGCCCGGAGCATTACGAGGAACTCAAGGGCCAGAAGTGCGCCGCCCACCTCATCCGCCCGGACGAGGCCGGCCGCCGCGACATCGAGGGTGTCCTTCAGGGGCTGGATGCTGACGGCAACGCCACGCTGGTGAATGGGGAAGACACCTACACTTTCCCCGTCAAGATGGCGGGCTATGTCAAGCTGTGTGATGACGAAAATCTGTTCGATTGACGATTCACTGAAACCTATCGACTGCAACATATAATTGGGAGGAAACCAAAAAATGGCTACTGCAAACAACGAATTTTTTGAGGCTCTCGCTGCGCTGGAAAAGGAGCGTGGCCTGCCTGAGGACTATCTGGTCGAAAAGATCAAGGCCGCTATCGTCATCGCTGTGAAGAAAGACTACGAAGTCGAGGACGGCAATGTTGTCGTGGACATTGACCCTGAGATCGGCGCTTTCCGCGCCAGCCTGCTGCGCGACATCGTAGAGGAAGTCGAGAACCCCCACACCCAGGTCAGCCTGGAGGATGCCCAGAAGGTCCGCAAGAGCTACAAGGTCGGCCAGCGCATGGTCATCCCGCTGAAAACCAAGGAGTTTGGCCGTATCGCCGCCCAGACCGCTAAGCACGTGATCCGTCAAGGCCTGCGTGAGGGCGAGCGCAACCTGCAGTACAGCGAGATGCAGTCCCGCGCCCATGAGCTCATCACCTCCACTGTGGTTTCTGTTGACCACGAGCGCGGCAACATCGTGCTGGATCTGGGCAAGGGCGGTTCCGCTGTGTTGCCCCGCAACGAGCAGGTGCCCGGCGAGAGCTTCACCGAGGGCGACACCGTACAGGTCTACGTTGTTGACGTGCTGGCTACCGATCGCGGCCCCCGCGTGACCATCAGCCGCACCCATCCCGGCCTGGTCAAACGCATGTTTGAACTGGAAGTTCCCGAAATTTACGATGGCACTGTTGAGATCAAGGCCATCGCCCGTGAGGCCGGTGCCCGTACCAAGCTGGCTGTCTGGAGCAAAAACCCCGATGTCGACCCCGTGGGTGCCTGCATCGGTACCCGTGGCGCCCGTGTGGAGAAGATCGTGCAGGAACTGAACGGCGAGAAGATCGATGTCATCCGCTGGAGCGAGGACATCACCGAGTTCATCTCCGCCGCCCTGTCCCCGGCCAAGGTCGTTAAGGTCGAGCTGCTGCCCGGCGAGACCAAGAGCTGCCGCGTTACCGTGCCCGATCATCAGCTGAGCCTGGCCATCGGCAACAAGGGCCAGAATGTCCGTCTGTGCGCCCACCTGACCGGCTACAACATTGATATCCACCCCGAGTCCGGCTACTACGGCGAGGACGAGGAGTAAGAGTAAGCCGCTCAGCGGTTACCATATTTTAGAAAAGAGGTCGGCTACTTGCAGCAGCAAAAGCAAAAGAAAATCCCGGTACGCCGGTGTGTTGGGTGCAACGCCCAGCGCCCCAAGCGTGAACTGGTCCGCGTAGTGCGCAGCCCCGAAGGGGAGATCAGCATTGATCTGCGCGGCAAAGCGCCGGGCCGTGGCGCGTATTTGTGCCCCTCGGCCGCCTGCCTTGCCAAAGCGCGCAAGGCCAAACGGCTGGAACGCACCTTTGAGGTCCCCATCCCGGACGGCATCTATGACCGCCTGACGGAGGAGATCCAGTGTGCGGAACAAAGCGCAAAGGAGGCGGCAGACCATGGCGAATGAACAGCACCCCCTGATGGGTGCCCTGGGGCTGTGCCGCAAGGCCGGCAAGCTGCTGCACGGGTATGACCGCGTACAGGAAAACGCCCTGCGCGGCAAGGTCGCACTGGTGTTGCTGACAGCTGATGCCAGCGAACGCACCGTCAAGCATATGAAGGAAGCCTGCGAGGGCATCGTTGCCTGTGAGCAGATCCCCCTGACCAGCGCCCAGCTGGCTATGCTGACCCCGAAACCCGCCGCCGTGTTCGGCATTACCGACGAACACCTTGCGCAGCTGTGCGCAAAACATCTTACCTGATAAGGAGGACCACAATCCATGGATTTCAAATACAAGATCGCTGATGTTGCCAAGGAGTTCGGTGTACCCACCAAGAAAGTGATCGAGACCGTAGCCCCCATTACCGGCGAGAGCTACAAGACCGGCAGCACCTTTGGTGAAAAAGAGCTGAACCTGCTGTTGGAGACCCTGACCCGCGAGAATGCCGAGGGCAGCCTGGATGCCTACCTGGCCAGCGGTACCAAGGAAGAACCCGCCCCGACCCCGAAGGCCGAGGAGAAGAAGCCTGCTGCTGAGGCCAAGAAGCCGGAGCAGAAGCCCGCCGCCAAGGTATCCGTGGAAGCCAAGAAGCCCGAAGCCCCCAAGGCCGAAGAGAAGAAGCCGGAGCAGAAGAAAGACCGCAAGGTCGAGAACAAGCCCGCCGAGAAGCGCAGCGAAAAGCGCGTGACCCTGCAGGAGCTGGCCGCCGATACCGGCATCAGGGAGCCTGTCAAGGCTGTGGAGCAGGTGCAGGTCAACCGTGCCCAGGTGTCTGTTGATACTCGCACCGTTGATGTGAACGTGGATAAGTTCAACGCCCGCTACGATGACCTGGCCGACAGCCGCAACATGCCCAACAAGCGCAAGAACCAGCCCACCGGCAAGAAAGAAAAGTTCAATAACCGCAACAACCGCCGCGGCCAGCAGTTCGGCCGCCGCCGCGAGACCGAGGCCGAGCGCCTGCAGCGCATCCAGCTGGAGAAGGCCCGCAATGCCCAGCTGAAGATCTCCATCCCCGATGAGATCACCGTTGGCGAGCTGGCCACCCGCCTGAAGCAGACCGCCGCCAAGGTCGTTGCCAAGTTTATGCAGATGGGTGAGATGCATGCCATCTCCGATGTCGTTGATTTCGACACCGCCGCCCTGATCGCCGAGGAATTCCACGCCAAGGTCGAGCACGAGGTCCATGTCTCCATCGAGGAGCGCCTGTTTGTGCAGGAGGAGGACAACGCTTCCGATCTGGTCGAGCGTCCGCCGGTCGTCGTGGTCATGGGCCACGTTGACCACGGCAAAACCTCCATCCTGGATGCCATCCGCAAGTCCAACGTCACCAAGGGCGAGGCCGGCGGCATCACCCAGGCCATCGGTGCTTACCAAGTCAAGAGCGGCGACAGCCTGATCACCTTCCTGGATACCCCCGGCCACGAGGCTTTCACTGCCATGCGCGCCCGTGGTGCCAACATGACCGATATTGCCGTGCTGGTCGTTGCCGCCGATGACGGCATCATGCCCCAGACCATTGAGTCCATCAACCACGCCAAGGCCGCCAACGTCAAGCTGATCGTTGCCATCAACAAGATGGATAAGCCCACCGCCAACCCTGAGCGCGTGAAAGAGCAGCTGACCAAGTACGAGATCGTGCCCGAGGATTGGGGCGGCGACGTTGCCTGCATCCCTGTCTCTGCCGTTACCGGCATGGGCATCAGCGACCTGCTGGAGCGCATTGCCCTGGAAGCTGAGATCATGGAGCTGCGCGCCAACCCCAGCCGCCGCGGCAAGGGTGCTGTTGTGGAAGCCCGCCTAGACAAGGGCCAGGGCCCCATCGCCACCCTGCTGGTGCAGAACGGTACCCTGCATAAGGGCGACTGCCTGATCGCCGGCACCGCCGTTGGCCGTGTGCGTACCATGCGCGATGACAAGGGCCGCGAGATCACCGAGGCCGGTCCTTCCACGCCTGTGGAGATCACCGGCCTGACCGAAGTACCCGAGGCTGGCGAGCTGTTCGAGGCTGTTGAGGACGAGCGCCTGGCCCGTGAACTGGCCGACAAGCGTACCGCCGAGGCCAAGGAGAAGCAGTTTGCCGCTTACACCAAGGTCACCCTGGATAACCTGTTCGACCAGATGGCTGCCAACGATATGAAGGAACTGCCCATCGTTGTCAAGGCTGACGTCCAGGGTTCCGCCGAGGCTGTGAAGCAGAGCCTGGAGAAGATCTCCAACGATGAGGTCCGCGTCCGCGTTATCCACGCCGGTGTCGGTGCCATCTCCAAGTCCGATGTCTCTCTGGCTGACGCTTCCAACGCCATCATCATCGGCTTCAATGTCCGTCCCGATGCCGTTGCCAAGGCCGAAGCCGAGCAGACCGGCGTTGAGATGCGTATGTACCGCGTCATTTACGATGCCATCAACGATGTTTCTGACGCTATGAAGGGCATGCTGGCCCCGAAGGTTCGCGAAGTTGCCCTGGGCGAGGCACAGGTCCGCCAGGTCTACAAGATCTCCAACGTTGGCACCGTTGCCGGCTGCCGTGTTACCGATGGTAAGATCACCCGTGATGCCCAGCTGCGCCTGGTGCGTGACGGCATCGTCATCTGCGAGGATGCCATCGCCAGCCTGAAACGCTTTAAGGACGATGCCAAGGAAGTGGCCGAGGGCTTTGAGTGCGGCATTACGCTGGTTAAGTTCCAGGACATCAAAGAGGGCGATGTCTTTGAGTGCTTCAAGATGGAAGAGTACCGCGACTAAGAGGGAAACAAATCTATGCCTACCAAAAACCATGGCCGTATGGCCCAGGATATGAAGCGGGAGCTGATCGCCATCATCGGCGAGATGAAAGACCCCCGCATTACGGGCGGACTGCTGACGGTGACCCGTCTGGACGTAACACCCGATCTTGACCAGGCGAAAGTTTATATCAGCGTAATGGGCCGCGAGGGCGGCCCTGCACCGGTCGTTAAGGCGCTGAACAAGGCTTCCGGGCATGTCCGCACCGAGGTCAGCCGCCGTATGCACATCCGCAAGGCACCGCGCTTTGTCTTTGTAGCCGATGAGGGCGCCGCTTACGCCGCCCACATCAACAAGCTGCTGGACGAACTGGCGGTCGCGGATAGCGATGACGCGGAGTAAACGTCTTACGCAGTTGTAATATCTTCTGGAAAAGAGGAACTCTATGACTCAGAATGTAGACCGCGAGACCGTTGTTTCGCGCCTGCTGGGCACCGATGATATTCTGATTCTGTGCCACAAAAACCCGGATGGCGATACCATTGGCTCGGGCGCTGCGCTGTGCAAGGCACTGCAGCACCTGGGCAAAACCGCAGCCGTATTGTGCAGTGATCCCATTCCTGCCATGTATGATTACATGCAGATCACTGTGTACGATGGCAGTTTCACCCCCGCCTTTGTGGTGGCGGTGGACGTGGCCGGTATCCAGCTGTTCGGCGACCATAACAACATCCAGGATTATGCCGAGCATGTGGATCTGTGCATCGATCATCACGGCTCCAACAGCGGCTACGCCTACGAAACGCTGGTGGATGACCACGCCGCAGCAGCCGCCGAGCTGCTGACCACGCTGATCCCTGAAATGGGCGTGGAACTGACACCGGAGATCGCGGCCTGCCTGTACACCGGCGTAGCCACCGACACGGGCTGCTTCCGCTTTACCAACACCACGGCCAACACCCACCTGGCAGCTGCCAAGCTGATCGAGGCCGGGGCCGATGTGGAAAGGCTGAACGAACTGCTGTTTGAGTGCCGCTCCCACGCGCGCATCCAGGCCGAAAAAATGGCGCTGGAAAGTCTGGAATTTTACTACGAGGACCGCTGCGCTCTCATCTGCCTGACCTGGGATCAGATCCAGGCGGCTGGTGTGGCCGGGGCCGAGTTGGAAGACTTGACCAGCATTCCGCGTTCCATCGAGGGTGTGGAAGTCGGCCTGACCCTGCGCCAGCAGAAGGACGGCAGCTACAAGATCAGTGTGCGTACCGGCCACGACACTAACGCCTGCAACATTGCACGGCGTTTGGGCGGCGGCGGACATCCCCGTGCCGCAGGCTGTGAGATCAGCGGCAACCTGGACAACGCCAAGCATGCCATCCTGGAAGAAGTCAAAAAGGAACTGGACCGCGCTGAGGCGGAGAAGAACAGCGAAGAATAACAGAAAAGGAACCCTGCGTATGCAAACGCCAAACGGCATTTTGCCCGTGGATAAGCCCGCAGGCTGGACCAGCTTTGATGTGCTGGCGAAGCTGCGCGGCGCTTTGGGCACACGCAAGCTGGGGCACTCGGGCACACTGGACCCTATGGCGACCGGTGTGCTCGCCGTGTTTATCGGCAAAGCCACTGCGGCCGCCGACCGCCAGCTGAACCACGATAAAACCTACGAAGCCACGATCCGGCTGGGTCTGCGCACCGATACCGGCGACATCACCGGCACCGCGCTGGAGACAGCCCCCGTCACGACAGGGGAGAGCGAGCTGAAAGCCGTGCTACCCCAGTTTACCGGCGAACTGATGCAGCTGCCGCCGATGTACTCGGCGGTAAAAATCAACGGCCAGCCGCTGTATAAGGCAGCCCGCAAGGGTCAGACTGTTGCGCGTACGCCACGGCCCATTACGGTGTACAGCATCGACTACCTGGGCAGCCCCGCCCCCGGCGACTATACGGTGCGGGTGGCCTGCTCCAAGGGCACCTATATCCGTGTGCTGGCCGAGGACATCGGCGCAGCCCTGGGTGTACCCGCTACGCTGGCTGCACTGCGCCGCACCCAGGCCGGGGAGTTTGGCATCAACCAGTGCCATACCCTGCCGGAAATTTTGGCTGTTGCCGAGAGTGGCGCGCTGGAAATCAACGGCTGGGTGCTGCCCATCGAAACCGTGTTTGCACCGCTGCCCCCGCTGCAGGTAGACGAGGCCGTGAAAAAGCATCTGCTGAACGGCTGCCCCACCAGCCATTATCCCGCCGCCGATGGCCGCTACCGTGTGTATGGCCCGAACGGGGCGTTTTTGGGGCTGGCGGGCATCAGCGGCGGTGTACTGAATGTAGAAAAATTATTTTGCGAAAGGGACTGAACGCCCATGCAAATTTACCACACCTTGACCCCGGCCCCCGTCCCGCAGGACAGTGCCGTTGCGCTGGGGTATTTTGACGGCGTACACTGCGGGCACCGCGCCGTGCTGGGCGCCGCCGTCACCTATGCGGCGCAGCACGACCTGACCGCCGCCGCCTTTACCTTTGAGCTGCCCGGCAACAACAGCCTGAAAGGCGGGCGCATCCTCTCGCTGGCGCAAAAGCATGCCCACGTGGCCGAGCTGGGCATTGCCCAGTATTGGGAGCCGTCTTTTGAGGAGTTTCGCGCCCTCTCGCCGGAGGATTTCGTCCGCCGTGTGCTGGTAGACTGCTTCCATGCGAAAGCCGTTTTTTGCGGCGATAACTTTACCTTTGGCGCTTACGCCGCAGGCAATGTGGAGCTGCTGGAGCAGCTATGCGCGCCCTACGGCATTACCGTAGATGTGGTGCCTATGGCCCAGTACGGCGGGCAGACCGTGTCGTCCACCCGCATCCGCGCTGCGCTGGAGGAGGGCCGCCTGGACGATG
The DNA here is from genome assembly GCA_963588145.1 of Coriobacteriaceae bacterium. Lineage (GTDB taxonomy): Bacteria > Bacillota > Clostridia > Oscillospirales > Ruminococcaceae > Gemmiger. The sequence goes on from CAVAGJ010000052.1 coordinate 12,776, forward strand.
CCAACGCCATGCTGGGCAAGCCTTACGCCATTGACTGGGCCGTGACCCACGGCAAGGGCATCGGCAGCGGCAAGCTGGGCACACCCACCATCAACCAAAATTATCCGGCCGAAGCGCTGCAGCCTTGCACGGGCGTGTACCTGACCCGCATTTTCCTGGACGGCCAGTGGCGGCCCGCCGCGACCGGTATCGGCCGCCGCCCCACCGTGGACAGCAGCGCCAATGCCGCCGTCACCTGCGAGACCTTTGTGCCGGACTACACCGGCAATGTCTATGGCCAGACCCCGGTGCTGGAGTTCCACAAGTACCTGTGCCCGGTGCGCAAGTTTGGCTCGATGGACGAGCTGGCCGCCCTGATCCACCACGCCGCCGAGGAAAGCAAGGGTTACTTCGCGGCGCAGCGCTGAAAGGGGATGGATGCACGATGTCGGATGGTAAAACCGCCGTACTTACGCGGAAGTCTCCGCTGGAAAAGTTTGCGTCCTTCTGCGGCAGCGTAGCCGCCTGGCTGGCCGCGCTGGTGCTGTTCGGGCTGGCAGCGGCTTCTTTGATTGCCCGGATGGATCTGCTGGATGTCTCCACCTTGGATGAGGGCAAGGCCCTGCGGGTGGGAATTTCCCTGCCTGAACTGTTGCTGTTTGTGGTGTTAACCGCCCTGCTGGCCGGGCTGTGCCACCTGCTGCGCGGGCTGGATGACCAGAAAAAGGCCAACCGGCTGATTGCCGGGGCCGCCATACTGGAATTCGCGCTGGCGCTGTGGTGGGGGTTCTCCCAACAAATCTACCCGAAGTATGACCAGGAGATGGTGTGGAAGATGGCTGTAGCCCTTGCAACAGGGGATTTTTCTGCCTACGAACCTGGCAAATATGATTGGACTTACTATCAAGTTTATCCGTTCCAGGGAGTATCTGCCTTATTTATGGAACCGTTTGCTCGGATATTTGGCGACAACGGTTTACGAGCCTGGTCCGTATTTTGTGCTTTTTCTGCCGCAATGTGCCTGCTAGCCCTTTGTCTGATTTTAAAAGAGTTGGGCACTTCTTCCCGTACGCAGGTATTTTGTGCCATATTGTGTCTTTTATTTGTTCCTATTCCTATGTATGCATCCTTTGTATATGGTACTTTACCCGCACCTACCATGGCGCTCTGGGGCGGTTACGGGATTCTTTGTGCGATAAAACGCCGCTGCATTTCCTGGTATTTGTTATCGCTTGTACTATTTCCTTTGGCTGCCGTGGCATATCAGTCTTCGTTGATTTTTATCATTGCCTGCTGTATCGTTGTTCTATTTTCTGGCTGTAACGGTCGCCTGCGCGATATGCTTTTTGCAATTGTTATTGCCGTTGTTTTGCTAGCCGCTCCGCTTTGTGTACGTTCTGTGCTCCAGTCCTGGTTTTTCAGCAGAGTTCCCATTCCATATTCAGCGGGGACACCTTCCACTGCGCATATTCTTATGGGGCTTCACAGTAATGGATATTTTGGTCCCGGCGGCTATGATGGAAGCAATTGCGATATTTTCTGGGACAATGGATCTGATACCGCCGCTGCCAATGCTGCAGCGGTCAAGGGCATCCGCGAATACTTAGCCAACTATCTGCACCATCCGAAAGAGAATAAGTTCTTCCTGCAAAAGACCGCCTGGCAGTGGCTGGATCCCTGGTTTGAAGCCCTGACAATGAACGGCCCGGCCATTACAGTGGCCGACGGCGTAGGCTGGTTGGCCACAGCGTTGGGCGGCGGTGTGCTGTTCGCCCCGGTACAGGCCGTGCTGCGGGCGCTGCTGACCTTTGTGTATCTTTTTTCCGGGGTCGGCACACTGTCACTGCGGCGTAAGACCGACGGTGCGGTCTGGGTGCAGCTGCTGGGCATCGCATTCTTCGGTGGCTTTTTGTTCCAGCTTGTGTGGGAAACTAAAAGCCGCTACTGTTTCCCGTTTTTTGTTTTCCTGCTGCCCCTGGCAGCGGTCGGTTTTACCACCGTGCTACGCTGGGCAGGGGAGAAGTGCCCTGCAAAATGTATGAAGTAACTTTGTCCCGTGCGCAAGTTGGCCCAATGGACGAGCTGACCGCTCTGATCCACCACGCTGCTGAGGAACGCACGTCTTACTTTGCAACAAATAATAATATGAGGAATTTTGTATGATGAAGTCCCCTCAAGCAAATGTGCAATCTCATATGAGTTTTTCTATCTGCAGCATGCCAAGTTATTTTGTTGCAATTCTTGGTATGCTCATATGTGGTGTTTTGGCCATTTCTTCTTTGTTCTCGCTTGCAATCATGCAGATGGCCAATTTAGATAATACACTTCCCGAACAGCTTATTCTTGCCAGCCGCAATACTTTACATGTGCTCCCTGCCGTTGCCGCGCTCAGTGCAATTTTACTTTTATTGAATCAACAGCACATTTCCTGGAAAGCCGCCAATGCTGTTACGCTGACAGCCGCCGCCATACAGGCTAGCCTTGGATTTTGGTGGAAATCTTCTTTTAAAAGCGGACCTGTTGCTGACCAGGGTACCTTTTGGGATGTAGCCAAAGTTTTGGCCGGGCTTCAATCCCCCAATGATGAGTTTATTGATTATTTGCGCTATTGCCTTTCCAGGCTGCTGGCGGCATGGCCGGGGAACCTTTTGCCCGCCTGTTTCATGGGGATTACGGTGCTTGGCAGGTTTTTAATGGTTTCTGTGTTGCTGGCTGTGTTATTTTACTCTGCTGCATCTGCGGTCGCATTACAGAGTCTGCACGTGCCAAAGCATGTTGTGCCATTTTGATTACCGGCTTTTTTCCTCTTGCCATGTATACAACCTTTATCTATGGCACCCTTTCTGGCACTATGACTTCACTGCTTGGCATTTATGCTGTAATCCGTGAATGTACTGCCACACAAAAAAAGAATGCTCTGCTTTGGTGGGGCACTGGTACATTATCGCTTACCTTGGCAGTTACGTTTTACACGGGCATGCAAATATTCCTTGTCGCCGCAGTGTTGCTTCTACTGACAACTGGTATTTTTCATCAAAAGCAATACAATAAAATCTTTGCTGCCATGCTTATGCTTATTTTGGTGCTTGCCTTTCATCAGATCTGGCAAATAACAGCTTTGCACCGCCTAGGCATGGGAAATGAACCTGGCTGTCCAATTTTGCCCCGCATTGCAATGGGTGTAGACGCTTTTACTGATGTAACCCCTGGATTTTATAATTGTTTGAATGCCAGTTTTTATTATGGAAGTAATTTCACACCTTCTATTGCTAATAAAAATGCTGCTGATTACATTGGTCGCTCCTTAAATGAGCTTTGGACTACCGGCCGTTTCTGGTCATTCTTTTATGAAAAGACCGCCGATCAGTGGTTGGAACCATGGTTTGGCGGCTTAACAATGAATAACCCCAGTATTTTTAATGAGCCAAAATGGCTTGCTAACGCCCTGACAGGCGGCATATTATTCGCTCCCGTTCATACTTGGCTCAGTATGTTACTTTCTACCGTCTATATTTGGAGCATTCCTGTAATCCGTAAAAATTGCGAATTGAAATAAAAAGAACCCCG
>CAVAGJ010000053.1:0-16145 GCA_963588145.1 Coriobacteriaceae bacterium
CTTCCTGTTCGCTATTCTTTTTTATCCCTTGTCACGCATCATTGTAATACCTACAACGAATTTGCATACCCGTACCCTTTTTTGATTGAATTGTGACGCGAAATCCTGTATAATAAAAAGAACTATACAACATGTGTAGGGGTGCACAGTGTTCGCCCGTGGGTCGATGACGAGCATCGGCCCTTACAAAAATAAAAGCACCCCCCTAAATATAGAAAAAACAGGAGGCTCTTTCTTATGGAATGGACCGACATCAGCATTACCGTTGCCAAGCGCGATGCCGATACAGCCGAAGCCATCGCTACCATGGTGGCTAACGGCGGCATTTATATTGAGGATTACAGCGATCTGGAACAGCAGGCGTGGGAGATCGCCCACGTGGATCTGATTGAGCAGGAATTGCTGGATAAACCCCGGGACGTGGTCATCGTACACATGTACCTGGCCCCCGATGAAAACCCCGCCGAGGTGCTGCCCCTGTTTGAGGAGCGCCTGAAAAACAGCGGCATCGACTATAAGCTCAACACCACCGGCGTAGAGCAGGAAGATTGGCAGAACGGTTGGAAAAAGTTCTACCACGCCATGGACATTGGCGAGCGCCTTGCCGTAGTGCCCGGGTGGGAGGAACACGAGACCGACCGCATCAAGATTATCATGGACCCCGGTATGGCCTTTGGCACCGGCACCCACGAGACGACTTCCCTCTGCCTGGAAACGCTGGACAGCCTGGTCAAAGGCGACGAGCGTGTGCTGGATATCGGCACTGGCTCCGGCATTCTGGCTATCGCCGCGCTGAAACTGGGCGCTAAGGTGGCCGAGGGCGTGGACATTGACCCCATGTGTGTGCGCACGGCAGGCGAAAACGCCCAGCGTAACGGCGTAGCCGATAAGTTCACCGTCTTGGTGGGTGACCTGTCCGACCAAGCCAGCGGCGAGTACAACATTATCACCGCCAACATCGTGGCGGCCGCCATCCTCTCGCTGGCACCCCACGTGCCCGTACTGATGGCCCCCGATGCCCGCTTCATCGCCAGCGGCATTATTGACGAGCGCAAGGACGAGGTGCTCACCGGCCTGAAAGCCGCCGGCCTGACCCCCATCGAGGTCAAGGAAAAGCGCGGCTGGGTCTGCATCATCTGCAAAAAGTCTGACGAGAAAGAGGCGTAAACCATGCCCCACCGTTATTTTACCCACGAACTGGCCGGGGGCCGCGCCGCGCTGACCGGCAGCGATGCCCACCACCTGGCGGACGTGATGCGCGTCAAGCTGGGTGAGGAAGTGGTGCTTTGCGGTCCTGACGGGCTGGAATACCTGGGCACCGTCACCGCCATCCAGCCCGGCCGCGTGGAGTTCACCGTAACCGAGGGCACCACCAGCAAGGTCGAGCCGGACGTGGCCGTGACGCTGTTTGCGGGCTACCCCAAGCAGGGCAAGCTGGAAGAAGTCATCCGCCACAGTGTCGAATTGGGCGTGACGGAAATTGTCCCGTTTTTCAGCCGTTACTGCGTAGCAAAGCCCAAAAAAGAGGATGCAAAAAACGAGCGCTATAATCGTATTGCCGCCGAAGCCGCCAAGCAGGCGGGCCGCGCCATGCTGCCGCACGTGGCTATGCCGCTGTTGAACTTCGCCGCTGTCTGTGATGCCCTACAGGAAGACTACGATCTGGCGCTGTTTTTCTATGAGGGCGGCGGCACGCCCCTGCGCACAGTGCTGCGCCCCGGCTGCGCCAAGAAAATTGCGATTGTTACGGGCAGCGAAGGCGGCTTCTCGGTAGAAGAAGCCGAGGCCGCCAAGGCCGCCGGGGCTGTTACGGTGGGCTTAGGCCCTCGCATCTTGCGGTGTGAGACTGCCCCCCTCACCGCCCTGACCGCCGCCATGCTGCTGACCGGCAACCTGGAATAAGCGGCACCCCGTACTATTTTCAGCAGCCGGATGGGTGAACCAAAGGAGAAAACCATGAAACAATGTATGGATTCAGACAACCTGCATCGCCGGTTAAAGAAAATCATCGGCCAGGTGCAGGCCATTGACCGCATGATCGATGAGGATGTCCCCTGCGAGGATGTCCTATCCCAGATCAACGCCGCCCGCTCGGCCCTAAACGGCTGCGGCAAGGTGGTGCTGGAAGGCCACATCAAGCACTGCGTGAAAGACGGCATCGAACATGGCGATGCCGACAAGACCATCGAAAACTTTACCAAAGCCGTAGAGCGGTTTGCCAATATGCAGTAATGAGATAATGGCTCCCCTTGAGGGGAGCTCCCGCGTAAGCGGGTGAGGGGTGGCCGGGAAGGCGCAATCCTGTCAGCCAGCCACCCTTCAGTCACCTTCGGTGACAGCTCCCCTCAAGGGGAGCCTTTTGTAGTCACCATTACAACAGACAATCCCCCCCCCCAAAAAGCCAGCCACCCCGCTGGCTTTTTTCGTTGCCCTCTTGACAACCTATACCCCTATATGTATAATGCAAGTATACCCGGTGGGGTATACAAGGGGCATAGAAAGGGAGCAACCAATGAAACAAGCCATGGAAAAACTAGAGCATCTGCTGGAACTGGGTGGCATCAAAAAGGACGTCACCCTGCTCATCATCTCAGGCGTGGCCATCGTCGCCAGCCTGGCGGGCATCCAGCCGCTGCCGTTTGCCATCGCATGGGTCGCCATCATCCTGTGCGGCGTACCGATTATCTTAGAGGCCATCATCGGCCTGGTGACAGAGTTTGACATCAAGGCCGATGTGCTGGTCTCGCTGGCGCTGATCGCCTCGGTCTGCATTGGCGAGGATTTCGCCGCCGGTGAGGTGGCGTTCATTATGCAGCTGGGCGGCTTGCTGGAAGAACTGACTGTGGCAAAGGCCCGGGCGGGCATTGAAAAGCTGGTCCATCTGACCCCGCAGACTGCCCGTGTGCTGCGCGGCAGCAGCGAGGAAGTCATCCCTGCCGAGCAGGTCCAGGTCGGCGACCGCATCCGTGTGCTGCCCGGCGAGGGCGTACCCGTGGACGGTGTCATCGTGGCCGGGCAGACCTCCATCAACCAGGCAGTCATGACCGGCGAATCCCTGCCCGTGGACAAAACTGTGGGCGATACGGTCTCCAGCGGCACCGTCAATCAGTTTGGCGCGTTTGAGATGGAAGCGATCAAAGTCGGGCAGGACAGCTCCATCCAGCGCATGATCCGGCTGGTCCAGTCGGCGGACGCTGACAAGGCGAAGATCGTTGGCCTGGCGGACCGCTGGGCTACCTGGATCGTGGTCATCGCCCTGACTGCCGCCGCGCTAACCTGGCTCATCTCCGGGCAGATCATCCGCGCGGTCACGATTTTGGTCGTGTTCTGCCCCTGCGCACTGGTGCTGGCAACGCCCACCGCCATCATGGCGGCTATTGGCAACGCCACCAAGCACGGCTTTCTGGTGCGGGAGGGCGATGCACTGGAGCGGCTGGCCAAGACCAAGGTTATTGCCTTTGATAAGACCGGTACACTGACCTACGGAACACCGGAGGTCGTGAAAGCAGCCAGCGTGTCGGACACGGTATCCGATGCCATGCTCTACCAGCTGGCCGCCTCGGCAGAGCAGCTTTCCGAGCATCCGCTGGGCAAGGCTATTGTGAACTGCTATAAAAAGAGCGGTGGTACGCTGCAATCGGTGCAGGATTTCCAGATGATCCCCGGCCACGGCATCCGCGCCGCGCTGAACGGCCTGACGATTTTAGCAGGCAACCCCGAACTGCTGCGGGAAAACGGCGTGACCATGACCACCCCGCCCGAAGCCGAAACCTACCTGGCCCAGGGCTGCACCGTTACCTACGTGGCAGTGGGCGGCAGCTTTGCCGGGTACATTGCCCTTTCGGACACCTTGCGCAAGGAAAGCCCCGCCATGATAAGCACCCTGACCCAGCTGGGCGTACAGCCGGTGCTGCTGACCGGCGACCACGAAAACGCCGCCCAGACCATCGCGGGCAAGCTGGGCATCACCAAAGTGCGGGCCAACTGCCTGCCGGAGGATAAACTGACCGCCATCGGCGAGTACCAGGCGGCAGGTCAGCCCGTTTGCATGATCGGTGATGGCATCAACGATGCACCTGCCCTGAAAAAAGCGGAAGTGGGCATTGCCATGGGCGGTGTGGGCAGTGATATTGCGGTGGATGCCGCCGACATTGCCCTGGTGGATGATGACGTGAAGGAACTGCCCCACCTGGTGGCCCTGTCCAAGCGGATGATGAGCACTATCAAGCTGAACATTACCTTCTCGCTGACGCTGAACTTCATCGCCATCGTGCTGGCCATCACCGGCATCCTTAATCCCATTGTGGGTGCGCTGGTGCATAACGCTGGTTCTGTGCTGGTTATCACCAACTCGGCATTTTTACTTACATGGAGGAATAAAAAATGATTGCAAAAATTCTTGGTATCGTCATTGGTCTCTTGATTTTGGGCGCAGGCCTGTACTACCTCTCCAAAGAAAAAGACAGCGCCGAATCCCGCAAAATTTACGGCATTTCCAGCGTTGTTGGCGCGGTCGTTGCCGTTGGCAGCGTTGTGTGGATGATGCTGTAAAACCTGGATAAACCAAACAAGCCCCCGACCATTGGTCGGGGGCTTGTTTGCGTCATGTCGTAAAAAATCAACCAAACAGCTTGTCTTTGGGGTACAGTCCGTCCTCGCTCATCTGGCGCAGGGCAGCTACCAGTTCAGGTTTATCTTCGCGGTAGGTGATGCCGTGCCATTTGTCGGGGCTGGTCAGCACATATACGTCAGCATCGCCGCGCTGCAAAGCGGCAGTCACCACGCTGGGCAGGTAGTATTCGCATTTCAGCGGGTTCACCGGCAGGTTCTCTTTAAAAAACGCCACAAACCCGGCCTTGGCCTCGGCTACATAGCCGGGGGTGAAGCCCCACAGGTTCATCGAGACCACGGTATCAGCAGGCAGGTCGGTCCAGTTTGCGCCGCCATCCTCGGTGTAATGGATGCCGCCGTCATAAGGTTCGATGCAGGTGCGTTCGGTCACGCTGACGAGGTTGCTCTGGGCATCGGTTACGCAGACACCACGGCTGACACTGCCGTTGGCACTGACCGTGTTGCCCAGCAGGAAACCGACCATCGACCAGGCATAGCGGTCGCCATCCGCGTGATCGCTCAGGTAGTCGTACACCAGCTTAAAGCCCTGCGGGCCGTAGTAGTCATCGGCATTGATGACTGCAAACGGCGCGTTGCCAATGGCCTGCTCAGCGGTCAAAATCGCATGGGCGGTGCCCCAGGGCTTCACGCGGCCCTCGGGCACGGTAAAGCCTTCGGGCAGGCAGTCCAGCTGCTGGTAGGCATAGCGTACCTCAAACCCGGCCTGCAATGCACGGCCCCCCACAGCGGCCTTGAATGGCTCCTCAATCTCGTGCTTAATGATGAACACAACGGTCTCAAACCCGGCGCGGCGGGCATCGTACAGGCTGTAGTCGATGATGGCCTCGCCGCTGGGGCCGACCGGGTCAATTTGCTTCAGCCCACCGTAACGGCTGCCCATACCGGCGGCCATAATGACAAGAATCGGTTTTTCGCGCATGGGAAAAACCTCCTTTATACAAATTCATTCCTGCTCTTATGATACACTCTTTTGGTGGCAGGTGCAACCCCTGGGGCAAAACCGGGCAGCTTCGGCAAAAAGTTTGGCGCTTCCCTATGGCAGTGCGGGGCAGAAAATGCTATAATACAGCTATAGAGGAAGGGGAGGAAGTAACCATGCAGCAAACACGAAAATCCGGCCCGCAGCGGGCCCTTGTACTGGCCGGCGGCGGTGCCAAAGGCAGCTACCAGGTAGGCGTGTGGCAGGCACTGCAAGAACTGGACTGGATGCCGGACATCATTACCGGTGCCAGTGTGGGTGCACTGAACGGCTGCCTGTTTACCATGGACAAAAGCAAAGAGGCCGAGGAACTTTGGCGCGGCCTGGAGATCCATGACGTGCTGGAAGTGCCCGACAGCTTAAAGCCCGATGAACTGAACAACTTCTTTTTGGATGTGGTGCGCAGCGGCGGCCTGAATGTGGAGCCGCTGGCCGAGACTATTGACCGGCTGATCAATGAGGATGCCGTGCGTCGCTCCCCTATCCGCTTTGGCCTGGTGATGACCGAACTGGGCACCATGCGCCGTGTGCAGTGCCCGGTGGAGGAGATCCCCGCCGGACAGATGAAAGACTACCTGCTGGGGTCCAGCGCCTGTTTCCCGGCGCTGCGCCCGCGGGAGATCAATGGCGTGAAATATATTGACGGCGGCTGGCGGGACAACATGCCGCTGGACCTGGCTGCCGCCATGGGGGCTGAAGAACTGCTGGCCGTGGACGTGAACGGCGTGGGCATTACCCGCCCCAACACCACCGGCTTACCTACCCGCATCATCCGCAGTCACTGGAATTTAGGTCCCACGCTGGACTTTGCCCCTGAACGCGCCGCTCGCAACATTGCCCTTGGCTACTTTGATACGATGCGGCTGTTTGGCCGCATGGGCGGCACGGCCTATGGCATTCTGCCGGACAGCAGTCCGTTTTTGAAGAACTTCGCTGAGCGTTACCAGCTGCGCCTGGCCGAGATTGCAGCCCACTCCCCGGCCATCGACCTGGTGGAAAAGACCGCCCGTCAGCTGGCTAACTACCCGGCTCCCTTTGCGCCAAACCCCAGTGCCCCCACGGCAGCGGCGCTGGCCCCGCTGGAACTGGCTGCCGAACACCTGAATGTGCCGGTGGACATGCCCTACACACCCAAACTGCTGGCTGTCACTGTGATGGGAAGCTTCGAGAAAGATCCGGCTGACCGCTTCCCTGCCCTGCTGGATGGCAAAGAGGGTAGCCTTGTGGCCGAAAAGGCCATGGCCGCCGCTGCACCCGAAGAATTTGTGACAGCGCTGGTCAGCCGTACCCTGGCGGAAATGCCGCTGTTTTAACAAAAATGCCGCGCTGTGCGGCAGTATCGGAAAAAGCAAGGAGGTCTGCATGCATAGCTTTACTGGTGTTTCGGCGTCGCCCGGCGTCGTAATTGGCCCCGTGGAACAGATCGACCATGGCACCACCGGGTTGCACCGCATCGTGTGCGACCCGTTTCGGGAGCGCGCCCTGTATGACGTGGCGGTGGTGCTGGCAAAAGATGAGCTGCGCCGCCTGAGCCAGCGCGCCAAAGGCCCCGATGCGGACATTCTGCTGTTCCAGATCGCCCTGCTGGAGGATGAGTCCTTTACCAACGAAATAGGCGATTACATAGCCGCCGGTGCGGGCGGTGCCGCCGCTGTGGAGCGGGCCGAGCAAATTTTTGCCAGCCGCCTGCGGGATGTGGACGATGAATATATCCGGGAGCGCAGCGTGGATGTCTGCGATGTTTGCCGCCGCGTGGTGGATATTCTGGACGGCCGTCCGCGCCGCCGCCTGCACTTAAAGCGCCCCAGCATTCTGGTGGCGGACCGGTTCTTCCCCAGTGATCTGTTCAGCCTGGACCGCCGTATGATCTTAGGTCTTGCCAGCAACCAGGACAGTACCATCAGCCACGCGGCCATCATGGCCCGCAGCATGGGTCTGCCCGCCGTATTGCAGCTGGGCGATGGCGTGGCCGCTATGGCCGTGGGTAAGCGCGCTATTTTGGATGCGAACCTGGAGGACGGCACTGGCTGCCTGATTGTGGACCCGGACGGTGTGCACATCGCCCAGGCGGATTGCAAAATTGCGCTGAACCGCCTGCACGGTAGCGTGACCGACCCTGTGGCGGCCCAGCCCTGCCTGACCAAAGACGGCACGGCGTTCCGCCTGCTGACGATGAAAAACCTTTACGGCAGCGATGACAAGACCCTGCCGCTGGCAGCGGTGGGCACCGGCCTGTTGCGCACTGAGTCAGTGGTTTTAAACGACCTGTCGGAAGCCGAGCAGCTGAACCTGCTGAAAGAACATCTGGAAGCTGCCGATGGTGCCATGCTGGCCGTGCGCACCTGCGATTCCAACGCCGATGATGAGGCACCCTGGACCGTGGCTGTCAAGGAGAGCCTGCAAAGCCACCGCCTGCTGTGGTCGCAGATCCGGGCCCTGCTGCAGGCCGCGCCCTGCGGCGACTTGCGCATCCTCTTCCCCATGATTGCGGGGGCCGAGGACTTGGATGCCTGCCTGCAGGAAGTGACCACCTGTCGCGATGAACTGCAAAGCTGTGGCGTGGAAATAAACCATCTGCCCCCCATGGGCTGCATTGTGGATATGCCCTCGGCCGCGCTGCTGGCGGGCGAGTTGATCGCCCACGGTGCGCAGATTTTGGCTATTGATATAGAGGACCTGGCCCGCTATACGCTGGGCCTGGTCAAAGACCCCGCCGCTGCGGCCCGCCGCGTTGCCAGCCCCGCTGTGCAGCGCCTTGTCAGAGAGGTGTTGCGCCAGACAGAGGGTACCGGTGTGCTGGTCTACCTCTGCGGAATCACGGTTGCCTCGGTCGACCAGATGCCTGCCTACCTCCACCTCGGCATCCAACACTTCGCCGCCGAACCCGCCGCCCTTCTCCCCCTAAAAAAGCGGCTGATGGAGGAGGATTTGGGGAAAAAGTAAGCAGCAACCAAAAGGCTCCCTTTACACAAGGGAGCCTTTGAGAGGGTGATGCCATGCAATCCAAGCACAACAAAAAACTGGTCCCCTACGCTAAACAGCTGCGCAAAGAGATGACGAAAGAAGAACGGCATCTCTGGTATGATTTTCTCCGGCAATATCCTGTGCGGTTCTTGCGGCAAAAGGTGCTTGGACGATATATTGCGGATTTTTACTGCCCGCAGGCTAAGTTGGTTATTGAATTGGATGGTTCGCAGCATTACGAAGGTGACGGAATCGAAGCCGATGTTCAGCGTACGAAATTCCTGGAAAGTTACGGGCTAAAAGTGATACGTATCCCAAATAATGTTATTACCCAAAACTTCCAAGGTGTCTGTGAGTATATCGACAAAGAAGTGAAAGCCAGAATATCAAAGTAAGCCGCAGCCTAAAAGCCTCCCTTGTGCAAAGGGAGGTGGCACGGCGCAGCCGTGACGGAGGGATTGCGACCTTACGAGGGTAGACCGATGTATTGGTAAGTCCACAATCCCCCACCGCCTTCGGCGGAGCCCCCTTTGCACAAGGGGGCCTTTGTGTTGCGGCAATAACAAAAAACGCCCCCGGAGCTATACGGCTCCGGGGGCTTGCTGCTTAATTTTGCTTTTTGGTAAATATAAAAGAAAGAATGCCGAAAATCAAGCTGATAACGGCCCAGACATATAAATCGGAATAACTACCCGCACAAATCAACGCAATCAAACCAGCCACGATATAAAAACCGGCGCTGACATAGCCGCCTTTTCCGCCACCGCGTGTGCAGATGGATACGATACCGGCAACCAACAAGCTGGCAGCCAGTAAAAAGCCCGCAGAACCGCTTACTTCACCGTTGCTACTAAGAGCGTTGCTTACCCCGGCTGCGCACGATTGCATGGCAACAAGAACAAACAGGACGATGCTAATAATTCCAATGACTAACTTTCCAGTTTTCATTATGATTCCTCCTTACGAAGTTACTGGGGAGTAATGGTGTAAGTTTCACTTACTACATCGTCACTAGACCAGTTGTCTTCATAGTATACTCGAATGGGAAGTTCGATTTCCTCAACGGATTCGATACCGCTTTCTTCCAAGGTCGAATTAGACCATTCAATGCTGGTATTTTTCGTTTTTCCTGCTGCTACGCTGGTCGCCCAGAAAGGGTCGCACATAAAGCCGTTAATACTAGCATCGCCAATGGAGAACATAAGATTTTCATCTGTTTTGTTTACGAGATAAACATTGACAGAATAGCCGAAGACCGAGTCAGGGTCAAAGCCTGTTACAACCATCGTGCAAGCATCATTGTCGACCAGGACAATGTCGGAATCCTGCGAGGCGCGTTCAATAGTGGACGCATTTTCTTCTCCCATAGGGTAGATAGTAAATGTATTATCGACAAAATCATCGGCAGACCAATCGTCATAATCATAAACGCGGAGGTTAAAAGAGACCTGAGTTACGTTGTCCGCACTGATGCCGTTTTCTTCAAAGAGAGAAGACGACCAGGAAATGGTTTCGTTGCTTTTCTTTCCAGCGGCAACACTTTCAGCCCAGAAAGGATCGGCCATAACACCATTGACAGAGCAATCATCGATACCAAACATCAGATTTTTGTCTGTTTTATTTTCAAGATAGACTTTCCAGCTGTATCCCAGCATGCCGCTTTCGTCGATACTTTGTAAAGTCATGGTGCAATATTCATTATCGACAATGGTCTGCTCCTGAAAGGAAGGCGCTTCCTCAACGGCGGCAGATTCTGCAACAGAAGCGGCGGGGGATTCCGTAGAATTTTGCGTACTGCTTACGGTATCAGATGCCGAAGAACTTCCGCAGGCGGAAAGCAATAACGACAAGGTGATGGCAACAAGAGTGGTAAAATGTTTTTTCATATGCGCAACTCCTTTTTAATCCCCTTTTCAATAATACATAATTCAGGGAAAAACAAGAATCATTGAAAAGGATAAGTAATTACTCATATTTTATCTGTATTACAGATAAAAGTCAATATCTTTCTGACAGATAACCATAATGATACTGGGAGGGCTGCCAGATGGTATTTCCAAATATCCGAAACCTGCGGGAGGACCATGACTATCGCCAGCGACAGCTTGCGGAGGTACTTCATGTTTCCCAAAACACCTATTCTCAATATGAAACGGGTGTCATTGAACTGACAGCGGAAAAGCTGCTTCTGCTGGCAGACTTTTATAATGTTAGCGTAGATTATTTGCTGGGCCGTACAGAAGACACCACGCCTTTTGCATCGATAAAATAAAGCAACCCCCGAAACCTTAACGGTTTCGGGGGTTGCTGCTTATTATGGAGTCTGGTTAAGACGTAAACCGATCTTTCAAATTCTTGAAGAAGCCTTTGCGCTTTTCGTAGTTGTCGTCTTTCAGGCTGTCCTCAAAGGATTTCAGGGCTTCGCGCTGGGTGCGGTTCAGCTTCTTGGGAATCTCCACATCCACGATGACGTACTGGTCACCACGGCCACGGCCGTTCAGGTACTGGATGCCCTGGCCGCGCAGGCGGAACTTGGTACCGCTCTGGGTGCCCTCGGGAATCTTCTGGGCGACCTTGCCGTCCACGGTGGGCACTTCGATTTCAGCGCCCAGCACAGCCTGGGAGTAGGTGATGGGCACACGGACGTACACATCGTAACCATCGCGCTCAAACACCGCATCGGTCTTGACCGTTACATGTACGATCACGTCACCGGCAGGGCCACCGTTAGTACCGGCATCGCCCTGGCCGCGCAGTGCAATGTTCTGATCGTCATTGATACCAGCCGGGATCTTGACCTCCAGCGTCTTGCGGGCGGAAGTCTTGCCGGTGCCGCGGCAGGTCTTGCAGGGGTTCTTGATGATGGTGCCGCGTCCGCCGCAGTGCGGGCAGGGCTGCTGGCTCTGCATCACGCCAAAGGGGGTACGCTGCTGGGTCACCACATAGCCACGGCCGTTGCACTGGGTGCAGGTCTCGGGGCTGCTGCCCGGCTCACAGCCGCTGCCGTTGCAGTCCGGGCAGGTCTGCTGACGGTTCAGCGTGACCTTTTTGGTGCAGCCGTGGGCGGCTTCCTCAAAGGTCAGAATGACGCTGGCCTGGATGTCGTGGCCCTTGCGGGGGGCGTTGGGGTTCGCGCGGGAAGAGCCGCCGAAGCCGCCAAAACCACCGCCGAACAGGTCGCCGAAGATATCGCCCAGGTCTACACCGCCGGCACCGTTGAAGCCGCCGCCAAAGCCGCCACCGTAGCCGCCCTGGCCGGCCCCATAGTTGGGATCGACCCCGGCAAAGCCGAACTGGTCATAGCGCTTGCGTTTTTCCGGGTCGGAAAGTACATCGTTCGCCTCGTTGACTTCCTTGAACTTCTCCTCGGCAGTCTTATCGCCGGGGTTCAGGTCGGGGTGGTACTTTTTGGCGAGTTTGCGGTAGGCGCTTTTGATCTCGGCATCGGTGGCGTTTTTGCCGAGTCCCAGCACCTCGTAATAATCACGTTTTTCTGCCATAGAATCTATCCCCTCTATTTGGGTAAATTTCTCTAAAACCCCCAAGGGCCGCCGCCGGGGGTGCCTGGCGGCGGCCTATCAGGAGTGCTTGTTTACAAATTAGACCTCATGGAAGTCGGCATCAACAGCGCCGTCATCCTTGGGCTGGGCACCGGCATCGTTGCCGGGCTGTGCACCGGGCTGCTGGCCCTGTGCCTGGGCGGCCTGCTGGTAAACCTTCTCGCTGATTGCGTAGAAAGCCTTCTGCAGGTCATCCTGCTTTGCCTTGATGTCGTCCACAGTGCCGGACTTCAGGGCTTCCTTCAGGGCAGACAGCTTGGTCTCAACTTCGCTCTTTTCAGCGGCAGAAACCTTGTCGCCGAACTCGCCCAGGGCTTTCTCGGTCTGGAAGACCATCTGGTCAGCGTTGTTGCGAACGTCAACTTCCTCGCGGCGCTTCTTATCCTCGGCGGCATACTGCTCAGCGTCCTTGACAGCCTTGTCGATGTCATCCTTACTCATGTTGGTAGAAGCGGTGATGGTGATGCTCTGCTCCTTGCCGGTGCCCAGGTCCTTAGCGCTTACATGCACGATACCGTTGGCATCGATGTCGAAAGTAACTTCGATCTGGGGCACACCACGGGGAGCCGGAGCGATGCCGTCCAGATGGAAAGTACCCAGGCTCTTGTTGTCGCGGGCAAACTCACGCTCGCCCTGCAGGACGTTGACCTCAACGCTGGGCTGGTTGTCAGCAGCGGTGGAGAAGATTTGGCTCTTCTTGGTGGGGATGGTGGTGTTACGGTCGATAATCTTGGTGCAGACACCGCCCAGGGTCTCAATGCCCAGGCTCAGCGGGGTGACATCCAGCAGCAGCAGGCCTTTGACATCGCCCTGCAGAACACCGCCCTGGATGGCAGCGCCGACAGCCACGCACTCATCAGGGTTGATACCCTTGAACGGCTCGCAGCCCAGTTCTTTCTTGACAGCGTCATAGACGGCGGGGATACGAGTGGAGCCGCCGACCATCAGGACCTTGGCCAGGTCAGAAGCCTTCAGGCCAGCATCGGCCAGAGCCTTGCGGACGGGGGTCATAGTGCGCTCGACCAGATCAGCGGTCAATTCGTTGAACTTGGCGCGTGTCAGGGTCATATCCAAATGTTTGGGGCCGTTGGCATCAGCAGTGATGAACGGCAGATTGATGTTGGTGGTGGTAGCGCTGGACAGCTCGATCTTGGCCTTTTCAGCAGCTTCTTTCAAACGCTGGGCAGCCATCTTGTCCTTGCGCAGGTCGATGTTGTTCTCGCGCTGGAAGTCCTCAGCCATCCAGTTGATGATGCGCTCATCGAAGTCGTCGCCGCCCAGGTGAGTATCACCGTTGGTGGACAGAACCTCGGTAACGCCATCGCCCATCTCGATGATGGAGACATCGAAGGTGCCGCCGCCCAGGTCGTAGACCATGATCTTCTGATCGGCTTCCTTATCGATGCCGTAAGCCAGAGAAGCAGCAGTAGGCTCGTTGATGATACGCTTAACGTTCAGGCCGGCGATAGTACCAGCGTTCTTGGTGGCCTGACGCTGGCTGTCGTTGAAGTAAGCAGGAACGGTGATGACGGCCTCGGTGACAGGCTCGCCCAGGTAAGCTTCAGCATCAGCCTTCAGCTTGCTCAGAATCATAGCGCTGATCTCTTCGGGGGTGTACTCCTTGCCACCTACCAGGGTCTTCTCGGCAGTGCCCATCTTACGCTTGATGGAAGAGATGGTGTTCTCGGGGTTGGTGATAGCCTGGCGCTTTGCAACCTGGCCAACCAGACGCTCACCGGTCTTGGTGAAGCCGACAACAGACGGGGTGGTGCGGGCACCTTCAGCGTTCGCGATAACAACGGGCTCGCCGCCCTCCATAACAGCTACGCAGCTGTTGGTGGTGCCAAGGTCAATACCAATGATTTTGCTCATACTATAAAACTCCCTTCAAATTTGCTTTGAATGTGGTGAATCTCTTAATTTATGTGAACGAACCCTGCGGCCCGGTCAGGCTTATTCAGCAACAACAACTGTTGCGTGGCGGATGATCTTATCGCCGATCTTGTAGCCTTTCTGGAAGACCTGTACGACAGCACCACTCTCCTGCCCCTCAGCGGGCGGGACCTGCTGCACGGCGTTCATGAAGTTGGGGTCGAAAGGCTTGTTCAGCGCCTCGATCTCGGTGATATTCAGGTTCTCCAAGGCCTTTGCGGCTTTGTCCAGCGTCATCATAACACCTTTTTTGTAGTTCTCGTCAGCACATACAGCGTTGGCGGCCATGTCCAGCGTGTCCAGGATGCCCAAAATCTGGGTGATGGCGTGGGAAACGCCATCGTTGAACTTCTGGTCAGCCTCGCGCTGGCTGCGCTTGCGGTAGTTATCGTACTCGGCAGCGGTACGCAGCAGCTGATTTTTCAGCTCCTCGTTCTTCTTTTCGCTGGCTTCCAGTTTGGCTTCCAGCGCTGCCTTTTCGTGATGGTGCTTGCAATCGTGCTTTTCCGCGTGCTTGCCCTCGGTCTGGGGTTCAGTTTCGGGGGTCACGGTCTGTTCCGCTTCGGGTGCGGTCGCAGTTTCTTTTTTATTTTCTGCTTCTTTATTTTCTGCTTCGTGGCTCATTGCGGGTTCTCCTTACAAAATATTTACTGGCTCTGCCCGGCCATGCTCTGCCCCAACTTGGTGGCAAAGTAGTTCAGAATCGGCAGCAGGCGGTGATATTCCATCCGTGTGGAGCCGATCAATGCGACCGACCCGGTCAGCCCGCCGCCGGCTAAGTACCGCTTGCTGACAATGCAGGCCCCCGGCATCGCCGGGTCTAGGTCGCTGCCTAAGGTGGCGGTGATCTTACCGCCCTCGGGGCGAATCAGCGCGGCAGCGGCTTCGTTGTCGGAGAAGATCTCCAGCAGCGTACCCAGGTTCTGGCGGACATCAGGCATCTTTGCCAGATATTGCGCACCCTCCAGGCAAGCCTGCGGGCCGGTGGTAACCAGGGCGCAGGCGGCCATCACAACGGAGGCCAGCCGCTCCCCTGCTGCCAGTACCATACTGGCGGTCAGCATCGGGTTCAAATCCTGCGGAGCCACAAAGGTCAGCCCGCGGTTGAGCAGCTGCGCCAGGTTAGCGGCATCGTCCCGGGTCAGGCCGGTGTCCACCCGCGCCACGCGGGTACGCACACCGCCTGCGCTGGTAACGGCCAGCACGGCGGCAGAGTAACGACCTACCTGCACGACCTCGAAATGCGCAATGCAAAGATCCGGTGCCTGGGGGGTGGTGGCAGCGGCGGCGCAGCCGGTCAAGTCGGCCAGGCTACGGGCCGCTGCGGGCACCAGCTTTTCAGGCTCGGCATCCATGCAGGCAAAAAGACCATCGATGTGCTGGCGATCCTCATCGGTCAACGCCGTGGCGGAGGGGGCTTCGATCAGGTGATCGAGGTAATAGCGGTAACCCTGTGCGCTGGGCACCCGCCCGGCACTGGTGTGGGGCTGTTCCAGCAGACCCAGCTTTGTCAGGGCGGCCATCTCATTGCGCAGGGTGGCACTGGACAGTGCCATGTCAAAGTAGTTTGCCAGCAGGCCAGAGCCAACAGGCTCGCCATCGTTGGCATACAGGGCAACAATAGCTTCCAGGATACGTTGCTTGCGGGCATCCATGGCCATGCTGCTCATCTCCTTAGCTGCGAAGTTTCTGGCTTGTTTAGCACTCTTTATCTCTGAGTGCTAAATTTATTATATGCCAGTTTTGCAAACTGTCAAGGGGTTTCGGCAAACTTTTTTCAAGTTTAACAGTTTCGTCACAAACCGCGCAGCTTCTTGACGAAAAATATATCTGCAACAAATAATAAACGATACGACGATGTACTATTTGTGCTTAAAAGTTCTCTAATCCCCAATTTACACCACATTTACACCATTTTCAAAAAAGAGCCTAAGATATGACAATTATAATCTAAGACGGACGCCTGCTACGAGGTGGCTCCGTCTTTTTTAGCTTGTTCCCCTTTTATAACCCGCGCGGATGCCATGGATGCTGTTCCGACCTTTGACACGCAAATCGAACAGCGGGGAAAAATCATG
>CAVAGJ010000054.1:0-15911 GCA_963588145.1 Coriobacteriaceae bacterium
GGTT
Organism: Coriobacteriaceae bacterium; assembly: GCA_963588145.1. Lineage (GTDB taxonomy): Bacteria > Bacillota > Clostridia > Oscillospirales > Ruminococcaceae > Gemmiger. The sequence continues at coordinate 5 of CAVAGJ010000054.1, forward strand.
GGCGTCGCTCATTGTGCGCCTTTAGGCGCGGCTGGTATTGATGCCCCTATGGGGCTGTTTTGCAAACCCCACGTTCAACGTGGGGTTATGATTTTCGGACTTGTTCTTGAAAATTCTGATTTTTGACCCCAAAATGACCCCAAAACGGGAAAACGACTGCGTCCGGACGGTTGAGATTTTCAACCGTCCGGACGCTTTTTGTGGATAAATCTTGCTGACTTGGCGGGTAAAAATAGGAGCGGTCAGCGCAGTTAGCTTGCTTTGACGAGTACCAGAACGCTGTTGGTTGGCACTACGATTTGTTCCTGTTTGGTGGGAATGGGCGGGTTCTTGTACTGGCGCAGGGCTTTTTGGATTTGCTGTTTGACTTCGAGCAGGGCGGCATCCAATGTGGGGGCTTGTGTGGTGACTTTCGGGAAGTCGGGAACGTGGGCAATACAGCCGTCCGGGGAGAGTGTGCAGAGTACAGGGTATGGCTGGTTCTCAACCGAGATGCTGTACTGCATCCCGAACATATCGTCCATCTTGTCCATCTCGTGGCGCTTGTGTTCGTCCATACTGTGAACGTAGGTATCCATTGTGAACGCTACGGAGTAGTGACCGAGAATGGCTGACAGCGTTTTGTAGTCCATGCCCCTTTCCAGTGCGCGAGTGGCGAACGTGTGCCGCATGGCGTGGAACGTAAAGTGTCCGATGTCGGCATCTTTCAACAGGCGGTCATAGTAATCCTTGAAAGTTTTCTGCTCAAAGTAGTGACCGAACTCGTTGGTGACAATAAAGCCATCGTCGGTGTATTTATCCCCTGCCCGCAGTTTGTCTTGTGCTTGCTGTTTCTTCCAGCGGGTAAGTTCGTCTACCATTGTGCGGGTCAACGGGATGGTACGGCGGGCGTTTTTCGTTTTGGGTGTGCCGAATACAATCTCAGTCTTGTTCTCGCCGTTGTGGGCTTCGTACTTGGCAAGGCGGTTGATAGTACGTCTGACGTGAAGCTGAGCGGTAGAAAAGTCAATATCTTCCCATTTCAGCGCCAGCAATTCCCCCATCCGCAGTCCGGTACACAAGTCCAGCCGGATGAACACTCCATAGCGGTGGCGGTAACTGGCCTGAACCAGCGCCCGTTGCTGGTCGTTGGTTAAAACCACGATTTCGGGTTTCTCCCCGCTGGGCAGGGTTACTGCATCGCAGGGATTGTACACCAGTAACCGCTCTTTTACCGCCTGCTGTAAGCATTTGTGCATTGCCATGTGGTAGTTGCGGAGTGTTTTGGGAGATAGTCCTTCCTCGCGGAATTTGTAATTATAAAACTCTTGCAGGGTGTGTGGTTCTAATTTCTTTAATAAAATCTTTCCCAACACACAAAAGTGCTTGTTTAAGTAGCTGCGGTAGCTGGCATAAGTAGACTGCTTGACGGTATCCTTCATGTAAGTATCCAGCCAGTATTCGTACCACTCGCCAAGTGTCACCGACATCGGATCGCGCCAGCCCTGTGTGCGGACCTCGTGGGCTTGCTGCTGCAAGATGGCAATGGCTTCCTGCCGTGTGTTGCAACAGGTGGATGTGCGCCTGACCTTGCCAGTCTTGTAGTCGATCCCGGCTGACAGCCGAACCTCCCAGCGCCCGTCAGTGCGTCGGCGGATGTTGCCCTCGTTGTGTCCTCGTCGGACAGGTTTCTTGATTATGTCTTTCACGTTGCAACGTCTCCTTTCGTGACACAAAGACTACCACAGGTGCGTGGAGAAAGCTATTCATCAGACCCAACAATCTTCGGGTTCTCATTTTGGGCTTTATTGACCTTTTGCTGTTCCAGCCATTCCAATAATTCATCCCGCCGCACTAGCAACCGATTGCCGATGTAGAATGCAGGGAAACTCGCATCATGGAAAATGCGGTAGGTAATTGAGCGAGAGATGCCGAAGTAAGTTTGCACTTCCTTGGGGCTGATGACGTTAGGCAAATCTTGAAATTCCGTGTTCATGGGTTCCTCCTATGTAGATAAAATAAAAAGGCCTTCACTATATAGCCGCTGAGAAGTGGCAAAATCTGACGCGAAGCAAAAAATATATAATTTGAACAATATGATAACAGGTAACTGTCAAATCATTCGTTACAGTTAAAAAGTTTTCTCACAAATTCACATACGATTTCTTGGCAATGTTGACGAAAAACAGCGGCGCGAAATCCAAGGAAAGCGAGGGGCAAATTAGGCTAAACCTTAAATCATATCATACGAACTAAACAGTTGCAGCTTTTGCAACCGTACTCAAAAAATATAGAGAAAAGTATTTCTACTATATAGCCGCTGGGAAGTGGCAAAAGGTGACGCTTTCTGAAAAAATAATAGAATTTAAATCATAGCATATAGCCCTAATGGTGCAGTTTTTGCACCATTACAAAAATATATAGTTCAAATAATACAATACAAGTCAAATAAGACATCAGTGGTCTTATTTGAAAAAAATTAACAAGCTTTATTAGAAAGGCATTCACTATATAGCCACCGGGAAGAGTTAAATCTCGCGCTTGCCAAGAAAAATTCTGAAATTTAATACCCTCTATGATACAACAGATATCCCGCACCTTTTGCGGGATTAAACTTAATTTACTAAGAAAATGCAATGTATGAGCTTTAAAAGATTTCGCATTTGTCTGAACACCAAAATGCAGTTCAAAACCAGCATAACACCCATTGTGCTAAAAAGCCCTGCACATTTACAAAAAATAAAATAGGCAAGCCGCAGATAAAACGGCTTGCCTGTATTAAGTGACGATGGTGACGACAGTGACGATGTTTATGGGATACGGTAGCAGGGGTATATCGGAAACGTCGTCACTATCGTCACTTGGAAGCTGCCGGGGGTCTGGGGGTACACCCCAGAAATGTGCATGTGGATATCCACATGCTATGCTTGCAAAACACATCTGCTCCTAAACCGAAGTCACTTAAACCCAGCACCCATACAAAGTCGCATATCCCCCAGAGTGAATCAGTTTAGATTCATCCAAAAATCTTGACGCAAAAAAGTGAATCAGTTCTGATTCATTTTCCCAAGTGCAGCTATTATGGTTCGGCATCTCTTGAATACGGTACGCATTATGATGACGGTAAAGGAATGATAAGCGAGCGGTACTTCCTGGATTCTCTGGTTAACATGACGAGGTCGGTACCTCTATCCCAAGGGCTTCATATATTTCAGCCTGTTTGTTGAGTAGCTCGCCGATTCTCAACGAATGCTGTGCATCTTCAAAACATTCCAGGACATCCAACTTATCCAACAGTGCCTGGATAGAAATTAAAATACCGAAAGAAGTCCGCGGCTACCACGAAAATATCTTTTTAACATCTAAGTATACAGAAAGCAGACATATAAACTCCATGTAAATTTCAAAGTAAAAAATGTAGTATTTGTGTGATTCCACTTGAAAGCGCAATGCGGGAAAAGTACAGGAAAAAGTGCAGGAAGAACAGGATTTTTTACATGGAGGGAAAACACTGGCACCTTGTATTATAGTAGTGAACCACTGCGAAGCGAATTTGTGCATAATGCTCACGCCGCTTAAAGAGAAAGGATGAAAACTATGAGAAAAGCACAGCACAAGGGCAAGCGCGTACTCGCGTCGGCTCTTTGTGTCGGTATGCTGGCCAGCATGGTCCCGACGCAGGCCTTTGCGGCCGACGAACAGCCAGTGGCTGCCGTCGTCCAGGAGGCTGCGCCTGCCGCCGAGGAGGCTCCGACGGAGGACGCAGTCCCCACAGAGACCCCAGCGGAGGAGTCTGTTGCTGAAGAGACGCCTGTCGAGGAAGCACCTGCGGAGGAAGCGGCTCTCGCCCCGATGGATGCCCCTGTTGAGGAGGCTCCTGCCGCCGAGGAGACCGCTGCCCCCGCTGCGCAGGAGGCTGCTGCACCTCAGGCCACCACGGTCCGCATCGCAACAAACGTCGGTGTGGTTCCTGCCGGGATCGATTGGGCGGACGATGTGACTGCGAATACCTTCGCAGAGCCCTATGCAACCGTCACTGCAAAGGATAAGGCCGGCAACGAGTACACCGTGGAGGTCATCCCCGCAGACACCGTTTACTTCATCGACAGCGTGGCCGCTACCGGAAACGACCAGATGGACAATGTTCAGTCCACTGCCGCCTACGCAGCCGCCAAGGCACTGCTGGGCGACCAGCTGCTGAACGGCAAGTCCGACCAGTTCTACCAGGGCGACGCGACCTGGGGTCTGGTGGATACCGACGCTCAGACGAAGGGCTATGTGGTCAATAAGGTATCTCAAATTGATGACAAGGACTACACCGGTGTTTACGGCAAAAACAATGCCATCGGCGAAACGATCTCCTACAGCCTGACCCTACCCGCAGGCAAGTACAAGCTGACCTCCTATCACCGCGAATGGTGGGATGGCCCCCGCAGCTTCACCACCTCTCTGGCGGACGCTACCGGCAATAAGCTGGCCGCGGATGGCAGCATTACGGTTTCCAAGGCCAGCGCCAAGGCAAAGAACGAGGTCGAGTTCACGCTGAATGAGAGCACGGTTGTCACCTACACGCTGACTGCGACGAATAAGCAGGCTCCCGCTGTCAGCTGGCTGGCCATTGAGCGCACCGGCGACGTGGAGGTCCCCGACACGCCCGTGGATGGCGACAACGAGAACTTCGGCAAGGTGCTGGAGGAGGAAGACGGTCTGCTGACTCTGTATACGACGCAGGCCGACGGCAATAAGACCGATATTTCTCTTGAGGAAGATGAGCTGAACGGCTACGGCAAGGTCCTGACCTTGACCGGCACCGCCTGGAACAACAAAAACGGCGGCCATGCGTCCATCAACAACGCACCCAGCTATTTCCAGCGTGCACAGTTTACGCTGCTGGCTGATTTGAAGGTCAGCTTTGCCTCAGGCAATGACGGCAAAGCGGCGGCGTTCACCATCGGTAAGGATGGACAGAGCCTGCACGTATTCACCAGCCAGGGAAAGATTGGCTACGGTGCCAATAACGGTGGCGTCAGTGCGGCCCAGGCTGATCTGGCCGGTGCCAAGAGCGGCGAGTGGAACGCTATGGCGCTGACCTATCAGGAAACCGAAAGTGGCAGCAAAGTCGTTGTCTACCTGAACGGCGAAAAGGCGACGGAAATCGCCGACATCGGCTTTAAGATCAGCGACCAGTCTGATCTGCAGGCTCTGATCTGCCGTTCCTTCGGCACAAGCTACCTGATGAACGGCTCTTACGACAACATCGTCGTGCAGGGCACGGCCATGAGTGAGGATGAGGCCAAGAAAGTCACGGCAGAGCGCCTGGCGGCCAAGAACAACGCCGCTAATGTGGACGGTGTTGTCTCCATCACCGGCACTGACGTGGAGGCCGCGGCCAAGAACGTCAACGGCTGGACCTACAAGGGCCTGGGCATGCTGAACGGCAACTCCACCAGCAACCTGCTGCTGGACTACAAGTCCGAGAATCCGCAGGCCTACTGGTCCATGATGCAGTATCTGTTCGGCGGCGAGTACCCGATGTTCTCCAACATCAAGATGGAGATGGGCAACGATGGCAACAACTCCACAGGCGCCGAGGCCTGCACGAAGCGCTATGAGGACGAGGAAGCCGACGCCTCTCGTTCTCCGGGTTTCGTCATGGCTGCTGACGCCAAGAAGATCAACCCGAATGTCAAGGTCTCGATCCTGCGCTGGGAGTATCCCAACTGGGTCAAGGCCAAGGCCGACGGCACCGAGAAATACGCTGCCATTTATAAATGGTATAAGGAAACCATCTTCGACGCCTACGAGAAGTACGGCTATGTCGTCGACTACATCGATCCCGATAAGAACGAGACCGGCAGCCCCGACGGCGAGATCATCAAGTACTTCGCCAACGCGCTGGAGAACGAGACCGACTTCCCCAGCTATTTCACCGAGGAAGCGAAGAAGGCCTACAACAACATTAAAATCGTCGCCTCTGACGAGAACAAGGGCCTGAAGATAGTTCCCCTGATGCGCAGTGATTCCGGCGTGTACGACGCCGTCGATGCTATCGGCTTCCACTACCGTACCAACGCCACCGATGATTACATCAAGATGGCGGACGTGGACGACAAGGAGGTCTGGTACAGCGAGGGCTGCGCGACCTTCGGCTATTCCGAGCTGCAGGAGAACAAGACCACCGAGTACGGTGCCGGCACCATCGGCGGCTACCAGAGCCCGCTGGCGCTGCTGGACAGCCTGCCCAACGCCTTTGTCGGCTCCCGCCGCACGATGTACATGTTCCAGCCCGCGATTGGCTCCTTCTATGAGGGCATCCAGTACGGTCACAAGGAGCTGCTGTCCGCCCGCGATCCGTGGAGCGGCTATATCCACTATGACCCCGTGCTCTACATGCTGAGCCACATTACGAAATTCGCCAAGACCGGCTGGGAGAACGACACCAACACCAACGGCATCTGGCGTGTGCTGCCGAACGCGACCTACGGCTCCTTCGGCTCCAGCGACAACGAGCACCAGACTGCCGGTATCAACGGCGACGCCAGCTACATGACGCTGGCTGCCCCCGACAAGACGAACTTCTCTACCGTGTTCATCAACAATACCCAGAATGAGAAGACCTTCGCTGTCAAGACCTCTGACATGAACCTCTCCGTTGACGCGCTGCACATCTGGACCACTGTCACGGGCGACTACCTGAAGCAGGGCGAGGATGTCAAGATCGAGGACGGCATCGCCTGTGTCACCGTGCCCGCCTACAGCGTTGTGACCGCGACCACGCTGGACACTACGCCGGAGCGCTTCCCCACCGAGGACGGCAGCGGCGACTACATCCAGACCGAGACCCGTACCGTGCTGGATACCGACTCCACCGGTAAAAACCAGAACACCACCGACGACTACCTCTACGCGGATAACTTTGAGTATACCAACGAGGAAGACGTTACGGTGTACAATGCCACCACCGGCAAGAAGACCACCGAGAACTATCTGGTTTCCCGCGGCAATGAGCCCCGCTATATGCTGGACACCCACGGCGCGTGGATCGTTGAGAACGGCCAGCTCAAGCAGGAGAATGCCTCCAGCGTAAACCAGTGGAACGGCGGCGACCCCGCGACCATCGTCGGAGACTGGCGCTGGATGGATTACAGCGCCTCCATTGACGTGACTCTGCCGGGTGCAGAGTCCGGACGCTACGAGCGCCTGACTATCCGTGCCCAGACCGGCATGAACTGGAACAACAGCGGCTACACGCTGGAAATCAACGGCGCAGGCAGCTGGAAGCTGTACCGTATCGATACGCAGGTTGCCAGCGGCACCGTCCCCAAGAACGCCGAGGGCAAGTACAACCTCAAGCTTACCGGCCTGGGCGACACCGTGTATGCCTACATCGACGGCAACAAGGTCACCAGTTACACCGACGCAAACCCGATGCTCTCGGGCCGCGTGAAGATCAGCTCCAACTGGACGCAGGTCTACGCAGATAACCTGGAGGTCAAGACCGTCAAGGGCGGCATCCCGTATGCTACTGCCATGATCGACGGTCAGGATGACGGCGTTGCCTATGAGGGCACCTGGGCCATCAACAACCCGGGCGGCGGCAGTGCTGACAACTGGTATCGCACCATGTCCGTCTCCAGCAGCACAGACTCTTCCTTCACCTTCACGGTGGATGGAAGCGGCTTTGCGATCATGGGCGGCAACGACGGCTCCGCTGTCATTGACGTCTATGTTGACAATCAGCTGAAGGCTGAGAACGCGACCACCAAGGCAGCTGCTACCCGCGGCGAGGCCTACATCATGTCTGACCTCGAGGCTGGCAAGCACTCCGTCAAGATCGTGCTGAAGTCCGGCACCCTCAAGGTGGATGCGCTGAACACCATCGGCACTCGCCTTGAGGCGGCTGACGACGCTGTAATCGAGGTCCTGACTAAACTGCCGACGCTGGATTACTACGTGACCGGCAGCGGTGTGGGCGATCTGCCCGCCGAGGTTGATGTCAAGCTGGCCGACGGCACCACCGAGGCGAAGGAAGTCGAGTGGAACGTTGACACCGATGCACTGGCTGCAAACGCCTACGCCTCTGCCTCCATCAGCGGCACTGTGAAGGACGCCGTCAATGCGTTGGGCGAGCCCCTGACCGTCAGCGTTCAGATCACCGAGGTCATCCCCGGCGACACTGTTTACTTCATCGACACCGTGGCCGGTGATCCCACCAGCGTGACTGGCGGCACCACCGATACCTACGAACTGTACAAGAAGGCGCTGGGCGACAAGCTGCTGAACGATAAGTTCGACCAGATCAAGACCGACGCCAACACCTGGGGCCTTGTCGATACCGACGCAGGCACCAAGGGCTACTCTGGCACCGCCGACAAGACGGCTACCGGCATCTACGGCAAGTACAACCAGGCAGGCGAGACCCTGACCTACGCGCTGACCCTGCCCGCCGGTACCTACACCCTGACCAGTGCCCACCGCGAGTGGTGGAGCATGAACCGCCCGATGACTGCTGTCGTGACCGATGCCGAGGGCAACGCCCTGACCGACACCGCCACGCTGAACCTGTCCGGCAGCAGCGGCGACATCATCAACAGCCTGACCTTCACCATTGATGAGGACCAGGTCGTCAGCTACACCGTCACCGCCACCGGCACCCAGGCTCCTGTTATCAGCTGGCTGGCTGTCAACGGCAAGGCGGTAGGCTCCGAGTCCGGCTTCTTCAACAAGGTGCTGGAGGACAACGGCAGCCTGACGCTGGCTGCCAACACCGCTACCCTGACCGACGACGCCTGGAACACCATCCTGAAGGTTTCCACCCAGTGGAACGACAAGAATGACTACCATGCGACCATCACCGACGCACAGAACCTGTTTGGCCGCACCCAGTTCACCCTGCTGGCCGATGTGATGATCGAGGAACCGAGCAGCGACAAAACCAAGACCGCCATGCGCTCCGCCTTTACGATCAGTACCGGCAGCAACCGTCTGCACCTGCTGACCTATGACGGCAAGGTAGGCTACGGCGTCGACGGCTCCACGAAGGGCGTCAGCCAGAACGAGATCTCGCTGGGCGATGTCGCCATCGGCGAGTGGAACGCCTTCGCCTTCGTCTACAAGGAGACCGACGGCGGCAACGGCGCACTGACCATCTACGTCAACGGCACGAAGGCCGGCGAGATCGCGGACATCGGCTTCAAGCTGAGCGAGGCCACCGACATCTCCGCTACCGTCGCCCGCAATGCTGGCACTAACTACCTGCTGACCGGCCAGTACGACAACATCGTCGTCAAACCCACCGCCGTGAGCGCCCGCAGCGCTGCCAATGAGACCGCTGCCCGCCGCGAGGCCAAGAACCCAGCCACTGTCGCCCGTGAGGCGCTGCTGGCAAAGATCGCCGAGATCCGCACCGCCCTGCAGAAGGATGCCGACAATGACATTGCGTACGCTACCGAAAAGCTCGAAAGCTGGCAGTACACCGGCAACAAGTCCGGCGTGGCTGACACGCTGCCCGAGCTGAACGACGCCCTGGCCGCCGCTGAAAAGCTGGCTGCCGACGGCGACGCAACCACCGAGGAGCTGCGCAGCGCCGCCAGCGCCCTGGATTCCCAGTACGCCGGTCTGCGCACCCTGCCCGAGACCTACACCTCGATCCCCGGCACCACCGGCACGGTTATCAAGGCTGACACCGGCCTGCCCATGCAGGCCCACGGCGGCTCCGCCATGGCCCTGAAGGAGGGCACCGGCGACGGCTGCGTCAACTACGACCTGGACGGCGATGGTGACATCACCGAGGGCAAGGCCGTTTACCTCTGGTTCGGTGAGGACAAGACCAACAACACCCGCCCTGTGGACGGCGTGCGCTGCTACAGCTCCACCGACCTGTACAACTGGACCGACCACGGCACCATCCTCTATACCCAGAGCACCATCCTGCCCATTGAGGAGGGCACCGAGAAGGCCATCACCTCCAGCCCGGGTGCCAGTGGCACCGGCACGACGCAGGACTACAACGTCATGCAGCTCAGCGCCACGAACCTCGAGACGCTGAAGGCCTGGGGTAAGCTGTCCGCCGCACCCGGGGGTGTGACCGAGAGCCAGTTCCGCAACGTCAAGAACTTCCTGCGTGCCTATGTCACCGAGTACGAGAAGGCCCCCACGGACCTGAACGACATCAGCTGGACCGCCAAGAGCTATGACGAGGAGCCGATCACGGCGACGAGCCTGCTCTACCCGGACAGCACCGACAGCACCGTGCGCAACGTGACCACGACCCGCCTGCAGCTGGCCTTTGAGACCCTGTACGGCAACTACTGCGTCACCGAGCGCCCCAAGATGATCTACAACGACTCCACGAAGCAGTTTGTCCTGATCTGGCACGCTGACGGGCCGCTGTACAACAACAGCGACCTGAACAGCTGGGTGGCCGGTGGCTGCATTGGCAACTGCCCTGCCAGCCGCTACAGCCGCGCCATGGTCGGCATTGCCACCAGCGACAGCCCGTTCGGCCCCTTCACGGTGCAGAACGTCACCCGTATGAACTACGACACGACGCTGAACGCCAACCGTCTGGGCGAGGCCCGCGACATGACCGTCTTTGTCGATGTCGGCGTGGACAAGAACGGCGACGGTGCGGATGACGCCTACGTCATTTACTCCAGCGAGATGAACGCAAAGCTCTATGTCTCGCTGCTGAACAAGGATTACACGGGTCTGGCCGCCGAGGCTGACCAGGCCGACGCTACCGAGTTCGCCGCCCGCATCGTCAGCGACAACAGCCGTGAGGCCCCCGCGGTCTTTAAGTACAACGGCTACTACTACCTGCTGACCAGCGGCACCGACGGTTGGAACAGTACCGCCCACACCTACTACCGCAGCAAGGATATGCTCTCCGGTTGGGAGAAGGTGGGCAACCCCGCCAAGAACGACACCGGCAAGATGTTCAACACGCAGGTTACCTACGTGCTGCCCGTCGATGCTGAGGCCGGCAAGTTCGTCTACATGGGTGATCGCTGGAACGGCAACAACCTGACCGACAGCCGCACCGTATGGCTGCCTATCCAGATGAGCACCGACAACACCGTCTCTGTTCTGGGTGAGCAAGACTGGACGCTGGACCGTCTGGATCAGCTGCTGCCCACTACCGTCAACACCGAGCTGCCCGACGTCGTCTGGTCCGATGGCAGCAATCTGCCCACGGAGGTCAGCGTGACCACCCAGGGCAAGACTATCACCAGCAAGGTCGAATGGAACGCTGACAGTCTGAAGAACCCCGGCGCGGCTACCGTCACCGGCAAGCTGACTAACTGCAACGACCTGGAGATCAGCACCACGGCTACCGTGGTCCCGAAGAACCTGCTCTACTTCGCCAACCCGCAGAAGGAAGGCCTGGCTCTGAGCAGCGACTACACCGCCATCATGAACGCCAGCGCCGATACCCTCAAGCAGGACCCTGCTGTGAACGACGGCGCCTACAGTGCAGAGGCCGGCTTCGGCTACACGGGCACTGCAGGAACGCTGCGCAACAGCAACGCCAGCATCTATGAGAGCATGCGCTATGCGTCCGGCACCAATAGCATCACTTACCGCTTCGACAACCTGACCGGCGAGGACTACACCGTTTACGTCGGTATGTTCAACCCCACCGGCTGGGTCGAGAGCGGCAAGACCCGTCTGGCCGACATCAAGATCAACGGTGAGACCCTGCAGACTGGTTACAACTACTACACCAGTTGCACCGGCAAGGGCGACACGCTGGCCTTCACGGGTCTGAAGCCTGACGCCGACGGTGTGCTGACGGTTGAGGTTGCCGCCAACGCAAACACGACCTCCGCTGTGCAAGTCAGCTTCATCATGGTATCCGGTGAGGAAAAGACCCCGGAGCCCGCGCCCGAAACCAAAACCGAGGTTGTCAAGGCTACTCTGACCGAGGATAACATCCCGCAGGAGATCAAGGACAAGGGCTACGACACGCCGGAGAAGATCACCGAGGCGTTCAAGCAGGCCATCAGCAAGAACCAGTCTGCTGACAACATCGAGGTCTACGACGTCAAGCTGCTGGTCAGCAGCGATAACGGCGCGACCTGGAGCGAGGCAACCGATGCGAACTTCCCCGCAGGCGGTATCGACGTTACGTTCGATCTGCCCAAGGGCATCACGGAGGCCAACTATGACCAGTATTCTTTCATCGTAAGCCACATGAAGGATAGCGGTGAGGTTGAGCTGCTGACCCCGGCCCTGCAGAATGGCAAGCTCGTGGTCCATGTCACGGAGCTGTCTCCGTTCGCCGTCAGCTGGACTGGCAAGGCCCAGCCGTCCCCGGTCCCGACTGCAGAGCCCACTGCAACCCCGGCTCCGTCTGACAATACGACGAACAACACCACCAATAACACCAATAACACCACGAACAATACGACCAACAACACCACGACCAACAGCGCAACGCCCGCACCCGCCAAGACGACGGCATCCATCCCGCAGACGTCGGACAGCTTTCCGCTGATCCCCGTTGCCGGTGTCGCCATCGCCAGCCTGGCTGCCCTGTGCTTCCTGTTCCTTCGCAAGAAGAACCGCTAAGTTGCGTCTACGGTTGTAAACCCGTATAAGCAAAGTCCCCGTCCGGCAATGATATGCTCCCTATATAGCGAACAGTGAAAAACACTGAAAGCTATATAGGGAGCATTTTTAGTGCGCCCGGCATGGGCAACAACTAGGTGCTGCAAGACCACTACGCGCTCGGCAGTAGGAAGCGTTAGTCGAAAAGAAAAGCTGAAGCTTCTTACAAAACGAAACCGCGGACGCAATAAAGAGGTACATCAAGGACCGGGAAGTGAACGACCAGATGTGCGACCAGTTGAGCTTCAAAGAATATGAGGACTCATTCAAAAATGTAGCAGACTTTGACGAAGATGATTCGCCGGAGATTCCCACGGACGGTAGAATAAGCAAGTAAAAAGGCGACGCCACGTGCGGTTGGCGTCGCTCATTGTGCGCCTTTAGGCGCGGCTGGTATTGAAGCCCCTATGGGGCTGTTTTGCAAACCCCACGTTCAACGTAGGGTTATGATTTGTCGTGAATTTCCCAATGCCCGCTGAAACCACGGCCGATGTAGTGAACATTTCCTATTGCCTTTATATGGCGGCGGATGGTTTTGTAGCTGACGCCCAGTGCCATACCCAGCTTTTCGGTGCTGATTTTGTTATCCTTTTGGATGAACGCGATAATTTTTGCGTCCAAATTGTCTTGGAGGACACATTGAGGGACATGTTGGGAGACATCCTGCGTGACACCATAATTCAAATTTGGCATAATGACCGTAAACTAATAGCGGTCAGAACGGAACGTAGGGCGCTTGTCTTCGGTATAGTTGACCTGCACCTTGTAGCCGTTCAGAATTTTACCGAAGCCGCTGCCCTTGCGCTCCATGTAGCCCAGACGGTTGAACACATCGGCCAACACCGGGTTGCGCCGGGTGGACGGCACGGTAAGCGGATCGCGGTCTTGGATCATCGACCCGTCCGGCATACCGCCCGGCGAGTAAATCTCCAACCGGTCATCGTAAATGTCAATGTGAACCTCGCTGCCGTAGACGAGATAATCCCGGTGCGCCAGCGCGTTGACAAGTGCCTCATGGTAGCTGCGCTCGACGTATTCGGGCAGTTCCTCCCGCGAGTTGGGCGTCTTGCGCCACATCATGCGGGCGTTGCGCTTGATAAGCGAAAGTTTACATTTTGTTAAGGATTTGAAGCGGATTGATGGCTGCGAAAAGCCCCGTCTCCCCTGTTCGGGGGCAAATTTTCCGACAGTTTTCAGTTTGTTTTCAAGTTTTCCATTTTATACCTATTATAATAAGGAGGTATTTCCCATGAGCATCATTATCGGCATCGACCACGGTTACTACGCCATCAAAACAGCGCATTGTTCATTCCCGGCAGGGCTGACAAGCTACGGCGAACACGAACCCTACACCCGCCAAGAACTCTTAGAGTTTGGCGGGTGCTTTTTTGTTTGCGGCTCCGGGCGGCAGCCAATCCAGAGGGACAAGACTGTGAACGACAACTACTATCTGCTGACGCTGGCAGCCATTGCAAAAGAAATCCAGCAGCGCGGCTTGTCGCCCGAATGTTCGGTGCGCATTGCGGCGGGGCTGCCGCTGACCAGCTTCGGACGCGACAAACCCAAGTTCAGAGATTATCTGCTGCGGAGTAATCAGCCCGTGAATTTCAAATTCGAGGGTGTGGAGTACAGCATTACGATTGAGGAAGTTGCCATATTCCCCCAAGGCTATGCCGCCCTTATGACCGAAGTAGGGCTTTTGCAGGACGAACCGTCCATGCTCCTCATGGATCTCGGCGGCTGGACGGTGGACCTTATGCGCATCGACAACGCCATCCCTGCGGCTGACACTGCGCACAGTCTGGAACTCGGCATGATTCGCTGCGTGGATGACATCCGTGAGCAGGTGCGCCGAGAAACCGGGCTGTCCCTCACGGAGGCCCAAATCGAAAATATGCTGGCGGGTCAGCCATGCACGGTCAGCGATACAGTTCGTGACATCGTGGACCGGCAGGGTCGCAAGTACACAGAGCAGCTGCTGTCTGCCACGATGGAAGCCGGCTTCGATCTGCACGCCATCCCCGCCGTGCTATTGGGCGGCGGCGCATCGGTGGTAAGCCGCCACCTCAGCCCCAAAGACGGGCTTTGTAAGACGATCTTTCTACTGGACGATAAGGTGAACGCTGTCGGATTCGAGCGCGCGTTGACCGCCGTGTCGCGCCGTAAAAGCGAGGTATGAAACGCCCGCAGTACGTTTCCCGCCCGAACCTCAGTGACCCGCAGCACCGCCGCGCATGGGCGTTGCTGCAGCAGGTGCCACCTGCCAAGCGCAAAGAGTTTCTGGTGCAGAGCATCCTTGCGGCAGAACAGACGGATAGGCTGGAGAAAAGCATCCGCAAAGTGGTGCGGGAGGAGTTGCAAGCGGTCAACATAACCAACGCTGTTCCAAGCCCACCACCAGAGAATGCTATACCAGACTCTGCGCTCGATTTCCTGAATTCACTGTGGGGGGTGATTCCAATGTTTTAATGATAGGTAGAAAAGCAGAAGGCAAAAAGGTTTATACATCGGTTGTTACGGCTGTCTGGACCTACGTTGGAGAACTGGCGTTCAACCTGCTGGTGCTGGTAGGAGCCATCAAAGGCTGTGACCGCATCGTGAAAGAAATTATGGGATTGTGAGTTGCAGGTGCGGCTTTTTTGTGGTATAATAGAGCCACGAAAGGAGCTGAGACTATGCCTGAAATTATTCCGATTCGTGATTTAAAGAACACCAACGCAATTTCCCAACGCTGTCATGAAACAGCAGAACCTATCTTTGTAACTAAAAACGGTTATGGTGATATGGTTATCATGAGCATGGAAGCCTATGAGCACCAACAAATCATGAATGATGTATACGCAAAGCTGGCAACGGCTGAAGCACAGCACGAAACTGGAATGGGGCGATCTCTTGCTGATATTCTAAAAGAAACGAGCAAGAAGTATGAGTTATAATGTCATTTTGCTGCCAGCAGCTGAGGATGATTACCAAGAAATCTTGCGATACTTTGAGAGACAGTTCGATTCTCAGCAGGCAATTCGTTCGTTTGTAAAAGATTTTGGTGAAGTGCTGCTTCGTTTGGAAGAGACTCCTACAATTTATGGGTACTCCCGCGACGAGGTGCTTCGGCAGAGAGAATACAGGAAGTTCTTGATTGGAAGATATGTGGCTCTCTTCAAAATTGATGAACCAAGAAATGCCGTGGAAATTTACAGAATCTTCCACGGAACACAAAATTATACGAAATATTTATAATGAAGAACGCCGCTGTGCAGATTGTGATATGCTCCCTATATAGCGAACAGTGAAATAAAACACTGAAAGCTATATAGGG
>CAVAGJ010000055.1:0-14631 GCA_963588145.1 Coriobacteriaceae bacterium
CCCTATATAGCTTTCAGTGTTTTATTTCACTGTTCGCTATATAGGGAGCATATCAGCATAAGGCGCTGCGGGGTTATTTTTTATATGATTTCGAATTATTCGATTGTATCGGCTGGTGTCAAACCGGATTCTAACACATCGGCCATATAGGCGTTATGGTCGGCATAGTCGCCGCCCGGCACAAGGGTGATGTCGTAATAGGTGATTGGCATGTCGTTGCTTTCCAGCACCTGCTTGAGGGTATGCAGGACGGTTTGCATATCGGCATCAGTCGGCTTGCCGTCACATAGAATCTGGGCACACAAACGACTGGGCACCTTTTGCAGCAAGGCTTTGTCAAACGGGGCATCCAGCGGCAGCGCGTCCACATAGTTAGCCGGGGTCATGCCGTCCTGTTCGGTATAACAAAGGTCGATTTCCACGGTGTTGCCCTTTGCGCCGTAGACCGAAGCAAAGTTCAATTTCGGGGCCTGCACGGTCAGGTACGCGGCTGCCTGCTGGGCAGCTTCATTTCCCAAGCGGTAAGCCGTATTCCAGCGGTGGTCTACATAAAACGTGTGGGTCGGCTCTGTCTGTATATCTTCGTCGGTGGTCAGCAGCCAGAAGCTCGTCTGCACAGGGAAATAGGTATCCTCGCTTTGGTCAGACTTAACATTGACGATGTAATAGAAATACTGCCCGCCTGTGCTGCCATGGTCCCAGGTGAACGTCTGGTCCGGGTAAAGCTTCTCCGCGTACCGAATGGCCCGGTACACGGCCCACTGCCGGCTGAGCGGGGTCGCCGTTGATGGCGTCAAAGGCCAGCAGCAGCGCCAGGATCAGCAGCAGGGCCGCCGCCAGCGCAAGGCGGCGCAGGGGTTTCGTTTTTTAGTTTTAGCTTTTATTTTCATGGGTACTCTCCTTTGCATAGTGCAGCAGCCAGCCGATCAGCCAGCCAATGCCGCCCAGAACCACATACAAAATACAGCCGGATGCCAGATTTAGTAAAAATCTGCCCGGGGAAAAGTATTCCAGATGCGCCATCTGCTTTATGATGGCATCCAACACCGCCAGCCCCAGTGTAAACAGCAGCAGCGGCTTGCCCATGCCGGTATTCCGGTAAGTCAGAACAGCCCAGACGAAGGGCAGGGTCAATATCACCCAGTTGGCGCTGCCCGTATACCCCAAAGCGATGCCCGCCGCAATGCCCACAAAGGCCAGCAGCAACAGGTGGGTACTGTAGCGGCGCTGCAGTTTTTTAAGGATTTTTCCATCATCCGGGGCGGGCGGCTCCCGCTCGGCGGGGGCATCTGTCCCCTGCCACTGGGCGCGGCAGGCCGGGCAGGCGGCCAGGTGGGCCTTTACCAGTGCTTCGCTCTCCGGGCTGGCTACGCCGTCCTGCACCAAAGGCATCAGGTCGCGGCAGACCGCGCAGGGAATTTTTGTAGTTTCGGTCGCTTCGTTCACATTCACAGGTCGTAGCCATCCTTTGCAAGTTGTTGTTTTAACCAGGTGCGGGTGCGGTGCTCGATGACACGGGCCGAACTTTCGCTGATTTGCAGCCGTGCGGCAATCTCCGCGTAGCTGTACCCTTCGGCCCGCAGCTGCACCACACGGCGGGCGCGGTCATCTTTTTGCTGCAGCAGCGCCTGTACCCGCTGCCATTGCAGGCGGGTATCGGTGGTGTCCGGCAGGGTGTCGTCGGTCAGGTAGGTCTCCAGCATATCGTCGGCGCTGACAGTTGGGCGGCGCTTGCGCAGGCTTTCCAGCCAGACGTTGTGCGCAATGCCGAACAGCCAGGTCTTGACCGCACAGTCTCCGCGGTAGGTGTGCAGCCGTTTCAGCGTCCGCAGAAAGGTCTCGCTCAACAGGTCCTCGGCCTCGGCGGGGTCGTGGGTCAGGTGGCAGAGGTAGCGGTACAGGTCGGTGCGGTAGAGGGTATACAGTTCTTCCAGTTCGGGGTACGGCATCCGCTGCCCTCCTTTCTGTTGGCGTTCACCCTATTAGTGCGGGTTTTCGCGTCCGCGTTACAGGCAAATACAAAAAATTGCCCCGGCGCACGGCTGGGGCAAGGTGGGTTATTCGGTTGGCTCGGTGCCTTCTGTGTTTTCGGTGCTTTCTGCGTTTTCCGATTCAGGGTCAGGCTCCGGGGTGGGTTCCGGCGTGGGGGTGGGCTGCTCGTAAGGCTGGAAGTAGCCGCGAATCTCGCCGTCCTCCAGCTGGTCGCTGACATCCAGGGTGCCGCGGTCGCTGCCGGAAAGGCCCTTGTCGGGGTCGGTCAAAATCTTGGCGGCCAGCCGCAGCTTGTAATCCAGACTGTTACTATTGCCCAGCAGCACGTCCACGCGGCCCTGATAGGTAAAGGACAGCTGGCTGGTATCGCTGATGTCCAGTGCGGTCAGGCCGTCCAGCAGGCCGTCGTCCTGCAAAAGCTGCCACAATTCGGTGACGATGGCGGTCACTTTGGGCTGGGCGGATTCCGGCGTGGCGGTCGCGCCGGGGTCGCTGGCGGCGGTATCCTTGGTGTTAGCCAGCAGTGAGTTGTGGGTTTCCGGGATGACCTGCTGGCCGATGACCGGGCTGAAATTGTCCGGCAGCTTGGCATTGAGCAAAATCAGGCCGTCCGGCTGGGAGACCTCCAGCCGCAGGATGCGCAGCGCATCGCTGAGGACCATCCACCCGCCGGAGTACATGCAGGTGAACCGCTCGGTGGCGGGGGTAAGCTGTACCACGACTGTGGCGGGCATTTGCACATTTACCTGCACCTTGTCCAGATAGGGGAACTGTACCTGCAATTCTTTCGTCTTTTCCTCGGTGGAGAAGCCGAACAGGTTGGAGTTTTTCTCGATATTCAGCGCCGAGATGATCTCATCCTCGGTATAAATGCCGGTATCGGCGGGGGTGGTGTGGTCAAAATTCTCAACGCGGAACAGCGCGACCTTGAACAGCAGATTGACCGACACAAACGCGCCGATCGCCAGCACAGCCAGCACGGCCAATACGCCCAGCAAACGGCGGCGGCGTGTGCGGCGCAAGATCTCGGCCTGGGTCACGCGGCGCTGGCGGCGGGGCGAACCGGGCGTATAGCCGCTTTTTTGCGGGTTGATCTGCTGCTGCGGGCGGGGGCGGCGGTTTGCATTAGACTGCCCTTGATTGGGGCGGTTTTGCCGTGGGGGCTGGCCGCTGCGGGGCGGTTGATTTTGGTTAGGACTGCGCGCTGGATTGGGACGCGTGGATTTGCCGCGCGGGGGCTGCTGCTGCAGGGCACCGCGTTTTTCCAGCCCGATACGGCTGCCCATGCTGCGGCGGGGTCCTCGTGCAGGATGACCAACCCCGGACTTTTGCCCGCGATTGCGTTGGTTATAATCCATGGGGTCGGCCCTCCTTTCACATACTTAGATTTATTATAAAAGAATCTGTACAAAAAAACAAGAGCGGAGACCGCGGATAGGCCTCCACTCTGGTTACAATATGATTGCATTATTTGACCAAGTCCAACAATTTGGCGGTAATCAGTTCCAGGCTGCGCGGGTTGCCCAGGGTCTTGGCGTTGGCACCCATCTCGGCCAGCTTGCCAGGCTGGGCCAGCAGCTGCTGCACAGTCTCCACCAGGCCATCGCCGGTCAGGTTCTTTTCCTCGATGACCACAGCGGCACCGGCTTTTTGCAGTTCCAGGGCGTTGTAGTACTGGTGATTTTCGGCCACATTGGGGCTGGGGATCAGGATGGACGCACGGCCCACGGCTTCCAGCTCGGCCAGCGTCAGCGCACCGGAGCGGGCAATGACCAGGTCGGCAGCAGCCAACAGCTGGGGCATATTGTTGATATAGGGGGTAACCACCAGGTTTTCGCCGGGGGCAAAGCCCTTTTCCTTTTCCAGCTTATCAAACAGTTCCACGCCGCGGCTGCCGGTGGCATGCAGATGCAGCACATTGGCCCCCTGCTGCTTTTCCCAGGCGCAGAGGTCGGCCACGACCTGGTTAATTCGGTCAGCGCCCAGGCTGCCGCCAAAACTCAAAATGACGGTGCGGTCGCCTGCTTTCAGGTTGCGGCGGGCGGCTTCGCGGTCAGCGGTCAGCACTTCGGGGCGGACGGGGTTTCCTACCACAGTGGTCTTTTCGGGGGCACCCAGCTTTTCTACCGCATCGGCGCTGGCGGCCAGCACGATATCTACGTCTTTCGCCAGCAGCTTGTTGGTTACGCCGGGGAACGCGTTCTGCTCGTGGATGGCGGTCTTGATGCCGCGTTTGGCGGCAGCGCGCACCACAGGGCCGCTGACGTAACCGCCGCAGCCAATGACCAGATCAGGCTTGACTTCGTTTAAAATCTTTTGGGTACGGTGGCCGGACAGCGCCAGATGCCACAAGGCAATGACGTTGCGCACGATATTCTCGACGTTCACGCGGCGCTGAAAACCGTTGATCTCGATGTGATGGAAAGTGTACCCTGCTTTGGTGACAAGGCCGTACTCCATGCCCTCGCGGCGACCGGCAAAGTGGATTTCGGCGGTCCGGTCGGCATCTTTCAGGGCACCGGCAATAGCCAGCGCCGGGTTGATATGACCGGCTGTACCACCGGCAGCAATCAGAACACGCATATACTCTACTCCCCTTTTCAGGCAAGGCCGCCATACTTTGATAGGATGCGACACTGCCTTATCATTACGCTGTCAAACTTTGCGGCGGCGATAGGTGCTTTTTTGGCGCAGGCGGTTTTCCAGTTCTGCCTGTTCCCGCTGGCGGCGGGCTTCGCGGCGGCCGTTCCCGGCGCGGGATATACTTAGCATAATGCCCATCTCACCCAACAAAATCAACAAACTGGTGCCGCCGTAGGAGAAGAACGGCAAACTGATGCCGGTATTGGGCAGCATCGCCGTAGCCACGCCGATGTGGCAGAACACCTGGAAGGCGACCTGTGCCATAATGCCGATGCCCAGCAGCGAGCCGAAGAAATCCGGCGCATTAAGGGCGATGGCAATACCCTGTATGATAAGGGCACCGAACAGCACGATCAGCGCGATCGCGCCGAGGAATCCCAGTTCCTCACACACAACAGCAAAGATAAAGTCGTTCTCGGCGTAGGGCAACCATTGGTGCTTTTGCACACTGTTGCCGATGCCCACGCCGAACAGCCCGCCGGTGGAGATGGCGTAGATGCTTTGGCGGGTCTGCCACAGCATACCGGCAGTATCGGTGGGAGTCAGCCCCCAGACACCGCCCAGACGTTCGGACGCATAGCCGTCTCCGGAGGCCAGGGACTTAATAAAGTACGCAATACCCACCACCCCAGCCGGGACGGCGACAAACCACAGCTTTACGCCACCCGCACCGGCACATACCATCATGGCGAAAAAGATCATTGCCATCAGCAGCATGGCCGAGTTATGGGGTTCCAGTTTTAGCAAGACCAGAATGGGGATCAGCAGGCAGGCGGGCTTGAAAACACACTGGACCAGGCTTTTGATCTCCCGCTGGTGGTGGTCCAAAATGTCCGCCGTGCCCAAAATGACGGCGAACTTAGCCAATTCCGAAGGCTGCAGTGACATACCACCCGGCAGGTAGACCCAACGGTAGCAGCCGTTGTTATCGCTGGGCATGAACAGCGCCAGCACCAGCAGTGCCAGCGTAATGACATAAAACGTCCAGAACATATACCGCAGCGCGCGGTAATTGATGAGCGACACGCCCAGCATGACCACAAAGCCCACCGCAGCCACAATGGCCTGGGGGCGGATGAAGTAGTAGATGTTGCCACCGTGGTTGGTGTAGCCGCTGGAATAGCTGGCCGAGAACATCATAATCAGCCCGTAGGCCAGGATGACCGCCAACGTACCCACAAAGGTCCAGGAAAGGTGTCCCCGTTCCTCTTTAGGCAGGCGAATGACCCGCAGCATGCGGATAATATTACCAAACGTGTGGTCCAGGATCACACCCAAAATGTCATACAGATGTGTAACCAATGGGTGCAAACCTCCTTGTAGTTGCGTATGGTTGATTATGCGATACAGATGTAGAAGATGCCCATGGCTACGCCAATGGCGGCGATCAGGGCGAAAAAGCCATCGATCTTGACCTCTTTCCAGCCGCGCAGTTCAAAGGCGTGGTGGATGGGGGTCATTTTAAAGATGCGCTTGCCGTGGGTGGCCTTGAAATAGATGCGCTGGATGACCACGGTCATAGCATCCCAGATGTAGACAATGCCGAAGAACAGCACCAACTCCGGGCGGTCCATCACAAAGGCCAGCGCTGTGACCATACCGCCGAAGAACATACTTCCAGTATCACCCATAAAGACTTTGGCCGGGTAGAAGTTCCACAGTAAAAAGCCCACGCAGGCACCGGCGGTGGTAGCGGCCAGCAGCGAAACATGTACAAAGCCCAGCAGGCTACCTGCCAGCAGGTAACCCAGCATAGACACAAAGGTCACGCCGGTACACAGGCCGTCCAAGCCATCGGTCAGGTTGACAGCATTGACTAGGAAGATAATGCCGAAAAACGCGATGGGATAGTAAGCCAGCCCCAGATCGACCATTCCTGCCACCGGGAACATGACACTGGTGGAGAGCAGGCCCAGGCTGCGCAGGCCAATCATAAAGCCAACGGTGACAGCCACCTGCAGCACAATTTTTTGCCAGGCAGTCAGGCCCAGATTGCGGTGCTTGATGACCTTGATGAAATCATCCAGGAAGCCGATCAGGCCATTGCCGAATGCTAGGAACAGCACCAGCATGCCCGCAGCCATCTGCTGCTGGCCTAATACTTCGGGAACCGAGCCGTGGAACAGCCCGTACACAACACCGATGGTGAGCAAAATCCCAAAGATAAACCCAAGGCCGCCCATGGTGGGAGTTCCGTTTTTCTTGTTGTGCCAGGTCGGGCCTTCCTCGCGGATGGTCTGGCCAAAGTGCAGGCGGTGCAAAGCCGGGATCAGCAGCCAGCAGGTGACGGCCGTAACGGCAAAGCCGCCAACAGCACCGGCGGCCAAAATTGCGGAGACAGTAGGCTCCATGCAGTCATTCCTCCAAATTCCTCATTGTAAGCGTAGGCGCGGCTGCACGGGGCATGCGTTACGCCTGCGGCAAAGCAGCGTAAAAGTTCGCCAGAATTTCATCCAGCTTCATGGCATGGCTGGCTTTAGCCAGCACAGCATCACCGGGGCGGACAGACTGCTGCAAATATTGTAACACTTCTGCGGCCGTTTGGCAATGCACAGTTGCAACACCACGGTTTTTAGCGGCTTTTGCCATGGCGGCGCTGTGGGGGCCGTAGGCGATCAGCAGAGAGACCCCGGCATCGGCAGCCCACTCCCCTGTTGCGCGGTGGCCGCTCTCGCTGGCATCACCCAGTTCCAGCATGTCGCCCAACAGGGCGATCTTGCGCTCGTTCGGCAGAGCTTTCAGCACCGAGAGAGCCGCTTTCATGCTGTCCGGGCTGGCGTTGTAGCAATCCTCGATAAAGGTGATGCCGCCTTTCTCGACCATATGCTGGCGCATGCCGGTGGTCTGGTAGCGGGACAGCGCAGCGGCACACTGGGTGGGTTCCAGCCCCAGGCGGGTGGCGGCGGCGTAGGCAGCCAGCGCATCGTACACAGTGTGCAGGCCAGCGGTGGGGACAGACACGGCAAAGCTGCCGTACGCTTTATCCACCAGCGTAAAGGTCGTGCCTTCGGTGCCGGTGTGGATATCCGCGGCGCGGACATCGGCGGTCTCGCTTTCGATGCCGAACCAGACCGGACGCAGGCGGGCGGGGACGTTGGCGGTGGGCAGCAAGTCGTTATCGGCGTTCAGGGCCAGGGGGGCACCATCGGGCAGGCCTGCGCAGATCTCCATTTTTGCTTTCAGTATATTCTCCCGGGTGCCGAGATTTTCCAGGTGAGACACGCCAATCATCGTGATAATGCCGGCGGAGGGGCGGGCGCAACGGGTCAGACGCTCAATCTCGCCCAGGTGGTCCATGCCCATCTCCACTACAGCGTACTGGGTATCGTTATCCAGGCGGAACAGGGTGTTGGGCACACCGATGTCGTTATTCTGGTTGCCCTCGGTCTTTAGGGTTTTGCCAAAGGCGGAAAGGACAGCGTAGCAGAACTCCTTGGTAGTGGTTTTGCCCACGCTGCCGGTGACACCGATCATTTTGGAGCTGAACAGCATGCGGTAGTT
Organism: Coriobacteriaceae bacterium; assembly: GCA_963588145.1. Lineage (GTDB taxonomy): Bacteria > Bacillota > Clostridia > Oscillospirales > Ruminococcaceae > Gemmiger. Next base: position 8,137 of record CAVAGJ010000055.1, read on the forward strand.
GGAGGCCATACGGATCATGGCGCGGGCGCTGTCCGGCACAATGACGGTGCGTTCCTCGGGTACGCCGTCCACGGGGTGGTTGGCGATGATGTAGGCAGCACCGTTCTGGTACGCACCGGCGGCGAAGGCATGGCCGTCAACGCGCTCACCAGGAAAGCAGACGAACACGCAGCCGGGCTCGACCTTGCGGCTATCGGTAACGACAGCATGGATGGCTACCGGCTCGGCCAACATCAGGCCAGCCAGCAGTTCGTTAGCAGGAATGGTTTGCATGGGATTGCCTCCTTATTCTATGGATATAAAGGATGTGTTGTCATTATTGCTCTTGTGTTTCCTCAACGGGCGTTTCTTCCGTCGGGATCTCCTCTACCGGGTTTTCAACATTATCCTCGCTCCCGTCCGATTCCATCGTCAGCGTCACGATGGTGCCATAGGCGGCGCTGGATTCTGCGGCCACGCTCTGGCTTGCCACCCGGCCGGAGCTGTCGCCCTCGAACTGGACGTTGAGGTTGGCGGCTTTCAGCATCTGGGATGCAAAGCTGCCGCTCTTTCCGGTCACATCGGGCACGGTAGTCATGGCATCCTGGTCGGTGTTGGTGTACAGGTAGATGGTGGAACCGGCGGGTACCTGGCTGCCACCCACAGGGTACTGGTACACAATGTTGCCGTTGGAGCCGATCAGCTTATGCTGCAGGCCCAGCTTGTTCAGGGCAACCTGGGCGTTGGTCCAGGTATAGTCCAGGCAGGTCTGCACGGTCACATCGCCAGTGGGGTTGTAATTGGCATCCTGCTCGATGCCAAGATACGGCGCGATCTCGCTGATGATATTGCCCACAACGGGAGCCACGACCTGGCTAGCAAAGTCCTTGATCCAGCGCGGGTCATCCAGCAGGACAAACACCTCAATTTCGGGATCATCGATAGGCAACACCGCGGCAAAGCTCATAGCTTTGTAGTAGTCGCCGTCACCGCGCAGGTGGCGGTCAGTACGTTCAGCTGTGCCGGACTTGCCGCCAATGCGGTAACCTGCCACATAGGCGTTCTGGCAGGAGTGGCGAGTCTCGGTGGTGTTGGGGTCAACGTTCTTTTCCATCATCGAGAGGATTTCCTGACTGACTTCCTCGGAGATAACCTGGCGGCGGACGCTGGTCTCGGTCTGGCTGATGATGTTGCCCGCGTTGTCGGTGATGGAATCCACAACATACGGGGTGACCAGGTAACCGCCGTTGGCGATGGCCGCAATGGCAGTAGCCATCTGCATGGGGGTGATGGCCTCGTTCTGGCCGAAGGCGGCGGTGTACAGGTTGGTATCGACCTCGGCCATCTGCTGGGCATTATACACGCTGGTCCAGCGGGTCTCGCTGGGCAGGTCGATGCCGGTGGTCTGGGTGAAGCCGAAAGCCTGGATATAATCGTAAAACACGGTGGGCTGCAAAGTCTGCGCTGCCTGGATGAACCAGATGTTGCAGCTGTTATCCAGCGCCTGGGCCATGTTTTGCAGGCCGTGTACCTCGCTGTTAGCGCAGTGGTAGGTGTGCTCCCACAGTTCACTGCCCTGGTTAACGGTGAGTTCGCCGTTGCAATAGAAAGTCTGGTTCATGTTCATGATGCCGGAATCCAGACCCGCCGCTGCAGTGATAAGCTTAAAGACTGAGCCAGGCATATACAGTTCGGTGATGTTCTTATTCTTCCACTGAGCCTCACGCAGCATACCCTGCAGCTGGGTGTATTCGCTGGAAATTGTGTTGCCATTTTCATCTTGGGTGGTTTCCTGGCTGATGACACTATCGGCGATAATGTCGGCCACATTCTTTTCGCCCAGGCGGCCCTCCAGCCAGTCGATGTCATCGGCGGTCAGGGCATCGGTCTTGTCCAGGATGGTCTGCATCTTTTCATCGTAGATGGTCATAGGGTCGTTGGGGTCGAACTGCTCCAGCGAGGCCATGGCTAAGATTGCGCCGGTTTTGACGTTCATCACGATAGCGCTGCCGCGGCCGTGGACGCTGAACGTATCCATGGCTTCGGCCAGGTATTTTTCCACGATAGCCTGCACGTTTTCGTCCAGGGTCAAGTTCAGGTTGTTGCCGTCAATGGCTTCGTGTACATCCGCCTCGGTATTGGCTAAGATCTCACCGTTGACGTTGGTTTCGGCAATGCTGCGGCCCGGCGTACCGGCCAGTTCTTCCTCGTAGGATTTTTCCAGGCCGTAAGCACCCACCAGCTTGCCATCCTCATCGTTGTTGCAAAAGCCGATCACAGAGGATGCAAATGCGCCGTAGGGGTAGCTGCGGATGGTGGATTGCTCGGTGCTCAGCACCACAATGCGGTAGCCGGTTTCTCCCTCCTTTTCTGGTGTGGTGCGGTAGGATTTAGAGTATTCGATGATGGCATCGGCCACCGGCTTTTCGACATTTTGGGCCACCACGCGGTACTGGTACAGTTCGCCAGCCTTGTTGCGGGCAGTCAGGCGGGTGTAGATGTCATCGGCCGAGGTGCCATCGTTCAGCAGTTCGGCGATATGCTCCGCAGCGGTGCGGATCTCGGCTTCGGTCGCGCCGTTCTTCTCGGACTGGGCCGGGTCGGCAATGATGTTCCACACAGTGTTGCTTTTTGCCAGCAGCTTGCCGTTGGCGCTGTAGATGTTGCCCCGGGTGGCGGGTAGCTCCGTGTCCTGCAGTTGCTGGGTCACAGCCTCGGTGCGGTAGCGCTCGGCATCGCGCAGCTGCAAGGCGTACAGCTGGTAAATGAGCAGACCAAAGGCCAGCAGCATGAACGCCGCAACCGCAATAATGGTGTGGAAACGGACGTTATATTTTAGGTTTGGATTCTTGGGTGGTTGGGTATTTGCCATAAATTTTACCTTTATGCGGGATTTTGCCCCGGATGCGTAGGCGAGCCTTTTCGCTTACGGCAAAAGTTCCGTTCGCAAAAAGGCTCGTACCTTCGTTTGTTACGAATTAAAGCTATCCAGCAGATTCAGCGCCGCAGTGCGAATACCCGCCAGAAAGCGACCAGCATCGCTGCCATTCTTTTCGATGACACTCTGTTCTTCCAGCCGGATGTAGGTGATCTGGCTCTGGTCGGCTTTAACCAGCCCCAGTTGCCCTTCGGCCACGTCCTGCAAGCTGGCACGGCTGGTGATATCGCTCATCTTAGTGAAGAGATAATCGTACTCGCTCTGAGCGGCGGTCAGGTCGGTACGAGTACTGTTGATCTGGCCGTTCAGTTCCGTAATGCGGGCCTGGCTGTGTACCACGCTGAAGATCAGCCCCAGCAATAGTGCCACGGCGATGACATTCAGCGCCACCGAGACAAACTGGCGGGCGCGGTTCAGGCCATGTTTGCCGCCGCGCACCACACGCACCTCTGGCTGGCGAGTTTCCAGTTTAGGCGCCGTCTGGCCGGTATGAAGTAAAACAGTTGTCATGGTTGGATACCTCTGTATGTATATTAAATATTGCTTGCATGGCCGCTTGCATCGGCCGCAGGCGCATATTGAATGCGCCCCTACGTGTCGTATTGAATTTTTTTGGTGTCGCAGAGGCGACTTCTATATCCGCCCGCCATGACTCAAGCTTTCTCCAGCACTCTCAACTTAGCCGAGCGAGAACGGCGGTTGACTTCCAATTCCTCAGCATCGGCCTCGATGGGTTTGCGGGTGATAATCTTAGCTTTCGGCATACCGCCGCAGGTGCAGATGGGCTGTTCCGGCGGGCAGGTGCAGCGCTGTGCCCAGCGGCGGAACTTGTTCTTGACCAGACGGTCCTCCAGGCTGTGGAAAGTGATAACGCAGAGCCGTCCGCCTGGGGCCAGGCAATTGAAGATGGCATCCAGACCCTCGTTCAGGGCATCCAACTCGGAGTTGACGGCGATGCGGATAGCCTGGAACGTGCGGCGTGCAGGATTCTTGGCCTTACGGCGCTCAGCCGGGGGCACGGCGCTGGCCACCAGGTCGGCCAGCTGCATGGTAGTCAGGATGGGCTTTTCTTGCCGCGCTGTTACGATCCTACCGGCAATCTGCCAGGCATAGGGTTCCTCGCCGTAGTCCCGCAGGATGCGGGTCAATCCCTCGCGGTCGAGGGTATTGACCAGGTCCGCAGCGGTCGGGCCCTGCTGGCTCATGCGCATATCCAGCGGCGCATCGGCATGGTAGGAGAATCCACGCGCCGCATCGTCCAACTGGTGGCTGGAAACGCCGAGATCCAGCAGAGCACCGTTGACCGCTGGGATTTCAAGTTCCGCCAGGACACGTGCTGCCTCGCGGAAGTTCGCCTGTACCATCTGGGCGGGCAGGCCCTTGAGCCTTTCGGTGGCGACTGCCACCGCATCCGGGTCCTGGTCGAGCGAGATCAATCGCCCAGTGGTAAGATGCTTAGCGATCTGGGTGCTGTGCCCTGCACCGCCGGCGGTGCCGTCCAGGTAGATGCCGGTGGGGTCGATGTTCAACCCATCCAGGCAGGGCTGCAAAAGTACGGGGATGTGGGAAAATTCCATGGTGTCACCTTCTATTTACAGGTTTCGTTTCAGGTTGCGTTAAAAATCCAGTGCTTCCATTGCAGCGGTAAAGTCCTCATCACTGGATTCCTGGCTACCGTTCCAGGCGGCGGTGTTCCAGATCTCGGCAAAGCTGCGGTTGCCGATGACGGTCACATCGTGGTCCAACCCGGCATACTCCCGCAGGCGGGCGGGCAGCTGGATGCGGCCCTGCTTGTCCGGCGTGACCTCCACAGCGGAGGAGTAGAGCATGCGGCTGACGTTGCGGCCCTTGACCAGACCTTTTTCTTCGATCTTGGCAGCGACCTTTTCAAACTCGTCACTAGGGAAAGCGGCCAGGCAATGATCCAGCCAGCGGGTGACGATGAACGTCTCGCCCATGGCATCGCGAAACTTGGCGGGGAAATTCAGACGGCCTTTGGCATCAATGGCATAGTCGTACTGGCCTACCAGCATAGCCGCTCTCTCCTTTCGTCAGTTTCTACAAATCTTCTGCACGTTTTTTTGACGTTTCCGCGTTGAGTTTGTGGATAACTCTGTGGAAAGGGTGGAAAATCACCCACTTTTCACCACTATGGTTGTTATTTACACCACAATTCCCCACTTCGTATATTTAGTCTACCATCTAATGGGGTAAAAAGCAAGCCCGCAGCAGGAAAAAATCCCGCTGCGGGCTACATTTCACAGATTATTCTTTGTGGTGGGGAGATGTGGGGGGGGAAGAATGGCAATCGTGGCAAATTGTAGGGGAGAATTCCGTGTCCGCCTGTGGGACGATGCAAGCATCGTCCCCTACAGCCATATTGCGGTTGTTGCATTACTTATTCTGCCCATTCTCGCCCCGATTAGGCCGGGCTGCGCTACGCAGGTTCATGCGGGTGTTTTTGATATCCGCCACACTGCGGGCCAGCGTTTCCTCAGACTTCTTTAGCAAATTTTCACAGTACACCGTTGCATTCCTGGTTAGATCCTTGGCTTGGGTGTTGGCAGCTGTCAAAATTTCGGCGGCGCGCTGGCGGCTGCGTTTGACAATTTCCTGCTCACTAACCAGGGCACTGGCGCGTTCCTCGGCTTTCTGGATGATAGTCTCGGACTCCACCTGAGCGTTCTTCAAAATCTGCTCACGGTCATTCACAATCTTTTTGCTTTCGCGAATCTCATCAGGCAGATTGTTGCGCACCTCATCGATGATGTCCCTCATGCGATCCACATCCACTACGCGCTTGGCGGGAGCAAAAGGCACAGCCGTACCGGCTTCCAGCGTTTCTTCCATCAGATCGAGCAATTCTTCTACGTTCATGCCTGTTCCTCTTTCTCGTAACGGCTCACCATAATTTTGCCGTAATAGTATTGCTTGGCCAGTACCAGCGCCCCGGCCCGTTTCGGCAGGACGGCTTCGCGCTCGCTCTCGGTCAGTACCACACCGCCGGGGGCCACTTTGTTGCCCAGCGCGGGCAGCACCTCGTTTAAGGTATCATAATGGAACGGCGGATCCAACAGCACCAGATCAAAGGGGCCGCGGATGTTTGCCAAAAAAGGCAGTGCCTCGGCCTGGCGGATATCGCTTTGGCGGTCAACACCCGCCATTTTGCAGTTAGCTTTTACGATAGCCAATGCATCTGACGAACGGTCGACAAAAATACAGCTTTTTGCCCCACGAGACAAGGCCTCAATCCCTAACTGGCCGCTGCCTGCGAACAGGTCCAGCACCCGGGCACCGGGCACCAGAAACTGCACACTGGAGAACATGGCCTCCTTAACACGGTTGATGGTCGGGCGGGTGACATCCTCACCCGGCAGTGCCTGCAGGTTTTTACCCCGGGCGGTACCGGCAATTACACGCATGGTCTTGCTCCCCTTTTCTAAGTCATTCTTTGTATCCAGTTTTATTATGAAGCCTGTCCATCCCAATGTCAAGACGGAATATGTAAAATAATTGTGCACACTGTAGGTATTACAATGATGCGTGACAAGGGATAAAAAAGAATAGCGAACAGGAAG
>CAVAGJ010000056.1:0-14573 GCA_963588145.1 Coriobacteriaceae bacterium
AACACTTTCTACGGATTGTGACGAGATTTCATCGTCACGTTTCCGAGAATCCAGGTTGCTGCTCACGGGAGCATAACCGTTTAGCAGCGGTGCAGCACGGCGGAAGAAGAAGGAATCATCCTCGGAAGTATTGGTATAATACACACCGTCGTAGCACACCGCCGTTATCTCCGTGCCCGCGGTATCCAGATCCGTTTCATCGTTTTCCCTCCTTGCCTGGTTCCATTTATAATAGTATAGCATAAAAGCCACATCCCCGCCTATAGGGGATACGGCTTTGTTATACCTTACGTATGTTTCCAATATGTGTCCAAATGGCAGTGTCCGCGCAAATTTTATTCGTACATCCGCCGCCCGGCAAATGCGCACAGGGGACGCTTGGCCTTGCCCATTTCCATCAGCTGCACGGCTGCGGCCAGGGTCGCGCCGCCGCTGGTGCAGGCGGGGATGCCATCGCACAGCAGCACTTCTTTTGAGGCCCGCTCTGCATCCGCAGTGGTCACGGTCAGCACCGTATCCACCACGTAGGGGTTGTAGTTTTCCGGCACAAAGCCGGGGCCAATGCCCGCAATACCGTGCTGGCCGATGAACCCACCCGAAATGGCGGCGCACTCCGCAGGTTCCACCGCTACAATGCGGATCATGCTGTTCCACGCCTTAATGTACTCGGCTACACCGGTCACAGTGCCGCCGCTGCCCACGCCGATGACGATCGCATCAATGCTGTCCCCGGCGGCTTTCAAAATCTGTGGCCCTGTCACCCGGCGGTGATACTCCGGGTTGTCATCGTTGGCAAAGTAGTGGGTAAAGTAGCCGTGGTAGCGCTCGGCCGTTTCCTGGGCAATGCGGTCCATCGCCCGGCGGCCGCCGCTGCTGCACACCACGATTTTCGCCCCCAGTTCCTGCAGCCGCTGGCGGCGGGCAATGGGCAGGTTGCTGGGCACCACCAAAATGCAAGGATGCCCCGTAGTGGCACAGCTTACGGCCAGTGCCGCGCCAAAACTACCGGAACTGGCTTCCACCACCGGCATACCGGGCTGCAAAGCGCCGCGCTCGGTAGCAAAGGCCAGCATCGTTTCGGCCAGACCGTCCTTGGAGGTGCCGGTAGCGCCGCCAAAGTCCAGATAAGCCAAAATGCTGGAGGTCAGCCCGTGACGGCCGGAGTATCCGTCCAGCCGCACAACGGGGGAGCGGTATACATCCTGGTAGTAGCTGCGTAAGATCGGCATGAACGCGATACTCCTTTCGACAAAGTAAATTTAATTATAGCATACTTCCTTCTGTTTTGCATCCTTTCGGGTGTAAATATTTTTTCTATAAAAATCGCCTGAATCGGTAAAAAAGCCGCAAAACCTCTTGACTTCCGTGCTCCCAACTGTTATAATTCATAAGCTGATGTAAAGAAAAAAGCTTTACACAGTGCAAGGACAGCAAAGGAGGGCACAGGTCATGGCGGGAAAACCGCAAAAAAACCTGGCGTATTCGGTGCTGCTGGACTTCTACGGTCCGGCCCTTACCGAAAAGCAGCGTGCCATCCTTACCGAATATTATGACGAGGATCTTTCCTTAGCCGAGATTGCCGAGAACTTCGGCATCACCCGCCAGGGTGTGCGGGATGCCATCAAACATGGCGAAGCCGCCCTGGATGAGTTGGAAGCGCGGCTGGGCAATGCCCGCCGCCACGCACAGATGCAGGAGGACCTTGCCAGGCTGCACCAGCTGGTCATGGAGATCCGGTGCTGCAATTCCGGGCTGTTCAATCCGGTGCCGCGCATCCGCACGGATACCGATGAAATGCTGAAGATCATAGAGCGTCTCGATGCGCAGGAGGAACCAGATGGCGTTTGAGTCTTTAACGGATCGCCTGAATGGCGTATTCAAAAAACTGCGCGGCAAAGGCAAATTGACCGAGGCAGACATCAAAGCTGCGATGCGCGAAGTCCGCATGGCACTGCTGGAAGCCGATGTCAACTACAAAGTTGCAAAAGACTTCTGCGCCCAGGTTTCTGAGCGCGCCATGGGGCAGGAAGTCATGGAAAGCCTGACCCCCGCCCAGCAGGTCGTCAAGATCGTCAACGAGGAATTGACCAAGTTGATGGGCGGCGATGAACCCCAGTACCTGCGCATCAAAAACAAGGGTCAGACCGTGCTGATGATGTGCGGCCTGCAAGGTAACGGTAAAACCACCCATGCTGCCAAGCTGGGCCGCTATTACCGCAGCCAAGGCCGCCGCCCGCTGCTGGTCGCCTGTGACGTTTACCGTCCCGCCGCTATCGAGCAGTTGAAGATCGTTGGCGAGCAGGTCAACGTGCCTGTCTTTACGATGGGGACCGAGAAGCCCGAACTCATCGCCGAAAAGGCCATGGCTTACGCCAAGGATCACGGCAATGACATCGTGATCCTCGATACCGCAGGCCGTTTGCAGATCGATGATGCCCTGATGGACGAGCTGGTTCGCATCAAGCAGCATGTCGAAGTTGACGAAACGCTGCTGGTCGTGGATGCCATGTCCGGCCAGGAAGCTGTTAACGTTGCCAAGACCTTCAACGAGAAGATCGGCATCACCGGCGTGATTCTGACCAAGACCGATGGCGATGCCCGCGGCGGTGCAGCGCTTTCTGTCCTGGCTGTCACCGGCAAGCCCATCTACTTCCAGGGCACCGGCGAAAAGCTGGAGGATCTGGAGCCGTTCCATCCGTCCCGTATGTCCAGCCGTATCCTGGGCATGGGCGATGTGCTCTCCCTGATCGAGAAAGCGCAGAGCGTTCAGTCCGACAAGGAAGCCGAGGACGCTGCCAAGCGCCTGATGGAAAACAAGTTCGACATGAACGACCTGCTGGCCCAGTTCAAGCAGATCAAAAAGATGGGCGGTGCTTCAGTTCTGCTGGCCATGATGCCTGGCGGCAATCAGATCGATGCTGATGCCCTGGACGAAAAAGCCCTGCCCCATATCGAGGCAATCATCTACTCGATGACCCCCGAAGAACGCGCCAAGCCTTCCATAATCAACCCCAAGCGCAAGCGCCGCATTGCCGCAGGCTGCGGCCTTACGGTCGAGGATGTCAACAAGCTGCTCAAGCAGTACGACATGATGCAGAAGATGATGAAAAAGGTCAAGCGCAATCCCAAAGGTTTCATGCGCAGCCTTGGCGGCATGGGCGGCTTCAAAGGCTTTGGCCGTTGAGCCCATATAAATCCGGTATGACCCGCTCGGCTTTACGGCCCACGGGATGTACAATATAAACAGTAGCCCCGCAAGGGCCGTAAAACAATTTTTGGAGGAATATTACTATGGTTAAGATTCGTCTGCGCCGCATGGGCGCCAAGAAGGCTCCTTTCTACCGCGTTGTTGTCGCTGACAGCCGTTTTGCTCGTGACGGCCGTTTCATCGAGGAGATCGGCTACTACGATCCCACCAAGAACCCCAGCGTTGTCAGCATCGATGCCGATAAGGCCAAGCAGTGGCTGTCCAACGGCGCTCAGCCCACCGATACCGTTCGTGAGCTGCTGAAGAAAGCTTCCGTTCTGTAATCTGTTCGCCTTGTTATAAGGGAGGGAACGCCACATGCAGGAACTCTTATTAGCCGTTGCCCGCGGCCTTGTCGAAGACAAGGAGGCTGTGCAGGTGACCGTTGACCCCGTGCGTGATGACGGCACTACCGTCTATCACCTCAAAGTGGCTGAGTCCGATATGGGCCGCGTCATCGGCAAGCAGGGACGTATCGCAAAGGCAATCCGCGTTGTTATGCGCGCCGCTGCTGTCCGCCAGGGCGAAAAAGTCATCGTTGAGATCGACTAAAACCTTTAAAGCACTTTGCCGTCTGGTGAAGTGCTTTTTTATTCTAGTAAGGAGGATTATTCCATGCAAAGCTATCTTCCCGCCTGCAAGATCGTATCCACCCACGGCGTACGCGGCGAAATGAAAGCCCTGCCGTTGTGCGATGGAGCCGAGTTCCTGGCCAAGTTCAAGCGGCTGTACGCCACCGCTGACGGCGCAGGGGAGTGCCGCGTCCTTGGCGTACGCGCCCAGGGCAATGTCATCCTGCTGCGCCTGGCCGATGTGACCGATATGGACGCTGCCCGCGCCCAGGTGGGCCGCACCTACTACTTTGCCAAGGCCGATGCCCGCCTGCCCAAGGGCCGCTATTTTATCGATGATCTGCTGGGCTGTGAGGTCAAGGATGCGGACAATGACACCGTGTACGGCACCCTGACCGAGGTCGACCATCCCGCCGCACAGGATATCTACACTGTCACCGATGCCGCAGGTGAGAAGCACATGCTGCCTGCCGTGCCGGAGTTTGTCAAGACCATCGACATTGATGCCCGCACGATCCTGGTCACCCCCATCGATGGCATGTTCAACGATGCTGTCAATGGCGACAAGGAGTAAGGTATGCGTATCGATATTGTGACCCTCTTTCCGGAGCTGTGCGACAGTTTCCTCTCGACCAGCATCCTGGGCCGCGCCCGGGCCAAAAACCTGTTCGAGGCTCACTGCCACCAGATCCGCGACTACACCAAAAACAAGCAGAAGCAGACCGATGACTACCCCTATGGCGGTGGCTGCGGCATGGTGCTGTACGCGCAGCCCATTGCCGACTGCCTGCGCGCCGTGCAGGACCAGTGCGCCGCCCAAGGGCGCGCCAAGCCGCACGTAGTCTTTCTGACTGCCGCCGGCCAGCAGTATAACGAGGAGACCGCCAAGCGGCTGGCCTCCTACGACTCACTGTCACTGGTCTGCGGCCATTACGAGGGCATTGACCAGCGCGTGATCGATGCTTTCGGCGATGAGGAGATCTCTATTGGTGACTACGTGCTGACCGGCGGCGAGCTGGCCAGCCTGGTAGTGGCCGACAGCGTCCTGCGCCTGCAGCCCGGCGTACTGGCCGAGGAAAAGGGCTACCAGGACGAAAGCTACTGGGACGGCCTGCTGGAATATCCCCAGTTCACCCGCCCCGAGGTGTGGGAGGGCCGCGCCGTGCCGCCGGTACTGCTGACCGGTGACCACAAAAAGATCGATGCCTGGCGCGGTGACCAAAGCCGCCAGCGCACCCGGGAACGCCGCCCCGACCTGTATGACCAGTGGTGCGAGACCCACCCCCTCACCGAACTGTCCAAGTGGAAGCGCGGCGAGAATATGCGCCTGGTCAAGACCGAGGAACAGATGGCCCGCGCCGCTGAACTGATGGCCGAGGGCCGCCGTACTGTCTGTGCCCCGGTCTGCACGGCAGAGCAGCTGGCCGCTATGACACCGGCGTATTGGCGGCCCGACCTGGACGAGGAGAAGAAAAACGGCTGGGCTTTCTACCTGCACTACAACAAGGCAGGGGAGGCCGATGCCATGGTGGGTGTCTGTCACAAAACTGGCACCATCGGCCATTTATTTGTCACCGAGTCCGCCCGTGGGCAGGGCATCGGCACCAAGGTGCTGGATTTTGCCCGCAAAAAGCTGCCGGAGCATGAGTACCCCACCCTGGGGGTGCTCAACACCAACACCCGTGCCATCAGCCTGTACAAGCGCATGGGCTGGCGGCTGGACGGTGTGCTGACCGTCTACGACCCCGCCCAGGGTGCCCCTTTTGCCGTGTATTGCGAGGAACTGCGCATGCGTTTTCACGGTTGAGGTTGCAGTTTTAGTATTCCTCGACAACAATGTTGAAAACAAACTAGCAAAATTGCACAAACAGCGGTGCCGAGATTTGGCGGAATTACAGAATCCTGCCGATTTTGTAAAAATGTACTGTACAAAATCGACCAAATAGGATAAAATAGAGACAATCAAGGCGGCGTATTATGCGCAATAGACCGCCTGGAAGTAGCCCACGGTATAAATACAAGGGCATATTATTTTCAAAAGTAGGAGAGAATAACTATGTACGTCAAAGAAGTTACCGTTGAGAATCAGGTTGGTCTGCACGCCCGTCCGGCTACCTTCTTCATCCAGAAGGCGAACGAGTACAAGTCCTCCATTTGGGTCGAGAAAGAGGAGCGCCGTGTCAACGCCAAGTCCCTGCTGGGTGTCCTGAGCCTGGGCATCGTTGGCGGCACCACCATCCGCATCATTGCTGATGGTGCCGATGAGCAGGCTGCTGTTGATGGCCTGGTCAAGCTGGTCAGCTCTGGCTTTGCCGAGTAATCCATTCTCAAAAAATTAGCGGTGGGGCGACCCGCCGCTTTTTTTGTAATTTCTTATAAGCACTCCCACGAAAGAGGCCCCCATGACAAAAGCTGAACTGTACAAAAAAGCCTGTATGCTGCCGCTGCTGCCCGGCGTGTATATCATCCGGGATAAAACCGATACCATCATCTACATCGGCAAAGCCAAGCGGCTCAAGATCCGCGTATCGCAGTATTTCCGCGAGGGTGTGCCCCACGATGCCAAGGTCACCCAGATGATCAACCATGCCTACACCTTTGACGTGATCGTCTGCCAGTCGGAGTTTGAGGCTCTTGTCCTCGAGGCCAGCCAAATCAAGGCCCACACGCCCAAATACAACATCCTGCTTAAGGATGACAAGGGCTACAGCTATGTCAAAATCACCCGTGGTCCCTGGCCCCGCGTCTCGGCCGCTTTGCAAAAAGATGATGATGCCGACTATATCGGCCCGTTCACGTCCTCTTTCGCCGTGCGGGAAATGGTGGAGATGGCGCAGGATTGCTTTTTACTGCCCCGCTGTAACAAGGAGTTCCCGCGGGACTTCGGCAAGGGCCGTCCCTGTCTGAACGCCCACATCGGCAAGTGCATGGCCGTATGCAGCGGCAAGATTACCTGCGAAGCCTACAACGATGCTGTCCAGGGTGCGCTGCGGATGATCCGCTACGGCAAAAAGGATATCGTCAAACAGCTGCGGGAGAAGATGGAAGCCGCCTCCGATCGTTTGGATTTCGAGACCGCCGCCCTGCTGCGGGACCAGATCCAGGCCATTGAGCGGGTAGTCGCCGGTCAGAAAGTCGTGATGGATGCTGATACCGAGATGGACATCATCGCCCTGGCGGGCACCACACGAGCTGTCTGCGCCGCCGTACTGCGCTACCGTAATGGCCGCCTGACTGATAAGCGGGAATTCGTGTTCCACGACACCACCGACATCGATGCCGTGCGGGAGGAATTTCTGCCCCAGTATTATCTGGACGGGGAGACCATCCCCAAAACCATTGCTGTGGACGCTCTGCCGCCGGATGCCGAAGCACTGAACGAAGCACTGAAGCAGGCCCGCGGCACCAAGGTGGAGCTGTACGTGCCCCAGCGCGGCGATGTGGCCAAGCTGGTAACGATGGCCTACACCAACGCCGTTGAGCGCCTGGGCCGCGAGAGCGGTCGTTATACCCGTGAGCAGAAGTTGCTGGAAGAAGCCGCCCAGGTGCTGGGTTTGAAAGCCCCGCCCCGCGTCATCGAAAGCTACGATATTTCCAACTGGGGCGATGGCTCCAGCGTCTGCGGCATGGTCGTGTTCATGGACGGAAAACCCCACCGCTCCGGCTATCGCCGCTTTAAGATGAAAACCGTTGCCGGTACTGACGACTATGCCTCGCTGGCCGAGACGCTTTCCCGCCGTGCTGCCGAGTATGAAGCTGCCCGCCGCGGCGAAAAGCCGGACGGCCCGCAAAACCAGTTTGCCACCCTGCCGGACCTGCTGCTGATCGATGGCGGTAGGGGACAGGTCGGTACCGTCAAGCAGGCTTTGCGCGGCACAGCTCTGGAGCATGTGCCCACCTTTGGCATGGTCAAGGACGACCACCACCGCACCCGTGCCATCGTGGACGATGCGGGCGGCGAGATTGCCATCAATCGCAACCGCAATATCTTTACCTTTGTCACCAACATCCAGGACGAAACCCACCGCTACGCCAACGACTACCGCAAACGCGCGATGAAGAAAAAATCCTACGCCGCCACCCTCACGGCCATCCCCGGCGTAGGCGAAAAGACCAGCGCCGCACTGCTGGCCCACTTTAAGACCGTGGCCGCCGTCAAGGCCGCCAGCATCTCCGACTTGGAGGAAGTCAAAGGCATCAGTCACGCCAAGGCGGAAATGCTGTACAACGCCCTGCGCAATGGTGTATAATGATTTTATTCCGGGCGGCACTGCCGTCCAATAAACAGTAACAGAACGGAAATTTGCCTTATGCTGATTTTGGCTATTCTATTCACCTTAGTGCTGATCGCTGCGTTTGCGGTCGTGCCTGCCCATCTTGGCCGCCGTAAACCCACCCACGCGGACTGGCGCTGCGGCATCCTGCCCGCCGTACTCATCTGGCTTTGGGCCGCCTGCATCTGGTCCAAGCCGGGGCTGGCCGTTGGTTTCGACGGGTTCCGCTGCGTTGGTATCACGGCCATGGCGCTGTGGGCCTGCGGCCTTGTGGCAGGGTTCCGCCATGCGTCCGGCCGCAAATGGGCAGCGGCGGCGCTGCTGCTGGCGGCATCTTTGGGGGCCGAGGTATTTATCGGCAACCTCAACTATTGGGCCACCCACAGCTATGAACCCGTTGACCTACGCGTTTACCTGCAGGAGGCCGAGGACGACCACAATGCCCTGACGGTGGATGACGAGCATACCACGCTGACCTTTATCGGCCTCGACCAGGAGTTGTATAATCTGCAGCTTTCGGGGCTGGAGTATGTCTACGATGGTCCCCACCCGGAAGTACAGAACCCGCTGTTCATCCTGAATGTTGCCGCCACGGACGAGGCCAGCTCGGCCTCCCGCCAAAGCTGGAACTGGGAAGTTGCCGCCAACGCGCCCCGCAGCCAGGTGCGCAGCCTGGATCTTTCCGGCAAGGCATCCACCCTTACGCTGACGGCCTATCCCTATAACGGCGAGTACCGCCAGTATCCCGTCAGCTACACCCTGCAGACGATCTACGCCAACGTGCCCCGCGCCTTTGATTTCTCGCTGGTGCGCTGGGCAGCTGTTCTGCTCCTGCTGACTACTGCCTACGCACTGCGCCCGGCTTCTGCCGCCTGGCAGGAAGCGTACCTTACCCACCGCAAAAAGTACCGTCCCACCGTCCTGCTGGTAGTGGTCATGTTGGGCGCGGCGGTATTCCTTGCCCCCTTTGCGGACCGTTTCAACGCCGGTGTCTCCACCAGCTTTTACAACACAGCGGATTGGGACGGTGGCAGCCGCATCAACTTTACCTTGCATATCGATGACTGGGCCAGCGATACCGCCGCCCAGTACGGTGCCCTGGCCCACAGCCTGTTAAACGGCCGCCTGGACCTGGAACAGGATCCGCCTGCCGCCATGCAGGATATGACCAATCCCTACGACACCGCCGCCCGCCAGCAAGCCGCGCCGGATGCCCTGTGGGACGTTGCCTACTATCAGGGCCGTTACTACGTCTACTTTGGTGTCATCCCGTGTCTGCTGTTCCAGCTGCCCTTTGAAGCGCTGACCGGTGTGCGGGATCTGCCGCCCAGCCTGCCGATGATCCTGCTGTCCTGGCTGTTCCTGCTGGCCGCATTTGGCTGCGTCAAGCAGGCTGCGCACCGCTGGTTCCCGGATATGAGTGCCGCTGTCTACCTGCTGCTTTGCGCAGGTATCGGCACCGACAGCCAGATCTACTACCTGCTGCTGCGCCCCTCTACCTACGAATACGCCATTTTGTCCGGTGCCGCTTTCGTCATGCTGGCGCTGTGGCAATGGCTGCTGGCTGCCAACCAGCCCGTCGAAAAGCGCGACCGCATCCTTGTCCATCTCGCGCTGGGCAGCCTGTGCATGGCTTTCGTGGCTGGCTGCCGCCCGCAGATGGTGCTGTTTGCCGCCCTCTGCCTGCCCATCTTCTGGCAGCGTTACCTGCGGGAAAAGCGCCTGTTCACCAAGCCCGGCATCACCGAGGCCATTGCCTTTGTGCTGCCCGTGGTGCTCGTTGCCGTCGGCCTGATGTGGTACAATGCCGCCCGGTTCGGTTCGCCCTTTGATTTTGGTGCCAACTACAACCTGACCAGCAACGATATGACCCGCCGCGGCTTCTCGGTGGGCCGCACCGCCCCCGCCGTGCTTACCTTCCTGTTCGGCATCCCCGGTGTGCAGGCGGTATTCCCGTACCTGACCGCCACCAAAATGCAGACCAACTACATGGGCATGACCATCACCGAGCTATTCTACGGCGGCGCATTTGCCTGCCTGCCGCTGCTGTGGGGACTGACCAGTTTGCCTCTTGCCCGCCACCGTCTGGCTTCTAAGCGCGACCTGCGCGCTTTTGTGGGTGTAGTGCTGGTTGCCATGTTGGTGCTTGCCGTACTGGATTGCCAGATGGCCGGTATGCTCTACCGTTATCAATCCGATTGGCTTGGCCCGCTGCTGCTGGCCGCTGCGCTGGCCTGGGCGCTGGCCGAGCAAGTGCTACGATCCCACGCTGCCCAGCCCGGCATCGATGCCTTGCAGCGCGCTTTGCATATTGCACTGCCGCTGGCAGTTCTGGCCGGTGCCTGCTACAGTTTCTGCGTCTACTTCACTGCCGAGCCCGGCCTGATCGGCCAGAACCCGGCCCTCTACCAAAACGTCAGCCGTCTGGTCCAATTCTGGCTGTAAAAACAAAAAAGAAGGAGCCATTCTATGGCAGAAAAGAACCTCTACACCGTTGTCGTAGCCGATGACGAGGACGAACTGCGGGAAGCCGTCTGCACGATGATTCCCTGGGAAGCCCTCGGTTTCCACCTGGTGGGCAGTGCCAGCAACGGCCTGGATGCCCTGGAACTGGTGGAACAGCTGGAACCTGACCTGCTGCTCACCGACATCCGCATGCCGTTCATCTCCGGCATTGAGCTGGCCCGCCAGGTCCGCGAGATTCGCCCCGCCATGCACATTGCCTTTTTAAGCGGCTACGATGATTTTGAGTACGCCAAACAGGCCATCCAGTACAACATCATCAGCTACATGCTCAAGCCGCTTACCATGGATGGCCTGGCCGCCGAACTCAAGTCCATCCACGAGCGCATCGACCACCAGTACGCCAGCCTGCGCCGCAGCGGCATCGTGCAGGAGGACCGCGCATCTTTCCTAATCCCGCTGGTGCTGGAGCACTGCGAAAACACCTCCGATGCCGTTGAATCTGCGCTGCGCACCTCGGCCGCTGCCTGCGGTTTGCTGCGCGGCACCGATGACCGTAGCCAGCTGGTGGTGCTGACCGCCCAGCCCGAGGATAACAGCGAGAATGCCGCCGGTTTCGTCCGGTTGGTGGATCAGCTTGCCAACAAATATCTGCGCCACTATGCGTTTTTCTGCAACGGCCATGTGGTGGCTGTGCTGTTCGGCAACCCCTCGGATTTTGACGAGTACCTGCACATTCTGGCCGATGAGATCTGCCAGCTGACCGAGCGCGCCCTGGGTCAGCATTGCGTTGTTGGTGTCAGCCGCGCCGCCGCCCGCTTCTGCGAGCTGAACGCCGGATATCGCCAGGCCATGGAGGCTCTGACCGCCGCGCGGGAGACCGAGGGCGGAGTCAGCTTTACCCCCGATGTGCGCAAAGGCGGCAGCCTGTGCGAGCGCGCGCTGGAAATCATCGAGCAACACTATTCTGACGAAGATCTCTCGCTGGCATCCTTAAGCGCCATGCTGGATGTTAGCCCCAACCATCTGAGTGCCTGCATCAAGAAAACAGCAGGGGAGACTTTCATCAACATTCTGGTGCGCCGCCGCATGGAGACCGCCCAGCAATTGCTGCTGACCACCGACCTGCAGATTCAGGAGATTGCCCGCCGCTGCGGCTACAGCGACCAGCATTATTTCAGCTATTGCTTTAAAAAGTACAGCGGTACCTCGCCCGGTGCCCTGCGCCGCAGCCGCGCTGCCGGGGTCCAGGCATGAAGCCCCGCCATGCACCGCGCACCGCCCCGCTGATCGCCTCCCTGGTGGTAGCCATCGCGGCGGTCACGCTGATTTTGTCTACCGTTACTTTTCTGCGCAACTATCGCAGTTCCATCGTAGAAGGGGCCCGCACCAGCAGCGCCCAGGCTGTTAGTCAGGTGGTAGGGGCTGTCGGCAACTATGTAGATAATATTGATACAGTCATGAATCTTGTTATGGACTCGATGGATGAATCGCCCGAGGACCGGGACGCGTTCCTGGATGCTTTGCAGACTACCCGCAGTGAGGTCGTTGCCGTAACCGCCTACGATGCTGACGGCGTTTTGCATGACTGCTGGGCCAAAGACCACACCCCGCGCCAGAATATCCTGGGCAACAGCTCTTTCGACCTGGTCACGGCCAAGCGCCGCGGCCGCGGTTACGTCAGCATCCCCCATGTGGAGACGATCTTCGAGGGCTATTATCCCTGGGTCGTCAGCGTTGTGCGCCGCATGCCGGAGGATTCGCCCCGGCAGTGGATCTCGATGGACATCCGCTTCTCGGCCCTGGCCGCCACCCTCAACAATGTCGGCATCGGCCAGCACGGCTATTGTTATTTAATGGACGAGCGCGGCAACATGGTCTACCACCCACAGCAGCAGCTTTTGTATGCCGGGCTCAAAAAAGAGGAAGCCGGCCGTTTGGCCTGCCTGGGCGATGGCACCTATGTAGAGGATACCATCATCTACACCACCCAGAAAGTGCCAGGCAGTACCTGGCGTGTGGTTGGTGTCAGCTATATTGATGAGACCGTCAACGAAAGTTTCTGGCAGATGACCCGGGTCGTCCTGTTTGCCGCTGCACTGATCCTGGTGGCTGCTTTCGTTGTTGCTTTTGTGCTCTCCCGCACTCTCAGCCGCCCGCTGCAGCAGCTGGAAGACGCAATGGAAGCCTTTGAGCGGAATGCCGATGGATTCGCGTTCAATGCCGTCACCGGCACCCGCGAAGTCGAAGAACTTTCCGATTCTTTCCGCCACATGGTGGGTCGCATCCAGCGGCTGATGATCGCCGTGCGTGAGGAGGAAGTCACCCTGCGCAAGACGGAGCTAAAAGCCCTGCAGGCGCAGATCAACCCGCATTTTCTCTACAATACACTGGATTCCATCGCCTGGATGTGCGAGCGCGGCAAAAACGCCGATGCTGTCCAGATGGTACATGCCCTGGCGCGGTTGTTCCGCATCAGCATCAGCCGCGGGCATGAATTGATCCCTATCGAGAAAGAATTACAGCATGCCGAAGCTTACCTGCAAATCCAGAAATACCGCTACAAAAACCAGTTCACTTACCATTTCACGGTAGATGAAGGCTGCACACAGTATCTTTGCAACAAGATCACCCTGCAGCCCATCATCGAAAACGCCATTGTCCACGGCCTGAACCTGATGGTGGAGGATGGTCACATCGAGATTACCGTCTGCCCGGACGGCAATGACGTACTGCTCAAAGTCAGCGATGACGGTATCGGCATGGCACCGGAGCTGGTGGCCGCCTTGCTGCAAAATGAGCCTAGCGACCGCACTGGCATCGGAATCAAAAACGTCAACGACCGTCTGCGCATCTATTTTGGCCCCAGCTATGGGCTTTCCATCGACAGTGTGCCGGACGAGGGAACCACTGTCACCATCCGCATGCCGCAGGTACCGGCCGACAGGGAGGGCGATTATGATAAAACACGTTAAGCCATTCGCAGCCGTTTTGTCCGCACTGTTGCTGGCAGGCTGCGCCGCATCGCCTGCTCCCGCCCCCACCACAGCGCGCTACCGTGTGGCACTGATTGCCAAATCTACCGGCACCGAGTTCTGGCGCACCGTTTTTGCTGGGGCTGAAGCCGCCGCTACAGAGTACAATCTGGACCTGACCATCACCGGCATTGAAAGTGAGAATGACTACGCTGCTCAGAATGACCTAATCAAAAAGGCCGTTGAGGACGGTGCCCAGGTTATCATCTTTTCGGCATCCGATTACCAGCAGAACGCCACCGCCATTGATGCTGCCGCTGACAAAGGCGTACATATCGTGGTGGTGGATTCGGCGGTCGATTCCACTAAGGTTTCTGCCTACATTGGGGCCGATAACTATGGTGCCGGGCAGATGGCAGCTGAATCGGCGCTGGAAAATGTCGAGGGAGGCCTGCATGTCGGCCTAATCAGCTACAATGGCAGCAGCCCCAACGCTCAGCAGCGCGAGCAGGGTGTTGTAGATACTCTCACTGCCAGCGGCCGTGCCGAAATTGTCACTGCCATTTACAATCCTTTGTCATCCGAGGATGCCCGCACCGATACCCTGACCATGCTGACCCAACACCCGGAAATCAATGTCCTTATTACCACTTTTAACGAGAGCACCAGCGTTGGTGCAGCGCAGGCCGTGACCGACTTGGGTCTTGCCGATGATGTGTGGACCGTTGCGTTTGATTCTAACATTGAGATGGTGGACGCTCTGCACACCGGCGCGGTGGATGCCATGGTGGTACAAAACACCTACGGCATGGGCTATTTCAGTGTTGAGAATGCCTACAAACTGCTAGCCGGGCAAGGGAACGATGTAGCCCGCGAGACCCAAACCACCACCCGCATCATCGACCGCAGCAATATCTTCGCCCTGGATGGGCAAAAGGCCGTTTTCCCATTTGAATGATCATATAATTTTCCCATATCCCGCAGAAATGAACCGCATCCCGTCAAGCGTACAATGAAATAAAATAAGATTTTTGCAGCCAAG
>CAVAGJ010000057.1:0-13642 GCA_963588145.1 Coriobacteriaceae bacterium
CCCACATCAAGGTTCCACAAGTTTCAGTTTTGTTCAATTTTCAAGGTCCTGCTGCGCTGTCACTTATTTCGTAACAGCTTGTATATTATATCTCAAAAAAGTTCTTTTGTCAAGAACTTTTTCGAGATTCTTTTGAAGCCTTTCGGCTTCAAAATCGCCATACAAGCTGTCGTTACAAGCTTTAGCGGCTGTCCCTCGCGAGACAGCTTGATTATTATAGCAAGTAGTATGACCTTTGTCAAGCACTTTTTTCGCTTTTTTTGACAAAGTTTTAGGCGCGAATTTGGACAAGGTGTATATTGTGGATGCTGTGTAATTATGACACCAGGTGTAGGGGCAAAAGGCTATAGCACAAACTCTCTCCCCCACCCGCTTCGCCCCCCCTCGCAGAGGGGGGGAGCCTTTCAATGGTTGCTCTTGCATTTTCTTTCTTATTATAATAGTATATAAGCATCACCTGTAGAAAGAGGGACCTGAATGATCCTAGCATTGAATATCGGCAACACCAACATTACCTTTGGCAGTTACACGCCGAATGGCAAGTTGGTGTTTTCCTCGCGGCTGTTTGCGGATACCGCATTGAGCAGCGATGAACTCCTATATAAAATGGTAAACATGCTGGCCCTGTACGGCGCAGAGCCGCAGGAGATCACTGCCATCATCTTTTCCAGCGTGGTTCCCACGCTGACTCCCCGTATCCGGGAGGCACTGCGCAAGATGTGCGAAACCCCGGTCATGGAAGTAGGCCCCGGACTAAAAAGCGGTGTGCGCATCCGCATGGACAACCCGGCCCAACTAGGCGGCGAACTTCTCTGCGCGGTGGTTGGCGCGCTGCGCCGGGCCGAGCCGCCGCTGGTGGTCGTCAATTTTGATACCGCCACTACCCTGCTGGCCGTAGATGACTCCGGTGCGCTGGTGGGCGGTGCTATCCTGCCAGGGCCGCAGTGCTCGCTGGCATCGCTGGTAAAAAATACCGCACAGCTGCCCCAGGTGGAGCTGGAAGCCAAACCCCGCCGCCTGCTGGGCGCCAACACGGCCGACTGCCTGCACAGCGGCATCGTACACGGCACCTCGGCCATGCTGGACGGCATGGTAGCACAGTTCCGCGCCGCGCTGAAAGCCGATGCCGCCCCCGTGATTGCCACCGGCACACTGCCCGCCAGTGTGCGCGACTGCTGCGTGACCACCATCACCTACCGGGAAACCCTGATTCTGGACGGTCTGTTTACCATCTGGCAGCGCAACGCGCGCCGGTAAGCCATCTGCAAACCAAATAAGCACCGCCGCCTGACCAACAGGCGGCTTTATTTTTGTTGCAATATATGCTATACTGTAAACTGTAATATTATATAGTATAGAGAGGTCTTATTCGTTTCCATGCAAAAATTGAAAAATTTCTTCCTGCAGGGGGTTCTTCCCCTTGCACTAGCTATTGCCGCCGCATTTATCGCGCGGTACCAGCTGGAACTGTCTGATGGCGTTACGCCGGACTTTCTAGCTATGCAGTGGCCGCTGTACGCCCCGCTGAACGCCCTGACCGCTTTCTGCCTGACGCTGGTGCTGTTTGCCATCCTGGGCAAATGGAGCCGCGCCACCGGCATCTCTGGCGCACTGTTCACCGTGATCGCGCTTATCAACTACTACACCCGTGATCTGCATGGCTCAGCTTTGATGCCCCAGGATATCCTGAACCTGGGCACCGCTGCCGAGGTCATGGGCAGCTACACCTTGCAGATTACTACCACCGTACGCACTATTGTGCTGTGGTATCTGCCGGTGCTGGCAATTGCTTTTGTGCAGGGGTGGCTGGTCAAATCTGCCCCCAAGCGCGCGAGCTGGCACTCTCGCGGTGTGCGGGTGCTGGGCAGTGCTGTCGGCGTGTTCTGCATCTTGTTCTTTGGCTACTTCGGGCCGGTGTCTGTCAAGCCTAAAACCACCTATGGGTGGGCCTGGCAGAATACTTATTATAAATACGGCTACCTGGCCGGCACCATCGAGGCCGCCAGCCTGATGGCTGACCCCATCATCGAGCCGGAGAACTACAGCGATGATGCCGCCGTCACCGCAGCCGCCATGGCCGAGGATTTTCCCTCCGCCACGGCAGAATCCGCCATCACCGACTACCCCGACATCATCCTGGTGCTGTCCGAAAGTTTCTACGACTTCGATCTGGTGACCGACCTGCAGGCTGACACGGAGGTCATGCCCGTTACCAAAAATCTGCAGAATGCCGTGTACGGCCACACCGTCAGCCCCCACGTGGGCGGCGGCACCAACTCCAGCGAGTACGAGATGCTGTCCAGCAACTCGCTGATGCTGATGCCCTCCATTACCCCGTTTAACTGGCTGAACCTGCATAACGCTAACAGCCTGGTCAGCTATCTGGAGAACCTGGGCTACAGCACATTGGCCGCCCACCCCTACACCAACTCCAACTACCGCCGCGATTCAGCCTGGCTGGCGCTGGGCTTTGACGAGACCCACTTCCAGGACGACTTTCCCACCAAGGAATACTACGGCAACCGCCCGTACCAGACCGACTCGTCCACCTACCGCGATTTTGAGGCCCTGTACGAGGCCATGCCCGAGGACAAGCCCCGGTTCGGCTTCCTGGTGTCCATCCAGAGCCACGGCGACTACACGATGAACGACTCTTCGATGGATATCGTCCACGCCGCCACCGACTACGGCGAGTACAACGACCTGATGGACGAGTACCTGAGTTGCATGCGGATGAGCGATGCAGCCGTGCAGGAGCTGTGTGACTACTTTACCAAGCAGTATGAGGAGACCGGCCGCAAGGTGGTACTGGCTTTCGCCGGTGACCACGCCCCCAGCTTTGTAGACCATGTGGCCGATAAGACCGCCGAGGGCAACGACCTGCAGATTTTGGAGCGCAGTACGCCGTTCTTCATCTGGGCCAACTACCCGCTGGAGAACATCGATGCCGCCACCAGCACCACCGACCCGCTGAACCGCATGGACATGGTGATGCTGGCCCCCACGATTGCCCAGCAGGCAGGTCTGCCGCTGACAGGCTACTATAAATACCTGCTGGCCATGAAGCAGCAGACCCCCGTGGTGACCGCCGCCAACGATTATATGAAGGTGGACGGCACCACCGACACCTATGGCGTGGATGAAAGCCTGGATGTCTGGGTGAAGGGGTATCTGGCACTGGAATATAATAACATCGGTGCCCACGCCAAGCGTGTGCAGACCATTTTTGGGCAGTAAATCCTGCCCAGGATGTGAAAATTACAAGGGGGCACCGCTATGCTGCAGTGCCGGAAATATGAAAGCCGCCCTGGTTTTACCCTGGTGGAACTGGTCGTTGTTCTGGTCATTCCGGCCGCCTTAACCAGTGTGGCCGTGCCAGCCTTTTCCCACCAGATCAATGATGCTAAGGAGAAAAAGCCAGCACAGAGGCCCCGACCTGCATGACCGCCGCCACCAGACTGACCGCGCAGAAATCCGCCGAGGCACGGACCGCCTATATCCAGGACAGCAGTAAAGAAATTGCTGTCACGCTGGCTGCATGGGCCGGTAAGGTTTGGGCCGATCGTCCTGACGTTACCAGTACGCCGGCCCAGCGCTAGGGTACCAGCGAATACCTGCTGGCCCCGCAGGGCACCCCGGATGGTTTCGCCCCCGGTGCCGCGGCAGTTAAAGCGGCCGCCAGTATAGGGCGGCACGGTGCTGAACTTCTGGTGCAACACCAACGGGCAGATTGTATATTTTCTGTATAAGAGCGCCGATGATATTTTGGTGGCGTATGCGAATGATGCGAACACTGGGAATAACGGCATCGTGATCCCAACAGCAAATGTGCCGGCACCAGTGCCAGCGAGTACGTCGATACCGACTGCTATGTTGGATGCGGACGCGCAGAACTTGATAATTCCGACCCGGAACATCTTGTAATAAATATTTATCATAAGCCTTTGCAGATGCTGACAATTCACCGCGAAACAGCCGATGGAACAGCTCTGGAAAATGCCATCTTTACCATTACCACCCGGTGGAACAATAGCAACACACCCATTCTTATCTGCAAAACTGATGCGAATAGCGACACCATGATTCCCTTGGAACATATCATTCCAGACAATAATCAGCATTGGCATGCACCACGATTCCAAAGTCTAAACAATATGTAGCGTATGAATTATCGTTTGATCGAAATCCAACCCGCTACTAATTCTTCGGCTGCGGAAGAGGTCGCATTTATGATAGGCTGGTCATACTCTTTGGAATCCTACACACTTCGTCCTGGTGATTATTATACTCCACCTGCCAATGTATCTTTCTCCGGCACAACAATTACGATTTCCGGTTAATAACACCTAAGCAAAAATCCCTATACCGTTTGCACGGTATAGGGACTTTCTTATTTACTTATTTTCACTTGCAAAATCTTCCAAATATACTTCCGCGCTTCTTGTCATTTCCTGGGAGAAGTCGCTTTCGTATTTGCGTTTGCAGAAAGCCTGGATGGCGGCAGTAAAGTCATAATTTTGCTGGCCGTTGGCGGCGGCGCGGGCGGCAAAATCGGTGCGCTGCTCGTCATCGGTGCGGTCGCGGTAGGTATTTTCGCAAACGATGGCATCTTTCTCAAACCGCGCAGGTTTGGGGCGGGCCTTCTGCTGGTCGGTGGGGCGACCGAGCACCAGCATGCAGGCCGGGACTACATATTCCGGCAGGTGCAAGGCTTCCCGCATCTGCTCCACGTTCTCGATCACATCGCCGATGTAGCAGCTGCCGATGCCCAAACTTTCGGCGGCCACCACCACATTCTGGGCCGCAATGCAGGTATCGGCCATAGCCAGCAGCAGGTCGCCCGCGCCGGGGGTGCGGGCCTCGGTGATGCCGGCGGCGTGGTAGGCGCGCAGCCAGCGGCGGCAATCCGCCAGAAACACCAGCACCAGCGGTGCCTTGGCGATGAACGGCTGATGGTCACACAAATCCGCTAGGCGGGCTTTCAGCGCCGGATCGGTGATATTCAAAATCGTGTACAGCTGCTGGTTGCCCGCTGTGGGAGCCTGGAACGCCGCTTTTAAAATAGCATCCTGCTCAGCTTCTGTTATCGGTTCCTCGGTATACACGCGCACACTTTTGCGGGCGGCAAGGGCCTGCAAAATTTCGTTATTCACATTTTCCATACGATATCACGCCTTTTTGCGGTGGAGGAATTTACCAACCAGTTTGTTCAGCATACTGAAGATTTCTCGAAAGTTGATTGCGCAGACCACTGCGGTCAGCACCGTGACCGGGATGACCCAGCTTTCCAGCCGCATGATGCAAAAGATCTCGGCCAGCACCAGCGCCAGGTTCAGCAGCAGCCAGCCGGGGTGGAAGTCCACTTCCAGCAGACCGCGGGTGGAGTAAGCGCGCAGCAAAAACACCAGCAATAGCCCCAGGAAGCTGGCCGGGGTAACACCCCAGGGCCCCCAGACCAGGATAAAGCAGTAGTTCAAAATCAGGTTGAGCACCGCGCCGCACAGCATTGTGACCAGCGACCCGGTGGATCGCTTATACACTACATAAATGCTGTTGAGGAACTGGTTCAGACAGGTACACATGGAGCAGAGGGTCAGGAACGGCACAAAGGTCCAGCCGTCATAGTATTCGGCCTTGAACAGGTGCATCATTGGGCGACAGAGCCAGATAACACCCGCCACGCAGCAGAACAGCACACTGGCGTAGATACGGAAAATTTTGGAGAAGAACACCTCGCGGTCCTGCTCCTCGGTCACAGCGGAAAGCTGCCAGGCTTCGTAGAAGATGCTTCCCAAAATCGTGATGACCTGCGGCAGGAAATAGCCTGCCGACAGCAAACCGACCCAGTAGTTGCCGCTGCGGCCGCCGTAATCCTCGCACATGGCCTGCACAAAGAACATGTCGCTGGCGTTGATGATCCAAAAGCTGATGGCCGCAGGAATCATAGGCAGGCAGTAGCGCAGCATGTCTTTCCACAGCTTTTTATCAAAGGCTTTGGGGTGGCAAAATTTGTAGCACCCGCCCGCAAAGAACACAAACACCATCGAGGTCAGGTCCGCGCAGGCGTTTGCCAGCAAAAAGCCCGCCGCACCCAGTTTGAGCCAACTCAGGAACACCAGGTAATATGCCAACAGCACGCCGGTAGTCAGCACACCGTCTATCGCTACCAGCCGGTTGAGCATGCGGGAGCGGATAAACTGGGTACACAGTGTACGTAGGCAGCTGGCCAACACACAAAGGTACAAAAACGGCAAATACTCCGCTGCGTTGGGGATCAACCGCACCAACGGCATAGCGATCAGTAGCAACAAAAAGCCTGCCCCGATCGTCATGCCACCGTTGACAAAGACGCTGGATTTGTTGACCTCTTTATCCAAGCCAAAGCGGATGACCGCATAGGCCACACCCAGGCTGACCACCGGAATCAGCAAATTGGTAGCCTGCTGCAGCAGGCTGGACACACCCATGATGTCCGGCGTATCCAGCGCGTAGCTCAAGTACGGGCGAATGAAGAAGCTTAGCAGCTTGGAGCTGAAATTGGAGATGGCAAACAACAGGGTGTTGCTTACCAGCGTCGAGTATTTTTTTTGCGAAGATGCCACGGGAAATCCTCCGTAATGCGTAATAAAATGGTTCAGGCAGTGGTCACATCTGCTTTAGCAGGCGCTCGCGGGCTTTGTAGTCCGGCAATACTGCCGCCACCGCCGCCCAGAAGCCGGGGCCATGGTTAGGGTGGGCAAAATGGCAGAACTCGTGTACTACAACATATTCCTGCGCGGGCAGGGGTGCCACGCACAGCCGCCGTGCAAAGGCCAGCGTACCGGTTTTTAAACTGCAGCTACCCCAGCGGGTAGCCATATCCCGCACCGCAATTTTGGGCATATGCCCGCCCGGACAGGTAGCTGCGAACTGGGGATAGTATGCCCGACACAGACTTTGAATATGGGTCAATGCCTCGGTTTTAGTGGGCAGCTCCGGCTGTCGGGCGGCTTCTCGCTCGCGGCGGGCGGCAGCACGGGCCTGGGCGCTGCGCACCCATTCGGCCCGGCTGGCAACGAAAGCATCCACCATCGTGACGGGCACCCGTGGTGCAGCGCTGGCGGCCACGCTGCCATCGGCCCGCACACGCAGATTGATATTGCGCACACGGCGGCGGGTGAGCGTATAAGTCACGCCCGCCACCGTACGTATCTGTTCCCGCGGCGAAGCCAAGTGCAATCCCCCTTTGCAGATTTTCTATATTGTACTCGCTTTTTGGGAAAAGTACAACTATAAATGTGGCGGGTAAAACAAACAGCAAAAGGAGGGGTCAAGACCCCTCCCTACGGAACCCTTTGTAAAGACTCCCCTATTTTCCTTTCGCTTCCTGGATATACTGCCGGGGGGTCTGATTGTACTCCGCCTTGAATGCGCGGTAAAAGTTGGCGTAGTCTCCAAAACCGCAGTACTGGCAAACCTCGTTTGGCGATACGCCGCCTGCCAAAAGCTGTTTGGCGTTCATCAGGCGTTTTTGCAAAATATAGCGGTGTACCGTTGTACCCACCTGGGCATCAAACTTACGCAGCAGGTGGTATTTGCTGATGAAAAACTGCTCGGCCAGCTGGTCGAGGGTCAGGCTTTCACTGTAGTGCTCATTTATATAATGTAGGACAGCGTCCACCACCTGGTCGCTGGTACCGGCCGGGCGCAGGTCCCCGTGGGAGTCCGCCGCACGGTTCAGGCCGATCATCAGCTCCACCAGCGCCCCCTGGGCCAACAGGTCGCTGCCGTAATCCTTACGGGCGCGCAGGTCGCACAGACGGTCCACCGTGCTGCGCAGCGGCGCGCCGATGGCACCAGGCAGGCGCAACAGGTTGGTGTGGCCCTGCACACTGGTGTCAAAGCAGCGGGTCAAGCTGGTGCGTGAGGTGGAAAGCCGGTCCAGGTACGGCCGGGCGATCCACAACACGATCCGTTCATAGGCATCGGCATCGGTATCGATACGGGCCTGATGCAGTTCCAGCGGGCTGCACAGCATCCAATCGCCGGGGCGCATGCGGTAAATTTTGTTTTCCACAATATATTCAATACGGCCGCGCAGCAGCAGGTAGACCTCGTAAAAATCATGGTGGTGCAGTTCCACCTCGTTCATGTAGGTAGAGCGATAGCGGTACACCTCATAATCCGGCTCGATCATCGATTGGCGCTTGGTATAGGGGCTGAAATTAGCAGACATAGTACACCTCCGCCCGTTTTGTACTGCTTTTCCTTGTATCCCTATGTTACCGCAATTTTTGCAATTTATCAAGCAATTGTGGTAATTTTCTTGCGAAAAATTGCGTGATATACTGAAATCACAAAAGGGATGGTGACGGTACGCTACCAAACCTTGCAAAGCATCTTTTTTACGCACATGAAAAGGAGCAAACCATTATGCAGATGAATGCATCTTCTATCGTCAACCAGAAGGCCGAGTGGGAAAAGCTGGGCGTTAAGCTGCCCGCTTTCGACCACGCTGCCATGACTGCTGCTACCAAAGAGCATCCCGTGTGGGTCCACTTTGGTGCCGGCAACATCTTCCGCGGTTTCATCGCCGCCCTGCAGCAGCGCCTGCTGAACGAGGGCCTGGCTGATCGCGGCATCATCGCAGCCGATACCTTCGACTACGACATCATTGACAAGATCTACACCCCCTACGACAACCTGACCATGAACGTCACCCTGAACCCGGACGGCACTACCAGCCGCGAGATCATCGGCTCCATCGCCGAGGGCCTGCGCGCTGACTCCTCTGACGCTGCCATGATGGCCCGCTTCAAGGAGATCTTCACCGATTCCGGCCTGCAGATGATCAGCTTCACCATCACCGAGAAGGGCTACGCCCTGTATCGTCCGGACGGCAGCCTGATGCCCGTTGTCCAGGCCGACATCGATGAGGGCCCTGCCCACGCACGTCATGCCATGAGCATGGTCACCTCCCTGCTGCTGGAGCGTTTCCAGAACGGTGCCGCTCCTCTGGCCGTCGTCAGCATGGACAACTGCTCTCACAACGGTGAGAAGCTGCAGTCCAGCGTGATGACCATCGCCAAGGCTTGGCTGGAGAAGGGCTACGTTGACCAGGCTTTCATCGATTACCTGACCGATGAGAGCAAGATCGCATTCCCCTGGTCCATGATCGACAAGATCACCCCGCGCCCCCACAAGATCGTGGAGGAGCAGCTGGTCAAGGACGGCATCGAGGGTATGGAGCCCATCGTTACCAGCAAGAACACCTTTATTGCTGCTTTCGTCAACGCCGAGCGTCCGCAGTACCTGGTCATCGAGGACAAGTTCCCCAACGGCCGTCCTGCCCTGGAGAAGGCTGGCGTGTACCTGACCGACCGCGACACCGTCAACAAGACCGAGCGCATGAAGGTCACCACCTGCCTGAACCCGCTGCACACCGCCATGAGCGTTTACGGCTGCATGCTGGGCTACACCCTGATCTGCGATGAGATGAAGGACGCTGATATCGTGGCCCTGATCAAGCGTCTGGGCTATGTGGAGGGTCTGCCCGTTGTGGTCAACCCCGGCATCCTGGAGCCCAAGGCTTTCATCGATGAAGTTGTTGAGCAGCGCCTGCCCAACCCCTTCATGCCCGATGCCCCGCAGCGTATCGCTACCGATACTTCCCAGAAGGTCGGCATCCGCTTTGGCGAGACCATCAAGAGCTACATTGCTGAGGGCCGCGACCTGAACACGCTGGTCAGCATTCCTCTGGCCCTGGCTGGCTGGCTGCGTTACCTGCTGGCTGTGGATGACAACGGCAATGCCTTTGAAGTCTCTGCTGATCCCCTGAAGGACGACCTGCAGGCCAAACTGGCTGGCATCGAAGTCGGCAAGCCCGATACCTTCACCAACCAGCTGGACGAGATCCTGTCCAACGCTTCCATCTTCGGCACCGATCTGACCAAAACCGTGCTGGCCGACAAGGTCAAGGCCTACTTCAAGGCCGAGCTGGCAGGCCCCGGCGCTGTCCGCAAGACCCTGCATGATGCACTGAACTAATTGTAAAAAGGGCTCCCCCTTGAGGGGAGCTGTCAGCAAAGCTGACTGAGGGGTGGCTAAGACAAGCACACAATCCCCTTGCCCACCCCTTCGGCGCTTCGCGCCACCTCCCCTCAAGGGGAGGCTTTATAAGAGGCAATAATAAAAAATAAAGGAGTCTACCTATGTCTATGAAAATGGGTTGGCGCTGGTATGGTGAGGGCAACGACCCCATCACGCTGGCTGACATCAAGCAGATCCCCGGTGTTGAGGAGATCGTCTGGGCCCTGCACAGCAAGATGCCCGGCGAGATCTGGGAAGAAAGCGAGATCAAGGAAGTTGTCGATCAGATTCATTCTTACGGCTTCGATGCTACCATCGTTGAGTCTGTGAATGTCCATGACGACATCAAGATCGGTCTGCCCACCCGCGACCAGTACATCGAGAACTACAAGCAGTGCATCCGCAACCTGTCCAAGTTCGGTGTCAAGACCATCTGCTACAACTTCATGCCGGTCTTTGACTGGACCCGTACCGACCTGTTCCATCCTGTCGGCGATGGTTCCACCGCCCTGTTCTATCAGAAAGACCTGATCAAGGGCGACTACAAGGCCATGGCTGATTACATCATGAGCTTCACCGAGAAGTATCACATGACTTTCCCCGGTTGGGAGCCGGAGCGTATGGCGAAGCTGGACGAGCTGTTCAAGGCTTACGCCCCTGTCACCAAGGAGAAGCTGTGGGATAACCTGAAGTACTTCCTGGAAGCCATCATGCCTACCTGCCGCGAGTGCGACATCAAGATGGCCATCCATCAGGATGATCCCCCGTGGGATATCTTCGGCCTGCCCCGCCTGCTGGTGGATGCCGAGAGCATCGATCGTTTCCTGTCCATGGTGGATGATCCGTACAACTGCCTGACCCTGTGCTCCGGCAGCATGAACGCCAACCCCAACAACAACGTGGCCGAGATCGTGCGCAAGCATTGCGATCGTATCCCGTTTGCCCATATCCGCAACATCCATCACTTCGACAACGGCGATTTCAGCGAGGCTGCACACCGCGATTGCTGCGGCGAGACTGGCATCATTGAGATCCTGCGCGCTTACCATGACTGTGGCTTTGATGGCTGCATCCGTCCTGACCATGGCCGTCAGCTGTGGGAGGAAGGTCCCGGCAACTGCCGCCCCGGTTACGGTAAGTATGACCGTGCCCTGGGTATCCAGTACATGCTGGGTGTCTGGGATCTGCTCGACCGCCTGGACGAGGAGAAGAAGGGCTGAGCTTTTGTCCCTTTTCTTGAAAGAAAAGGAACCAAAAGAACTTTCAATTAAAAAGCAAGGCATGGGCCGCTGGCCCATGCCTTGCTTTTTATTTAGAGTTCCTTCTTTGCAAAGAAGGAACAAAAGCCCAGCCCATTCTTATACCGCGCCGTAGATGCCTTTGACGCTTACTTCGCCGGTGAAGACGTGGGTGTCGCCGGATTCATCGTGGACGATGAGGCGGCCCTCCTCGTCAATATCCTTGGCAATGCCTGCGCCGCCATCATAGGTAACGCGGCGGCCCAGGTTGACGCACTGGGCCTTGTACTGTTCCCGATACGGGGCAAAGCCCTGCTCCTCATAGGTGTAGAGGGCACGGTCAAACCCAAAATCCGTCATATACTGGGCCAGCCATTCGGGGTCGGTGTCCAGGTCAACATTGACACCCTGCAGTAGCAGGCTGGTGCCGTGGGGCAGCCCGGCCATGTCAAAATACTCCTGCGGCTGGGCCAGGTTGATGCCAATGCCCACTACCAGGCTGTGCCCATCGGGCGCAACTTCGCAGAGGATCCCCACGATCTTTTTGCCGTTCAACAGTAGATCATTGGGCCATTTGATTTGGCAGTCAATGCCATAACGCTGCTTTAAGGCATCGCAGACCGCCAAGGATGCGAACAGCGGCAGCGTGGACGGCTGCGCCAAGTCCGTTTTGATGACGGCGGTGTAGTACAGCCCTTTGCCGGGCGCATCGATCCAGCCGCGGCCCAGGCGGCCCCGGCCTGCGGTCTGGTCGGTGGTGTAAACGGCCCCCACCGGGCCAAACTGGGCGATGTTCTCTTTCGCCCAGGCATTGGTGCTGCCGACCTGCGGCAGATAAATTACGCTCTCGTTCAAAACTGCGGCACCCGCTTCCATGAAAATTCACATTGCCCGTCCGTCACCGTGATAACGCCATAACTGCCGCCATCCCGCAGACTGCCGGGGTTAAACACTGTAGCTGCCGTGCCCACACCGCGCACCAACTCCCGCCGG
This sequence comes from Coriobacteriaceae bacterium, assembly GCA_963588145.1. GTDB lineage: Bacteria > Bacillota > Clostridia > Oscillospirales > Ruminococcaceae > Gemmiger. The sequence goes on from CAVAGJ010000057.1 coordinate 12,300, forward strand.
TGGGTGTGGCCGAACAGCGCCACATCGGCACCGCGCTCACCGGCACATTCTGCCAGCCGCTCGCTGCCCATCTTTACGCCGTAATGGTGGCCGTGGGTGTAGAAAAACAGTACACCCGCAAAGGGGGCCATGCCCTCGGTGGGTTCCTGATAGCCCACGTCGCAGTTGCCTGCCACGCGGTAGATCGGGTACGGCACGGGGGTCTTGTTCAACTCCAGCGCACCGTTCAGGTCATACAGGCCGTCCCCCAGGTAAAACATGGCATCGGCGGTCTCGTTCTGCAGCACCCAGCGCAGGTCACGCATGCGGCCGTGCACATCGGAAATAACTAAGATTTTTGTGGTCTCGGACATGAAAGTTCCTCACTTGATCAGCTCTTTGTAGATCTGCCCTTTGCTGAACGGCGTACCCGCCGCCGCCTGCTTGGCTGCCGCCGAGGGCGGCATGCCACCTGCCTGCAGGGTGCGGGCCGCAGCCACCGCTTCTTCCAGCGTGGGGGCAGCTTCCTCGGCCAGCTGGGCCGGATCAGCACCCGCCAACACCAGCACATACTCGCCACGGGGATCGTTTTCCCGGTAAAAGGCGATGGCCTCGCCCAGGGTGGTTTTCTTGATCTCCTCGTGCAACTTGGTCAGTTCGCGGCACAGGCTCACCGAACGGTCTGCGCCAAAAGTCGCCGCCAGATCATCCAGTGTACCCCGCAATTTATGCGGTGCTTCGTAGAAGATCATCGTGCAGGTCTCGTTCTGCAAAAAGTCCAGGCGTTCCCGGCGCTCCCGCTTCGGGACGGGCAGAAATCCCTCAAACACAAACCGCGCCGTGGGCTGGCCGCTGACGGCCAGGGCCGTTACGCAGGCCGAAGCCGCCGGCACCGGCACTACTTTGATGCCGCGGGCGTGGGCCTCTTTGACGATCTGCTCACCGGGGTCGCTGATGCAGGGCATACCGGCATCGCTGCACAGGGCGCAGTTTTCGCCTGCCTCAATGCGCTGCAAAATCGCCTCGCCATGGTGGAGCGCATGCTCATAATAACTGACCATCGGCTTTTTTAAGCCAAGATGGTTTAGCAGCCGCAGGGTCACGCGGGTATCCTCGGCCGCAATAAAATCGGCTGCGCCAAAGGTAGCCGCCACACGCGGCGGCATATCATCCAGGTTGCCGATGGGTGTTGCCACCAGATATAATGTTCCGGGCAAAATGCTGCCCCCTTTTCTATACTATAATAGTTTATTATACCACGTTACTGCATTGGGGTAAACCCCACCATGGCTTAAAAGCCTTCCTCTGTTGTAGGTATTACAATGATGCGTGACAAGGGATAAAAAAGAATAGCGAACAGGAAG
>CAVAGJ010000058.1:0-13087 GCA_963588145.1 Coriobacteriaceae bacterium
GAAAGATACGTTGGTACGTTCTCTCTGGTGATTGTTCACAAAAACTAATGGAGAGTGATATTTTTGTCCGTTTCCTGTTTTACTTCTACCAATTCGCATCTTTGCAAGTTCCTGCGCACCACAGGCCGCGACTGGCGCAACACCATTTACATCGAGTGCGGCGACTGCCAGCGCGCTGTGAGCCGCAGCTGCAAAAATCTGCTCTGCGCCTTTGACTCGGCCGGTGCGCCGGTGATCGTGCCGGTGCATGACGTGGAATACCTGTTCAGCACCACCGTGGACAAGTCCGAGTGCCGTGCCATCCTTACCAAAGCAAACTTTTGCGAGCTGTACAAAGGGTGGATCGACGAGCATATCCGCGACCCTCACGCCTGCCCGTTGAATGATTTGTACGTCAGCTGGGATGTGCCCGACTCCGATGCAGCGAGGATTTTTCTGAGCCGATGAAAATAATGAGCTAAAAAGAGAGCAGTTTCAAAAGCAAATTCAGCTTTGAAACTGCTCTCTTCTATTTATCTGTTAGTCCAAAAAATTCTCGTTCAGCGTAACGCCGAAGTCACGGGCAATGGCGCGCAGGTCGTCGTCGGTGATGGTCTGGCGAATCAGACCGCCGCCCATGGAAAGCACCTTGACGTAAATTTCGGCGCTTTTTTCAATCGTATGAGCAAGACCGAAGGTAATATCAAAGTCCGGACCGGAAGCAAACAGGCCGTGCTGTGCCCAGACGGCTGCCTGGTAAGTTTTCATCTTTTCGCTGGTGGCCATGGCGATGTCCGCGCCGCCCGGCACCATCCAGGGGCAGACGCCGACGCCCTCCGGGAAGACGACCGGGCACTCGGTGGCGCTCTGCCACAGGGCGCGGGTGAAGTCGCGGTCGGTCAGCGGCAGGATGTAGGTCAGCGCAATGACATTGGTAGCGTGGCAGTGGTAAATCACACGGTTTGCACCGTTGGTGGCGGCCTTGCGTACGCTGTGGTTCATAAAGTGGCTGGGGAACTCGGAGGTCGGGCGGGCACCATCGGCCAGGCCCCAGACGATGCGCCAGCTGTCGCCCTTGTCGTTGATCTCGACGATGCCGATGCTGTGGATGGGGTCCGGCTCCACATTGCGGAAGAACTTGCCGGAGCCGGTGGTGATGAAGTACTCCCCTGCCAGGTTGTCGGCCTGGACACCCATGTTGACCCAGGCGCGGGGCTCGGCGTCAAAGTGGGGGCGGCAGGCGGCGACATCCTCCTCGGTCATGCGGTAGGTGAGATTGCCGCCGTTGCGCTCGTGCCAGCCCTGCAGCCAGCCATCGTTGCACATGCGCATAAAGCCTTTGACACAAGGGATTTCATAAATTTTAGACATTTTATACTGCTCCTTTATATACATTCAAATTATCGTGTAACAACATCAACCGGCACATTGAAAATTTTTGCAACTTTCAAAATCGTGTCGATGTGGCGACCGGGGGCGGCGGCCATGTGGTGGGTGGGACCAGCCTCGCTCCAGCGGTTGCAGAACTCACGCGCGCCGCAGGTAAAGCGGGTGCGCATGTTGGTATCGCCAAAGGTGAAGATGGGGCCAGGCTCGTTGACGCCCTCGGCCACCACGAACTTGAAGTGGCCGTCCTTATCCTGGGTGATGCCCAGGTAGGTCACATCGCCTACCGGCGGGTAGAACTGGGTCAGGTAGCCGCCGCCGGTCTTGCCGTGGAACACGGGCACAATCTTCATGGTAGGCTTCTTTGCCTGGGAGATGTCGGCATCGCCGGAGCCGGAGTGGCCGATAATGCAGATGTCCTCGTCAAAGTCGATGGAATACATCTCGCTCAGCTGGCCGCAGCCGGAAATCGTCTTGAGGATAGACATAGCCATGGAAACTTTAATGTCGCCCTCGACCGCGCAGGCCACGCCCTGCTTGATGAGCATCGAGAACGCGGGGATCAGCATGGAATCCAGCACGCCCGCCTTGCCCTGGGCAAAGCCGTCGTAATGGCTGGCGACAAAGGCGATCTTCTCGTCCTTGACCCACTGCTCGAAGGCGACCACATAGCGCGCCATGTCCCAGACTTTTTCGATCGTGCCGCCGCCTTCGATGTCGAAGGTGTCCAGAATATCCTGCGCCTTGGCGCGGATGGCGTCCTCGTCGGTAATGTTATCAGCGATGGCCCACATTTTTTCCCAGTCAAACTGCTTGGTGTAGAGCCACATGCGGTTGTAGAGGTTCGTCTCGTCGATGTACAGGTCCATCATGCCGGGGTACGGGCGGCCGATCTGGGCCAGGTTGGTGTCGCGGAAGCGGCGGCGCACCTGGGCGGCACGGCACCAATCCTCGATCTCGGCCTGCACGGTCGGGTCGCCGCCCTCGACCACGCCAGTAATAACGGCATGGCGCTTGCCAGCGCGCTCCAGGTCGGCGACCATCTCGCCCACCGCACCGCAGGCGTACAGCGTGCCCAGCCAGGTGGGGATGTCGGTGTTGGCGTAGTCGGGCGCTTTCTTCTTCTGCACGTTGACCAGCACAACGGGCACGTCTAAGTCGCGCACAGCGGGCAGCATATTGTACGAGGTGGCGTAGGTCAGCAGCTGCAAAATGACCAAATCAACGTCAGCCGCGCGGAACTTATCTCCCGCGGCCATCGACTGCTCTTTGGTGGTGACGATGCCGCCGTCGATAACCTCCACGGTGTCGGGCAGGGTCTTTTTAAAGGCGGCATACTGGCCCTCAAACTCCGGCACCAGCTGCGGGAACTGGGGCAGATACGCGCCCAGCGCAATGGCAAACACGCCCACGCGGGCTTTGGTTTCGACTAACATGGGGAACCTCCTTTATTGCGGGTGATATTCTTTGATTGTAAAACTGCGTTTGATCGCGGCGCGGGCCTCGGCCAGATCGGCAAACACACCCGCGTGGATAAACTGCACCATCAGGTTGCCCAGGGCCGTGCCCTCGGTGGGGCCGGCAAACACCGGCAGGCCGGTGGCGTTGGCGGTCAGCTGGTTGAGGTAGCCGTCCTGGCTACCGCCGCCCACGATGTTCAGGCTCGTGTAGGTCTTGCCGGTCAGGGCTTGCAGCGTCTCAATAGCGCGGCGGTAATCCTGGGTCAGCGAGTTATAGATGCACTGCATGACCTCGCCGGTGGTCTGGGGAACGGGCTGCTCCGTGTCTGCACAAGCGGCTTTGACTTCGGCAATCATGGAAACAGGTGCCAAAAAGCGGCTGTCGTCCGGGTCCACGCAGCTGACAAAATCCGCTGCCCCTTTGGCGGCGGCAATCAACTCCGGGAAGCTGAGGCGGGTGCCGGTCTGCTCGCCCAGTTCGCGGCGGACAGACTGGATCATCCACAGACCCATAATGTTTTTCAGGTAGCGGTAACGGTATTCGTAGCCGCCCTCGTTGGTAAAGTTGGCGGCGCAGCTGGCGGGGCTGGTGATGGCCGCTGCGTTCTCGACGCCCAGCAGGCTCCATGTGCCGCTGGAAAGATACGCGGCAAACTCATCCCGCGCGGGCACAGCCAAGAAAGCCGACCCGGTATCGTGGGTAGCGGGCAGGATGACCTCGGCGTCAAAACCGACCTTGGCCTGCACCTCCGGGGTCAGATGCCCAAGCACTGTGCCTGCGGTTTTAATGGGGTGGAAGATACCGCGGGGCAGACCCAATTGGGCAATCAATGCATCGTCCCAATCTTTGCTGTCCGCGCCCACCAGTGCCGTGGTGCTGGCGTTGGTGTACTCGTTGGCGGCAACACCGCAGAGCAGATAATTCAAATAATCCGGCACCATTAAAAAGGTCTTGGCGGCAGCCAGCTGTTCCGGGTGTTCCTGTTTCAGCGCCATCAGCTGATAGACCGTGTTGAACTTCTGGTACTGGATGCCGGTGCGGGCGTAATGCTCGGCAAAGGTCAGGCCGTAGTCACGCTCCAGCAATTCCCGCACGCCCTCGGTGCGCTCATCGCGGTAGGCTACGGCATCACCGATGCGCTGGCCCTCGGCATCCAGCAGCACAAAATCTACCGCCCAGGTATCAATGCCGATGGTGGCTGGCGTGTACCCGGCATCGTGGGCGGCTTTCAGGCCGTTCACCACCTCTGCCGCCAGCGCATCAATATTCCAGCACAGGTGGCCGTTTACACGGCGGACGCCGTTTTCAAAGCGGTAGACCTCCTGCAGGGCAATTTTGCCGTTCTGCACGGTGCCGACAATATGCCGCCCGCTGGACGCACCTATGTCAATTGCCAAAAAACAGGGTTGCATATACTGCTCCTTCTTGGTAAAATTAGGGTTACTTCATCAAGCGCTTTATCCGCATTATAAAGCATTGATTTCCACGTTTCCATTCGCAAAAATCGGGATTACTTTGTGAAAATTCCACTCTGACAGGAGCCGACTATGCTGACCTACAATATGGATGTTGAGGACCGCAGTATCTGGCTGCGCGCCACACCCAGCGCCGCCGTGCTGGCGCAGCCCTTTTATGCAACCGAAACTGGGCACTTTTACGGCCAGGCCCATTTTGCCACGGCCCGCACGGATAAAGACAGCTACATCCTGTTTTATACGCTGGCCGGGGCGGGCCTGATCGAGCAGAACGGCCAGCATGTGGAGCTGCCGGAGGGTTCAGCCCTGCTGCTGGATTGCCGCACCGCGCAAAGCTATTGCACCGCGCCGGGGCAAACCGTGTGGGAGCATGATTGGGTGCATCTGGACGGTGCCGGGGTCCGCGCCCTTGCCGAAACACTGCTGCCGGATGGCCGCCTGACGCCGGTCCGCATCAGTGCCATGGAAATGCAGCCCCTGTTTGAGGGGCTGTTCCAAGAGTGGAAAAAGGAGACGGCTCCCGCGCAAATTGAGATCAGCCTGATTTTGCACAAAATGCTGGCAGGGATGGCGCAGCGGTTATTGGCCGGGGACGAAAGCCTTTCCAACCGCGTCATGATCGAGCAGGCTGCCGCGTACATTCGCGCCCACTATGCCGAGCCGATCACCCTGGAAACCCTGCTAGCGCAGGTCCCCATCTGCAAAAGCTGGTTTTTGCGGCTGTTCCGGCAGTATATGGGCACAACGCCGTACAATTTCCTGCTGGCGACCCGCATCACCCATGCAAAAGAGTTGTTGGTGCTGACGGATTTCCCTGTCGGCGAAGTTGCCCATCGCTCCGGCTTTGAAAACGAGAGCAACTTTTCCACCCGTTTTTCCTCTATGGTCGGGCAAAGCCCGCAGCAGTACCGCAAAAGTGCGCTGAAACCGGCTAGTAAGATATAAAAAAGTCCCCAGGGCAATTTACAACTGCCCTGGGGACTAGGATTTTTTGCCTATGGAACCTGCCTGCTGAAATCAGCTAACGCATCGGCAATTAAGTCAAGTGATGTGGATGTCGCTGGATGTGATGGAGTGTACGGCTTTGGCGGAGTGCACGAAGCTTGTTTATTCAAGTATTCCTGCACGATTTGCTCAATCTGGGCGCGGTCTACCTGCGGGAAAGACTTCGTTTCTACCTTTTCATAGTATAGAATTGCATCGGCAAGATACTGTGCTTTGCCTCTGTCGCGCTGCCGTTCCAAGTATTCTACAGCCCGCACATGGTCTGGATTTTCCATGTCAAAGCGAACCGTAAAACGCCCCCGGTCCTTTTTCAGCTTCATGGTTCATCACACCCCTGTCACCGTGCAGCGGTAAAGATACTCAAAGCCCTTGGCGTTCGCGTTCACGTCCTCCACAAAGACGGGGTGTGCCACTCTGCCGGAGGCCTCGATTTGCCGCCGCAGCAGGCAGGCACCGCCGCCCACGAAGATCACGCGCCCCGTGCGCAGGTCAAGCTGCCACTCGCGCAGCGCACCCAGCATATCGTTGACGAACTCCTGCGCCTGATATTCTACCAGCGCGGCGACTTCTTCCCCATAACTGCTCCCCTGCCCCTGCAAGAGAATAGCATCCACATCCGTTTCCTCCAGCAGAACATCCAAGTCCGAGCTTGCCTTGGAGCGGATACGGTTGTACAGCAGGATTACGCCGTTTTCCAGTGAATCACAGGTAGACAGGTCTGCGCGGCCATTCTTCAGCAGCAGATAATCCGCCGTGAAGCCGCCCACATCCAGAATCAGCGCACGCGGCACCGTTGCCAGTTCGCCCAACATCATGGCCGCCGCTGCAAACGCCTGCGGATAGCACTGCACATCGCGGATCAGGATGCTGTACAGCTTGTCACGGTAGGAGAAGTAGATGGGTTCCTTGCGCTTGAAGTAGCGCACGAATGCTTTGTTCTGTGCGCCAAAGTGTGCAGGCGGCAGGCCAATGGCAAGGTCAATGGGCATCAGCCCGGAGGTATAAGCGCCCTGTGCTTCGATTTCCTCCGCTATGGCAAACAGCGACAGAATGAAGAAGCGCTCGTCTGTGGTTTTGTCCTTCTGGTACGGAATGCGCTGTGCGGACAGTGTATAGTAACTGCCGCTGTATTTCAGTACATCTCGACCATAAGGTCGGGTTTTGCTTTTCTGTACACCGGAAACAATGGCATTTCCGTGGACGGTTTTGACCTGTTTGTTGCCGTGATCGATAGCAATAAGCATAACATCAACTCCCTTCAATGCCTATATTTACCTTATACGTTTTGAATACGTCATTTCCCAACAAATTTACGTATTATTTTTTCTTATGCGCAATGATGCGCATTATTTATTTGTTTGCATTTCCCCGGCAGGTGCGCTATAATGGGCAAAGTAAGTAAAAACACAGGAGTCTGCCATGAACAAAACGCTTGAAGTCAGTGCTATGCAGTATGATTTTCATACCTTGCTGAAGGTTTCCGATATATGCGGCCTTACCGGGGAAATCGGCTTCCATGATACAGACACCGGCTACCTCGTCAGCTTTCCCGATGATGACGGCAAAGCCGATCAGCGTATGGCAGAGTATAAGAAGCGGCTTGTTGATCTCGAAAACAACATCTGGAACCGATAATTTGTGACCCGCCGGGGAAATTCATATAGGTAAAAGAGAGCCCCTTTCGCTGAAATCGCATCAGCGGAAGGGGCTGTGTTTATATTGTATTCAGTATTTCCAATGCCCTTGACAGGGGCATCACTTTCTGGCACTTTGCCTTTTGGGAGTCATATCTTGCTTTCTTGCCATCCGGCATCACTGCTATGGCGTTTTCTGTCAGGACAGCAGCTTTCAATTTCGGAACATAGCGGTGTACCTTCCCCTGCCGATCAATCTTGGCATGGGGCAGGATAAGCTCTGCCGTTCCCAGTTTGATTTTTGCCTCTTTCGGCAGCGGCGAAAGCCACTTGTAGGTTTCACCCTCAAAAGCAGTATCCCATATAGAATACTGGTAGGTTCGCCCGCCGAAGAAGCTGTCCTGCCGTTCCATATATTCAAAGTGTTCCGTCTGCTGCGTTTTTGCGGGCTTCTTCCGCTTCCTCCGCTTGCGATTCCTGCTTCGGGGGTTCTACCGGCTCAAATTCTTCGCTGAAAGAATCTACGGTTTCACCGTCCGAGGACACTTCAAAAGTATCATCCTCGGCATCGCGGTTCATCATATCAATTTCAGAGATTATACCCATTGTTCTGTCCTTTCTAAAAAAGGCAGAGAGCCGCCAAGTGGTAACTCTCTGCCATAACTTTGCGCGGCGTTATGCCGCTTTTTCTTTTGCTTCTTCCTGCCGCAAAGCAAGCTGCCAGTCATCTATGCCTTTGTAGGCAGTATTCCAAACAAGGCTTGTGCTTTGCAACCCGGCTGCATGGGCGATTTGCTGTACCTTTTCGGCCGCAGATGCTACATACTCATTCTCTAACTTGTCCATATCGTAGGCTTCCACAACCAACTTGGTGCCGTTCTGCGCCATACAGCGCAGGGCGGATTCCAAACCGTTCAAGCTGTTCACCCCTGCCACAGCGACAAATGAGCGTCCTGTCAGACAGTGGGCAATATCCGCTTTGAGAAGTCCTTCGGTCACATACACGGTCTTGGCGAACGGCTCGCCCACAAAATGCAGCGGGCTGCCGGATGTCACGCCATGCGGCTTGCCGATCGAAGACAGCCAAACATACTTGGCTCCGCTTTTGCCCGGTGGGTCATCCCTGCGGCGCAGCGGCGTGTCCAACCTTATCTGCATACCGCAGATAAGGCCGTCCATGCCGACAGCCGGGAGCAGAATGCCCGCCGTGCGGCTGCCGAAGTTGATCGTCCACCGCCCGGCATCGTCCTGATAAAACCCCGGCACGCCCTGCAAGGTGCAACCCTGCCGCCGCAGGCGCTCGGCATAACTGCGGCACAGAAACGCAGGCGGGGTCGATTTGAACCCGAACCTTGCGATCTGTTCCTCGGTCAGCCCGCGTCGCGGTGACAGCAGGTGCGCCTTGTGTGTGGGTGTCAGCGGCAGCATAGAGAGCAGCAGCGAGTAGGTCTGGTGTATCTCCTGCGGGGTGGCGCGAATGTTCTGCTCCGGCTTTACCCCGATGCAGTCGTTCACCCTTCGCCGGGGTGTGTAGCGCCCCAACGCTTCGCAAATCTCGCGGTAGGCATCGGCATTGCTCGTGCAGTTATAGCGGGCATACAGTGCCAGCATCCCGCCCGCCGCGCCGCAGCGGTTGCAGCGCCAGACGTTTTTGTCCGTGTTGACGTTGAGCCGCCCGCGCTGATCCCCGCAAAAGGGGCAGTTCAGGTACAGGCTCGACGGCAGACCGCGGCGAACGGTAAGCCCCAGCAGTTCTACCACATCGGCAATGCCAAACGGAAACGTATCGGAAGATGAGGTCATGCAAAACGGCCTCCTTCCCGGTTATCCCGCCTGTTTCTCCTGCAAGCTGTCCCATATAATGGCGGCCGCCGCACGGAGGATGTTGTTCTCTCCCTGATAGCCTTTCACATACCAGCGCAGACTGGCGGCACGGCGGTCAGCCACCTGTGCCAGCGTCCAGCCCTTGCAGGTGCCGCAGTCCACGATGACGTTTTGCGCCTGCTCATAGGTCATTTGCTGGCGGATCTCCTCCACCGGGCTGCTTTGGGTGTACGCAACGGCGGGCGGTTCCTGTTCCAGCACAATGACATTCTGCGGCTGCTCTGCCGGGGTCTGTGCGGGTTGCACGGATTCCAGCACAACGGTCTTAGGCTTTTCTACAACTTCCGCTGTAACCTGTTCGGGGACTGGCATATCGTCGGCCATGATGGCATCCAGCGGGTCAGCCTTGGCGGGCTCCTGCGGAGCTGCTTTCACGGTTTGGGGCTGCTTCTGCACCGGCTCTGCGACTTCTACTTTCGTCCGCGTAGGCTTGGCAGCTTCCGTTTTTACATGAACAGGATTTGCAATCTCCGCCTTTGCTCCCACCGGCACCTCACTGCCGTACTCCTCCGATTCAACGCCTACATCGGCAAACTGGACGCCGAAGCCCGCATTGGAGAGCGCCGTGTCCAGCGCTTCCTCCTGCGCGGTCTCCACATACAGCCCACCGGGCGTTGCTTCCAGCGTGCAGTTGGCAACATAGCTGCTCAGCGGCTCGGCATCCTCGCGGTCACGGTAAACCTTGGCTTCAAAAATGGCCATTTTCTCGGTGATGCGCAGGGCGTTGAGCTTCAGCCGCCCCGTGGGGCAGGCCAGTCGAAACCACAGCTTTTTGTACCGCAGGTCAAGGCGCATCACGTCCTCCCCGGTCTTGCGGGAAATCGTGCGGCGCAGGAATTTCAGCGGGTCAAAGCCGGGTACATGGTTCAGCGTGGTCACCGCAGTGTTGGTAGTGTACAGCATAGGTTCTTGATTCCCTTTCATGGATGATTTCTCCCTTCAATTTTGTATTCAGCCGGCCTGTTGCAGTTCCGGCAGAGCGTTTCGTTCGGTGTGGTAGGCTTTACAGTACAGGCGGATGCGCTCGCCCAGCATGGTATTGCGCTTGCTGATGTCGGCGCGGTGGACCGCCATAAACAGGATCGGCTTATGCCCCACAAGGATGACTTTTTTCTTGGCGCGGGTCACGGCTGTATACAATAAATTACGATACAGCATGATTGTATGCGCCTTGACGATGGGGATAATGACCGTTTCATATTCGCTGCCCATACTTTTATGAATTGTGGTTGCGTAGGCAAGATCAATGTTGGAAAGCTGTTCCACCGTATAGTCTATCTTGCGGTCGCCGCCGAAATCCATCTGCACAAGCCGTTCGCCTTTGCTGCCTGTGGTGATACCGGTAATAAAGCCCAAATCACCGTTGGACACTTTCTCGGTGTTTTTCGTCTGCATGACGCGGTCATGGACGCGGAAAGTTCGGCTGCCTATCTTCACTTCTTCCTCAGCCGAACGAAACGGATTGACCCGTTCCCGAATGGCACGGTTAAGCTGCTCGGACGCTGCTTCGCCTTTCTCGCGGAACGGCGAAAGAATCTGCACGTTCTCGATACCGCGCTCGGCGGCTTCCTTGCAGTAAATATCTTGGATGCGCCGCGCGGTCTCGATCTGCGTCGGGCTGTCCACAAACACAAAGTCATTGCCGTAGTACAGCTTGGTGCTGCCCTCGTTGATGAACTTGGCATTGTAGGCAATTAGGCCGTCTTTCGACTGGCGGAAAATCCAGTCCAGCACCGTGACAGGCACCATTCCGCTGTGAATCAGCTCATAGAACACGTTGCCCGCTCCCACACTGGGCAGCTGGTTCGGGTCGCCCACAAGAACGACCCGCGTGTGCTGGCCGATGCGCTTGAAAAACTGCTGTGCCAGCCACATATCCACCATAGAAAACTCGTCCACAATGATGAGGTCGGCATCCACAAAACGGACGCGCTCGCCGTCTCCGATTTCTTCCCCGGTGCCAAGTCCCAGTGCGCTGTGCAGTGTGCGGGCTTCGTCCACGCCGGTGCTCTCCGCCATGCGGCGACTGGCACGGCCTGTGGGAGCCATGAGTGCGAACCTTCCTTTCGGGTGCAGGTTCTTGAACACTTCGATGATTGCCTTTAACACAGTGGTCTTGCCGGTACCGGGCGAGCCGGTGATAATCGTCAGCCCGTGCTGAAACGCCGTGCGCACCGCCTGTTCCTGCTTTTGGGAAAGCGTAATGCCCAGACTTTCGCGCACCGATTCCAGTGCAGACTCAATGTTCTCGGCTACGCTGATGTTGGCAAGCCGCTCGGCAATCATGCGGGCGGTGTCATCCTCCTGCCCGAACACACGCGGACTGTACAGGTACTGCTTATAGGCGACCACTGCGCCGTGCAGGATCATCTGCTGCAAGGTTTCCTGTACTTCCTCGATACGGACGCGCTGTTCCGGGATAGGAATGGGCGCGTTGAGCAAGAGCAGCGTTTCCTTTACTAAATCTTCCGATGGCAGGAACAGATGTCCCGATTTGCTGCGGGCATCCTCCAGCGTGTACAGCACTGCGCCTTTGATGCGCTCGGCGCTGTGCAGACGGTTGTCTGTCTTGCGGACAATGCCATCCACGCGCTTGAATCCAAAGCCGGAAATCTGGCACAGGTCATACGGGCACTTTTTCAGGATGTCCACACATGCCGGGCCAAAGTGCTGATAGATTTTCAGCGCCGTGGCGGGCGTGATCTTGAACGGCCCCAAAAGGCTCATAAGGTTGCGCAGGACGCGGCTCTCGGCATAGGATTCCTCAATGTCCTTGAGTTTTCCCTCGGTGATGCCGCGGATTTGCAGCAGCTTTTCCGGCTCGTTATCAAGGATATTCAAAGTGTCCGGGCCGAACGTGGCGACAATGTCCTCTGCCGTCTTGGGACCGATGCCCTTGATAAGCCCGGAGCCCAAATATGCCAGCAGGCCGTCCGCTGTCTGCGGAACGATTTCCTGCCACTGTTCGACTTGCAGCTGATAGCCGTACTTGCTCTCGACCCATTCGCCGTCTAATTCCAGTTCCACCGCCCTGGTGCGGGGCAGTTCGTACCCCACCGCCGTAAAGCGCAACATACGGTCGCCGTAGTAGCGGCCGCTGCAAGCCTGCGGCGGGATGCGCGGGTCACTGGTTTTGACAACGATGATGGAGAATTTGTTTGCTTCATTGTAAAAAATCGTAGATTCGTAGGTGACACGGCAGCCGGTAATGCCGCTGTGTTCCTGTTCACTGTCGTGCATAGGCACGCTCCCTTCTTTGTCAGGCGGCTTCGTCTGCCGCTTTTGCCTTGATGCTGAACCGCCGCGACTCCGATACCGTAACGTACTCGTCATAAATATCCGGGTGCAGCAGCTTCAGCTTTTGGAGATTGTCTTTCGTGATTCCTGTCCGGCTGACGGAGTTGTAGCTTATGGTGTACTGTGTACCGCCGTACTCCCCCATTGCCATGCAGCTGCCGTTGAGTTTGGCAACCATCTGACCTTTCAGCCGCTGCATTTCTGCGTCCAGCGTTTTGACCCGCGTTTCTACCTGCTGCTTTTGCTCCTGTAAACGGAGATACCGCAGCATGGTGGCGGACAGGTCGTTGTCCAACTGGATGGCCGGAATTGTCTTATCCGCAGCACCTAAGCGGCGGCGCAGACTTTCGAGGATCAGGCTGCCGTCTTCGGTGTAGGGCGGCGGAATGCGGGTCAGGATATGGTCGTGCCAGAACTCACGTTCCAGATAGATCATCTCCTGCTCGTATTCCCGGTCGCGGTACAGGTGGCGGATGATGACTTCGTCCTCATTGTTGCCGTAGAGACAGCAATAGAAGATTTCGTCCATGTCCATGACGGCCATGTAGTGCCGCCCCTGTGTCTCGTAGTAGACAGGAACACATTCCTCGCCGTCCTTCCACCAGTGGTCTTTCGCGTTGTAGTTGGTCGTTTTTATCTCCAGCAGCGCAATTTCCCCATTTGGCAGACGTACAAAGTAGTCCACGTCTGCCAGCATGAAGGAATACTGCGGGTGCTGGAACATCTTTTTGATTTGGAATACTTCCAACCCGGTTTTCTTGGTGAAGATCTGCGCGACCAGCGGTTCCAGCAGATGCCCCATCTCCAGCGCTACCCAGTTGCCTGTATCATCGACAGCCGAAGCAATGTTCAGCTTGTCGTCATATAGGTCGCGGGCGGTGCGGAACGGAGAAATGCCGAGGATTGCGGCGACATCGCTGCCGCCTATCCCCTGCCTGCGGTATGCCAGCCATTCCTGCTCGGTGA
>CAVAGJ010000059.1:0-12860 GCA_963588145.1 Coriobacteriaceae bacterium
CTTCCTGTTCGCTATTCTTTTTTATCCCTTGTCACGCATCATTGTAATACCTACAAGATGGCAAGGCGTTTGACAAGTAACCACAATCCGTTTATAATAAATAGTAATTGCAATGTTGTGTATGAAACCGGGCCCGGCCGCACCTTTTCAGGTGGACTCTTCGCGCCCAGCCACTGTCTTACAAGGGTTGACCCACCCTTTAGCAAAAATACATAAATCGCAAACAGGCGCAGGAAATGTCGGCGTGTACAGAACCGGTATACGTCAGTCCTGCTGAACGAGAATCGGAGGTTTTCATGGAAGAATTCAAGCCTAAGCGTAAAAATAACAACTATTCTGGTGCCGAAAAGGCCGGTGGTCCGCGCCGTGCCCCGCGCCAGAATCATCAAAATAAACCCCAGCAGGAGAATGGCGCTCCCACCAATAAGCCCCGCCGCCGTCCTGCCCGCCCGGCTGCAGCCGAAGCTGCCCAGGCCCCGGCACAGTCTGTGCCCGCACCGCGTCCGCGCCGTCCCCGCAGCACCCCGCAGGGCGAAGGCCAGGCTCCGCACCAGCAGCGCCGCGGCCGCAAGCCCCAGCAGAACAACAACGCCCCGCATTATGAGATGACCCCTGCCATCCCCATGCACATCTGCCCGCTGGGTGGCCTGGGCGAAGTTGGCAAAAACATCACCCTGTATGAGTGCCAGGGTGATATGATTCTGGTAGACTGCGGCCTTGTTTTCCCGGATGCGGACATGTTCGGTGTTGACCTCGTCATCCCCGATTTCACCTACGTGCTGGAGAATAAGGACCGCATCAAAGGCCTGTTCATCACCCACGGGCACGAGGACCACATCGGCAGTCTGCCGTATCTGCTCAAAAATTTCAATGTGCCGATCTACGCCGCCCGGCTGACTATCGGCCTTATCAAGAATAAACTCGAGGAGCACGGCCTGGCTTCCAGCGCCATCTTCCACGAGATCCGTCCCCGCCAAAAGGTCAAACTGGGCTGCTTCACCGTGGAGCCCATCCACGTGAACCACTCCATCCCCGATGCGCTGGCTTTCGCCATCGAGTGCCCGGCGGGTGTGGTCATCCATACGGGCGACTTCAAGGTCGACTACACGCCGCTCTCCGGCGATGCCGTCACCGACCTGTCCACCATAGCCGAGTATGGCCGCAAGGGTGTGCTGGCCCTGCTGTCTGACTCCACCAACGCGGAGCGCCCGGGCTTTACCGCAACCGAACAGACGGTGGCCGAGGGTGTGCGCGGCCTGTTTGCCAAGGCGGGCAAGCGCCGCATCATTGTGGCAACCTTTGCCTCCAACATCTACCGTGTGCAGCAGATCATCGACCTGGCTATTGAGTCAGGCCGCAAGGTGGCCGTCAGCGGCCGCAGCATGGTCTCCAACACCGAGATGGCCCGCGAGCTGGGCTATCTACATGCCCCTGATAACGTGCTGATTCCGATCGAGGAAATCAACAAATATCCGCCGGAGAAAGTCGTACTCATCACCACCGGCAGCCAGGGCGAACCGCTGTCCGCGCTGTCCCGCATGGCGCAGGCCAGCCACCGTCAGGTCAGGGTCGGCCCCAATGACTTTATCATCATCTCGGCCCGCCCCATCCCCGGCAACGAAAAGACCGTCACCAAGGTCGTCAACGGTCTGCTGGCCCTGGGCGCTGAGGTCATCTATGAGAACATGTACGACACCCATGTTTCGGGCCACGCCTGCCAGGAAGAACAGAAGCTTATGCTGACCCTGGCGCACCCGCAGTACTTTCTGCCCGTGCATGGCGAGTTTAAACAGCTCAAGCGCCACGCCGAGACGGCCGAGCACCTGGGCTATATCCCGAAACAGAACATTTATATCGCGGAGAACGGCCAGAACATCCGCCTGTCCGCTGACGGCATGACTGTGGAAAACACCGTCACCGCTGGCGCTGTCATGGTGGATGGCTATGGCGTGGGTGATGTGGGCAACGTGGTCCTGCGTGACCGCCACCACCTGTCCGAGGATGGTATAATCATCGTGACGGCTGCTGTGGATGGTTCCACCGGCCAGGTACTGTCCGGCCCGGATCTCGTCAGCCGTGGCTTCGTCTATGTCCGCGAGAGCGAGGAACTGATGGATGGTGCCCGTATGCAGGTGGAGATGGCTCTGGATCGCAGCCTGAGTGATAATATGCACGATTGGGCCAGCGTAAAGGCCCGTGTGCGTGAGGCACTTTCCAGCTATATCTACCGCAAGACCAAGCGCAGCCCGATGATTTTGCCCATCCTACTGGAAGTGTAAGCCCGCCCCAAACTGATGTGAAAATATGAGGGATTTGCCATGAAGCAAAAGCAAGGCATGGATCTGGCAGCGGTCATTCTGCTGCTGCTCATTGCCTGCGCGGCTTTGGCCGTGCAGGTGGCGTTGCTGTCGCCCCAATGGTTGATCGCCCCGGCCGTACTGGTCGCGGCGGCATTGGGGGTAGTGTGGTATCAGCGCTGCCGCCTGCGCGCCTTTGTGGCTAAAAACCTTTGCAGTACGGACTTTGAGAACAGCCGCATCCAGTACAGTCTTGCCAATCTGCCCATCCCCACGATGCTGATTGCAGATGGCCGTGTGTTGTGGTATAATACTATCCTCCGGGAGGAAGTGCTAAACGGCACCGATGCCGTGACCCGGCCCATTAACAGGCTTTTCCCGGAACTGGACCTTGCGGTCTGCAGCCGCCCCCACGGCCAGGATCTGACCGTAGAGGGCAAGCGATTCACTGCCTATGCGGGCGCCGCCAAGGGCAGCCGTGGTGCCAACATTGTCTACCTTGTGGACGATACCGTTTATAAAGAAATGTTGGAGGAATACACGGCCAGCCGCCCCGCCTGCCTGATTATCGTTATTGACAGCTATGATGAACTGTTCGATGACATGAAGGATAGCGAGCAGGCCAAGGAACTGGAAGCCATCAACAGTCTGCTGGAAGAATATATCGGCAAAAGCACCGGCTTCCTACGCAAGATCTCCAACAGCCGCTACATTGCGGTGGTGGAAGAACGCGACATCCACTGGATGCTGCAGGAACGCTTTGAGATCCTTGACCAGGTGCGCGCGCTGCATCCCGGCGGCTTCACCACGCTGTCCATCGGCGTAGGCCACGGCGGCAAGACCTTGCAGGAGTGCCACCAGATGGCCCGCGAGAGCATCGACATTGCACTGGGCCGCGGCGGCGATCAGGCTGCTGTGAAAACCGTGGACGGCTTCGAGTTCTACGGCGGCATCTCCCATGGCGTCGAAAAACGCAGCCATGTGCGCAGCCGCATCATCGCCAACGCTTTGTGCGATCTCATCAAAAAGAGTGACAGCGTCATAATCATGGGCCACCGCATGAGTGACCTGGATGCCGTCGGCTCGGCCATCGGTGTGCTGCGCATCTGCAAGATCTGCGGCGTCCCGGCGGTCATCGCCGTCAACAGTGATGCCACGCTGGCAGGCCCGCTGCTGAAAACCTTCATCGATGCAGGCGAGGGTCACAACTTCATCCCGCCTGACCAGACGCTGGATGTCATCACGCCCCGTACGCTGCTGATTGTGGTGGACACCTACCAGAAGCGCCTGCTGGAAAGCCAGAAAATTTACGAGAAGTGCAAGCGCGTCGTTGTCATCGACCACCACCGCATGGCGGTCGGCCATATCGACAACCCGCTGCTACTTTACCACGAGCCCTATGCTTCCAGTGCCAGTGAGCTGGTGTGTGAACTGCTCCAGTTCCTGCCCAAAGAGGATAACATCACCGCGCTGGAAGCCCAGGCGCTGCTGGCCGGCATCATGCTGGATACCCGCAGCTTTGCGCTGCATGTGGGCGTGCGCACCTTTGAGGCTGCCGCCTGGCTGCGCAGCCGCGGGGCACAGACCGCTGATACCAAGCTGCTGTTCAACACCTCGAAAGAGGAGTATGAAGCCCGCGCCCACATTGTGGAAAGCGCCTACATTTACAAAGGCTGTGCCATCGCCCTTTCGGACGAGCTGGACGCCGGCATGAATGTGGTGCTGCCTATGGCGGCCAACGATCTGCTGACCATCAACGGTGTGGATGCCAGCTTTGTGGCCGTCGCCAAAAACGGCGGTGTCAATATCTCCGCCCGCAGTATGGGCGCTTTGAATGTGCAGGTCATTCTGGAGCCTTTGGGCGGCGGCGGTCATCTGATGATGGCCGGTGCCCAATTGCATGACTGCACCCTGCAGGATGCCGAAACGCGCATCCGTGAACAAATTGACATTTACCGCGCCGCCCAGGCTGCCCAGCAGGGCGCGGCACGGTAAAAATAGAGACTATCGGAGGGAATCCTTATGAAGATCATTCTGAAACAGGATGTCAAGACCATTGGTAAAAAAGACGAGATCCATGAGGTTTCGGACGGTTACGCCCGCAACTTCCTGTTCCCCCGCGGCCTGGCTGCCCCCGCAGATGCTGCAGCCCTGAACCAGGCCCGCACCAAGAGCGAGGCCAAGGCCCATCACGAAGCCGAAGCCCGCAGCGCTGCCGAGGAACTGGCTACCAAGATCAAGGGCCAGGTCATCACCGCCAAAGTCAAGGGCGGCGCATCCGGCAAACTGTACGGCAAGGTCACCGGCAAAGAGGTCGCCGAACTGCTGACCCAGCTGACCGGCACCGAGATCGACAAGAAAAAGGTCGAGTTGCCGTCCGCCATCAAGGAATTCGGCAGCTATGACGCCGCTGTGCGCCTGTACGCCGGCGTTGTGGCACCGTTCAAACTGAAAGTGGAGGAGCTGTAAAGCAGCCAGACTTCACAGGCAAAAGGAGGGGAGTCTGCCATGCCGAGAAATGAAGAATTGAGCCTGTCCAGTCTGGGCATCCAGATGCCCTACAACATGCAGGCCGAGCAGAGCGTGCTGGGCGCCGCCCTGATGGATGAAACGATCTTGAACCGTCTCATCACCGATATGGAACCCGAAATGTTCTATTCGGATCAGAACCGCGCCGTCTACGAGACGATGCGCTCGCTTTACACCGAGAGCGAAGCCGTCGACCTTATCACGTTGGTCAACGCCCTGGGCAACAACGGCACCTTCTCTGGTGCAGACGATGCCAAGGTCTACGTCACCCATCTGGCCGAGACGGTCCCGGCCATCTCCAACGTCGATTCTTACTTGAAAATCGTCCGGGAGAAGTACCAGGCTCGCCGCCTGATCGAAGCCGCCCGCAGCATTTTAAGCGAGACATCCTCCGGCGAAGATGCCGATATGCTGCTGGAAAGCGCCGAGCAGAAAATCTACGACATCCGCAGCGGCCGCGATAAATCCGGTGTCAAGACCATCCGGGAGTCTATCCTGGAAGTCATCGATACCATGCAGAAGCTCAGCGGTGCCGACCGCGACAAGTTCGCCGGTATCCCCACGGGCTTCAACTATCTGGACACCGTGCTTACCGGCCTGGGTCGTTCGGACCTTATCATCCTGGCCGCCCGCCCCGGTATGGGCAAGACTTCTTTCGCGCTGAACATCGCCACCAACGTGGCGCGCCAGCAAAAGGTCCCCACCATCATTTTCAGTTTGGAAATGACCTGCGAACAGCTGACCGACCGTATCCTTTCCAGCACCGCCAACATCGACAGCCAGGCGTTCCGTACCGGCCGCCTGAACAACTCCGACTGGAACGATTTCGCCCAGGCTACGTCCCTTTTGTACAACGCCCCCATCTATATGGACGATTCCTCCGGCATTTCGGTGCCGGAGATCAAGGCGAAGATCCGCACCATCAACCAGGACCCCAAAAAGGAAAAAATCGGCCTTGTCATTATCGACTACCTGCAGCTGATGCAGAGCGCCAAGCGCACAGAGAGCCGTGTGCAGGAAATCAGTGATATCACCCGTAACCTGAAGATCATGGCCAAGGAACTGAACGTCCCGGTCATCGCCCTGTCGCAGCTTTCCCGTGCGGCGGAAAAGACCACCGGCCGTTCGGACCACCGCCCCCAGCTTTCCGACCTGCGTGACTCCGGCTCTATTGAGCAGGACGCGGATGTCGTATTGTTCCTCTACCGTGCGGCCTACTATAACTCCCAGAACGGCGAGGATAATCAAGCCAACGAGAACGAGGCCGAGTGCATTGTGGCAAAGAACCGCCACGGCGAGACCAGCGTTGTGCGCCTGGGCTGGGACGGCGCGCATACCCGCTTCAGCAACCTGGATGTGACCCATGAGTACTGAGGCAGAAAAAACTGTACAACGTATCGAGGAGACTCTGTTGGCCTACTGCCGCCAGCAGGGTCTGTTCAAGTCTGGCGACAGAGTCATTGCAGCCTGCTCCGGTGGAGCAGACTCTATGGCTTTGTTGCTTTTTTTGCTTCGGCGGCGCAAAGACTTGGCAATTGAGGTACTGGCTGCCCACGTCAACCACGGCATTCGCGGTGCATCGGCCCGGGCAGATGCCAACTTCGTAACAGCATTCTGCCGCCAGAATGGGGTAGAACTGTTCCTCTACGATGCCGAGAAAGAGGGAGTCCCCATCCCGACCCAGCCCAGCGAGGAATGGGCGCGGGAACTGCGCTACACCTGGTTTGACCAGTTGGCCGCGCGGGAAGAAGCCCTGATCGCCACAGCCCACACCTGTTCCGACCAGGCGGAGACGCTTTTGTTCCGCATGGCGCGGGGCACCGGGCTGCATGGCCTGGCGGGCATCCCACCCTGCCGCGGCATCTACCGCCGCCCCTGCCTGTGCCTGACCCGCGCCGATACCGAGGCATACTGCGCCGCCCTTGGGCAAAACTATGTGCAGGATGAGACCAACGCCGATGACATCTATGCCCGCAACCGCATCCGTCACACGGTGGTGCCTGCACTGCAAAGCGTCAACCCGGCAGTTGAGCAAGCCGTCGCCCGCCTGTGCCGCCAGATGCGGGCGCTGGATGATTGGCTGAGTGCCGAAGCCGCCGCCCTTTTGCAGGCGGCTGCCGTACCGGGCGGATACGAGGTCGAAACCCTCTGCCAGGCGCGCGGCCCGGTGCTGGATGCGGCACTGCATGCGCTCATCAGCCCCGTGCGGGATGCGGAAGAAAAGTATGTAAATCTCTTGCGTTTTCTCGTTTTGCAGCGGGAGGGTGCGTTGCAATTAACGCCGGAAGTGACCTATAAGATCAAAAACGGCGTGCTGCTGCGCCTGACCACGCAGGGTATAAAACTGCCTCCGGCCCCGCCGCAGCCCCTTGCCGAGGGCTGTTTTAGCCTTCCGGGTGGTTATTTTGTGGAATTTCGGCGCGTAAAGTATGAAGAATTTCTAAAAAATCAACCAATTTTCAAAAAAGACTTAAACTGTTGCGCGGATTGTGCTAAAATACAAAGGAATGTTATGCTGCGCACACGGCAGCCGGGGGATAGTTTCCGCCCGGCTGGCAGGCATGTGCGTAAAACACTCAAAAAATATTACAACGAACTGGGTGTCCCGCCGGATGAGCGGGCGCTGCTGCCGCTGCTGGCCAGCGGCAGTGAGGTGCTCTGGCTCTGGGGCAGCGGCTTTGCCGAAGGCTGCGCCCCCGATGCGTATACGCATGAGGTACTGACGGTGCGGACGGAAAAAACAGGGGAGGCATAAACTATGCAGAGTGTCATGGATCAGGATATCGACCATATCCTCGTCTCGGAAGAACAGCTCAAGACCCGCGTAGCTGAACTGGGTGTGCAGGTCAGCAAGGACTATGCAGGCAAGGACCTGCTGCTGGTCTCTATTTTAAAAGGTGCGGTCGTTTTCATGGCCGACCTGATGCGGGCCGTCAGCATCCCGTGCGGCA
The DNA here is from genome assembly GCA_963588145.1 of Coriobacteriaceae bacterium. Classification (GTDB taxonomy): domain Bacteria; phylum Bacillota; class Clostridia; order Oscillospirales; family Ruminococcaceae; genus Gemmiger. The sequence goes on from CAVAGJ010000059.1 coordinate 7,778, forward strand.
TCGACTTCATGGTCGTTTCCAGCTACGGCGGCGCCAACACGTCTTCCACCGGCCTTGTCAAGATCATCAAGGATCTGGATGCGGACCTCTCCGGCAAGGATGTGCTGATCGTCGAGGATATTCTCGACACCGGCATCACCCTGTCTCACCTGGTGCCGATGCTGGAGATGCGCAACCCCAACAGCGTTAAGATCTGCACCATCCTCAGCAAACCCAGCCGCCGCAAGGCGGATATTGAGCCGGATTACTGCGGCTTTGAAGTCCCCGATGAGTTCGTTGTCGGCTACGGCCTCGACTATGACGAAAAATATCGCAACCTGTCGTATGTCGGCGTCCTCAAGCCGGAAGTGTATTCCAAGTAAAGCCCGGGTGGGCGTAAATTCGTCCGGCACTCTGCCGGATTTTAGGAGTTGATTTCTTGCAGCGCAAACCTCGTTTCAGCGGCATCCTGCTGGTTGCCGTACTCATGGTAGTGGTACTGCTTTTCGTAAGTCTTTCGCCGCTGGTGGCGGCTTCGGCTTCCAAGCATGTCAATTACTCTGAAATTTACTATTATTTCCAGAATCAGCAGGTGACATCTTACCGGCTGGACCGCAACACCAACGTCCTGGAAATGTGGCTTAAGGAGGGTAAAATGCCCCTGCCGGAGGATGAATCCACCACGGCAGATCTGCCCACCGGCGGTCTGCTGACCAACCTCAGCGGCAGCCAGGACGATGATGATGAACTGCCCGCCAACGGCGGCACCGTCCACGTCAGCTACAAACTGCCCTACGGCGGCGACTTCAACACCGGCAAGATTACCGAGTTCGTGGATGCCTACAATGAGGCCAACCCCGATGCCCCGATGATCTTTGACTATGTGGCCGTTAAAACCAGTGTGCCCTGGTTGGAAATCATCTTCTACTCGGTTATGCTGGGCAGCGTTGGTATGCTGTTCATGTCGATGTACCGCGGTGGCGCGGGCGGCGGTATCATGAATGTCGGCCGTGCCAAGGTCAAGGACCAGCAGGAGAGCCAGCGCAAAGCGACCTTCGCCGATGTGGCTGGTGCCGATGAAGAAAAGGAAGAACTGCAGGAGGTCGTTGAATTCCTCAAGGCTCCCGGCAAGTTCAACACCCTGGGCGCGCGTATCCCTCACGGTGTGCTGCTGGTGGGTCCTCCGGGTACCGGTAAAACGCTGCTAGCCCGTGCCTGTGCAGGTGAGGCAGGCGTACCGTTCTACGCCATCTCCGGCTCTGACTTTGTTGAAATGTATGTTGGTGTCGGTGCTTCCCGTGTGCGCGATCTGTTTGAAAAAGCAAAAAAGACCATGCCGTCCATCGTCTTTATCGATGAGATCGATGCTGTGGGTCGCCAGCGCGGTGCCGGTTTAGGCGGCGGCCATGATGAACGCGAGCAGACCCTGAACCAGCTGCTGGTTGAGATGGACGGCTTCGATGCCAATGATGGGGTTATCGTTATGGCGGCCACCAACCGTGCTGACATCCTGGATAAGGCGCTGCTGCGTCCCGGCCGTTTTGACCGTCAGGTCTATGTCGGCCTGCCCGATGTCAAGGGCCGCGAGGAAATCCTCAAGGTCCACACCAAGAATAAACCCCTCGGCCCCGATGTCAGCCTGAAAACCATTGCCCGTTCCACAGCGGGATTCTCCGGCGCTGACCTGGAAAATCTCGTCAACGAGGCCGCATTGCTAGCCGCCCGCAAGGGTAAAAAGGCCATCACCGAGCCGGAGATCGAAGAAGCTTCTGTCAAGGTCATGATGGGCCCCGAGAAGAAGAGCCACGTGGTCACTGACGAGGAACGCCGCCTGACGGCTTACCACGAGACCGGCCACGCCATCACTGGCTATTTCAGCAAGCACCATGACCCGGTGCATCAGATCAGCATTATTTCCCGCGGCGGTGCAGGTGGCTACACCATGTATCTGCCGGAGAAAGACCCCAGCTACGTTACCAAGACCGCGATGTTTGAGAACATCGTTACCTCCCTGGGCGGCCGTGTGGCCGAGCAGCTGGTACTGGAGGACATCTCCACCGGTGCTTCTAGCGACCTGGAGCAGGCTACCAAGATCGCCCGTGCTATGGTCACCCGTTACGGCTTCTCCGAGCGGCTGGGCCCTGTAGTCTACGGCGGTGATCCCGGCGAGACTTTCCTGGGGCGTGACTTCGGCCAGGGCAAGGGCTACTCCGAGGCGATCGCATCCGAGATCGACAACGAGATTCGCGACATCGTGGACGAAGCGTACGAGACGGCCCGTCGTATCCTGACCGAGCACATGGCTGAACTGCATAAAGTCTCTGCCGTGCTGATGGAACGTGAAAAAATCAGCGGCGAAGAGTTCAAGACCCTGATGGAGGGCGGCAACCTGCCGCCCTATGACTTGGCTAACGGCAAGACCGCCGAACCGGCAGCACCCGCCGCCCAGGACGAACAGCTGAAATCCGATACGGATGCCGAGCCGGTTGCGGACCAGCCCGACGTGCAACAGTAAAAAGTAGGTGTGAACCATGGATCAGAATTTTTCTTTGATGGCGCAGTCTCGCGCCAACTATTATACGGCCGGCAGCCCGGTTCAGTTTGTTCGCGTAGAACTGCTGAAAGGTGACATCACCGGCGAAGTTGCGGTCTGCCTGACTTTCAAAAACGTCGGTACCGAGCCGCTAACCGGCCTGGTTGTCCACTTCAAATGTAAGGATGCCGCAGGCCAGGTCCTGTGCGAGGACGATTTCTATTACGAGCAGCTTAATGCCCAGCCCGGTGAGGTTTTTGGCAGCGATGATGCTGTTTACGTCAGCGATACGCCGGTCTCCAGCGTGGAAGTCGAGCAGGACCGTGCGTTCCTGAATGGCCGCGGTGTTGACCTGCGCGCTTACAAGCGTGTGCGCCTACAGCTGCCCCGTGTGCTGCCCGCCTCCATTGCCCGCACCCTGCAGAACCGCACCGGCAATACCCAGCTGACCTGCGTACCGCAGGATAACGAGTACGGCTGGTTCTGCGCCTGCGGTGCTTTCCACCCGAACGAGGAGAACACCTCGGTCTGCTCTGAGTGCGGCGGTGACCGTGCTCAGATCAAAGCGACCCTGACTAACATCCTGGAGGATGCCCGCCGTGCGGCCGAGCGCCAGCAGCAGGAGATCAACGCTGTGGCCCAGCAGGCCACCCCGCAGCAGCCCGCTGTCCTCGAGCCTGACCCTGATGCCACCGCTGTCGCTGCCCAGGCAGCCATCAACAGCCAGGTTGAGGACGATGCCGGGGCAACCGCCGCCTACGACCCCAAGAGTTTCGCCGCCCATGATGAGGACGAGGATGAGGAGGACGAGCGCGTCCGCCGCTACGCCCCCAAGGGCCGTCTGTTCGCCGATGATGACGATGATGACGGGGGAACTCAAATGTACGACACCGATGAACTCGATGACGATCTGGATGACGATGATGGCGAGGATTATGCCCTCCGTAAAAAGGGCGGCCACTATGCCAACGATGACGAGGTGAGCGAAGATGACGAGATGGCCGAGCGCATCATCCATTGGGCACCGCCGATCACCGCGATTGTCTGCGCGCTGATTATTGCGGTCTCGCTGGTCTATTACTTCGTTCTGGCATAAAAATACGGACATAACCAAAACACGGCTCTCCACGCGGGGAGCTGTGTTTTTTGCATGGTGGGCATTTGTTTACAATTTGGCAATAGATACTGCCACGTTGCTGTGCTATACTACTCAAAAATAAGAAGGGAGCCAACGCTTATGTGTACGGCTGCATCCTACCGGACAAAAGATCTCTACTTTGGCCGCAACTTGGATTATGAATTTTCTTACGGGGACGAGGTGACCATCACCCCGCGCAATTACCGGTTCACGTTCCGCCGGGCGGGGGAGATGCGCACCCACTACGCCATGATCGGTATGGCCTATGTGGCCGAGGAGTATCCGCTTTACTACGATGCCATCAACGAGAAAGGCCTGTGCATTGCCGGTCTGAACTTTGTGGGCAATGCCGCCTGCCAGCCGGAAACAGACGGCAAAGATAACATCTCGGTCTTTGAATTGATTCCATGGCTACTGGGCCAGTGTGCGGATTTAAACGAGGTTTGCGCCCTGCTGGCAAAACTGAACCTGGTGGATATTCCGTTCAACACCCAGCTGCCCACGGCCAAGCTGCATTGGCTCATCACCGACCGTACCGGCAGCATCACGATGGAAGCCATGGCTGATGGCCTGCACGTGTACGAGAACCCGGTAGAAGTGCTGACGAATAACCCGCCGTTTCCGCAGCAGATGACCATGCTGGCGAATTACCGCGCCCTCAGCCCCAAAAGCCCGAAAAACATCTTTGCACCCGGCGTGGATCTGCCGGAACTCAGCCGCGGTATGGGTGGCATCGGCCTTCCGGGCGACCTTTCCTCCATGTCCCGTTTTGCCAAGGTGGCCTTTACCCGGGGAAATGCCAAATCTGCCGACGATGAGATGAGCAGTGTCAGCCAATTCTTCCACATCCTCGGCTCGGTAGAACAGCAACGTGGTTGCTGCGAGCTGGACGGTGGAAAGTACGAGATTACCCTCTACACCAGCTGCTGCAATGCCGGTACGGGTGTCTATTACTACACGACCTACGATAACCGCCAGATTACCGCTGTGTCCATGCACCACGAGAATCTGGACGGCGCGGCCCTGATCCATTACCCGATTATCCAGAAACAGAACATTCTTTGCCAGAACTAAAAGCAAAATAAAAAACGCCCCGCAGCCTTTGAACCGCATCCCGTCAAGCGTACAATGAAATAAAATAAGATTTTTGCAGCCAAGAGCGTACTGCTCTTGGCAGATTTTTTACGCAGCAAATGCCATCTGGTACTTCTCCATCGGCGTAACGACACCCAGATTGCGCTGTACCCGCTGGGTGTTGTAATAGTAAATGTAATCCCGAATCATCCGAACAAGCTCCTGCTTGGAAGTGAACCTCTTACCATAATATTTCTCGCGCTTCAAGATGCCCCAGAATCCCTCCATCGGACCATTGTCAATGCAGTGAGCCACGCGAGACATACTCTGCGTCATACCGGCTTCCTCCAACATATGGT
>CAVAGJ010000060.1:0-12840 GCA_963588145.1 Coriobacteriaceae bacterium
CTTCCTGTTCGCTATTCTTTTTTATCCCTTGTCACGCATCATTGTAATACCTACATTTTTGCAAGCACTTTTTATTAGGATTTTCTTGCATCTTGGCTGTAAAAATAGTACAATATACAATATATGTGTTTGTGCATCTGGCACAGGAATCCGAAGGTACGAGGTGTAGGATATGGTTTTGAGCATGACAGGCTACGGCCGCGCCGGTGCGCTGCTGCATGGGCGTGATATCAAGGTGGAACTGCGCAGCGTCAATGCGCGCTTCTTTGAGTATTCTTCCCGCTTGCCGCGCTCCTGCGCGTTTCTGGAAGATAAGCTGAAAAAACTGGTGGCCTCCAAGGTCAGCCGCGGCAAGGTGGAACTGAGCCTTTCTATCCAGACGGTCACGGCGGCGGATACCGTTGTCACGGTCAACTGGCAGCTGGCCGAGGGTTACCGCGCTGCCCTGAACGAGATGGTGGAGCGGATGGACCTGAAAAACGATGTCTCCGTTGGCATGCTGTCGCGCTTCCCGGATGTGTTGACCCAGACCGCCGCCCCCACCAACGAGGAAGAACTCTGGCAGGATGTGCAGTCGGTTGCCGAAAAGGCCGTGGAAGCCTTTGTGGCTATGCGCGCTGTGGAGGGCGAAAAGCTGAAAGCGGATGTGGCAGGCCGCCTCGACACCATCGAGACACTGGTCGGCCGGATCGAAGAAAACAGCGCAAGCCGCGTACAGGCTTACAGCGATAAACTCTACGCCCGTCTGCAGGAACTGCTGGGCGACCGCAATATTGACGAAAGCCGCCTTGTTACCGAGGCTGCTATCTTTGCCGATAAGACCGCCATCGATGAGGAAACTGTCCGCCTGCACAGCCATGTGGCTCAGTACCGCGAGATCCTTGCCCTGGATGAGCCCATCGGCCGCAAGCTGGACTTCCTGACCCAGGAGTTGAACCGTGAGTCCAACACCATCGGCTCCAAGTGCCAGGATGTAGCCATCACCCGCCTGGTGGTAGAACTGAAATCCGAGATCGAGAAGATCCGCGAGCAGATCCAGAACATCGAGTAAGCGGGGGCGCGCATGAAACTGATCAATATCGGCTTTGGCAATATGGTCAATGCGGACCGTGTCATCGGCATCGTCAGCCCGGATTCGGCACCCATCAAGCGCCTAGTGCAGGATGCCCGCGAAAAAGGTGCCCTGATTGATGCCTCCTACGGCCGCAGGACCCAGGCGGTGCTGATTATGGACTCGGATCACGTGATCCTGTCCGGTATTCCGCTGGAAAGCATTACCGGCCGCTTTGCCCAGGAAGAAGAAAGCTGAAAGGGAGTATAGAGTATGAAAGGTGAAAAGTATCTGTTTGTTGTCTCCGGACCGTCCGGGACCGGCAAGGACACCGTTGTGGCCAGCCTGCTGAAAAAACACCCGGAGATCCAGCACACGGTCTCCGCCACCACCCGCACCCCGCGTGAGGGCGAGAAGGACGGCATCAACTACCATTTCATGACGGTGGCTGATTTCGAGGATCACCTGGCCCATGACCAGATCGTGGAGCACACCAAATACTGCGAGAACTACTACGGCACCCTGCGCAGTGAGATCGAGGGCCGCATGGCATTGGGTATCCCGGTGATTCTGGTCATCGAGGTTGAGGGCGCAGGCAACATCAAAAAGATGTACCCCGGTGCCACCACGATCTTTGTGCTGCCCCCGGATATGGAAGAACTGGAGCGCCGCCTGCGCAACCGCGGCACCGAGAATGAGGAGACGATCCAGCGCCGCTTAAAGCGCGCCGAGACCGAGATCGCCAACTCTGTCAACTATGACGAGCATGTGGTCAATGTCGAGGTCGACAGCTGCGCCGAGAGCATCTACTCCATCATCCAGTTCAAGCTCAAGCACGGCGCTGCCGAATGAGTCTGCAGATCGCCCAGGCGGCGGTAGATGACGCAACCATCCATTTTGATAAGCTGTATTCCTACTGCATCCCGCCGCGGCTGAACGATAAAGTCTGGCCCGGCAGTATGGTGCTGGTGCCCTTTGGCCGGGGCAACAAGCCCCGGATGGCGGTGGTGCTTTCGGTGGAGGAACTACCGGAGGATACTGACACCCAAAAGCTGAAAACACTGTACGATGCCGCCCCGGCGGAAGCACGGCTGACCCCCGATCTGCTGGAACTGGTGCGCTTTTTGAAAGAGCGCACGTTCTGCACCTGGTTTGAGGCCGTCAAGGCGGTCATCCCGTACGGTGCCCAGTACCACGCGGCGGTGGAAAATGGCCGCCCTGTGATGCAGAATCGCCTGTCCCGTTCGACTGAACGGCTCTACACGCTGGCAGGGGAACTGCCCGCCAAGCCGAAGCCTGGCCCGCGCCAGCTGGCGGCAATGGAGGCGCTGAGCACCGGCCCTAAGACGGCCCACCAGTTGGACGAGGCGGGCGTTTCCAAGGCAACGCTGGATACCCTTTGCAAAAAAGGTGTGCTCACGGTGGCCGAACAGGATAAGTCGCTGGATCTCTTTGCGGACATCCCGTTCGACCCGCAGCCGCTGACCCTCTCCGAAGAACAGCAGCAAGCTTTTGCGGCGCTGCTGCCGGACCTGGAGGACGATAAGCCCCATGCGGCACTGCTGCACGGCGTGACCGGCAGTGGCAAAACAGTGGTGTTTTTAAAGCTGATTGAACGCACGTTGGAACTGGGCCGCCGCGTCCTGGTGCTGGTGCCGGAAATCAGTTTAACGCCGCAGATGATCCGCCGCCTGAAATCCACTTTCGGCAGCCGCCTGGCAGTGCAGCACTCAGCGCTGAACAATACCGAGCGTCTGCTCCAATGGCGGATGATCCAGCAGGGAAATGCCGACATTGTGGTCGGCACCCGCAGCGCGGTCTTTTCGCCGCTGCAAAATCTGGGGCTTATCATCGTGGATGAGGAGCAGGAACACACCTACCAGAGTGAATCGGCCCCTCGCTACGATGCCCACGACATTGCCAAAAAGCGCGCTGTCATGGAGAATGCCCTGCTGGTTTTTGCCTCGGCCACACCGCTGACCGAGACCTACCACGCCGCCCAAAGCGGCAAACTGAAACTTGTCACCCTCACCCAACGTTACGGCGGCTGCCCGCTGCCCAGCGTGGATTTTATTGATATGCGCGCGGAACTGACGGCGGGCAACCCCCGGGAAGTCAGTCGCCGCCTGGCGCGAGAACTGCAGGAAAACCTCGACAACGGCGAGCAGAGCATCCTGCTCTTGAACCGCCGGGGCTACCGCACGATTGGCATGTGTACCGACTGTGGCCATGTGCTGAAATGCCCCAACTGCAGTGTGCCGCTGGTCTACCACAAGCCCCAGCAGGCGCTTATGTGCCACCACTGCGGCCACACAGTGCACCCGCTGCCGACGATCTGCCCGGAGTGCGGCGGCAAGATCAACTACAGCGGCTTTGGCACCCAGCGTGTCGAGGAAGAGCTGGCCGAGCTTTTGCCAACTGCCCGCATTTTGCGGATGGACCAGGACTCCACCGGCAAAAAGAACGCCCACGAAACGATGCTGGCCCAGTTCGCCCGGCAGGAGTACGACATCCTGCTGGGCACCCAGATGGTGGCCAAGGGGCTGGACTTTGAAAAAGTCACCCTCGTCGGCGTGCTGAGCATCGACTCGCTGCTGTTTGGGCAGGGCTTCCGCGCGTATGAGAGCGTGTTCAGCCTGGTCACGCAGGTCATTGGCCGGGGCGGCCGCGCTGCGCTGCCTGGCCGGGCACTGATCCAGACTGCTGTGCCGGACCACCCGATTTTACAGCTGGCCGCTGCCCAGGATTACGAGGCCTACTACCGGGAGGAAATCACTTTCCGCAAGTTTGGCCTGTATCCGCCGTTCTGCGCGTTTTGCGTTATCGGTTTTGTGGGGGCGCAGGAGGGGGCAGTATTCATCGCGGCCCAGCGCTTCAGTGCGCTGCTGGCAGAACATGCCGCCCAGCGCCCCAGCCTGCCGCTGCGCATCTTAGGCCCGGCACCCATGAACATTACGATGTTGAACGGAAAGTTCCGCTATAAGCTGACATTGAAATGCCGCAACGATGCAGCGTTCCGCGCACTGCTGCGCGAAACGCTGGATGCTTACGCCAAAGAGAAACTGCCGCAGAAAGCGTCCGTGATCGTGGATTTCAATTCTGACGGTGATTTATAAATTAGAACGTATTGGAAAACAATTTTGGAGGTATTACCCATGGCACTTCGCACCATTGTACAGGACGGCGATCCGATCCTGAAAAAAGTCTGCCGCCCTGTCACGAAATTTGATGACCGCCTCGGCACCCTGCTGGACGATATGAAAGAGACCCTGATCGCCGCTAACGGTCTGGGCCTGGCTGGCCCGCAGGTGGGCATGATGCGCCGCCTGTTCATCTGCCTGGATGACCGTGACATGCCCGAGAAAGTTCCCGCCAACTACGAGTACAAGTTCATCGAGTTCATCAACCCCGAAATTTTGGAGTTGAGCGAGGAGCAGGTGGAACTGTACGAGGGCTGCCTGTCTTTCCCCGGCCATAACGGTGCCATCAAGCGCTCCAAGCATGTCAAGGTCAAGGCTCAGGACCGCCACGGTGAGTGGTTTGAGATGGAAGCCGATGATATGCTGGCCCGCTGCATCCAGCACGAGAACAACCACCTGGACGGCATCACCATCATGGATCTGGCCGAGCATTTCTACGAAGACGATTACCCCGAAGAAAACGAGGACTGATATCATGCGTATCCTGTTCATGGGCACCCCGGATATTGCCGCTGCCAGCCTGCAAGCTTTGCTGGATGCCGGGCACGAGGTCTGCGCGGTATTTACCCGCCGCGATAAGCCGGTGGGCCGCAAGCAGATTCTGACGGCCCCGCCGGTCAAGCAGCTGGCAGTGGAGCACGGCATCCCGGTCTACCAGCCCCGCACCCTGCGGGACGGTTCCTCGGATGACATCATCCGGGAACTGGCCCCGGAGATCATCGTGGTGGTGGCCTACGGCTGCATCATCCCGCCGCAGCTGCTGCATGTGGCAAAGTACGGCTGCATCAACCTGCATGTGTCGCTGCTGCCGAAATACCGCGGCTCGGCCCCCATCCAGTGGGCAGTGCTCAACGGTGATGCCGGGACGGGCGTTTCCATTATGCAGCTGGACGAGGGCCTTGATACCGGCGATGTGCTGATGGTCGAGCCGGTAGCCATCGACCCCGAGGAAACCAGCGGCGAACTGTTCGACCGTGTCAGCGCCGTTGGTGCCAAGACGCTGGTTGCAGCACTGGAAAAGATCCCCACCGGGGAGCTGAAACCCCAGAAACAGGATGATGCCCAGGCAACGCTGGCCCCGCCGATGAACAAGGAGATGGCGCAGTTCCATTTCACCGAGGACGCTGCCCATATCCACAACTGGGTGCGCGGCATGAACCCCTGGCCGGTAGCGTGGTTTGCGCATGAGGGCAAGCGCATCAAGGTGCTGGAAAGCCGCCTGGCGAAGAACCCGCAGAACGCGGCCCCCGGCACGGTGCTGGCGCTGAAGCCCCTGACGATCGCCGCCGCCAACGGCGCACTGGCCTTGCTGACCGTCACGCCCGAGGGCGGTAAGCCGATGACTGGCACCGCCTGGGCCGCAGGCCGGCGCTTAAAAGCGGGGGACAGCCTGTGACGCCCCGCCGCCTGGCCGTTAAGGCATTGATCCACCAGGAACAGGCCGGTTATGCCAACCTGGTGCTGGATGCTGAACTGAAAAAGTGTGACCCGCCTATGAACGCCCGCGATGCCGCTTTTGCGGCCCGCATCTTTTACACAACGCTGGAACGCCTGCCGCTGCTGGACTATACTTTGGGCCGCTACACCAAAAAGACGGTAGCTAAACTGGATGCCCCGGTGCGCGCCGTGCTGCGCAGCGGCCTGGCGCAGGCCAAGTATATGCAGGTACCTATGTCGGCGGCCGTGAATGAATCCGTCCGCCTGACGAAAGCCCTGGGAAAAAGCAGCGCTGCCGGTATGGTCAACGCCGTACTGCGCAAGGCTGTTGTGACCGAGGTGCAGGAGGCGGACTTTGCTGACCCGCTGCAGCGCCTTGGCACCTATTACTGCTTGTCGCCTGCGGTGGCAAAGCTGCTGTATGAACAGTACGGCGAGGAAGCCTTTGCCATGGCTGCCGCGTTCTATGAGCGCCCGGCTACAGCCATCCGCGTAAACACCCTGCGCACCACCGATGCAGAACTGACGGATCTTTTGCACACCGAGGGCCACAGCGTCCAGCCCGGCCCCTGGCCTCATGCACTGCTGGTGGAGTTCAACGGCTCGCCCGCCGCAAGCCGGGCCTTTGCCAAGGGGCTGTTCCACGTGCAGGGCTTAGCCAGCCAGTTTGCGGCCTTCTGCGTGGGGGCGCAGCCCGGCCAGAAAGTGGCAGACCTTTGTGCTGCCCCGGGCGGCAAAAGCCTGACGCTGGCCGAGTGTATACAAAATAAAGGCAGCCTTATCAGCGGCGAGTATGTGGAATCCCGCGTACCACTGCTGCGCAAGGCCTTTGCCCGCTGCGGTGTTACCTGCGCCGAAGCCGTGCAGAATGATGCCGCCCGGCCACGCAGCGACTGGGGTGAATTTGACCGCGTTTTATGCGATGTGCCGTGCTCCGGTTTGGGCGTGATAGCCAAAAAGCCGGACATTCGCTATAAAGATTTAGACGGGATAGAGAATTTGCTGGCAAGCCAGCAGAAAATCCTGCAAAATGGCGCAGATTTACTTGCCGAAAACGGCCGATTGGTGTATTCTACCTGTACAGTCAATCGCGCTGAAAACGAGGAACAGGTGAAAACTTTCCTCAAAAATAACCCGCGCTTCCATGTAGCTGCGCCTGCTTTGCAGCTGCCCGGCATGCAGCAGGGCAAATACGGCACACTGTTTTTGCCTCATAAAACGGCCACAGACGGATTTTTTGCCGCTGTTTTGGAAACAGAAAGTACACAATGATCGTTTATAATAGTAAAGAGGGGAGGATCACTGCATGAGCGAAGCAACGAAGATCTGCTTATCCGATTTTACACAGGACGCGCTGACTGCGTATCTCGTCAGCCTGGGCCAGCCAAAATTCCGCGCGAAGCAGATCTTTAAATGGCTGCATCAGAAGCTTGCGACGGATTTCTCCCAGATGACCGACCAGCCCAAGACTCTCATTTCGCAGCTTGCGGAAAACTGCACCATTGCAGCACCCACCATCCGCCGCCGCCAGCAGTCCAAGGACGGCACGGTCAAATACTTGCTGCAATTGGCAGACGGCAACTGCATCGAGACCGTATTGATGCGCTACAAGTACGGCAACACGGTTTGCGTATCCACCCAAGTGGGCTGCGCCATGGGTTGCCGTTTCTGCGCCTCCACCCAGGCAGGCCGCGTACGCGACTTGACCGCAGGTGAGATCGCCTCGGAAGTTTATACCGCACAAAAAGACTCCGGTGAGCGTGTTTCCCACATTGTCTTAATGGGCATCGGCGAGCCGCTGCACAATTTTAATAATGTGATGGACTTTTTGGAGATCATCTCCTGCCATGCGGGTGTCAATATCGGCATGCGCAACATCAGCCTGTCCACCTGCGGCCTGGTGCCCAAGATAGATGAATTGGCTAAGCGCCATTTGCAGCTGACCCTCTCGGTCTCGCTGCATGCACCGGATAATGTGACCCGCTCTGGCATGATGCCGGTCAACGATGCGTTCCCGCTGGAAGAGTTGATCGCGGCTTGCCGCCGCTACCAGAAAGAGACCGGTCGCCGCATCAGCTTCGAGTATTCGATGGTGCGCGGTGTCAACGATAGTGATGAGATGGCTCAAAAGCTGGCTAACCTCATCAAGGGCATGGGTGCCCATGTGAATCTGATCCCCATCAACCCCGTGGACGGCAGCCCATACTCCGCTACGGACGATGCCAATGTGCACCGCTTCCAGCAAAAGCTGGAAAGATTGGGCGTAAACGCTACGGTGCGCCGCCGCCTTGGCACAGACATCAGTGCCGCTTGCGGCCAGCTGCGCCGCGAGGATGCCCAGCAGGCTGAAAATTGCTGAAAACTACGGAAAGGAACCAATCTGAATGAAGATTGCCGCAATTACTGACATCGGCAGCTGCCGCCAGGAAAACCAGGATAACTACTGCGCGCAGCAACTGCCGGGCGGCACCGCCTGGGGCATTGTCTGCGATGGTATGGGTGGTGTCAATGGCGGGCGCATTGCTGCGCGCATTGCCACCGATACGATGCAGCAGTATTTTTCCCGTCAGATGCGCTCCCTGCAGCCGGGTGGCGAGAAAAGTTTTATCATGCGCGGGTTTGATATTATCAACCGTGCTGTGTATGAGAAAGCTACCTCGGATCCTGAGATGATGGGCATGGGCACGACCGGCGTTTGTGCGTATGCTAGCGGGGGAGTGGCGCATGTGGTCCATGTGGGCGACTCCCGCGCGTATCTTTTCCACGAGGGTGAGATGCGCCAGATCACGCGGGACCACTCGATGGTCCAGCAGCTGGTGGACAGCGGCAAGATCACCCGGGAACAGGCAGCCCGGCACCCCAAAAAGAACCTGATTACTAGGGCTTTGGGCGTTTCGGCCAACATCGTGCCGGAGTACAACCGCTGCGAGATCGAAGTCGGCGATATTTTGCTGCTGTGCAGCGATGGCTTGACCAACATGATCTCGGACGATGAAATTGCACTGGTGCTACGGGAAGTCCCGTTTTTTGAGGCCCCCAGCATCTTAGTAGATAGAGCGTTGCAGGCCGGTGGACAGGATAACATCACCGTGCTGCTGATGGGCGTGGAAATTACGGAGGTCAATCATGGATAATCTCATTGGAAAACGACTGGACGGACGGTATCAGATCGAAAGTCTGGTCGGTATGGGCGGTATGGCCAACGTCTACCGCGGTACCGATACTAAGACCGGCAACGCCATTGCCGTTAAAGTATTAAAAGAGGAATTCCTCGATAATGAGGAGTTGGTTCGCCGTTTTAAAAACGAGTCCAAGGCCATCTCCATTTTGAATCATCCCAACATCGTAAAAGTTTACGATGTCTCCGTGACTGACCGGTTGCAGTACATTGTGATGGAGTACGTGGACGGCATTACGTTGAAAGAATACCTTAAGCAGCGCGGCGGTGCCCTGACCTGGAAAGAGACCGTGCACTTTGCCACCCAGGTGCTCAGCGCCCTGCAGCATGCCCACTCCAAGGGCATTATCCACCGCGATGTAAAGCCGCAGAACATTATGCTGCTGGCGGATGGTTCCATTAAGATGATGGACTTCGGCATTGCCCGCTTCTCCCGTGCGCAGAGCCAGACTGTTAGTGATAAGGCCATCGGCTCGGTGCATTACATCAGCCCCGAGCAGGCTAAGGGCGACAAGACCGATGCTCGTACCGACATCTACTCAGTGGGTGTTATGCTGTACGAGATGCTCTCCGGCAAGCTGCCTTTTGACGGTGACGGCGCTGTGTCCATCGCAATCATGCAGATCTCCGATAAGGCCAAACCTTTGGTGCAGGTGGCCCCCAATGTGCCCGAAGCCCTGTGCCAGATAACCGAGAAGGCCATGGAGAAAGACCCGGCCAACCGCTATCAGAGCGCCCAGGAAATGCTGGAAGCCATCGAGGCTTTCAAGCGCAACCCCTCGGCCCGCTTTGCATATGAGTATCGCAACGCCCAGGACAACCCGGAAAGGAATATCACCCGCATGGTAAACAGCACAAAACCTGTCGCAAAATCGGCGGTTGGGGCCAAGACTGCGGTTAAGTCCGGCAGCAACATCCGCACCGGTGAAGCCCGCCGTGTGGGCACCCAGAACCCCGGCCGCGGCAAAAAGAGCAAGAAGAAAAAAGGCCAGAAACCGTTCTCTCTACTGCCCATATTCTTTGGCATGGCGGTGGCCTTTGTCATCGGTGCCGCTATCTTGATCTATCTGATTTTCACCAACTCCAGCAACCTTTTGTTCTCCAACCGCAACGATGTCACCCTCATCAGCTTCATCGGCATGACGGAGGATGAGTTCCGCGCTTCGGAGTATAACTCTCTGCTGAAACTGCAGAAAGAGGAAGAATATTCTGACAAACCCGCCGGTACCATCGTCAAGCAGAATCCCAAGGCGGGCCGTACCGTGAAAGAGGGCCAGAAGATCACCCTGACTGTGAGCCTGGGCACCCAGTATATCACGATCCCCGAAACGAAAAACATGGTGTCCGAGGATGCCGAGCAGACCCTGAAAGACATGGGCCTGCGTGTGACCAAAAAGCCGATGGTGGACGCTACAGTCGCCCCCGGCGCGGTCATCTACACCCAGCCCGCTGCCGGTGAGACCGTCACCGGTGACTCGATGGTCATCGTTTACGTCAGCCGCCAGGATAAGGATAAGACCCAGTCGGTGCCCAGCCTGACCGGCCGTATGATCGATGATGCCCGCAATGAGATCAAGGGCAAGTTCTCGGTCCGTGTGATCGAGCAGGCCAGCGAGCAGCCCGCCGGTACCGTCCTGAGCCAGAGCCCTGCCGCCGGTTCCGAGGCCCGCATTACCTCGGCTATCACGCTGGTGGTCTCTACTGGTGTGCCCGAAGTTGTTGAAACGCCTACCGATAACGTTGGCAAAGATGAAAACGGAAATATCGTGGTTGAGGAAAGCTGGTGGCCCAGCGCCGACGGCAGCCACCAGATCCACCAGCTGACCGATGGCACGATGTGGAACGAGAACGGCCAGCAGTGTGATGCCCAGGGCAACCCGCTTTGATGGGGACAGCTATGAACTATATCACAAAAGGCATCGGCGGCTTTTACTACGTAAAAACGCCGGATGGCATCAAAGAATGTAAAGCGCGCGGCATCTTCCGCAAAAGCGGCATCAAGCCGGTGGCAGGCGACTGGGTGGAACTTTCTCCGGATGGCACCGTCATCGATGAGATCCTGCTCCGCAAAAATGTGTTTGTGCGCCCGCCTATTGCCAATCTGGACGTGCTGTTCATTGTAGCCAGCACCGTGCAGCCGGTGCCCAGCACCCTGGTGCTGGACCAGCTGGCGGCGGCGGCCGTTTATAAGGACGTGCAGCCGATTTTAGTCGTGACCAAGGCGGACCTTGGCGCGGCGGATACGCTGGTGCAGGCCTATAAAACCAGCGGTATCCCGCTGGTGCAGCTGAACTACGAGACCGGCGAGGGGCTGGATGAAATCAAAGCGCAGATCAAAGATCATCTTTGCGCTTTCTGCGGCAACTCCGGCGTGGGCAAGTCCACGCTGCTGAACGCTTTAGCCCCCGAATTGCAGCGCGAGACCGGCTCCATCAGCCAAAAGCTGGGCCGTGGCCGCCATACTACCCGTGAGGTAGAGATTTTCGAGATCTGCGGCGGCCGCCTGGCCGACACACCGGGCTTTGCCAGCCTGGAAGCCCAAAAGCTTTGCCGCATCCCCAAAGAGGATATCCAGCATACCTTCCCGGAATTTGAACCTTATTTTGGGCAGTGCCGCTTCACCGGCTGCTCTCACCGCGCGGAGACTGACTGCGCAGTGCGCCAGGCGGTGGAAGCGGGCAAAATCAGCAAAACGCGCTATGCCAGCTACCTTGCTATGTACGAGGAAGCCAGCGCCAGGAAAGAATGGGAAAAGTAATGAAACACGCGCTCCTGCTTTCGGCTGTGCCGGTCGATGCAGCTATGAAACGCTACTGCCGCCCTGGCAGCTTCGTGGTAGCCTGCGATGCGGGCTACCGCAACGCCGAGCGTTTGGGTGTACACCCGGATCTGATCGTGGGGGATTTCGACTCGGCCCCCCAGCCCAAAACCGACGGCGATACCATCGTGCTGCCCCATGTGAAAGATGATACCGACACCCACTACGCTGCCAAATGGCTGCTGGAAAACGGCTATACCCAGGTCACCATGCTGGGGGCCCTGGGCGGTGCACGGCTGGAACATACCATCTCCAATCTTTCCACGGGCCTGTTTTTGGCCGAGCATGGTGTGGAGGTGGTCCTGGCGGATGCCGCCAGTGAGATCCACTATCTTGTCCCCGGCAAAAACCTTGTTTTGCAGCGCGGCGATTGGCAGTATCTCTCGGTGTTCCCGTGGGATGGCAAGCTGACCGGCGTGGACATTGAGGGAGCGTATTACCCCCTGCATGGTGCGGAACTCGTGCCGGATTTTCCCATCGGTGTCAGCAACGAATTTGTAGACCCCACCGCCACGCTGCGCTGCCAGGCCGGTCACGGCATTGTGGTGCTGACCCGCGCTGATTAAAGCATTGCGCTGCCGCCGAACCGCTTTACAGCCGTTGTTGCGGCAGTGTTGGAGATGTCCGGGGTGGTTTTATTACTGCTTTTACAGCTGATATTATAAAAAATCTTGCCAATTGCTGTGCAATATGCTATAATATCCAAGAAACGAGTGGAACATACGGCGGCGGGACAGTTCACAAGAACTGCCTGAGGAAAGTCCGGGCTTCACAGAGGCATGGCAACTGCTAACGGCAGCCGGGGGCGACCCCAGGGATAGTGCAACAGAAAGAAACCGCCGTGCCTAGCACGGTAAGGATGGAAAGGCGAGGCAAGAGCTCACCAGCGCACTGGCGACTTTGCGGCTATGTAAACCCTGCTTGAAGCAACATCCGTATGGGACATTATGCGGAGCCTCGCGCGTCCCGGTGATGGCGTGAGCCTTGCGGCAACGTAAGGCCAAGATAGATCGTCGTTTGATACAGAACCCGGCTTACGGTCCAGTCGTTTTCTTAAATGGTTTCTGCACAGCGGTTTGCATAACTGCTGTGCAGTTTTTGTTATAAGCTTTAGCATCACTAAAAACCTCCGGCTTTGCCGGAGAGAGTAAAAAAG
>CAVAGJ010000061.1:0-12538 GCA_963588145.1 Coriobacteriaceae bacterium
AGTTTTCTTCATTTTCATAATAATTTTCCTCCGGGTGTTTTTCTAAGTAGTCGAGTTGTTCGTACATTTCTTCGGTGATTTCGGGCGCTGTCACAGCGGCAACAGCGTCCATTGTAATAGTGGCGGCGTCGCCCATATAGTCGGGCGGCATTACATAGGGTTCACCTCCTGCATCTGGGGTATATTTAACATTCGGGTGTTTTAATAGGTTATACTTTCGGTCAATTACGGGGTCTTCGCTGCGCATCAGCAGCAGACATTCATCATCCCGCATACGGCGGATTTCATCGGGCATACACAGTTCGCGGCCCGCCGTCTGCAAGCTGTCACTGCTGCTGCCACGGCTGCCCTTGCCGATGCTCTGACTTTTGGTGCGCTCCGTCTCTTTGCCGAGAATTTTGGAAAGATACTCGTATGTGCCGTATTCGTTACCGCCAAGATATAACAGCGTGTCGCAGTTGCCAACAATGCCCTCCCAATCATCGCGGAACAGGCTTTTAAGCTGTGCGATGTTCTGCAAAATAATATCGCAGCTTATGTTTCGGCTGCGGCAAACCGCCAAGATATTTTTGAAGTTTTTGGGCAAGGCGACATTTGCGAACTCATCCATCATCAATCTGACATGGACAGGCAATGCGCCGTTATATTCCGGCGTAGAATCCGCCAACCGAAAAAGCTGGTCAAAAAGCTGTGTGTAAAGCATGGTGGCGATAAAGTTGAACGTGGTGTCGTTGTCGGGCAGCACAATGAACAGCGCCCGCTGCTCCAATCCCATACGCGGCAAGAACATTTCATCGCGTGAAGTCATTTCCGCAAACTTCCGAGAATTAAACATATACAGATTGGCGGCTGCGGAGATCAAGATAGATTGCAGCGTCTTTTTCGCACCAAGCATAAAAGACTTGAACTGCAAGACGGCGGGGTGCTGCGGGTCGCGGCGCTCCAATTCAGAAAACAGCATCATAAGCGGGTTCTCAACCATTTCATTCTCACTGACTTGGCAATTCAGAATCATATACATGAGGGTAGAAAAATTCTGCTCGCTGACGGGCGCTTCATACATCAAGTACAGAATCAGCGCGGAGATCAGCAGCACCGAGGAATCATCCCAAAACTTGTCGCCGCCGCTGGGTGCATCCTTGGGCTTGGTATTGTTGACAATGGCGAACGCCAGCTTGATGGCATCCTCGTCAGTTTCAAGGTAGGCCATTGGGTTATAGTGTCCTTGGAAATGGACAAGGTCAAGCACAGTTACATGGATACCTTTCATTTCCATAATTCTGCCGAGGGTGCGCAGAAGTTTTTGCGATAGGTAAACCTTTGAAATCATCTCCGGCTTTTCCCCCGCTTAGCACCGTGCGTGAACCTTTCAGTTCACACGGCGCCCCATCAATATTTACCTATTTTCAAGTTTACAGTTGCCAGCCTTTACCCGGAATTTATTGAGCCTTGTCATATTCAGCTTTTGGTCTTTTGTTCGGTCAAGATACTTTTGTATCGTGCTTTGTTCCGTAGCATGGATTAGCTTATGCACATCTTTTGTAACAAGGGATAGATTTGCATAATTGTCTTTTCCACCGTTTGCTCTGGGAACAATGTGGTGAACTTCCATATCTCCCAACAGCAGCGGCTCTTTGCTGACAGAACATTTTCCACGCTGTGCAACATACAGAGAAATGCGGTTATCGTTTAATTCTGTACTTTGCCCTTGTATGGGGTACTGCATCAGCGCTTGTAATATCATAGGATTTATTGCTTTTTGCATCTCATGGATTTTTTCTCGTCCACGCGCTGAGTAATTGCAAATATCCTGTGAAAAGCACATAGGCGGGGTGGTCTTTATCCCGTTAATCGGGAATAAAGCTATTCCTGCCACATTAAATATCCTACCGGTAAAGTCTCCATAAAAATTCTGAAATGCTTGGCTCCTCAAACCAGTTTTGTTACGGTGGCTTTTGGTTCTGCATAAGAGCATCTTTCTGACATCAAAGGCGATGCGGTCAAAGTCAACATATACATTTGTTGCGATTTTGTAATACTCATGCAACCCTAATACCATAGCATTAAAGCGCATGACGCTCCATTGGTTTGGCTCACGGCCAATCTTCCCAATGGCGGCGCGTATGTTTTCTCTGCACTTCTTCTGTGCCTTGTCTGTCATGTGAGATTTGAGTACCCATTTTCCGCTCTTAGGGCGGAGCTTTAGTTTAAATCCGAGAAAATCCGAGTATCCCTTTTTCAGATTGACGATTTTGGACTTTTCCTTGCTCACTTCCAGCTTTAGACGTTCAGCCAACCATTGCTTGGTTGCGGCAAACAGCTTTTCAGCATCGGAACGGGTTTTACAAAACAGTTTGAAGTCATCCGCATAGCGGACAATAAAGACTTCTTTCATTTTGCTCGTTCGTCGTAGAGGGGTATATCGGGATGTTTCCACAGAGTATTTCGTCTTTGTCGGGAATGTTTCCCACTGACTGGCTATCCACCAATCCAATTCGTTCAATACCACATTGCTGACAGTGCTGAACTGATTTTTGTAAACCCAGTCGGTGTACTGCCCGCTGCCGTTCTTAGCAAGCGCGGCAGTCTGCCCGGTGGCGGCCTTGGTGCGGCTGTCTACGGTGGGATAAGTGCCAGAAACAGCAAGAGCGCCGTCACGCAGCGGGATAACCACGCCGGTGGAGCGCTCTACCACATAATATTTGCCGAGATACAGATTGCTGAAGCACAGCCAGCCATCTTTAATCTCAGCACTGGCAACAAGGTGGTCTTTTTTCAGAACGGGCAGATAATCGGACACCCACTGCCCGCTGTTATCGCGGATTGTGGTATGCCAGATAGGATTGCCGTCTGCATTCACGATTTTGGCATAGTCTACTACGCCGGTCACGCCGTCCGGGTGGGTAATATCTTCGGCGGCGTAGAGGTCATACACTGCGCCGTCCAGCGTGGCATCGCCGTGGGCCTGTCCGCTGGCAAGGGCGGTATCGTGTGCAGTCCTGCCGCCGATGTAGCGAACAGCATCAAGGTCAACCTTGGAAATGCTGATTTCACCCAAGGTGCGGTCATTTTTCATAACGCCGTCTGTGGGTGTAACCGTGTAGCTGTCCTCGTTGGCAGCCTTGCCGCTGTTGTCGGTGTTGTAGGTACGGCTGGGGTCTTTGGCAGTGTCATAGATAGTGACGGTGGTTTCTACACCCGTGCTGGTGACAAGTTTTGTGCCGCCCATGTCGGCAACGGCAATGTCGGCATTGTAGTCAGCATTGTTCAGCCAGATTACGGAGTTGTCCTTATCTTCGGTAATTTCAATGTAGTAACCACGTTTACCCAGCGGGGTGTTGGCGATGCCGGGGTGATTGATGTCCGTCCAATCGCCAAAATAGCCGGTGGGGGCTTTGGTTTCCACGATGATAAACTTACCCTGATTGCGCTGGGTGTAATAAAGGGTATGCCGCATGGAATCCGTGGTTGCGTAAGCGGCGCCATTGATGACCGCATAAGTGCCGTCATTTTGGCGCTGGACACTGTAAGTATTGTAGCCGCCTGTGGGCTGATATTTGCCGGTTACAACATCCCACTGGAAAATTTCATACTGCGCATCGGCAGCAATCTGATTGCCGGTTTCACTGTCGGTTTTCTTGATGTTGACCTGCAAAGACCATTCATCATTTTTCATCGGATAGGCGTTGTTGGAATTGGCGGGCACAGAAATAGTCTGCTTGCTGCCGTTGCTGCCCCAGTACATTTCAAAGCCGTAGGGCACGCCGACTTCCTCATAGCGGAATTTGATGCTGGCAAGTTCCGCTTTGGCCGAAGCAATGGCGTTATCCACCATGCGCTGGGCTTCGCTCTGCAACTCCGCAATCGCAGAATCGCGGGCGCTGTCAGCGGCTGCATCGGCTTCGTCCTGTGTGGTATAGGGGCCGACACGCCCGCTGCGGCTGTCGGTGGTTTTGCTTACGGAGTAGTGCAGCGTCCAACTTGCGGATGCCACACCACCGTTGTTCTGATAATTGTCATCGTTGGTGTGGCCGCCGGTGGTTACAGTCTGCTTGTCGGCGGGAGAAATATTCCATGTGCCGCCGTCGATTGTGCCGCTTTTGGTGATAGGCTCGATTTCGATGGTCGCGCCGTCCACTTTCTCAACGGTTTTAAGCTGCACCTTGTCGGTAGTGATGCCGTAGTCAAAATCGAAGCTGCCGTTGGCGGTCTGCGCGGGGGCTTCCCAGTTGGCGTAAATTTCCTGCACAATGGGTTCGGGATTCGGCTCGTCATCGCCAATTTCCGGGCCAATCACGGCCACGGTCTGCCAACCGGCGCGGCCCGGCTGGTAGATATAGGTGTAGTAGCCGCGGGCAGAAGCGTAGGTGTCCATACCGTTCAGCAGCGCCTGTGCGGATTCTGTGAGAATTGCGGCGGCGGTGCTGTCGGGATAATTCTCGATAATCGTCATCTGCGCATCAGTATAGATCGTGCGGCAGAAGTCCAGTAGAGTCGGTGCTTGGATTGAAAATACTGCCGAGGCTGCATCCAGCATACCGAGGGAAAGCTGGGTCAAGCCGCCCCAAATTCTGAACTGGTTGCCGTAGTGGTCGCCGGGAATATACTGGTCAGCGCCCACCATAGATGTGTTGATATAAGTGTACGGCGGGCAGTTCTTTGGCTGGCCGTCCGCGCCGGGGGTGCAGCAGTACGCCTCGTCATCGTTGAACCAAATCAACCAAGTGCCGTTGACCTTTTGCACTTTTGTGATTTTACCGCTGGTTACACTGGGAACAGGGCGTCTGGCGTAGGTGGCAATCTCGGCATCAGGAAGCGGAGACGCCACCGTATGCTCACGGTCAATCGTGACATTCAGTGTTTTGGTCTGCGTTTTGCCTTGCGGGTCGGTATAGGCAAACTTCACAGAAAAATCGACAGCGGCCTGTACATACAAGCCCATGACAGCGGCAGAGGTTTCATGGTAGCTGCTGTGCAGTAAGGCATCGGCATCAGCGGCAGGCGCGCCGTAGAAGTCCAGCGCCATCACGTCGTCCGGCAGGATAATGTCGGTGCTGCTGCCGTCTGCGGGATACTCGACCTGCGCCATAATGGGAACAATGGCATAATCCGCGCCGTCCAGCAGGGGCGCGGTCATGGTAAGACCGTCATTGTCCAGCGCGGCAGCGGTCAGATAGCTGCCGCTGTTTTCTTCCAGCTGGCTTTCCGGCCACTCGGAAATGCCGATTTTGGTATAGCCGGTGGCAACTGGCAGACCCTCGCTGCCGATATAAGAGCCGATGGGCGCATCGGGCAAATCGGCGTACAGTTCCGCGCCGACAACGGCAGCGGAAATTTCTTCTTCAGCGGGCTGTTCTTCTGCCGTTTCCGGGGTAGCTTCTTCCTCCGCACCGGGGTCGGGGCTGCTCTCATCGGTCTGGCCGTTGTCTGCTTCAGATGACTCGGTCTGCTGCTCCATCTGAACGACTTCCTCGATGGGTTGCGGTGCAGTTTCTTCTGCAAAAGCCGCACCGGGCAGCATGGAACAAAGCATTACCGCTGCCGCAATCAGCGCAGTAACGCGATGCCGTAATTTGTAATGTGTTTCTTTCATAATGAAATCCTTTCACAAAACAGAGATTTTTTCACGAAAAAAAGCGCCTGTAAAATACAGCCGCTGCGGTTATCTTTCGGGTGTATCGTGGGTGGGCTGGGCTTTGGTTTTTTCAAACTTCCGCACTTGGTTTGCGAAACCATCCAACACACAGGAGTGTGCTTGCAGACTTGCATAATAGCAAGCCCGGTCAAAGCCACGCTCGTCCATGTCCTTGATAGGGCGCACAGAATTTGCCCATGCTTCGTTTGTGCGGGAAATGCGCCCATCGCCGTCGCGGAGTTGGATTGCTGCCGCCAATATATACTTGGTACGCTCCAAACCGTATTGCTCCACTACTTGCTCAACTGCGCCATCATCCAAGTACATACCATCGTAGTGCAGCGCGATTGCGCCGTTGATTTCGTCGCCAAAACGCTCGTTAAGGCGGTAAGATTCCCGGTACTGCTGTACCTCGTCATGTTGGCGTGCATAGGTAATGGATTGTCGGTACACTTTGGGCGGGTTCTGCTGCTGTTCTTTTTTCAACAAGTCATCCGCGCGATCCTCCACACACTGGGCCACAATGCTCATG
This sequence comes from Coriobacteriaceae bacterium, assembly GCA_963588145.1. GTDB lineage: Bacteria > Bacillota > Clostridia > Oscillospirales > Ruminococcaceae > Gemmiger. The sequence goes on from CAVAGJ010000061.1 coordinate 6,168, forward strand.
TAGTCGGTTTCCAGTTTAGAGAAATCCTTGTACACATCTGCCAACGGCGCGGGAGATTTCAGCAGCGCCCGCACCTGTGCAGGAGTGAGGTTCATTTCTTCCGTTGCAAGAATAATGTCCTCACGGACGCTGTACTCGTAGGCGTGACGTAAGATTTCTTCGGGTGGCTGTGCGGTCAGCCAGTCATAATACTTGTTCTGCTCCTGCCGCATTTTTTCGCAGAGCTGCTCCAGCGGGGTCATTCTGCACCCTCAAAAACCAAGGAATTGCTTTCGAGGATGTACTCCCAAAAGAAACGCTTTCCGTCCGTGTCTGCATTGTTATAGCAGAACGCGATAAGCGCGGGGAACATGGCCGCCGCTGCATCCTCGGAAACATTCGGCTTCTTCCCGCTGGCAGCACAGTGGTTCAGATACTCCACAAGTTCGCCCAGCGTGGCCGCGCCGCTTTCTTTCAGAATCGGTGCGCACTCTTCCGGCCATTCCTGTTTGTCCAACGGCAATGTCAGCATTTCCTCGCTGATCGGAGCGCTGACCTCGATTTCTGCGTCCGGGCGCTGGCTGAAGCCGTCCAAGACTTCAAGGCAGCCTACGGTGTTTGCTTTTTCAAGCAGCGCGGCGGCCAAAACTTCAATAATACTGTCGTAAGTCATAAATACCTCCCAATAGAAAAAGCGCCCACAAAAGTGAGCGCTTGGGTAAAATATTCGATTATGAGAACACAGGCAAACTTCCGTTTGCTGCATCCGTCTTCAGAATGGTGATCCAGTTGCTTTTGCCGTAGAGAAATCGCACGATATGCACGGTCTGCGTGGCATCATCCACTGTGTAGAACGCAAGATAGTTCATAACGATGGTGAAGCGGATGCCCCATAGGGAAAGCAGCTTATCGGAAACAACTTCAAACTTGTGCGGGAAGTCTGCCAGTGCGCCGATTTTGTCATCGGCCACATCCAACAGCTTGTCGGCGGCAGTTGGATTTTTCAGCACGAGGTCGATATAGTCATAGGCGTCGGCCATATCACGCTCGGCGGCTTGGGTAATGTGAATTTTGTATTTCATCTGCGCTCCCTGCGGTGGCGCAAGTCAGCCATAACATCGGCAAAGGGGCGCGTGTTTCCGGCGTCAATGTCGGCAAGCCCCTCTTGCAGTTTGCTGTACAGTTCAATGCGGCCCGCCATTTCCTCGTAAGTTTCCATACTCATAACAGCCAAGTCACCTTTGCCGTTTTTGGTGATAAAGACAGGCTCATTGTAAGCATGGCAGTAAGAGGAAATGTCATTGTAGTTGTTCCTTAAATCAGCACTGGAACGAATGTTCGGCATAGATAGCACCTCTCTTTCATACAGAAATTATATCATAATTTCTGTATGAAAACAAGTAAAATCTATCAATTAAAAGTAACAGTCCAGTAAGTATACTGCCCCTCAGCGGTAGAGCAGAACCAGCAGCCAACACCCATGCTGGTAAAGCTGGCGTTGGTGATGTTGGCATAGTGGGCAGGGCTGTTCTGCCAATAGCTGCACACGCTACTGGCCGAGCCGATAGGCCCTGCCGCGCAGATTTCGCTGCGGGTCGTCATGCCGGAATGGTCAAACGCACCGCCCGCGACAAAAGACTCACAGCGGGCATCTGCCGCCGCGCTCAACCCGCCGTCCATCGCCAGCGGGGAAAGCCCTGCTGCCGCGCGGATGGCGTTGATGTTTTCCTGCACGGCCCAGTACGCAGAAACCGAACTGTCTATGCTCCACCACTGTTCCGTACCGGCGGCAAGGTCAAACGGCACAGCGCCGTAACTCATGCCAACCTGTGCAGAGGTGTCGGCTACGGATTCCTCAATCGGGGCTTGCGTGGGTTCTGAGGTGGGGGCTGCCGTAGGCGCGGATGTGGGTTCAATAGTGGGCATCGGTGTGGGGGCTGGCGTGGATTCAGGTGTCGGTGCAGGGGTTGCAGTTTCCGCAGAGTTGGCGGTTGCAGCAGCTTCTACCGGCTGCGCCGTTTCCTCCGTGGCCAGTGAGATCTCCACCAATGCAGCCGGTTCAGCCGCAAGCGGTTCACTTTCTGCTGCCGCGCATCCGGCCAACGCCAATACAAGACTCAACGCAACAATAGATTTTTTCATACAAAATGCTCCTTTCGTTTCGGGGTGGTCGCGTATACGGTTGCTTCTTCTGCTTATCATCATAGAATTTATCGGTCCTCCTGTCCACGCTGTCGATTAGCTGCTTGAGGCTGTTGTTCCGGCTCTGTGTCGGTCACGATGTCTTTTTCGTTCATGTTCAGTAGCCCCTCCAGTACCGCAAGGCGCTTACTTTTTTCAGCAAGTTCTGTTGCCTGTGGGAAAGGTCGTTTGACTTCTTCCTCGGCGCTGGCAAGCTGCTGTTCTAACTGCGCCTGCCGGGTTTTGGTTTTCTCGATATTTGGTTCAATTCCGTTTGCAAGATTGGAAATGCGGGCAAGATTGCCCAGTACATCATTGCCCAATTCGGCGGTATAAGTACCTGCACCAACCAGCTTTACACTGAACACATTGCCAAACACGGCATGAGAAACTTGCAGTTCCATACCTTTGTAACTGCCGATAGGTACAGGCTTTTCGGTATCCAGCGCAATCCCCAGCAGGCCGAGCAACGCTTTACCGGCTGGCTCTTTTTCTGTGTAGGTCTTTTCCATCAACTGCATGGAAAAAATGTCTTTGTCGTCTGCATCCTTGTGGGTATGCGCCCGCACGGTGGCGGCATCCGTTGTCAGGTTCACGACCAATTCTTTGCAGCGCTGAATCTCCTGCGGGAATCCCACGGCAATTTTATGTTCAAGATCATAAATCTGGCTGTCGTGGGCAGCTTTCAGCGTTTTCAGCCGGGTCAACTGAATATCAAGGTCCATTTTCTCTTTAATCAGCGGGTTGCCCGCCGCCAGCGCCTTGACTTCGGCATAGGACAGTGCAGCTTCGTCCATGTCATCACAGCTTCGGGCAGGGCTTTTGCTCGTCATAATCTGCCCGATGAATTTCTGCTTATTTTCAATAAGCTGCCAACTGTACGCATCAAACGTACCCTCGGTGACATAACGGAAAATGTAGACCTCTTTGTTTTCATTGCCTTGCCGTAAAATTCTGCCCTCGCGCTGCTCAATATCGGAGGGCCGCCACGGCACATCAAGGTGATGCAGCGCAATCAGCCGCTTTTGGACATTGGTGCCAGCACCCATTTTGGCCGTGCTGCCCATCAGCACACGCACCGCGCCGCTGCGGACTTTTCCGAAGAGTTCCGTTTTCCGGGCATCGGTGTTCGCTTCGTGGATATAGGCAATCTCAGCTTCGGGGATGCCGCGTTCGATCAGCTTTGCTTTCATATCGTCGTAGACATTGAAAACGCCCGCCTTGGGCGTGGACAGGTCACAAAAGACAAGCTGCGCACTGCGCTGGGCCTTGGTCTGCTCCCATATCTCAAAGACCTTATCCACACAGACATTGACCTTGCTGTCGGGGTCATCCGGCAGATCCGGGTCAATCAGCCGCTGATCCAGCGCCAGCTTGCGCCCGTCATTGGTGATTTTCAGCATATTATCCACGTAAGGTTTTACTTCCCGATTGCGGATTTTGTCGGCACGTTCGCCCAATTCGGCTACCATCTGTTTTTGTATTTCAGATGGCTTTAGCTGGATATTGGTCGGTTTGCCGCCTACAAGGGCAGGAACAGGCAGCATCAGCATATCTGCCGTCTGAATGTCGGCGCATTGTTTGAACATTGCCATAAGTTCTGGCAGATTGAAAAATCGGGCAAAGCGCGTTTTGGTACGGTAGCCTGTTCCCTCCGGCGCAAGTTCGATAGCCGTGACCGTTTCGCCGAAAGTAGCCGCCCAGCTATCAAAGTTGGCAAGGCTGTTGCGCTCTAAAGTATGCTGCTGCAAGTAGCGCTGCATGGTATAAAGTTCGGTCATACTGTTGGAAATCGGTGTTCCTGTGGCAAAAGTGATGCCCCGCGCCCCAGTGATTTCGTCAAGATACTGGCACTTCATCATCAGGTCACTGGCTTTTTGACTTTCGGTGGTGCTGACACCCGCAACATTGCGCATTTTGGTGACGGTCATAAGATTTTTGAAGTTGTGGGCTTCGTCTACCATAAGGGAATCCGCGCCCAGTTCCTCAAATGTCACCACATTGTCGCGCTTTGGAGAATCCAACAGATTTTTCAACTTTGCTTCCAAGTTCTTTTTCTTGGCTTCAAGCTGCTTGACCGTCAGATGACTGTCGCTGTCGTCCAGACTATCCACTTGCATTTCCAACGCTTCAATCTGATTACGGATAAAGTCGGCTTTTCTTGCGTCTGAAAGAGGAATTTTTTCAAACTGGCTATGGCCGATTACCACAATATCATAGTTGCCGGTGGCAATTTTGGCACAAAACCGTTTGCGGTTTGTTTTTTCAAAATCACGCTGCGTTGTGACTAAAATATTTGCATTAGGGTACAGTTTCAGAGCTTCACTGGCAAACTGGCCTGTCAGATGGTTCGGCACTGCGACAAGCGTTTTGCTGCACAGACCCAGCCGCTTTTTCTCCATCGCGGCGGCCACCATCTCATAGGTCTTGCCCGCACCGACAACGTGCGCCAGCAATGTGTTGTGGCCGTACAGAATGTGGGCAATGGCATTGCGCTGGTGTGGCCGCAGCGAAATTTCCGGGTTCATGCCGAAAAACTGAATGTGGCTGCCATCATATTCGCGCGGGCGGATGCAATTGAATTTTTCATTGTATAACGCAACTAATTCCTCACGGCGCTCACGGTCTTTGAAAATCCAGTCCTTAAAGGCATCTTCAATCATGCGCTGTTTGGCCTGTGCTTCTTCGGTGGCGGGGCCGTTGAGTTTGCGTTGCTCCGTGCCGGTTGCATCATAGATTGTATCGTAAATTTTGGTAACACGCAGATTCAGTGCGTTCTCCAATAAGTGGTAGCCGTTAATGCGTTTTGTTCCGTAGGTGCTTGTAACGAGGATATTGTCGTTGCCTTTGCTCTTGTTGGAAATGTACCAGCTATTCAGATATTCGTTATAGCTGACATCAATTTTGTTCTCACAAGCGGTTGCTTGAAAAAGTTCATCCGCAAATTGCTTGATGATTTCCGGCCTGATCCATGTGACACCCAGCCGCACCGTGATTTCACCCGCCGTCAAGTCCTTGGGCTGCACCTGTTCCAGCGCTTCGACATTGATGCGGAACGCCGGGTCTTGGTCGGCAGCAACGTGGGCAGTGCGCAGCTTTTCGCGCACATTGCCGGACAAATATTCGTCCGCCATAAGGTAGACCGGGCTGCCATCCTCCTGCTTGCGGAAAGGCTCTACAAAAATAACGCCCGCCAATTCCTTGGCAAGCGTTGCTTCGTCTTTCCCGGTCAGGTGCATCATGTAGGGCATATCGACCTTGGCGCGTTCACCAATGCTCAATGCCAGTGCTTCCGATGCAGTGTCGGCATGATCGGGTATCTGCGCGGAACGGATTGTGCGCTTGGTGAACATATCCGTTTTGCCGAGGAAATTGCCTTTTTCGTCGACATTTTCCAGCGAACATAGCAGATAATAGCTGCTGTCATCCCGGAAAGACAGTTCCGCGCTGCGGCTGTTGATAAGGCCGTGCTTGACGCGGTAGGCATCGTACTGGCGGTTAAGTTGGGCTTGCAGTCGGTGGATTTCTTCGTCCGGCATATCCTGCAACTGTGCATCGATCAGAGCGCGGGTGGTATCGCGCAGTTCCACCAGTTTGCGGATACGCTCGGCAGATGCCGCATTGGGGTTACATTCCCGCATGACCGCACCCTCGCGGTAGTAGATTTTGTCATCTTTGACCGTGTAGCTGTAATTGCGCACAAATGGGTCGGCATCAATATACTTGGTGTCCTCGCCGTTTTCCTCCTGCGCAGGAATCTCGGCTTTCGTCAGTGTGGCGGTCAGGTGCTGCATGGCGACGTCAATTTGTGTTTCCAACAGCAGTTTTCCGAAGCGGTCAACCGCATCGGGGTCTATCGGCTGACAGGTGGAAGTTGGGCCATACGGACCGGCAACCATTTCCATCTTGCCACAAATCATTTCGGGATGCTCCACAAAGTAGCGATTCATGGTGATGCCGTTACCATCTTCTGCAAGGTGCAGCCAAGGCTCGTCTTGCTGGCGCAGCGTATCGCGCTTTTGCAGGAAGATGATATCCGTCATAATTTTTGTGCCGCAGGCCTTGAACGCATTGTTGGGCAAGCGTACCGCGCCGATAAGGTCACAGCGCTCGGCAATGTATTTGCGGGCGCGGTCATCTTTTTTGTCCAGTGTACCATTGGAGCATTCCTGTAATCCGTAAAAATTGCGAATTGAAATAAAAAGAACCCC
>CAVAGJ010000062.1:0-12516 GCA_963588145.1 Coriobacteriaceae bacterium
CTGATACGGTCTTAAATTCAGACCGTGTTCGTCTGTCAGAAAATCAAATGACATCTGTTTTAGATTTTCATTCTTGCTTTCTGTGTCCTGTGCTAAAAGTTCTTTTATACCATCCGGACTCATCCAACCTTGCAATGCTCTCGGAGCATTGTATGACTCACGTAAATCCAAGAACCAAATACCTGATTTTGTCTTGTACTGTTCAAGATATGGTCTGCCGTTCGTAGCAAATGTAAACGGAACCTTATATTTGTCCCAAGTATCAATCTGATATTGACGGTCTTCCTTTCGAATGAGCTTAGAATATTCCTTGCACTGATAGTCGATAACCGAAGGAATATCCTTATGAATTGCCTTAGCTTCGATTATTGCAACCATCTCTGTTCCTACAAACAAAGCATAGTCAGCGAACCCCCTGTTGCCTACCTGAGAATCGGTAGGCCATTCAGCAATTGCCATATTTCGACCTTTTTCAGGGCGTGTACCTTTTGAATATCTAAGCTGTTCCGTATCTGCTTCCCAGCCCACCTTGCGAAGCTGCTCATCAATAAGATAGCGTGTTTCGGCTTCGGACTTCGGACGATTTCCAGCAGCAAATGCAGATTGTTTCTTACGCTCTTCCTGAGAAATTTTAGGTGCAGAAGCTGCCACTTTTTCCGCTTCTTTTGCCAGTTTATCTTCGATTTGTTTTTCCTGTTCCTTATCAATGACTATAGAATCTGTTGTCGAAGTTTCAACAGGCATAACAAATGGCTGGTTCTGATAATTCCAATCCCCATAAGTCTGCATGAACCATTCACAGAGACTGTATGTCATCTGTAAAAGAGTCTTCCCTTCATCAGCAGAACCATAATTCTCGTGAGTAGCTTTATTACGGGCTTTTCTTATAGCATGGAGAATGTCGCAAAGGTCACGAGTCAGCAAACCTTCCCGCATAAGAGTATCGATACGAGTAACGGCAGTATTATCATAAGGCAGAGCAATCCCATCATATGTAAACATCAAATTGACGATGGTCTCGCCTATCATTCCCAATTTAATCAGACATGAGTTAGCATCAGAGAAGCAGTATTGTTCAGCCAGCTTTCCGAAGTTCGCTAATACAGGAAAATCCTTGCTCAAAAAATCAAAGTTCGATTTCATGCTTTACTCCTCCTCAGCTTTATTCAGCAGTTCAATCCCACTACTCCAAACTCTGTCTGTGCTAGTGATTTTACTTAGCTAGTGATTTTACTTACATAAAGGTAAATGGAAGCTTCCATTACCTCTGTGTTGTTATTGATTTAAGTCCACACTAAAAATTTGCCGAATATTAGTTGCATAAATTATACCATTCATTCCGCACAAGCGGTAGACTACGTGGTACCAATGGTTGGACAGTGGAAAGATTTGTGCGTAAAAGGGCCCTTGGCGCGAAGAGCGCCAAGGGCCTTGTGTGTGGAGAAGTTGTGGATTGGGGAATGCTGAATCGCCAGAATTTATAGGGTTACTTCTGGTGGTTGTGGTTGGAGAAGGTGTCTATGGCCGTGCCGAGCACATTGCGCTTGGCCTTATTAACGTGTGGATGGCTAGTCGGTTCCAACGCATCAGATAGTTTAGGAATAAGGTCATAGGCGTTGGTGGTGAAAAGCATTTTCTTTTCTTTACTGGTCAAATCAGAGCAATTTTCTAAAGACCCGGCAAGTGCAATGCACGCGAAGGACGGCGTATAGGGGCAGTCGGAGCCATACAGGAAGTGACTGGTTGGAATGTCAATCTTCATATCGTGGATCTGCTTTGGTGTGGAGAAGCCGGCGGCGTCAAAGTAGCAGCTGTTCAGGGCACCGAAGTAGTCCAGTGCGCGGTCCGAGCCATTTCTTTTGGCTTGGACCGCAAAGCTTGCAAAGCGGTCAGATAGGATAGTCATAAAAGAGGCGCCATGCGGCCAGATCCATTTTATGTTCGGATACTTATTGAATTTATCTTCCCAAACCATGTTAGTAAATGCACGGGTGGTATCCATCAGGAAATCCATAATTGGGATGGGCATGCCCTGAACAGCGTCTCTGGGAAGCGCCGCCGGCATACACGGATGGACGTCTACGACTGCCCCATGGGCGTCAAGAACTTCCATCAGCGGATCCAGCTTGTCACTGCCAAGGTAAATACCACTGTAATTGGTCAAAAGGCCAATGCCGTCTACGCCTTCTTTGCCAAGCATTTCTTCTGCCATTTTGGCGGCATTGTCCACGTCCGGCAGTGGCAAGCTGGCAAACAGTCCCAATCTGTCAGGGTGCTTGGAAACAACATCCAGTGCTTCCTCGTTCATGGCGGTCACATAGGCAAAGCGTTCCTCCTTAGTAGCCTGGATTGGGTGCGGGCTGGAAACAGACATAACGGAGTACGCTACACCAAGCGAGTCCATCAACTTCAAGTGTATTTTTTCAGACCACTCCGGTGTGGCAAAGTTGTCCGGTTCCGGACCTTCATATTTGTCTAGATAAGCATAATAAGACGGTGTTAAAATATGAGCGTGAAAATCTACTTTATTGTTGTACTTCATAAGAAACTCCTTCCGGTTGTTTTATTTGACTGCATCCTAGACCCGTTTGTCCGGAAAGCCAAGAAAAACGGAAGAAGTAAAACACTGGAGGCCAGGAATGTATCATATCAAGGAAGACCCGCGTCAAAAGAAATCCGCAGATTTAATAACGGAAGGTATGTTTTCTCTCCTCTGCGATTCAGCTCTTTTCCCACAAAAAACGCCTACCATTGCCGACATCTGTCGGCAGGCAGGCGTTTCAAGAGCTACCTTTTATCGGCTGTTTGACAGTCCCGATGATATCCTCTCCTATTACTTTGACACTATTTTTGACAACATTCTGGAATGCTGCGCTGACAAGAAAAAAGCCGGCATTCCTTACTCTCCGGCAGAAGTTTACAGCACCTGGTTTACAGATCACCAGCGCAGCATTGCCGGAATGTTACGTCACGGAAAAATCCACATTTTAATGGAAGCGCACCGCAAAGCCCTTTACCGGCACGCCGATACGTTGTTTCCGGAAATGGATAAGGATTCCGATGAATTTACCTTCTTTTCGGAAATGCGCACCGGCGTGCTGGCGGGCGCAGCGCGTGCCTGGTTCCGCACAGGAAGGCAAGCCGGTCCTGCGGACCTGATTGCCTTCTGCAATCACCAGCTGCGCTTCCAATTTTAGCACACCCTCAACACCATACTCCCAACACCAAAAGCCTCCGTACCCAGCTTCGGCAGGCGTGACAGCTCATACAAGTTGCCGCCTTTATACACGGGATATATTGCTGATTGTTACGCAAGCAGGATTATTGCAGGTACCCCTCTCGGGCCTTTACGCCGAAATGAGATTCCAACTGGTGCATCTGGTCATCGGTGATGGTATTGACCAGGGGCAGGTGGGCAATCTTCATGTAGATCTCCGCAGCCTTTTCTGCGGTTTCAATGAGGCCGAAGGTTTCGTCCAAATCCTTGCCCGCGCCGTAAATGCCATGCTGCGCCCAGACAACAAGGCGGGCGGTTTGCATCTTTTCAGCGGTTGCTTCGCCGATCTCATTCGTGCCGCAGAGCATCCACGGCAGCACATTCACGCCGTCGGGAAACACCACAATGCACTCGGTGCACATCTGCCACAGGGTGCGGGTGAAGGCTTTTTCATCCAAGCTGTGGACATAGGTCATAGCCAGCAGATTCGCCGGGTGACAGTGCATCACCACGCGGTTTTGCGGGTCGATTTGCAGCCGTGCGGCATGGCTCATCATATGGGCCGGGAACTCGGAGGTGAACTTGCCGCCGTCCGTGAAGCCCCAGAGGAGCTGCGCCGTTTCACTGCCGTTTGTCAGCCTCACCAGACCCAGATTGACTTCCGGGGCGTACTGCACATTCTTAAAATACTTGCCCGTGCCGGTAATGAGGAAGTATTTGCCGTCCAACTCCGGGCAGGAAAAGCCTGTGGAAATTTCCCGCAGAACTGTGCCGTCCATATAGTCGGAAACCTGCGATTCCTCCAGCAGCAGGCTTACATTGCCGCCGTTACGCTCGTCCCAGCCGTGGCCGTACATATTCGTTACGGTGTGGATCATCTCCACCATCCACGGGGCTGTCAGAATATTCTTCATGCTCTCGCCTCCAAAACGGTTTTCTCATATCTGCGGACTTCCGGCAGCCAAGCGCCGTCCTCCGGCACGCCGCTTCTGCGGCAATACTCCGCCCAGACCTCTCCGAAGGGCAGGGTCTTCAGCTCCTCCTGCCGCACTAGCAGATCGGTGAAATTGCCAACATTTTGTTCCTTGGTCATGTCGGGGGTCAAAAGGGCGTAAAGCAGGGCCTTTTGCACATTGCGGAAACCTGTGACCCACGCGGCGATGCGGTTGACGGAGGCATCGAAATAGTCCAGTGCCATATGCACACGGCCGTCCAAGCCGCCGCAGCGGACAATCTCCTTGCAGAGTTCCTTCGTCTCATCATCAAACAGCACCACATGGTCACTGTCCCAGCGCACGGGGCGTGTGATGTGCAGGGCGATCTCTGGGAAGAAGGTCAGCAGCGCCGGAATTTTGTCGCTCACCACCTCGGTGGGATGATAGTGGCCGTTGTCCATCAGGGGGATGCACTTATCCCTGTTCATGGCGGCGTAGCTCAAGGAAAATTCCGCGCTACCCGCCGTATAGCTCTCCACGCCGATGCCAAAAACCTTACTCTCCACGCAGGGCTTGACCTTGGCAAAATCGAATGGTTCCGAGAGGATCTCGTCAATGGACTGCTTGTAACGCATCCGCGGACCCAGCCGGTCGGCAGGGATGTCCTTGAAGCCGTCTCCCGTCCAGATGTTCATGGTGACCACACCACCCAATTCCTCCGCAAGGTATTGAGAAATGCGCACGCTGGCTTTGCCGTGGTCAATCCAAAAGCGGCGGGTTTCCTCGTTGGGGGAGCTCAGCGTCAGCGGGTCACACTTGGGATGGGAGAAGAAGGTGGGGTTAAAGTCTGCGCCAAGGCCGTGCTTTTTGCAGAACTCCACCCACGGCGCGAAGTGCTTCGGCTCTAACTTGTCCCGATCCACCCACTCGCTGTCGTCAAAGATAGCGTAGTTGGCATGGAGATTCAGCTTCTTTGTGCCGGGACACAGCCTCAGCACCTCCTCGATGTCCGCCATCAGCTCCTGCGGCGTTCTCGCACGGCCGGGGTAGTTACCGGTGGTCTGGATGCCGCCGGTGAGGGGCTTCGTGGGATCGGTGTCAAAGCCCCTCACATCGTCTCCCTGCCAGCAGTGCAGAGACAGCGGAACGGTTTTCAGCTTTCCAATCGCCGCCTCGGTGTTTACGCCGAAGGCGGCATATTTTTCTTTTGCTTCCGTATAGCTCATAGGTCTGCCTCCATTTGTATTTTCAGGTTGCCCAGCGCCGTCGCCTCGATGGGCAGAGCGACGACCTGCTTGCCTGTTGCCTGTGCCGTCAGGCGGTTCAGAAAATCATTTTTCGCTCCACCGCCCACGATGTATAGCTTTTCATAGGTACGCCCTGTGTTGCGCTCCAGCTCTGCAAGGGCTTTCACATAGCTTTCCGCAAGGCTGCGATAAGCGCAGCGGAAATAGTCGCCGATGCTGACGAGTTGCCCACCGGCCGCCGCGTCAAAGGCAGCCTTCATGCTCTTGGGAGCGAGAAAATCCGAGGCATTGGCGTCAATGAAGGCATCACAGGCACTTTCCTTGGCGGCAGTTACAATTCCGGCATAGCCGAGCCCACTGCATAGCTCCTTTTGCAGCTCATTGACTAGCCACATCCCCATGATGTTCTTCTGATAGCGGTTGTATCCCACGCCGCCTTCGTTGGAGTAATTGGCGGCACGGCTGGCCTCGTCCGTGATGGGCTTCGGCGTTTTGACGCCCAGGAGCGACCAAGTGCCGGAGGAAATATAGGGCGCGTTTTCCGCCATAGGGATTCCCTCCACCGCCGAGGCTGTGTCGTGGGTAGCGCAGAGGATGCACTTTATACCCTCATACTCACCCAACACCGTCCCCGGCCTTTGGAGCTTCGGGAAGATAGGCGGCAGCCCAAGCGCCGAAATGATCTCCGCATCAAATTCGCCGGTTTCGGCATTTACCATGCCGGTGGTAGTAGCGTTGGTGTACTCTTTGCCTTTCACGCCGCAGAGCTTCCACAGGAGGTATTCCGGGATCATGAGAAAATCCGTCACGCCAGAGAGCCTTCCGGCCAGCTTATCCGCATAGAGCTGATAAATGCTGTTGAACGGCTGGAATTGGCAGCCGGTTTTGGCGTACAGTTCCGAAAACGGCAGGATTTCGTGTACCTTGGGAATGACTGTCTCCGTGCGGCTGTCCCGGTAAGCGTACACGGGACGCACTTCCTCATTTCTCCGCAGCAGCACATAGTCCACGCCCCACGTGTCGATGGAAAGGCTGACGATGTCGGGAAACTCGGCCTTTGCCGCCGTGATACCTTCTTTTACATGAAAAAGAAGTGTATCTACATCCCAGACAAGATGCCCGGCCTGCTCCAATACGCCGTTGGGGAAACGGTAGACCTCTTTTGTTCTCAATTCACTGTTCTCCCGCCAGCCTACAATGTGCCGCCCGGAGGATGCGCCGATGTCGATAGCAAGATAGCGTTTCATACTCTTCACCCCTCCTCCAGGGTCATCTGCTGTAAGGTATATGTTCCGCTTTCCAGTGTGACCGGCGCGTTCTCCGGCAGGTGCAGTTTGGCGATACAGTTGGCGGGAACGGTAACGGTATATCTCCAGCCGTCCGGTATTTTCTCCCATCCGCTCTCAACTCTGCCGTAGACGCTGTCATAGACAGCCTTGACACGGGTGAAATGTCCACCGGGGTGTGGTGCGATCACAAAATGATTTTCGCCGTCCACGCGGATGCCGCACATGGTATCGAACAGCCACGTCACCACAGCACCCTTGGAATAATGATTCAGAGAACCAATGCCGCCGCTTTTGCTGTTCGGCCCTTCCCAAGCCTCCCAAATGGTCGTGGCTCCGTTTTTCGGCATACTCAGCCAGCCGGGAATCTCTTCATTTTCCAGCAGTCGATAGGCTGATTCCAAGTCAATATCCGCCAGCACATCCAAAATCAGCGGCGTGGACAGGAAGCCTGTACCGATACGCCATGAGAAATGCTCCAGTGCGGTAAGCAGACGCTTTCGTGCGTATTCCGTCTGCGTTTCGTCCAGCAGCTTAAATGCCAGCGGACGGACAAGCTGCGCTTGCCGATCGGTGTCCAGCGGATAGGCAGGTGTCCGCCGCAGCGCCCGATAGCTCCTGCGGCAATCAGAGGCGAAGTCACGGTAAGAGCTTGCCTCCTTTTCGTTGCCCAGCGCCGCTTCCATCTCCGCCATGCAGTCCATCACATGGGCGGTGTATGCAGTGGCAACCTCCGGGTGAGGAACGGCACAATCCTTCCATGTCATGTGGTGGACGCTTTCAGGCTCCGCCCACTCGCCGTAGGCCTGCCCGTAGTTGGAGAGATACCGCTTGTCCTCACCGTGCAGCCCCGTCCGTTTGGCGGTGGGATACCATCTGCCGCAGCGGTCTTGCATAAATTTGGCATATCGCCGCATTCCAGACAGATACTTCTTCAAAACATCTGTGTCGCCGTACTGCTTCCAAAGCACATACGGCATTAGCACCCCGGCGTCCGCCCAGCCAACGGAGCCGTTCATACTTGCCATGTAAAAGTCTGTGCCGCCCTCCGGTGCGATCTGCGGCAGGCAACCGTTTTTCTTCTGCCAGTCGTAGACATCGTTCAGATATTTTTCCGCAAAAGGAAGATAGTCAAAGAGATAGCTTGCTGTGGGACAGAATATTTGCGCGTCGCCCGTCCAGCCGTGGCGTTCTCGGGTGGGGCAGTCGGTGGGAAGATCGGCGTGGTTGTTCTTAGCACTCCAGACGGTATTCTCTACAAACTTATCGAGAAGTGCGTTGGAGCTTTCAAAAAAGCCCGTGCGCTCCATGTCGGAGTAGACAGCAATGGCGGTGAAATCCTCCGGCTGAAATTCCGCATCGGTTTCCACCAGCACATACTGAAAGCCGAAGATGGCAAAGGAGGTCTTATAGTGATTTTCACCCTCCTTGCAGGTATAAATGACTTCTTGCCGGGGCGTGATGAAATCTTTGCGAGAGAGCTGGATATTTTTCTGTGTAAATTCGCCGTTTTCGTCCAGCAGCTCCCCGAAGCGCAGCTTGATCTTCTGCCCTGCGTGGGCGGTTACGGTAAATTCCGCATAGCCCGCGATATTCTGCCCAAAGTCCAGCACCGTCTTACCGGATGGGGTGGTGATACAGGTGGGCTTCAGCCGCTCATGCTCCGTGACGGGGACGTTATTCGATGCAGAGGGCGTAACCGGATGGCTTGTGCCCTTTGCCTTTCCCTGATACGAGGGGGCATTGTTGGCGTTGACCACCTCGCCGTCCTTGTTGTCGGCAAAGCGGATGGGGCCGTCGTTGGACCACTCCCAGCTTTCGTCGGTGGCGATGGTCTGCACGCTGCCATCGGCGCGGGTCAGCTCCAGCTGCGCCAGCAGCTTTGTTTCCGTGCCATATTGGTTGCGGATGCCCCATGCGCCGCAGGAGCCGCGATACCACCCATCGGCCATCTGCACCGTCAGGGCGTTTTCGCCGTCTTGCAGCAAATCAATCACGTCGTAGGTCTGGTATTGCACCCGCTTGCGGTAGTCGGTAATGCCGGGGGCGCGAACAAAATTGCCCACGCGCCGCCCGTTGATGCTTGCCTCATATAGGCCGCAGGCAGTGATATACAGTCGCGCCTTTTTCACATCGGAAGTACGAAAAGCCTTGCGGAAACAGTCTACGGGATAGCGCTCTTTTTTGTTGACCGGATAATCGCCGGTGATCCATTTGGCACTCCATGTGTTGATACCGGTTTCGAAGGATGCTTCGCTCCAATCGCCCGCCGCGGCTTCCTCGTCCCAGAGCCGCACTTTCCAGAACACCTTCGTTTTCGGTGGCACGGGAGCGCCGCCCCATTTTACGCGCATGGCGGCGCTTTCCACCCTGCCGCTGTCCCAGAGAATAGTGCCGCTATCATCGACGGCGACAATTTGATAGGCCGTTTGCTTTTTGCCGCCCTCACAGTTCCAAAACAGGCGCGGAGCGGAAAAATCCACGCCGACGGGGTCAAACAAATGCTCAGTTTTCAGTCGAATGGCCTTCATTCTTCCACCTCCCGGCGAGCCTTGATCTCCGCCTGCTCCTTGTCAATGTTTTTTTCAACATTCAGGAAAATCAGCAGTACAGCTAAGATAATGCCTGTGATTGCTTCCAGCCCAACAAAGCCAAAGGTGATGGCTCCCTTTACGGCAGCGGTCTGCTCGGCTGCCACAGTGACGCCGTTTACAATCTCCGGCGCAACATAACCGGCCTTGGCCAGCAGTCCATTGAATATGCCGGTGCAGATACCCACCATGGCCACGGAAATAATGTTATATACGCTCATAGCAATACCGTCGCAGCGGAAGCCGAATCTCCACTCCACGTGGTCCAGCACATCGGCAAACAGTGCCATAAACACATAGGCACTGGGTAGACCGCCCATATTCTTGATGAACTGTCCCACCAGCATAATAACCATATTGGTTGGGAACATCCAGCAGATGGCACTACCGATGGCATAGATGATAAAGCCAGCCAACGTCACGTTCCGCTTGCCGAATTTCTTCGCCAGCGGCCACACGGCAAAAATGCCGATGCCCATGGGAATACCGCCGATCATGGAGATCAATGTCTGGGTGATACCGTCGTTATAAGTGCCAAGTACATAGTTGCAGAAGTACACAAGGCTCAGATTTTTGATGCTGGTACCAAGAATGTAGATGAAAAAATACGCATAGATGAGCAGCATATACTTGTCGGTAAAGATCGCCTTCAGTTGCTGCTTAAAAGAAACCGTCGCTTCCTCGCCGGAGTCCATGTTTTCCAGAGTGACGCGTTCCTTGGTGAAGTAGTACTCCAGCAGCGTCAGCGGCAGCGCCAGAATAGACAGCGTGCTCATCAGCGCGATCCATTTCCCCTGGTCGACACCGATCATGGGCATGATGACCATGGGGAACACAAGGGCGACCAGAATGCCGGTCATCATAATGTTTGAAATCTGATTAAAGACGGACAGGCTGCCCCGTTGGGTGGTGTTGCGGGTGGACAGCGGCACCATCAGGTTATGACTCATGTTATAGATGGTGTACGCCAAAGAGTAAAACAGGTTATAACTGACCATGACCCAAACAGCCTGCAAGGTCTGAGAGCCGCCGGGTACGGTAAAGAGCAGAATGCCCGTTATTGTCACCAGCGGCGCAGACAGCAGTAGCCAGGGCCGTGCCTTGCCTTCTTTGGTACATGTGCGGTCGATAATGTAGCCCATGGCCACATTGGTAACGGCATCGATGATCTTGGAAATGATGGGGAATACCACCAGAAATGCGCCGCCCCAAAGACCGGTGAGCTTTAGGACATCCGTATAATAGACATTCAGGTAAGTAGCGAGCACGGCGTTGAGCAGCAGCGCTCCCGCCGGGCCGAGCAAATACCCCAGCCACTTTTCTGCAGGTCTTACATCTTCCGTATGAATCCTGCTATGAAATAATTTGCGTTCCACGAGCTTTTGCCTTGCCATTGCTGATTCCTCCTGCTTTTCTTTCTCACAAAATTGCCTAATTTTTATACGCTGTGGCAGTTTGTTTTATAAGTATATCACACACTCTTCTCCGAAACTTGCCTTTTTGTAACTCTCCTGACATAATTGTATTCAGATTGGAGGGCTGCAAAATGGAGCGTGTTGATTTACGATATTTGTGTACAACGATTGGCAATTTGGCAGGTATCCCAATTCGCATTTTTGAGGGCAACGTTCAGACGTTTTACTATTCTGTCGTGTACCTCCCGAAAGACCCGATGGTACTTTGCCGCGATGAGGTTTTTGCCATCACGAGCCATGTGGGGTACTGTGTTACGCCGCAGTTTCACTATTATGGGGTCGTCAACTCAGGCCACACGAGAATCGTTGTCGGACCGACGCGACAGGTCATAGAAACGGAACAAGAATTGCGGGAGCTTGCTTTCAGCATGGATTTATCTGGTGAGGATGCTGACGCCATGATCTCCGGTGTTCGCAGCATTGTCCGTATGCCGGTGGAGAGCGTCTTGCAAATGCTGTGTACCGTGAACTATGTCCTCAACGATGAAAAGCTGGAGTTGAAAGATATCAGCATTTATGAGCATGAACAAGCAGAGCTGGCCCTCCGGCAGGCACAGCTGCAAGCACAGGAAAGACTTTCTGTTGCCTCTCATCACTTGCAGCCGCCGACAGATCATAACACTTACGATATTGAGCAGCTTTTATTGCGGATGGTGCGTAAGGGCGATACTGTGGCGCTGGGAGAGTGGTTTGCGACGGCTCCGGCCATCCGCGGAGGTGTCGTGGCAGGGGACCCTCTGCGGCAAAGGAAAAATCTCTTTATTGTCACGGCTACCCTGGCCTCCCGTGCGGCAATTCGGGGAGGAATGCAGGTAGATGATGCCTTTACGCTCAGCGATTCCTATATTCAGCAGTGCGAGCTGTTATCCATCCCGGAACGGATCACAAACCTGCAATATCGGATGCTAATGGACTACACAGAGCGTGTGGAACGACTGCGTCGAGGGAAAACACCGTCAAAGCTGGCTGTAGATGTGGCCAATTATGTTCAGCATCATCTCTCAGATGCAATTAAAACAGAGGATATCGCCGGAGCGTTGTATATGAGCCGCCCATACTTGTCAAAGAAGTTCAAGGAGGATACAGGGGAGAATATCACGGATTTCATTCTGAAGGAAAAAACGGAGGAAGCAAAACGCCTCCTCCGCTATTCGGATAAATCTTTGACCGCTATTGGGTCCTATCTCGGCTTTTCCTCGGCAAGCCACTTTTCTCGTGTCTTCAAAGCGTATGTTGGAAGCACTCCGCGGGAATATAGAGAGAAATACCTGTAACAACGATGGGAGAGAATAATGGCAAGCATTATGCTGATATCTAACTTAAAAGATTTGAGAAATCGTGTTCACTGAGCTAAGGCGCCCTTGACAAATCTTGTCTCAGCTTCCACTGCTACTCTTGGACGGCAAATGAAGCTTTAACCCCCACTTTTGCCGTCCTAAAGCCTGGCTATAAGCCATACGCCGGCAGAAACTGCCTTTGGGTGTGGCTATAAGCCATACGCTGGCAGAAACTGCCTTCGGCGGGTGGCAAACATGACGCTGACCCATGGTTTTGCCACCCTTTTTTGTATTCGGGTGGCAAATAAAGGTTTATCCCCGGATTTGCCACCCTCAGCCTTGCCTGAAGGCCAGCGCGTGACTGTGCTGACGCTTGGCGGGTGGCAAACATGACACTGACCCATGGTTTTGCCACCCGTTTTTCATATTCGGGAGTCAAGTCCATAAAGTGGTGTAAATTCCATTCAGTCAAAATATGAATCAGGCTG
>CAVAGJ010000063.1:0-12299 GCA_963588145.1 Coriobacteriaceae bacterium
CGCGGGGTTCTTTTTATTTCAATTCGCAATTTTTACGGATTACAGGAATGCTCCTATCTCAAATTGTGCGCAGCGTAACAACTCAGCACAGTTTTTATAAAATACTGCCGGTCTGCGGGAAAGTTTTCATAAGCGGCATAGGCGTATCGGTACGCTCATCATACATGGCAAGATACCCCTCGGAAGATTTCTGCCAGCCGCCGTCCTGCCAGATAAACACAACAAGGTTGTCGTTCATCTGCATGACCTTGAACGTGATACTCTCAGCAACCAAATAGCCATCCGGGGCCAGTTCTTCCACCATCGTGTAGACGTGTTCGCTGGTATCATCGGACAAAAGCAACAGGTTTTTGTGCGGGTCTTTGGCGGCGGAACGCTCCGGCAGTACACGGATAGCATGGTCGCCGTCCGTGGTCGTCCAGCGGTCAATGGTCGTGCCGTAGGCATCGCGGATCGTCAGGCGTGCATCGGCCAGCTTTGCATTAGTGGCAATATCCCGCTTCGTGAGAATCAGCGAATGCGCCGGGGCATCGTACATCGTAACTTTCTGAATTTCCCCGGTTTCACGCACGGTGAAGTGTACTTCCTCACTGACCAGATACCCGGCCGGGGCGACAGTCTCGGTCAGAGTGTAGTCTCCGGGCTTCAGGCGCTCGATGCGGTGGGGCTGGCCGTTGGTTTCCCACTCGGCAATAGTGCTGCCGCTGGCATCGGTAATTTTCAGCTTTGCACCGGGCAGCTCGCGGCCGTCCGTCATGTCAGCTTTGGAGATTTCGACTTTGGTGAAGTCGTCTTTCATCTCTACGCGCTGAATATCCCCGGTGGGGCCAACCTCAAAGGTGATGCTCTCGGCGCGGACATAGCCCTGCTCGGTGGGGGCCATCATCTCGGTCAGGGTGTAAGTGCCCGTCGGGATGCGCTCCATGTAATGCGGTGTGCCATCCGTGACCCATTCGGCAATCGTTTTGCCGTCTGAATCCGTGATTTTCAACTTTGCACCGCTGATTTCCTTGCTGGTGGCAATATCGGTCTTGGAAATCTGCACTTTCGTGTAGTCATCCTGCATGAAAACGTGCTGAACCTTGCCGTCATCCTCTACCGTGAACTGAATGGCGTTGGCGGGTACATACCCGGAGTCATCCGGCACAAGGGTTTCCTCCAACGTATAGGTTTCGCCTGCAACCAGAACGGCCTCCATGTAGTGCGGCGTGTCCTCGGACACCCACTCGTCCACAACATTGCCGGCCTTATCCAGCACGCGCAGCGTGGCACCGGGGATTTCCTCGTGCGTCGTAATATCGGCTTTGCTGATTTTTACGCGGGTCGGTGCATCCAGCATCGTTACGGTCTGGCTGAACCCATCGGAATCTTTCAGCAGAATCCAGCTTGCAGAGTAGGTGATTTCGGCATCGGCGGGTTTGCCGGCAACCTGCTTATCGGCAAAGAACGCAGGAGCCGCTGCGCCGTTCAGATAGACCTTATCAAACGTAAACCCGTCGAAATCACTCTCCCGCAGGCACTTGGCAATCGCGCGGTCATTGGCTGCATCGGTGAAATTCACTACCAGTGTGCCGTTCACACAGTACCAGTTGGCAATGACAACGCCGTCTGCATCGGGATTTTTGCCCAGCAGCTTATCCCAGAAAGCGCGCAACTTGGCGGAAATTGTAGCCACGGTGTCGTCGGAGAATGCAGTGGGGGAGAGAATGCTGCCGGACTGGTACGCTGCATCTTCGGATTCATGCAGTACCCAGACTGCCGTTTCCTGCAAGTAGCCATTGTCTCCTGCGGCCTGCTCCAAGCGAAACTGAATCGAGCGGGCGGTGGTATAGCCGTCTGCAGGGCGGGTCTCCGTCAGGGTATGGATTTTGGTGGTATCGCGGTTCCCGGCGAAGTCGTGGGAAAGATGCAGCCCGCGGATTACATGGGCGGTGTCGCTGCTCTCCCAGCTATCCACCACATTGCCGTTCCAATCGGTCACGGTTAAAGTGGCACCGGGCAGGGCAAAGGTGGTATCGGAATCAGAGGTGAAGGCACGCTTGTCGATCTCCACGGTGGTCTGCTTGTCGGAGTGCAGGCAGTCAACAACCTGCCATGCAATGAATTGATTTTCGTAGGTGAACTCCACAGGAATCACACTCTGCTCAATCAGGTAGCCGTCCGGCACACTGACCTCACGCAGATAGTAGCGGCCGCTGTTGGTCGTCCAATCGTGGGCATCGCTGCTGCCGTAATATTCGCCGCGCAGGGGAACGTCCACATCAAAATAGGCGAGACCGTTTTCATCGGTGGTGGCTGTTCCCAGAAGCGTATCGGCGGCGGCCAACAGCTCGCCGGAGATGCTATAAATGTCGTCTGCGTTGTACAGCTCATAAACAGCCCCTGCGACCATCTTGGCATCAGAGGGGATGTCGGCGCGGTTGCTGCCGCCATTCAAAAGGGAAGTGCGGGTCTTGCAACCGTCTGCATAGGGTGCTTCGTCGGTCAAATCGCAGGTGTCGCGGTCCAGCTTATACAGCCCGACACCGACTTTGCCCTCCTCAACAACCGGTAGCACGCGGGCGTTCTCAAAGACAAGAACCTGCTTCTCAATCTGCTCAGCGCTGGCGTTGCCTACATTTATAATAGAGTAGTCGTAGACAACATCGTCGGCCTGCGTATGGTCGATGATGGTTTTGGCAAGAACCAAATCGTTGTACTGGTTATCCCAGTCCAGCACCACAGTGTAGGTGTGGTCGGTGTGGACAAAGCCGTAGGGCGCATGCACCTCGGAAATCGCATAGGTACCCAGCGGCAGGGTAATGGTGACTTCGCCCTTCATGCCGTCATGGGTCACTTTCAAGAAATCATAGGTGGCGGTTGTCCGCGTGGGACTGAACTGAACCTCGTCCACCTGTCCATCTTCGGCAGTGGTAACGGTGGCAACAAGGTCACCGTCTGCATACCAGAGCGTGCCCTGATTGTCCGGCGTGGGAATATCGCCCTGCGCGTGGATCTCATAGGTGGCATTGGCAAGGTTATCGGACTCGTACACGAACTGGCCGTTCTCGTACCCGGTCAGCACGTTGCCGATTTTGCGAATCTTGATTTGCCCCAATGTCTCATGGTTATAGTAGTTTTCGGTGATGACATAGTCATCCATGCCGTCGGCGCTGCCGCCGCTGACCTGATACACACGATCCGAGGTCAGCTCAAATACAACATTGTACTGACGGTCATTGAAATACCCGCGCGGGCCTTCGACCTCAACGATGCGGTACTTGCCCAGCGGCAGTTTCTCCGGAGTCTTCATTTCGCCGTTGGCATCGGTATAGAAAGTGCTTGTCTTTGCCCAGGCATTGCCGGATTTCGGGTCGTTCATCTCCACAAGGGTTTCACGGCCGTCCTCGGCAATATAGTAAAGGTTGAACGCAGTGTCGGCAATTTTGACAGGTTTGCCCGTCTCAATGTCGATTTTGACAAGCTGCAAGTAGCCCTCTAATTCTTCATCCAGAATGTTGTAGGTCATGTAGCTGCCGCTGGGCGTTGTGATACTGCCTGCGGGCACGGTAAAACCGCTCTGCGGGTTGGACGCATTGACGGTGACGAGGAACGGTTCAGCCTGAAAAACATCTTTCGGTACGGTGGTTTCTACGACAATGTATTGGCCGTAGGGAAGCCCCTGCACACGCAGGATGCCTTCTTCGTTCGTGAAGATCTCGGACAAGCGGTATTCCTGCGCGTTGCTGGTCGGCACCCAGCCGAGACCCTGCCCGTTGGCAAAATCGCCGTCTGCGGTCAGGGTGGCATTGTAGCGGGTGACAGCGGTGGTGTCGCTCTCGTACATCGTGGCAACAGCCTGTTCCTCGTCAGAAAAATCAAATTTCAGCGTGTCTTGGTCGTAGCTGGATTTACGGTAGGCATCCAAAATGCTGGCGGTATCGTAGCTGCCATCGGCATTCTGGGTAAACTGGTCCGCCTTACTCAGCAGCGATACACGGTACACCTTGAACCCGGCACCGCGCAGCTTGATGGCCGGGGAGGGCTGTCCGGTGGTGGACACAAGTTTTTGCAGGCTGAACCCGGATTTCAGCACTTCGTCCTGCGTCTGGTCTTCGGCGCGGACAACGTAAGTGGATTCATCTGCATAAGTAAGAGATTGATAGTGGTTGACCTCATCACAGAGATAGCCTTTCGCAAAGGACAGGTAGTAACCGTCATAGGTCTTGCTGCCGTCCAAGGCGCGGCTCTCGGCAACAGCAGAATACTGGTTGCGGTAGACATAGTCGATGTACTCCGTACCGTTGTTGGCGAGGGCGGCATAACTGCCGGTAGGCTCCAGCTTTTTGTTGAGCAGGGGATACTGGCCAGAAAGGTAATACTGCCCGTTGGAATCCACCGGAATCACGATGCCGGTGGCGCGCTCCACAAGGTAGTAACGACCTAAGTAGAGATTGGCGAACGCCAGCTTACCGTCCTTGATGGCGGCAGAGGCAACAAGGTGGTCTTTTTTCAGCACTGGGAGATAGTCGGACTTCCATGCGCCATTGGTAAGCACAGTGGTATGCCAGATAGGAGAACCGCTGGCATCTGTGATTTTGGAGTAATCGACGATGCCGGAAACGCCGTCCGGGTGATAAATATCTTCGGCGGCGTACAGGTCGTACACAGCCCCTTCGAGCGTTGTGTCGCCGTTGCTGCCCGCAGCAAGGTATCGGGCAGCATCCAAGTCTACTTTTGTCAGCAGAGCATTACCAAGGACGCGGTCATTCTGCATCTTGTCGGAGTCGGCGTGCATGGTGTAGGTATCCTCATTGCTGGCGATGCCGGTGGGATCGGTGGTGTAGGTTTTATCTGCATTGTGGCTGTCAAAAGTGATGGTGACAACGCCCTCGCCGGTATCGATGAGTGTGCCGCCGCTGTTGGTCGTGGCGATGTCGGCGTTATAATCAGCACTGCCCAGCCAAATCGTCTGACCGTCCAGCGCTTTGGTGATTTCAAAGGCATATGCCCGCTTACCTAGCACAGAACCCGCCGTGCCGGGAGCGGTCAAATCTGACCAGTCACCATAGTACCCGCTGGGAGCGCGGCTTTCCACGATGACGAACTTGCCCTCGTTGCGCTGGGTGTAGAACAAATCGTCTGAGCCGCCAACATAGTCACTATGGTTTATGACCTTATACGTTCCATCAGACTGGCGCTCCACGTTATACTGATTGTATCCGCCAGACGGGGTGTAGCACTGCCGAACCGTATCCCATTCGAAAATCTTAAATTCTGCGTCGCCCTTGATACGTTGTTTTGTTTCACTGTCAATCTTGTCGATGCTGACCTTTACCGACCACTCATCGTTCTGCATTTTATAGTCATTGGAGCTGTTGGCAGGAACCGTAATGGTCTGGTGACTGCCCAGTGTGCCGGGGGTAGAATCGAAGCCGTGAGGAATCGTAATTTCATCGTAACTAAACGTAATATTTGCAAGCTGCGCCCGCGCCGAGGCAATGGCGGCATCCACCATGCCCTGCGCTTCGCTCTGCAGCTGGCCGATAGCTGCATTCTTGGCAGCTTCGGCAGCGGCATTCGCTTCGGCTTGGCTGGTAAACGGTCCTTCCTGCCCGCTGAGTGTGCTGGTGCTGGTCTTGGACACTTCATAATGCACCGTCCATGTGGCTGAACCGTCACCGCCATTCAGATGAAAACTGTCATCCTGCGTGTGGCCGCCTGTGGTAATGGTCTGCGCCCCGGCAGGGCTCATCTGCCAGCTGCCGCCGTCCACGCTACCGCCGGTCTGACTGGGGGTTACGGTGATGACAGCGCCATCCACTTTTTCCAGCGTGTTCAACTGGTACTTGTCGGTGTTGACGGTGAACGTCAGATCAAAGCTGCCGCTTGCGCTCTGTGCAGGAGCGGTCCATGAAGCAGAATAATACTGCGGCTCAGGAGCACTCGGCACGTCCGGAATTTCGGTACCGCCAGCAATTTCCTCGCCAACCAGTGCCACAATCTGCCATGCGTAGCCTGCGGGCGGATTATAAATGTAAGTGTAGTAGCCGTTTTCGCCGGACTGCACGGCAACGCCGCTTTCCAGTTCCTCGGCAGCGGCAACGTAAGTCTGTGCCGCGTAGCTGTCGGGGTAATTGGCAATGATCCACTGCTGAGTTTCATCGTAGATTTCGCTGACGAGGTCGGGCTGTTCTACATCCGCGCTCATAACGACAGGCTTGCTGTCCAGCATATCCAAACTCAGCTGGCCGAGTCCGCCCCAGATGTTCACCTGATTGGCGTAATGATTTCCGGGGGTATACTGGCCGGGTTCAAGTCGAGATACATGGGAAAAGCCGTAGGTCGGGCACCCTTTGGGCTGGCCGTTCAGTCCGTGGCTGCAGCAGTAGGCCTCTTGGCCATTGAACCAAATCAGCCAAGTGCCGCCCTCTTTTGCGATGCTGGTGATTTTTCCGGTAGTGTATGGCGGGGTCGGACCTGCCGCAAGAGTTGCAATGCCATTGTCTGCGTAAAGCTGTGTCGGGGCAGCATCTTCCGACAACTGCACATTGATGGATTTCTGCAGCTGCTCACCATCCGGGGCAGTGTAGACAAACTGTGCAGTGAAGTCGGTAGCGGCTTTCACATACAGCCCTGTTGCCGCCGCAGACTGCTCGGAGTAGGCCTGGTGCAGGATTTTCGTCTGTTCGGCCTTATCGGCGGGGATGAGGTCATAGTCGGTGGACGCATAGCTGAGAACTTCCACACCGTCAGGCAGGATAATTTCGGATGTTGCACCATCTGCGGGATATTCCGTCTGCACCAGCAGAGGAACGACTGCATAGTTGGCATCGGGCGTTTTGCCGACAGTGATGGTTGTTTCATCCTCGTTCAGCGCATCCGCATCCATGTGGGCATCCACGCCGTCATACAAGTCGGACACCCACGAAGAAATACTGATTTTGGTTTCGCCGGTTGCCACGGGCAGACCCATGCTGCCGAGGTAACTGCCGGTAGGTGCATCGGGCAAATCGTTGTACAGATTTTCGGTAATTTGAGAAAGGTTCGGTGTTATACTGTCCGTAACTTCGGGAACAGATGTATCTGCTGTCTCCGGAGTGGCAATCTCATCAGCCGAGACAGCCGGGATCATTGTGCAGCACATGGCACCTGCCATGAGTGCCGCAGATAAGCGGTGTTTGCGTTTATATTGCATTTGCAGTACTCCTTCGCATTATATTGACATCAAATGCGAGAAAATCACGATGCTACATTTACACCACCTCCGTCAATCAGCTTGGCGACGACCAACAGGCGACTGTTGGGGTCTGCTGTGCAGGTGGAAAGAGTCAGAATATGGTCATCTACTGTCACGTCCACGCCGTAGTCGAACGCGCAGCTGGCAACGGCCTTATCCAGAATCTGCTGAAATGCTGCATCGTCCGGGTCGGCCTGAATGCAGTCAGTGTCGGTGGCAACATCGCAGACCCACACACTGAAAATCTGGTAGGTCAGCTTTTCATCTGCCAGCGAAACATAAATGTACGGGTTCTCTTGCCCAAACTCGAATACACGGTACTTGTGCAGAGCCTCAAACCCGCCCTCGTAGTATTCGTCGGTAAAGGTATGCCCATAAAAAATCAGATTGCGAGAAACTTTTACGCCGCTGTCCATGCGGCAGGCATAGTCGGCATAGATGCAGCCGTGGTAATCCTCGGCACCTTTCTCATCACGGCGCAGATAATAGTCGTTGTCTCCGTACTGCTGCACAGGCGCGTCAATGTTGGTACCGGGAATCGTGATCCACGCCACGGTGTCCGGGTTTTCTTTCTGTGCGGCGGTAAGCCGTTCGTCGGGAGGCTCAACATGCTCGTCCTGTACCCATGCGGGCAGTACCGAATCGCCACTGCCAGAACGCCCGAAAAGCAGAAACCCAGACGACAGCAGCCCGACCAAAATAAAAATAATGACAAGCCGTAGCAAATCGGGATTGGCGGTATCCCAAAACCGCTTGAATTTTTCTCTCACTGCGGCACCTCCGCAACATCCTCTTCCTGCCACGGCAGGCGGGGCAGGGGTGCGTAGTGGCGGCCGTTCGGCTCGACCCAACTGCCCTGACCGCCAGCAAAGATATGAATGTTGAACGAGTTCAGCACGGTCAAAAAGCTCTCCATGTCGGCGGCATCACAGCAAAGCGAATCCCGATTGCCAATCAGCAGCACATCAAAGCGGTGCTGCTCGGCATCCTGCAAAATTTCCTTGACGGCGGGGCGCATGAGCAGCGGCACAGGCTCGTTTGTCTCGGAAATGCGTTCTTTCTGTACGCCCCACTGCAATTTGCGGGCGGCGCGCTGGCAGGCAAGGCGCTGTCTGCCCATGCTGGCAAGGTTCTTCGGGTCGGACTGGTAAAGGCATTGTGCAATCATTGTTTTCCTCCTTAATACTTCGGCTTGTGATAAATTTCTTTATGCAGCGCTACCGCATGGCGGCGCTCATGCCATAGGAACAGGTAGTGCAGAACCATCCCGCTGCCAACCAGCGGCAGCAGGACTTTTGCCCAATCAGAGATTTTCTTCATCGTCATCCTCGTTTCTGCCGCCAAGGACAATATCCCCGGACGGCACATAGACTTTCGGCGCAGGGGCGGGATTTGCAGGTTCTGCCGTGTGGACAGGTTGTTTGCGCAGCAGATGAGTGATAATCAGCAGTACTGCGATAAAGAGCAGCGCACAGGCGATGCCCATAATCAACAGGGCAGGGGTGATGCTGCTTTCTGCCGCAGCAACGACCACAGGCGCGGAAACTGGCGCGTACAGCAGCGTATAATGCACGGTTCCGGCCTCGATGCGGGTGACCGTTCCGGCGTAATGCGCCGTTGCCATGTAAGTGCTGTCGGCCTGCAAGGCCTCGCCAATCGTAATGTCCTGCAAGGTCAGCGAGCCAGAAAAACCGTACTCGTCATCGTAGGCAACGGACTCCTTCACGTCATTGCGGGCGGTCTCGACATCGGCGCTGCGCACAGATAATTCGAAATCCTGCGTGACCTCTTTCTCCTCGGTCACACCGCCCTCCACATCTTGAGTGACACCCCATAAGGTGTAATCGGAGCCGCCCCACTGCATACCGCTTTCGGTCAGGTCAGTAACGGCCGTGCCATACGGTACGCTGTACTGTTTGACGACAAGCAGCTGGCCGCCGTCCTCCTGCCATGAGATGCTGTCCGGGTAGTACTGCGGCGCGGTCTCTTCGGGCAACAATTTCACCAGCTCCGGGGCAGGGGTGGGTGTGGGTTCCTCGGCAAAGGCTGCGGTGGCGGTGCCCAGTGCCAGCAGGCAGCACAGGGCGGCGATAACAGGTTTCTTCATTAGGATTCCTCCGTTTCGGTTTGATTTTGCATTTTACGTTCTACAATGCGGCGCAGTTCGTCCCGGTCTGTGGTGATCAGATCCTTTTCTTCCTCGCTGCATCGCATATCGACGGTGACATTGTTGGAGTTTGTGACAATCAGTGCACTGCCGCGCTCGAAGCGAGTGATGTTGTCGGTTTCGGCATCTGTCAGCTTCAAAACGCTCTGCACGCGCTGCGCTTCCTCTTCCTCCAGATTCAGAATGATTTTGATTTTGCAGTTATTCAGGATGCCGCGGCCGTATTTTCCATCTTCCAAGGAAAAGAAGTCGTTCAAATCCTGCGTGGCGACCAGCACACCACCGCCATAGCCGCGAATCGTCTTGACAGCCTCGAACACGTAGTTGGCGGCCAGCGCATTGGACGATGCGCCGATGATCTGCCAGACTTCACCAATAAAAATCTGCTTGCGGCGGGTCAGGTCCTCTTTCGCCTTATCCCACATATAATCCAGCCCGATGTACATGCCCACGGTCAGCAGGTCGCCAGACAGCTCACTGATGTCGATGACGACATAGTTATTGTCAAGATTCACGTTTGTTTGGCGGTTGAAGCTGGATGCCGAGCCGTGTACAAGGCGGTTCAGGATATTGGCGATACGCCGTGTCTCCGGGGCAACCGACAAAACCGCGTGCAGGTCGCCCAAAATCGGCATTTCGCGGTATTGACCGGGGCGCGCCGGGTCATCCAGACTGGCGTTGTCGTAGGTGATGCCCTTATTGCGGTAGGTCGTAACGATGGCTTCGTCCAGTAGTTGCCGCTCTTCGTTGCTCAAATCGGGGATAAGCAGGGAGAAGAAGATGTGCAGCTTCTGGATTTTGGCGGCCAGTTCCGACTGCTCCGGCATGGGACCGTCCAGCAGTTCGCTGCTGGTGTGGTCGATTTTGCGAATCTCCATGACGTTGATGCAGTCCGGGCTGCCCGGCACGATGCGGATGATGGTGCCGTTCAGCGCCTTGGCCTGCCTATAAAACTCATGTCCTTTCAGCGGTGCAATGATGTAAACCGGCGTTCCGGCCAGCCGCATACGCCGGGCGATAAGCTGCATAGTAAACGTCTTGCCCGCGCCGGAGGTGCCGAGAATCGCCATGTTGGCATTTTTATAGATACGGGTATTAAAGTTGTCGAGGCTGACAAGGGAGTTATTGTACTTGTTTACGCCCAGCAGCACGCCGTTTGTATCACATAGTTCAAAGCTGACAAATGGATAAAAGCTGGCTGCGGTGGACGTGAGAATGTTGCGGCGGTACTTTTTGAACAGCGCCGCGTCCGGGGCGCACAGCGGCAGGGAAGAGAGAAAAGCGGCTTCCTGCCGGAAACTGCACAGCTGCAAATTCATATCCTGTGAGACCATGAGCTTGCGTATTTCCCCGATGCGCCACTCCAAATCCTTGACGCTGGCCGCCGTGACCGTCACGAGAATGGCGGCGTAGTAGAAGTCCTCGTTGTTGGCAAGGCCGTCTTTCAGGTAGTAGCCGGAGCGGATGGCGTTGGAAAGGTCATCGAAATCCGAGTTTGTGTCGCTGGTGTCTTTGATTTTGCTGCGGTTGATGCGGATCTGCTGCCCGATTTTCTGCATCATGCGCTCTTTGGGCTGTCGTTCCAGAAACAAATCCACATCAATGCCTTCGCCTGCATTCACCAGCAACGCCATCCACCCGGCTGTGACCTGCGCACGGTAGCTGTCTGCGGGAATCATCAGGTAAGCATGATAGGTGCCGTCCATGCAGAGATAGCGCCCGTGCTTCAGGTCTAGCGAGGGCGGAATTATAAAGGCGGCGGGCGGTATCTTGTCCAGCGCTGTGGCATCGTTCTGGGCCAGATAACTGGCAAGCACATCTTGGATGCGCTCCTGCAAGGGTATCTGAACTGCCGTCCGCCTATTTAATAAGGTATAGAAAACATCCGTGAGGAACTCGTCCTCGTTCTCGTGCTCTACAATAGCGTTGCCACACTGTGCCAGATAGGTGCGGAAGTTGCGAGCGATGGTTTCGAGCGTAGAAACGATTTCGGCATAGGAGATATTCCGCTCGTTCGTGGGGGCTTCGTACTGGAAAATCACGAAGAAGCGGCGGCTGACGGCATCGCGGGAGCCGAGTCGTTTGACAAAGCGGATATAGCTCATGTGGCGCTTGCGCACAGCCGCGGCCGGTTCGTTGGCAGCATCCCGCCGCAGCTTGTCCAAGTAGGCGTTGACATCCGCCTTGCGGGAAAACGACTTGAATTGCAGCCGCACCGGGCTGACTTTCAAAAGGCTGGCGAACGAATAAATGACGCTGCGCTGCTCCCGCGGGGAACGCAGCAGGAAGTTGATGGGTTCGATTTCCAAAATCTTGATGTAGCGGTTATCTGTGGTGTGCAGGATGCCGTTCTCGATTTTCTCGATGGGGAGCAGGTCGTAGAGCGTCTGCCGCTTTATCAGCTTTCCGTGGCGATCCGTCTTGCGCTGCAAGACCTGCGCGTTGTGGGGCAGGGCATCGGCATTGTCGTAGTAGATAACGCGGTATCGCTTGCTGATGAACCGCAAATGCCTGTGTCGGTTGGCTTCGAGATTGCCCTGTGGTGTGGGCGTGACGATGCGGCGGCGATTTATAAAGCGGAACCAATGCGCCACAAACTGCGTCAGGCTGTCACCGCCGATGCCGACCACCCCAAACACGCCCAGCGGCACCGACACCGCAATGACGATCATCAGGCGGATATTGAACGCCAGCGGCAGATAAAACAGCGGCACCGCACTGCCCACGGCGAGCACAGCCGCCTCTACTGCATTGCGCAGCTTGACCGTACCGCCGAGAATCGTGCCGGTGTCCACAAAATTTTGCGGGATCAAGTATACATCCCGCTCTTCGCGTGAAATTTCGACCACCTCTCCATTGGTTTTTGTGAACAATCACCAGAGAGAACGTACCAACGTATCTTTCCAGTGAGCG
>CAVAGJ010000064.1:0-11933 GCA_963588145.1 Coriobacteriaceae bacterium
AATGCCGGGAGCTGCGCCCAGCGCCTTTCAAAGAAAATTATTCAAGTTCATGCCGCCGCTGTTGTTCCTGTTCCTTTGGAACGGTCAGCAGCGCATCCACATTCTGTTTGACAGTTTCGTATTCCTGTGCTTCGGTTCTTGCGGCTTTGTACTCTGCAAGGAGCCGTTCCTTTTCTGCAGCAAGATTGGTAAGCTCCGTTTTCATGCTTTCCGTTGTCGGCAGCGGCACAGCCCCCAGCCGTTTCAATTCTCTGGCGGCTGCTTCAAAAAGGATGATCTCGCTCTCATGCCCCCGCAGGAACTTTTCTTTATCATTCGATTTACGGTATCGGTCATAAAGTGGCTTTAGCTGACGGTAAGTTCCGGCGTGCTTCATCACAAGGGTAAGTTCGGCACTTCTACTTTCTATCCGCTTGATCTCTGCATGAGCGATATCCCTGCGTGCGGATACTGCGGCCAATTTGCTTTCCAGTTCTCCATAGCTGCCTATCCCGTGTTCGGTCAGGAAATTCATGGTCTTGGCGGCCTGTTTCAGATTGTTCAGCTTCGCCCAATGGGTGAAGCCTGCGCTCTGCTGTGCCTTGATATTGTTCTGGATATCAATAAGCAGGCTGATCTTTCCGTTCTGCGGTTTTGGCTGGCGGGAAGGTCTGGATCGTCCGGCGATCCGGGCGGCAAGGGCTTCTTCAATGTAGTCCACACCCAGGGTTTTCAGACGGGTAAACCGTTCCTGATCCGGCGCTTTGGCGGAGATATACTTGCCGCACTTAATCTCATAACCTTCTCTCTGCAGGCGGCGAAGCAGTTCTTCTAAATCGGAACAGGCTGGCAGGAGCCGGTCAATGGCCGCTTTTAGCTTTGCCTTATAGCTGGTGCCGTTCTGCGTAGCCTGATGTTCAATATAGCTCTTGCCCTTGTCCTGTCCTGGGATGATGACAGACAGACCGTGTTCCTTGCAAAGCCGATCCGAGGTGCGGCGGATATAGTGATAACTCCGCTTGTTGGAATGATAGTGCTTATGATCCGCAAAACTGACCGCATTGAAAATCAGGTGGTTATGAACATGATTTTTGTCTATGTGAGTGGTAAGTACAAATTCATACTTGCCGCCCAGGATTTCTTTTGCAAGCTCTATGCCGATCTCGTGGGCCTGCTCCGGCGTGACCTCCCCAGGCTGAAAGGCTTGGATCAGATGGCGGCCCAGGTTTGATCCCTTGTCGATAGCATGGCGGCGGGTCCAGGCAAATTCGATATCCGCAGTCTCGGCGGTACAGCCATAGGAGGATACAAGCAGCTTTCCGTCCGTTTTTTCCGGGTTACAGATATAGTCAATGGCCGCTTTCAGCGTTGACTTGATAGGATGTGTCTTTGTAACTGCCATATCTCGTCCAGCCTTTCCCGTATCTCGTCCATGTCGGCCTGATACGCAGGAGCTCCGGCGTTGATCCGCTTGGCGATCTGATTGATGTTCCGGCCGATGGCAGAAAGCTCTTTGGTAAATGCCTTGATATCTGCGGTGTCCGTATAGATGATATACCCGTCAATCGCCATCTTGCGGAGGTAGGCGCCATATCTGCGTGTGGGTAACTGGCTCATTTTTTCGTCTATGAGCCGCTTTTCGTCCTCCGTAACATAGAATTTCATTTGGATATTCCGCTTTCGGTTTGCCATGCGCCGCCTCCGTTCTTCATAAGGGTTTGGGACTATCCCAACAAGCAATTTTGAATTTTCGGGTAAGGGACCTGAAAATCTCAAAATTCGCAAGCGGGTACTCGCTTGCTGTGCTTGCTATCGTAACCCTACCCTCGTATTCTCCCCCTACTAATACTACAATTTGAAACGGAGATTTTGGCTGACTTACTGAAAAAATCTAAAGAAAGACGGTATTGTTGCTTTTAACAGGTGATAATACCGCCTCTACTCTTATATGTTTTCCAAATTCTTTGACCGCCGGTATTCCAGCGGAGAAAAGCCAAACTGCTTTTTGAACACGGCGGCAAATTTCCCTTGATTAGAGTAGCCGACTTGTTCGGATATTTCGGCAATCGGACGCTTTGTGTCCGAAAGAAGTCTTGCGGCTTCGTTCATACGGATTTCCCTCAGCCAAGTGGATATATTCTGTCCATATACGCCTCGAAAATAGTTTTTCAGGCTGGTTTCACTGACCGAAAAGCGTTCTGCAATCTGCCGTACAGGAATGTGCTGGTGAAGATCATCGGAAAGGATTTGCGCTGCCCTTTTTGCAATTTCAACCTGCGTTTCCGTGTAGAAGCCGCAGGTTTTCGGAGGCCGGATTTCCATGTTGAGAAGCCGGTGGAGAAGTTCAAGCGTATAGATTTGCAAATGGAAGATAGAAGGCCTTTCTGAAAGCCGCCAGAGGTTTTGAAATATATTTTCCAGTTCACTATCCGCTTCGTTGATATATGTTTTATGATTGCCGCAATAACTTTCTTCCAAATCGGGGAGGTCAAGTGAAAAAGATTTCAAAAGTTCACCGCAGGACTGTAAAAGAAGTGGCAGGTCAAAGTATATTTTTATGCCCTGATATTGCCGTGTGGGAAAGATATATTCTTTCTGTGCGGTCTGTTCACTGACACAAAAATCATTTTCCTTCAGGTAAATGTAGGAACCGTCATCCAGAAGCAATTCACTTCTGCCCGAAACGCAATAGTTAATCAGCAAAGGCTTTAGATTTGAATTTTCATCCGACTCCGGCCATACGGGAGCGTTTACAAAAATAAAAGCCAAAGTCAGCCCCGGAAAGAGCGTATGGAATGTCATGCGTCCCTTGCCATCTGCCCGATTCAAAAGCAATGTACTGCTATTTGGACTGTTTTTCAAGGTCACACCAGAAACAGCATCGCTGTTTTCTAAAATGTTGTATATCATGTTACGCAACTGCTTCGCCCCTTTCATCACGCAAAATCGCTGATATTATTATACCTGCGAGAAAACTCCCGGTCAATGGATATTCTGGCGGAGCGAAAAAGCTCCTTGCTATACGGGCTTAAAATACCGATATGTGCATAGAAGCACAGCTGAATTTATGCTATCATTAGGGTCGGTTAGCAAGAACTAATCAAGACGAAAGTAATCATGTTAGGAGGTTTCGCAATGAACAACAAATTGCAAGGAAAGGACTTAATCAACATCGGTATTTTTACGGCGATTTACTTTATCGTCATTTTCGCAGCGGCGTCTATCGGTTTTATCCCGATCTTTATTCCGCTTATCAGCGTGATCGTGCCGCTTGTCGGCGGTATTCCGATGATGTTGTTCTTCTCCAAAATTAAGAAATTCGGTATGCTTACCATCTGCGGAGTGCTGCTGGGTATCATTATGCTGCTGACCGGCATGGGCTGGTGGTGCATCCCTACCGGGCTGATCTTCGGGCTGATTTCCGATTTTATGATGAAAGCCTGTGACTACAAAAATGCCAAGCGCGAAGTGTTGATTCACGGCGTTTTTTCCATGTGGGTAATCGGCGCCTTTATTCCTATCGTTGTGACGCGTGACGCTTACTACCAGAACCTGCTCCCTGGTTACGGTCAGGAATATGCCGATACGCTTATGGCTTATATGCCCGACTGGATTTTGCCGGTATTGCTTATCGCTGCTTTCGTCAGCGGTCTTGTCGGCGGTCTAATTGGACGGAAGATTTTCAAAAAGCATTTTGAGCGGGCAGGAATTGTATAATGAGCCGCGAACTTCTTGCAAGTCAAAAAAACAATAGCGGAATTTTATTAGACCCCCGGACAAAACTGGCGGTACTGATTACCATAGCTGTCTTTATTTTAGGCGGTTCGTATGAAGGCATCATGCAGTATTACATCATCGTGTTGGCGGCGATCCCGCTGTTACTTTTGTCAGCGGTCAGAAAATGGAAAGGCGCTGTTCTCTATATCCTGATTTTTGGAGGCAGTCTGTGCCTGGAAATGTTCGGTCTGTCCCGACTGGCTGGCGTAGCAAACTACATTGCAGTAGCCATTGTTGGCATTCTGCTGAGGTTCACCCCCAGCGTGGTCATGGGATATTTCGTGGTAACGACAACCACGGTCAGCGAATTTGTTGCAGCGATGGAACGGCTCCACCTGCCGCAGCAGATCACCATTCCTATGTCTGTGATGTTTCGCTTCTTTCCCACGGTTGCGGAAGAATGGAGCGCTATTGGGGACGCCATGCGGATGCGTGGCGTCCGCTTTGGTGGTGGAAAAATCGGTGCAATTTTAGAGTATCGGATTGTCCCCATGATGATCTGCTCCGTCAAAATCGGAGAGGAACTGTCCCAGGCAGCCCTTACGCGGGGATTGGGAGGCCCGGTAAAACGGACGAATATCTGTAAGCTGGGTTTTCATGTGCAGGATGTTATTTTCCTGCTGATCTGTCTGGGAGCATTTGCAGCGCAAATCTATGTGCTTGCCGCAAGGGGGTGAAGGAAATGATTGAATGTCAAGATGTGTCCTTTTCTTATCCTGCCAGTAGCCTTCCCGACAGCGAGAGGCAGGCCGGTGGCGCTTTGAAACATATTTCCTGCACTATTGAGGACGGTTCTTTTGTTCTGCTCTGCGGGACTTCCGGCTGTGGGAAAACAACCATGACCCGGTTGTTTAACGGCTTGATCCCCCATTATCATGAGGGGACTTATACCGGCTCCGTCTATCTGGATGGAAAGGATACCCGTGACCTGTCACTGTTTGATATTTCTCTGAAAGTCGGTTCTGTATTTCAAAATCCCCGTTCTCAGTTTTTCAATGTGGACACGACCAGCGAACTGGCTTTCGGCCCAGAGAATCACGGCATAGCGGAAGATCTTGTGCGTGACCGTGTAAAGCGTGTAGCTGCACAGCTAAAGTTGGAGCCGCTGCTTGATAGAAGTATTTTTTCTTTGTCCGGCGGTGAAAAGCAAAAAATCGCCTGCGGATCGGCTGCGGCGATTGACCCAGATGTTTATGTGCTTGATGAACCATCATCCAACCTTGACGCATACGCTATCGCTGATTTCCGGCAGCTTCTCTTTACTTTGAAATCGCAGGGAAAGACCATCATAATCTCTGAACACCGGCTGTATTATCTGTCCGGCCTCTTTGACCGTGTCCTGTACCTGAAAGATGGAGAAATCGAAGGTGATTATACAGCAGAGGAATTTTGTGGCCTGTCGGCAAAACAACGCGATGATATGGGATTGCGCCCTCTTGACCTTGCGGGGCTTTCAGAGATTGAAGGCCCGCCGCAGAGAATGAACGAGGCGGTTTGGACGATAAAGAATGTATCCTTCGCCTATAAGCATGAGCCGGAAACCTTGCATATAACGGAAACCTCTTTCCCATCTGGCAGCGCCACGGCCATCATCGGACATAATGGTGCGGGAAAATCCACCTTTGCCCGGTGCCTCTGCGGGTTGGAAAAGCATTTCAAAGGAACGGTGCAGGATCAGAGCAAGAACTATTCCAGAAAAGAACGATTGAGACTCTGCTATATGGTCATGCAGGATGTGAACCACCAGCTCTTTACTGAAAGTGTTCTGGATGAAATTCTGCTCAGTATGAGAACCGAGGATAAGCAGAGGGCAAGAGAAATCTTGCAGGAGATGGACTTGCTTTCCTTTGAGGACTGCCACCCGATGGGGCTGTCCGGCGGCCAAAAGCAGCGCGTGGCGGTTGCCTCTGCGATTGCTTCGGAGCGCCCTTTGATTTTATTCGATGAACCGACCAGCGGTCTTGACCTGTTTCACATGAGGCAGGTTGCCAATGTTGTTAATCAGGTGGCGAATACTGGAAGAACTGCGCTTGTGGTAACGCATGACCCGGAATTTATTCTACGCTGCTGCAATTATGTCCTTCACTTAGAAAACGGGCAAATTCAGGAAAGTTATTCCATAGAGGACAGCGATGGCCGAAAACGCCTGCTAAAGTTTTTTCTGAGTGATATGAAGAAGGAGGTGTCCACAGAATGAAGGAGGAAAAGAAAGAGTCGCCCATAGGCGTCTTATGGGGATGGGGCAAGCCCTATCACGGGAAATTCATCGGCAGTATTATCCTTGCGGTATTAGGCGTGGCCTGCCAGATGGTGCCCTATTTCTGCGTGGCGCATATTGTCACACTGATGCTGTCGAGAGAGCAGGATTTTTCCAGTTATATGACGGCCTGTATCGTTGCATTGTGCGGTTATTTGGGAAAGGTTGTTTTCGCCAATCTTTCAACAGTCATTTCCCACACAGCGACCTATTACACGCTGCGTGATCTGCGGGAGAATATCACCGCAAAGCTGGCCCGCGTCCCGATGGGGACGATTTTAGATACTCCGTCCGGCCAGTATAAAACGACGATTGTTGACCGGGTTGAAGGCATGGAATCGACCTTCGCACACCTGCTCCCGGAAATGACCGCAAATGTGCTGGTGCCTTTGGTGATTGTCGTATATCTGTTCGTTATGGACTGGCGTATGGCGCTTTTGTCCCTTGTCACTCTCGTGGTGGGCCTTGTGGTTATGTCCGCCGGTATGAAAAACTATCCCGTCAAGTGGGAGGGCGCAGTCAAGGCGGGCAAGCAGATGGCAGACGCCATCGTGGAATATATCGGAGGCATTGAGGTGGTAAAGGCGTTCAGCCAATCCGCCGGTTCCTACAAAAAATATTCTGACGCGGTGAATTATAACGCCAACTACTATGTGGACTGGATGCGGGAAAACCAGAAAACCATGAGCGCCTACAACGCCATCCTGCCCTCAGTGCTGATCTGCGTGCTGCCCTGCGGCTTCGCGTTCTGGCTCTCCGGCAGTTTGGAGCTTTCCACCTTTCTGTCCATTGTGATTTTCTCGCTGGGGCTGATTGGGCCGATTATTGCGGCCTTTACCTTTACGGACGATTTGGCCGTACTGGGGACAAATGTGGAAGAAATCAGCCAGCTTCTGAACGCCGAAGAACTGAACCATAAGGACACACCGATCAAGTTGGAAGATACTGGCATTTCTCTTAGGTCTGTGTCGTTTTCCTATGACGGGACAACAGAGGTTTTGCATGATGTGAACCTCGCCATCCGCCCCGGAACCATGACCGCCCTTGTAGGGCCGTCCGGCTCCGGCAAGTCTACGGTAGCGAAGCTGATTGCCGGGTATTGGGATGTTACATCCGGCAGCATTGCCCTCGGCGGCCATGAGCTGAAGGATATACCGCTGTCTGAAATTGCAGACCAGATTTCCTATGTATCCCAGGACAACTACCTGTTTAACCGCAGTATCCGGGAGAATATCCGCATGGGAAGGCCCGATGCCACGGACGCAGAGGTGGAACAGGCGGCCAAACAAAGCGGCTGCGACGCCTTTATCCGCAAGCTGGACAATGGCTATGATACGGTTGTCGGCAGCGCCGGTTCTCACCTTTCCGGCGGTGAACGCCAGCGAATCGCCATCGCCCGCGCCATGCTAAAAAATGCGCCGGTTGTCATTTTGGACGAGGCAACAGCCTACATCGACCCCGAAAATGAGGCGCTGGTACAGAAAGCCATTTCCGCTTTGACTGTCGGCAAGACCCTGATTGTGATTGCACACCGGTTGTCTACCATTGTTGGCGCGGACAACATCGTTGTGGTGAAGGATGGAACCATCCACGCACAGGGTACACATGAGAAGCTGCTGGAAACCTGCCCTCTCTACCGGGATATGTGGCAGGCGCATATCGGCGCGAAAGACCAGATGTAAGGGGGTGTTGTCAGATGTATGGAACATTGAAAAAAATCTTTACTTTTGCAGGCAGTAAAAAGGGACTGCTGAAAAAATCCCTGTTATTTTCATTCCTGTCCGGGCTGTTTTCAGCCATGCAGTTTGCCGCCCTTTTTGTGGTGATCGGCGCGCTGGTATCTGACAACCGGGACGGAAAGTTTATCTGGATTTCGCTGGGAATTATGGCCGTTTCCCTCATTGGGCGTATCATTACGACTTATTTCTCCACGATGGAGCAGACGGAAACCGGCTATTGCATGGTAGCGGAAAAGCGTATCCACATCGGAGATCGGCTACGCTATATCCCGATGGGCTACTTCAACAAGAATAGTATCGGGAACATTACCGCCATTGTCACAACAACTTTGGGCGATGTGGAGAACTCGGCGGCCCGTGTCCTGGTGTCGGTGCTGGGCGGATTTTTCAACTCGGTTGCTCTTGTCATCGTCCTGCTGATATTCGACTGGCGGATTGGGCTTATAGCCGCTGCCGGTGTCCTGATTTACCTTGCGGCGGCGGAACTGGCGCTTAGCAAATCTGCCGCGCTCAGCGGGGTACGCCAGCACACACAGGAGTCCCTTGTGGAGTCTGTGTTGGAGTACATTCAGGGTATGGGGATTGTCAAAGCATTTGGACTGGAACGGGACAGCACGCAGTCTATCGGCAGTGCAATTAAGGCGAGCTGCCGGGATAACCTGAAATTAACAAAGGTCAGCGTTCCCTATGACGCTATCAAACAGGCCGTTGTTCGGGTGTTCAGCGTCCTGCTGCTTTTGGCCTCAGTCTGGTTCTGGCTGGACGGCTCCTTGCCGCTGGCCTACGGCCTGATTTTGGTGATTGCTTCTTTCATGGTGTTCAACGATTTGGAGAACGCCGGGAATATGGCCTCTCTGCTGCAAATGCTGGCGGCCTCGATGGATACGGCAAACTCTATTGATGACACGCCGGTGATGGACGAAAAAGGCGCTGACATTACGCCGAAGTCCAGCGAGATCGTGTTTGACAAGGTGGATTTTTCCTACGCAGACCGCAAGATATTGGATCAGGTCAGCTTCACCATTCCCGAAAAAACAACTACGGCCATTGTCGGCCCTTCCGGGGCAGGTAAGACAACGATGTGCAACCTGATTGCACGTTTTTGGGATGTGAACGCCGGGAAAATTACCATTGGCGGTACGGATATACGGGATTTCAAGCTGGACAGCCTGATGAAGAATATCTCGATGGTGTTCCAGAGCGTGTACCTCTTTGCAGATACGCTTGAGAACAATATCAAGTTTGGCTGCCCGGACGCCACCCATGAGCAGGTGGTTGAGGCGGCGAAAAAGGCTTGCTGTCATGACTTTATTTCCGCTCTGCCGGATGGCTATGACACTGTGATTGGCGAGGGCGGCGGTACTTTATCCGGTGGCGAGAAACAGCGTATTTCCATCGCCCGCGCCATGCTGAAAAATGCACCCATCATCATTTTGGATGAGGCGACAAGCAGTGTTGACCCGGAAAATGAGGATGAATTACAGCGGGCTATTGAGGCGCTAACCCATGACAAGACCATCATCATGATTGCCCATCGGCTGAAAACCGTCCGTAACGCCGACCAGATCCTTGTACTGGACAATGCTCATATCGTCCAACGCGGTACTCATGCAGAACTGATCCAGCAAAAGGGCCTGTATGCCGACTTTGTATCGGCAAGACAGGAGGCCATCGGCTGGAAACTGGCTCAGTAAAGGAGGTTCAGATGAAACTTCATGCGTCGGGAGAAGATTATCTGGAGGCCATACTTGTTCTCCATAAGAAAATGGGCATGGTGCGCTCCGTGGATGTCGCCCGGCACCTGGAGGTCACAAAGCCCAGCGTGTGCCATGCGGTGGCGACCCTGCGGGACGGTGGTTTTCTGACGATGGACGAGGATGGATTTCTCCACCTGACCGACATAGGCCAGGAAGTGGCGAAAAAAATCTATGAACGCCATCAATTCTTTACAGAGCAACTCATCGCTGCCGGTGTTGACCGTGAAACGGCGGAACAGGACGCCTGCCGGATGGAGCATGTCATCATCCAGGAGTCCTTCGAGCATCCGAAAAATGCTTACAAAACAAAAGAATAATAAACTGCCCGCATAGCAAACGGGTGAAACAGTAACGCGGCCGGGCACATCGAACCCGACCGCGTTACTCGTCTTTCTGAAAGGCTTCCGCCTGTTTGCAGAGCGCGATAAATTTTTCGATCTCTGCTTCGCTTTTCCCGGCAAAGAAGTCCACAACTGTTTTCGAGACTGTCTGATTTACCATTTCCGGGAAGATGGCGGCGTCCACGCTGATATTCAGTTCTTTGGCGACAAGGACCACCGTTTCAAATTTCGGATTACTCTGGCAGGTCTCCAAATCTATGATCGTGCGGGGGTTCATACCGAGGCGTTCAGCTAACTGCTTCTGCGTCAGATGCTGGCGCTTCCGTTCTGACCGCACCTTCCATGCAAATAGATCCAGCGGATTGTTCACTACACATCACCTCTACATCATTGTAGGGTGTGCTTCCGCTCATATAAATAACCATAGAACTCATGTAAAATGAGTTATAACTCATATTTCTGAGTAAAGGGGGATATGGATGAGAGCGCCAACACAAAGGAGGTCAAAATAAGGCGGGGTTTACCGTTTGTACGGCGGACGCCCATGCCACTACGAAAAATATTCCAATAACGCAGCAGCGAGCCATGCTCATGAAAGTGAGTTATGGCTCGCTTTTTATATACTGTGGCTCATATCTCACAAAACCCGTTTCTTTGAGCGCCTGGGCGTGGGCTGCCGCTCCCCGCCCCGTTTCGTTCCGGCCTGTCAACCCGAACGAAACGAAAGGAGCCAATTATGAGCGGCAAAAAATTTTTTCAGATAGATCCCGAAAACCGGCCAAACCAGACCACTCGTGAACGAGTAGTGAGCGAAAGGGGAAGAAAAGAACTGCCTCCCGGCACGAAGGGCGGTGAGAACTTGAAACCTGACCGCCACTACGAGCACAAGCAGTACGCCTTTGACAGCTACTGCAAGAAGGTGCTGAAATGCGAGGCGTGCAACGGCTATCGCCAGATCAGCCGGCACCAGAAGCGTTTCACATCTTTGGAAGAACTGTCCGAGGCAGAAATGGCCCAGCTTGCGGTATATGACCGCTACCCGTGGGAATACACGACCTTCCCTGTGGGAGGGGCCGTGATCCTGATCGAGGACGACGGGCTGGCCGAGGCGCTTCTGGGGCTGTCCCAGGAGGACCGGGAAATCTTTATGATGCACTGGTTCCTGCGGATGACCGACGCACAGATCGCCAGGTACATAAACATGCCCCGCCGGACGGTCAATACCCGCAGGCATAAAGCCTATCGGCTGCTGAAGGAGCTGATGGGAGGTGAAGTAGATGACTAAATCTGCGTGCGCGCGGGCATCACTGATCCCTTACCCGGTGATCGCCGCCGCTGTCGGAGGAGACCCCGAAGCGGTGAGCCGGGTAGTCCGGCATTACTCCGGCTACATCGCCGCGCTGTCTACACGGACGAGCTATGGTCCTGACGGCTATCCCCGTCCCCAGGTGGACGAAGATCTGCGCGGTCGGCTGGAAGCAAAGCTGATTATTTCCATTCTGGATTTTGACCTGAGCTGATCCAGGGCCGGGCGCTGCGTGTTCCCCTTTCCACGCGGCGTCCCGTTATAGCTCCTTGACAAAGAAAGCCCGATGGGAGGCCACCGGTGCAGTATAAGGCAAACGGATACATTCCTGTTTGTGCCGAGCCATACGGTCGGTGCGCCATGACCTCGTTTCAAGTCCGCAGGACGGGACCACTGTAACGGGCGAGCGAACAGCACAAGACCGCAAAGCAAGCGTGGCGGCTTGCGGGCGATGACACACGGGCAGGGTCAAAGATACTCGCGCATTGAACGCCCGCAAAGCATTGTGCGCCGCACCCATCAGCATGGGCCGGGGTTAGACTCCCGTGGAGCTGTGCCAGCAGCCGTCTGTAAGCCTACTTTCCTTTTTTGAAAGTTTATGGATAGATCGTAAACTTTTCAATTAGCAGCAGACAAACACGGAGCAGCACGGTAAAATAATAGTGGAAGTTATATTACCCACACATATTCGTGCTGTTCCTTTTCATACCTGAAAGGGGGTTCTCATGTCTCAAACATGGAACGGCACGAAGAAAGAAACCCCTGAAAGAAGGACGT
>CAVAGJ010000065.1:0-11370 GCA_963588145.1 Coriobacteriaceae bacterium
CCGCGGGGTTCTTTTTATTTCAATTCGCAATTTTTACGGATTACAGGAATGCTCCAATGCTTAGTCTTTAATACTATCGACAGGACATGAATATGGACATTCAGCTGACGATATTAGCCTTTGACTTGTACGTTGATAGAACGCAGTTCAAAGATAGCCGCTACTAATTGCAACTTTTATTTACACCTCGTCCGGCCACATAATTTTCCACTCAAAATACTCTGCCTGTGTGATCTCTCCCGCATACAACTTCTTCTGAACCGCGGCCCAATCCTTTAGAAAATCATCCAAAATCGTATCATCGAACCACATGGCCACCGGGGAACGCGGCGGCCAGTTATCGTTGTCATCATAGTGCAGCGCAAGGTTTGGGTTGGCATTATACTGTGCTGTGCCGCGCTCGGTGGGTACCAGCTTGATAACGCCGGGCTGCTCCTCGTCCAGCCAGAAAAGCTGCTCCAGAATATCGTTTGCCGGGCCGTTTCCGCCATCGGAAAGTGCCAACGGGGAAACACGCAAAGCCTCTGCTATTTGATTTAGCAGGGGCTTTTTTGGTACGCGATAACCCATCTCGTACTGCGCAATGCGGTTTGCGCTGAGGTCGACCAACTCGCCCAACTCTTTCTGGGTCATGCGGCGGTGCTGGCGGATACGCTTGATTTTTTCTCCGATGTTCATTCCGTTTACGCTCCTTGCAGGATTTTCCTTATTGTACCACACTATAACATAAAAGCGCAAGAAAAAAGTAACGATTTTGCGAAAACTATTGACATTCGCATAAAAGCGCAGTATTCTATATTTACATCGCAAATATGCGAAAGTTAAAAATTCAAGGATGGTGATCGAATGGATTGTAAAGAAATCAGAGAAATGTACAAGCTCATGTTTGCGGAGTACCCCGACATTGTAACGGTTAAGGATCTGCAAGCCATGCTGGGCATCAGCCGCCACGCGGCCTATGACCTGCTGGGGGAGGGCGAGATCAGCTGCATCCGGCTGGGAAACGCCTACAAAATCCCAAAAATCAATGTGATCAATTACGTTCTGAAAAGTCCGTGCGGTCAGACCCGCGTGAGCGCGTAGGAGCTGCCTTGATTCTGGCAAGAGCACCTCCCCGTCTCAAATAGATTCGGCACCTTGAAAACTGCATATCCGACAAGCAAGGTACATTCACCACATTGC
Source organism: Coriobacteriaceae bacterium (assembly GCA_963588145.1). Taxonomy (GTDB): domain Bacteria; phylum Bacillota; class Clostridia; order Oscillospirales; family Ruminococcaceae; genus Gemmiger. The sequence continues at coordinate 1,183 of CAVAGJ010000065.1, forward strand.
CGTCAACTTACGAGTACGGCAGCGCAGACAGAGTACGCGCCATGACTGCCACCGGGCACGAGCGATTCAGTCTCTGGTAAACACCCCGTGGCGGAGTGGAGCGCAATGACAGATGTGGTCGTAAAGATACTTCCGTCCAGTCATAGTTCACACAATGAGGGCGGCAGGCAGAGGACCTGGCTGGGGTAAAAATACCCATGATGCCGTTGCAGCCGAACGGCAGCCTTGCAAGTCGTCCACGCAGCTGGGGCAAAGTGGACAAATGCAGCTACAAATCGAAAAGTTATCCCGAAAGTATGCGAAACCGATTCACGTTTTCCAGTCTAATAAAAGTAGGAAATCAGAACCGTATACTTTCGGGGAATTTATTGGGAGTGAATCAGATTTGATTCACTTTCCAGAGCGTAAGACATAAAAGTGAATCAGTTCTGATTCACTCGCAGTAACCGCCCAAATCCGCCCTGTGTGGGGCGGATGCTCCGCGTTGCACACGGACGCGAGGTTGCCTATAAAGCCGCCGTTTGGCGCGTTTGTGGGGCTGTGGGGCGACGTGAGCCGTACAACTTAACACTAGAGAATAAAACTTACTACACACAAAATTACGATAGTATGAGATAATAGATATATACCAAAACAGAAAGGGCGATGCGAATGAATTATGAAAAACTTCCCAAAACGATCTCCGCCGAAGAACTGCTCTCCACGCCGCTGCCGCCGGTCAAGTGGATCATTCCCGGTCTGCTCCCAGCCGGTCTTGCGCTGTTTGCCGGCCCCAGCAAAGCGGGCAAAAGCTGGCTGACTTTGTGGCTTTGTTTGCAGGTCGCGCAGGGCAAGCCCATGTGGGGACGCGAAATAGAGCCACACACCGTGCTTTATCTCTCGCTGGAGGACACCTTCAACCGTCTGCAGAAGCGCCTTCTCCAGCTTGTGGGCGGCGAAGAAGCCCCCGAACGGCTGGTCATGCAGACGGAATGCGGCAGCATCGGGCAGGGACTGGAAGAACAGCTTGTCAGTTTTATCTATCAGCACCCGGACACCGGGCTAATCGTCATCGACACCTTGCAAAAGGTTCGTTCCTGCGACCAGAACAACAGCATGTATGCCAGCGATTACAAGGAAATCAGCGCACTAAAAGCACTGTCGGATAAGTATAACATCTGCATTTTGCTGATTCATCATCTACGGAAACAGGCAGCCGATGACCCATTCCAGCAGATTGCTGGCTCCAACGGTCTGATGGGCGCGTCCGATACCAGCTGGGTCATGCAGCGCAAGCGTATGAGTCAGACCGCCAGCATTTTGGTGACCGGGCGCGATATGGACAACAAAACACTGCGTCTGCACGAAGAAAACTGCGTTTGGATTCTGGACGAGGAAGAAAGCACCGAACAGATTGTCGCTAAGGCTGTGCCGGGTTACCTTTGGAAAGTGGCTGACTACATTGATGGCGTCGGAACTTGGCAGGGGACGGCTACCGAATTGCTCTCCGCAGCCGATATTGAGGGCGTTTTGCCCCACCAGCTGACTCGGAAAATCGTGGAACACTTCGATACGGTGTTCACCCCAAGAGGTATCCGCTATGAAACCCACCGCACTTCGCAGGCACGGCAGATAAAATTCTCTCATGACGGAAATGACGCAGATGACGCTAATGACGCTGAAATTGACATAACCCAGCTTTTCAAATGGGATATCTCACAAACAGCGTCATCAGCGTCATTAGCGTCACAAAGGTCGCGTAAGGAGAGCAAGCATGGGCGAAGTGTTGCCACAGGGCAACCCGCCGAAAAGCCTACGGGGCCAGCCCCGAACCCCTGTGAGGCCGCTGGCTCATGAGAAAACGCAGCGTTGGAATCAATGTTCGCGTCAGCGTCACGGAAAAACGAAAAATGACGCTGATGGCTAAACGATGCGGGTTATCACTTTCGGAATACCTGCGCCAGTGGGCGCTGGGATATGAACCGGGCAGACACCCGCCCAAGGAGGTGTTTGATGTATTGGACAAATTGGATGAAATTGCAGAGCAGTGCTCTGCACAGACTGGCGCGGCCATCAACGCCCAGACCGACCGCATGAGGGACCTGCTCATTGGCGGTAACTAAGATCTGGGCAATCAAGGACAGTTTACAGCGCGTCCTTGACTACGCGGCCAACCCAGACAAGACCGAGTACGATGCCCTTGCCCAGACGCTGCACTATGCAGAGAACGATGCCAAGACCAAGCTGAACGAGAGCGCCCAGCTCGTCACCGGCATCCATTGCAGGGCAGACCATGCGTGGGAAGATATGCGGGCGGTGCAGGAGCGCTTTGGTAAAACAGACGGCGTGGTGGCGCTCCATGCCTACCAGAGTTTCCGCGAGGGTGAGGTAACCCCGGAGCAGTGCCATGAGATCGGTGTGGCGCTCGCCCGCAGGGTCTGGGGCAAGCGTTTCCAAGTGCTAGTCGCTACCCATATGAATACGGATAACCTGCACAACCACTTCGTTATCAATTCCGTATCGTATGTGGACGGCAAGAAGTACGAACAGCGTCGCAGCCAGTATGCCGAGTTCCGGGCGGCATCCGACAAGCTGTGCCGAGAGTACGGCTTGTCGGTAGTGGAGCAGCCCAAAGCCAAGGAACCAGCACGGTATGCCAGAATGCGGGAGGCCATCAACCAAGCCTGCGAGGACGCCAGCACTCCTGAAGATTTCCACAGGGCGTTGTATCGGCAGGGGTACATCTTCGGCGCTGATCCCAACCGTAAGTATGCAACGATCCGGGCACGGGATGGCGGGCGAGCCGTGCGACTTTATAGGCTGGGAGAAGAATACGATCTTGCAGCCATCGATGACCGACTGCGCGGAAATTACCTGTTGTATGGACCAAGGCGGTATGAACGGAAGCACCCGCCCCGGCAGTACACACCGAAACGGTATCGCCCCAAGGATACCTATGCAGGAAAAAGTATCCTCCACATTTTCTTCGAGGTATTCTTTTGGGAATCCCAGATGCACCGTTTGTATCTGTACTACTGCTATCAGTTGGGTATTCTGCCCAAGAAACAACAGCCCCGCATCAACCGCCCGGAACTGGAGCGCATCTGGAAAGATACCGAGAGAATCCTTGCTGAGCACGCCTTTGTTTACGACCACAAGTTCCCATCCCTGCAGGCAATCGCGGACTACCGCAAGGGCTTGTCCCGGCAGATAGAAACCCTTGCCGCACAGCGGGCTGAAATCGTTAAACAGATGCGCCGGAAAGATGCTCCAACGGAACTTGCAGACCACCGTGCAATGCTCACCTGTGAGATTGCCAAACTCCGCAAAGAGGATAAAATCGCTGAGGGTTCAACCAAGCGCATCCAAAGAACACGCGAGTCCAACCGTATTGACTGGGAAAACAGAATGCCGCAGCATCCCAGACCGCGCCGCCGCAGGCGGGAACAGGAGCGCGAATGATGTCAGTTTGCACCCAATGTGCAGGACGGTTCTTGTGCAATTCTGTGAATAGCTTTCCGGCGGGATTGCTGGTATCGTTGTACCGAACCCAAAATGCAGCAGCTTGAAAAAAGGAGAGATGCCTATGGTAGCAGGACGCTTACAGGAGAAAAACGGATTTTATTACATTGTGCTGAGTTACACAGACTCGGCGGGCAAGCGCCGTCAGCCGTGGATCGGCACAGGGCTGCCCGTCAAGGGCAACAAGAAGCGCGCTGAAAAAATGCTGGCGGAAACACGAAAGAGTTTCACGATTCCCAAGGGGCAGGTATCCGAACTCAGCCCCGACATGGCATTCAGCGACTATATGCGGTACTGGCTGAAAATGATGCGGACCGCTGTAACAGAAACGACCTACTCGTCCTATTGCTTCAATGTGGAAAAGCACATCATTCCCTACTTTGAGCCGCTGGGCGTAACGCTGGCAGGGCTGCAGCCGCGCCAGATTCAAAGCTTTTATCTGCATGAGTCGGAAACGCTGAAAAATACCTCTATCCTGCGATTCCACGCCAACCTTCACAAAGAGCTGAAATACGCTGTGCGCATCGACCTGATTGCCAGCAACCCGGTGGACAAGGTGGACCGCCCCAAGCCGCAGGCGTTCATGGCAAGCTATTACAGCGCCGAGGAAATGGAAAAGCTCTTTGAAGCCGCCCAAGGGCATAAGCTGGAACTTATCATCCAACTTGCAGCCTTTTACGGCCTGCGCCGTGCCGAGGTGATGGGGTTGCGGTGGGAGGCCATCGACTTTGAAGCCAAGACGCTGACCATCCGGCATATCGTGACCAGCACCCGCATCGACGGCAAGAAGATTTTGGTGGAGGCTGACCGCGCCAAAACAAAATCCAGTCTGCGCACCTTGCCGCTGGTAGACCCGATTGCTGAACGCTTGAAAGCAGTCAAAGAGCAGCAGGAGTACAACCAGAAAATCTGCGGCAACTGCTATAACCAAGAGTATCTCGGTTATGTATTTGTGGATGCAATGGGAAATCTGATCCAACCGGATTCTGTGACGACGGGCTTTCCGCAGTTGCTGAAAGAGAACGGTCTGCGCAGGATCCGATTCCACGACTTGCGCCACTCCTGCGCCAGCCTATTGTTGAAAGAGGGCGTACCGATGAAGCAGATTCAAGAGTGGTTAGGTCACAGTGATATTTCCACCACAGCCAACATCTACGCGCACTTGGATTCGCAGTCCAAGAACCTGAGCGCCCGGACGATAGCAAACACGCTGACATTGCCGAAAGCGCCGAGCCTAAAAGAATGGTAAGGTAAAACGGCACACCCCGGCACCTGTCCGAGTAAGGACGGATGCCGGGGTGTTGTGTTATTCAAACGAAATATGAAGTGTCTTGCCCATGCAAGAAGCCATTTTTTGCAGAAAATCCAACGAGGGATTTGCATTACCGTTTTCAAAACGTGAAATATTTGCCTGTGCAGTTCCCATTTTTTCGGCCAGCTGTTTTTGAGTTAACCCGGCAGACTTCCGACTTACGATTGCAGCGCGGATGGCTTCATACTGAGGACCAAGCTGATCGTACTCGGCTTTGACTGCGGGATTTTCAGAAAAAGTTTTATTCTTGAAATCAGTGTAATTCATAGTCTCACTTTACTCCTTTCATTCACATGCAAACGTGTACCTTTTTATGCAACCACTCTATATTATGTTCGTATAGGGGCGCTATCTTTATCACATTCAGTTTGCACAAACCTTACCTTAAAAAGCAAAGACTATTATATGTGTTTTTTATAAGAACCTTTCCTTTCAATGACGCATTTTATAATCGCGTAGTCTCTTTTGGGCAATTTCAATCTCTGAACGAGGAGTTTTTTGCGTCTTCTTGATGAATCCATGCAGTAAAACTATCGTGTCTGCTTGCCAAATAAAATAGAAGATACGAGATATGTCACTCGAAAATTTGATTCGTAGCTCCCAAATTTCACCGTCAATGTGTTTGACGTAAGGTTCTTTTAATGCGTTGCCAAACTCTGCAAGAAGATCAATTTCCCGAAATGCTTTAGCTTGATGCTTTGCAGGCAACTCATTTATAAATTCGGCGAGGACTTCCTTGCCGTCCTCGGTGCTATACAGTTCAATCCTGAAGATAAGTGTACACCCCCTTTGAGATATATGCTGGTCTATATCTCAATTGAATTATATCGTATATGATATAAAAAGTCAAGGGATCTTATATTGCTTGCGCGAGTGGTCCGTATTCTTGTGAGCAAAATAAGGTTTTAAGCAAAAAGGAAACACGGATTTTTGTGCAATCTCGTGAATAGCTATTTGCCGCGATTGCTGGTATGATTTGTACCGAACCCGAAAATCACTACTTGAAAATAAAGGGGAGATGCCTATAAGAATAGCTTCGGAATTTCGCAAAGTGGCAACAAAAAATCACTACCCAATGTAGAATTGGGTAGTGATACTTGGCGCAGACGGTGGGATTCGAACCCACGTGACATTGCTGTCAAATTGATTTCGAGTCAAGTACATCAAGGTATTCGTCTTATATCTCTTTATTCTGCTTTGCGTTGAACCGTCTGTTTTCTATTCTTACGCTTGTTTTTGATATTTCGACTTATTTTGTTTTATATGTTGCCCGTGGCTGTTTGGGCAACATTTAGGCAACAATCGTTTTTCGGGCAACACTTTTTAGCATAACACAAGGAAAATTGAAAATTTGTACAGAGTTTGAAGATTTGGCTATATTTCAGTCCAAGTCTTTTTTCTTTTTATGGAGGTTTCTACCGTGAAAAATACAAGCTCTGCTGCTGAAAGTGGCTCTTTTGTCCGCAAAACACGAGGGTATTCTGTTGTGCAGAATGAAGCGCTGTTCAATGACAGCCTATCCATGAGTGCGAAAGGCTTATATGCGTTAATTGCTGCCCGTATTGATTATACCGCAGTACCGCTGACAAAGCAATGGCTGATGAACCACTGCACCGAAGGCGAACGCGCCTTTAACCGTGCATGGGATATGTTGAAAAATAATGGCTATTTGGTTGCGCATATTCGCCCGGCCAAGCACGGACGATTCTGCTATGAGTACGAACTGCGCGATTCCAATAACGGTTGGAACGGTGTGTATCTGATTTATTACGATGCACAAGGAAACATCAGCAACACCAATCTGACGAAGGCCAACCATACCCTACAAAATGTACCTACTGGTATGACCACTACCCACAAAACCGCACCAGTGGTAACTACACCTGTGGTAAGCGCAGTGGCGGTAATGTAGGTAGTATTATAATTACTATAATTAAATACTCTTAGTAATTACTATATCAAATACTATAAATAAGCCATCTGAAAAAGAAAAAAGGCGGCGCAGAAAATTTACCGCACAATACTCTCTCTTTTTCAGAAGGCTTGCAAAATGGAAGGATTGCACGATGAAAACGGAATATGTGAATGTAAACGGCTATCTGATTCCAAAGCTGGAAAATGGTCCAATCTCAGACACCACCATTGGGAAATACGGCAGGATGCGAGCGCGATACCTCGATGAACATCGACCATTGGAACGCGACCAAATGTTGCTGGATGGAACGCTGGCACAGCACCTCACGGACATAGACAGTGAGGTGCATCGTCAAGTTGAAAGTCTTACCAAAGTATTGCCAGCAGAGGCCAAAATCGATGAAGAACTGAAACGCTGCAACCCGTTGGAATGGGCGGCTGCCATGCAAGGCTTACAGGCACAAGCAGAAGAAATTGTATGCGCTGAACTGATTTACACAGAGGAAAGCACTGCCGATGCGCCTGCTTCACCGGGAAAGTGATAGCGTTCCCGGACAGTGCGGCAAGCACGTCATTATGCTGTCATGCCAGCATAACGACCACTTGTTAGGGGCAAGCCCCTAAGACCCCGATAGGAGAAAGCAAATGTTAAAACGCCAAAAACAAGTAACGGTACGTTTTACCGAAGAAGAATACCATCAGCTGAAAAATAAATGCGATGCAGCCAGTATGAAGATGGAGCCATTTCTCCGAGCATTGGTGGGTGGCTGCACGATACGCGAACGCCCGTCGGATAGCTATAAAGACTTGGCCGCACAAGTAGCCGCAATCGGCAACAATTTGAACCAGCTTACCCGGCTGGCCAACAGTACAGGCAAGATTGAAAATGCTCAACTTGCCGAGGCAAACCGCATCATGCAGCGCATCTGGCAGTTTATTCAGGAGAAAAGTTAATGGCGATTACAAAGATTTTGCCTGTTCGTGGGCAACTAAAAGGCTGCTTAGACTATGCCGCCAATCCGCAAAAGACAGAATATTTCAGTACGGCAGATATGCAGCGGTTAATCGACTACACACAGAACGAGGATAAAACCGAACATCAGCTTTATGTTTCGGGCTTTAATTGTATGCCGCAAAATGCTTATTGCATTATGCAGGCAACGAAACAGCGATGGGACAAGCCTTTGAACGGTGGCAATGTGGGCTATCACATTATTCAAAGTTTTAAGCCCGGAGAAGCAACGCCGGATCAAGTGCATGAAATTGGCTGCGAATTCGCACGGCGATTCCTAGCAGATCGGTTTGAATGTACCGTCAGCACCCATTTAGACAAAGGTCACTTGCATAACCATATTGTTGTAAACTCGGTTTCGTTTATGGATGGTCGAATGTTTCGTAATGATTTTACTACTTACTACAAGGGTATTCGAGCTATTTCCGATGAACTGTGTCGCGAAAACCGCTTATCCGTTGTGGAAACGGATGAACACGGAAAATCCTATGGTGAATGGAAACACGAAAAAGAGGGCTCACCTACGCTGCGTGGTATGGTAAAAGCTGACATCGAAATGGCGATGGTTGCCGCAGATAGCTTTGCCGGATTTATTGCAGAGTTGCAGCAAATGGGTTATGAGGTGAAATACGGACCGAAAGTTACACACATGGCCGTGCGCCACAAAGATGCACAGAGAAATATTCGATTGGATAAGATCAACCCATGCTTCAGTGAGGACGCCCTGCGGGATTATTTCCGAGAGTTGCGTAAACTTCCACCTGCAATGCAGCAAGAATACAAGCAGCAAACAGCATCTGAGCCACCACGCTGGCAGCCGAAAGAGCAGCCTGTGCCTGTTCGCCGCCGCGCACGGTATCGCGGCAAGCTGAGCCATAACTGCCGAAAAATCACCGGATTTATGGCTTGCTATTATCGCTACTGCGCATTGCTGAGAAAAGCATATAAAGGTAAGGTTAGCAAGCGTTGCTATTACCTGCTGCGTGATGATTTCCTGCGGTACAATCGCTATCGGCAGCAATGTGACTTTCTATGGGAACAGCAGATTACAACACTTGATGACCTTTTGACTTGTAAAGAAAATCTGCAAGCTGAATATAACGCCCTTACAGCGCAACGTAAGGCTCTCTACCGTAGTAAGGGCAAAGTTACCAATACTGACCGTTCAAGCCAAATACAAGCGCTTACAGCCCGTATTAGAGAGCTGCGGAGAGATATTGCAACCTGTTCAGATATAGAGATGGATTGTGAGGCAGTGCAGAACAAGGTGCGGCTGGCAATACCGCTACGAAGTGAGATAAACCGAAAACATCCCCCGCGTGTTCTCTTTTGATATTCGCCCTTTCTTATCACGAAAGTTGTGAAACTCTTTTCAAATGCGGATGGTGAAAATTCGAGTTCCCTAATATCATAAAATAATTATAATTATTATGAAAAAGTGCATTTTGGCAAAAGCCAAGATGCACTTTTTCAATATGGCGGTATTTTCTGATGACGAAATTACTTGTTTTCTTTATCTTCCGCAATGTTTTCAATCATTTCGGTGACTGTTCTCCCCAATAGAACAGTGTTAGCATTTTCTGCCGTTATAACAGGGCGGCCTGTTTGTGCTTCGATTTCTTTCCGGGCATTTCCGGCAACTGTGCCGCCTTGTTTTGCCACAGTGCGGTTCTCTTCCAATCCTTGCGGATTTTGAGTCTTAGTCAGTTCCGTTGTGGTGGCTTCCGCCAGCATATTTAGGGCCAGTTCCAGTGTGCTCATATTATCACGCAGATTTTCTTTTTTTAGCCCTTTGAGATTTTTATATTGCCGGGTGCTTAGTCCTGACCATGCCTTTGTAACTTCATCGGTTAAAATAGCATACTCCTGACCTTTCTGTACGCCGTGAGCGTTCCAAGCATCGGTCAGTTCTTTGCGAGCACGGATTGTTTGCAAGCGCTGATTGATCCATTCTGGTGGATACCCTTTTTGCGCATAGGTATCCAATGCTCGATCAATAGTCAATTCGGGGTCGATGATTTCCTCAATGCGCTCGCGCCCAACCATAGCCAGCCACATTTTGAACGGCTCAGCTTTTTTGGACGGAATAGACTGGATGATACGCAAAAGTTGTTCGGTGTTGGCAACGTCTGTAAGGCGCCGCTTTCCATCGGCCGCTTTCATTTTCAACTGCTGACAATTTGTCAGCAGTTCACTTGCACCTTCGCCCTTTAATCTTTCTTTTAGCTTTGCCCAATAGTTGCTGGCACCTCTAACAGTTGCTTGCTCTGTCAGTGCTTTGACAACATCTACTATTGAAAAGTACCATTCTTCGGCTTCTTCATCCCACGCAGTTCGAATTGCCTGATCTTCGAACATTTGCAGCTTATCATTTTCGGTCATAGCAAATTCCTTTGTAGTGGTATAGTAAATTTGTAACAACTTGTTCGAATAATATATTATAATATTA
>CAVAGJ010000066.1:0-11243 GCA_963588145.1 Coriobacteriaceae bacterium
CCCTAAACAGGTTTTATCTTCTTTTTCTCTGTAACTCTTCATTGACAAACCTACAGCAACGATAAAAGGCGGATACAACCGAGCATACAACACGCCGGGCCGCAATAAAAATGCGGCCCGGCGTGTGATGGAAAATATTTTGTGACGTGGCACAGAAAATTTACTTTTTCCGCACAAAAGCGCGGAACATATCTGCGCCCAGCACCCGCGCGCCGGTGTGGTCAGCGGCGGCTTCCAGACGGGTAAGTTCCTCGGTGGTCAGCTTTACACAGGCGGCTTGTGCCAGTTCCTGTACCTGTTTCGGCTTGCGGCAGCCGCAGATCGGCACAACTCCTTTGTTGGCACAAAAGGCGATGGCGACCTGAGGGACCGTGATGCTGTGCGCTGCGGCAACATCGATCATTGTTTGGTATAAAGCCTTCATTTTGCGCTTTTGGCCGTTAAATAGCAGCTTCATGATTGTGCCTTTGGTCTTGATGCGCGGGTCGACGAGCAGGCCTTCTTCCAGCACGGCCCAGCCCCAAAAAGAAACATCGTTTTGTTTGCACCATGCCAGCAGGCCGCTGTGCTCCCAATCGCGGGCCAGCAGGCTGTAGTGGTTCTGCACACCGTACAGTGGCAAGTCGGCCTCGGCTAAAATCCGCTGTGCCAGTTTGCACTCCTCCAGATTGAAATTGGAAACGCCGATGTGATGAATCTTCCCCTCTTTGGCAAGGGCGATGATCTCTTTTAAATGCGGCTCAATATCCGTGGGCAGGTGCAGCCAGTAGATGTCTACATAGTCGCGGCGGAAATCCCGCAGGTCTTTTTCCAGCGATTTGCGCACGCAACCAGGGCGATAGCCGGAGAATGGCGTGTATTTGGCCGAAAGGTAAATCCCTTGCGTGCCGAAGCTGCCAATCATTTTCTGCGCTTTGCCAAAGCCATAGTCCTGTGCCAAATCGTAAAGATCCAGCCCACATTCCTTAGAGGTGCGCATGGCGGCGCGCAGGGTGGCTTCATCTACGCTGCTGCCGCGCAGCAGGGTCTCGTAAGCGGCAGAACCCCAGGAATTTGTACCGATGACAGCGGATGGATGCTGTAAGTCCATATATGTTCCCTCTTTCCTGTTACGCTTTCACGGCGGTGATGCACAGCCAGCCTTTTTCATTTTTGTGGATCTGCACGTTGGCAAAACCGGCTTCTTCCAGGTAGGCTTGCAGCTCGGTGTCTTTGTAGATGGTCATGCCGTCGATCTTTTCGGTCCACTTTTCGTCGGCGGGGTTATCACCGCCGCACTCGTTGCAGATCATGAACGTGCCGCCGGGCTTTAAAACGCGGTGGACCTCGCGGAAGCTTTGTACAAGATCAGGCCAGAAGTAGACGGTCTCGAAAGCTGTGACAAAATCCAACCAGTCGGCGGCAAAGATGATGCGGGTCACGCTGACCTGCCGGATGACACAGCGGTCCTCGGCAATAGCACGCTCGTTGACTTTTTTTGCCTTTTCGACGCTGACGGGTGAATAATCCACGCCCTTGACGATGCCCTGTGGGCATTTTTTGAGCATCTTTTGGATATTGGCTCCACCGCCGCAGCCGCAATCCAGAATTTTGGCATCCTTGGGCAGGTCCAGAAACCGCAGGCCCCAGTTGGCCAGTGCGCTGTGGCCGAGATTCATCATCGAAACCATAAGTTCACCGCCAAGGCCGGTGGGCTTGCGAGTATTTTCAAAAAACGACATAACAGCACCCCTTACGAATGTTAGCTATAACTAACGCATCTACATTATATACCACACACAAAACATTTTCAATACTGTTTTTGCGGTAAAATTTTGCTGTGTCAGCCATTCTGGAAAACACATAGGGGGATATGTACCAAAACATCCTGCTTCTGCGCTTGCTAAAAAGGGCACATCGTGGTAGAATTAAAAGAAGAAAACGAAACGGAGCGAATCCTGTGACTAAAAAAGAACTCGCACGGATCTGTATTGATAGGCTGAAAGAAGAATACCCCCGCTCGGAATGTACGCTGGATTATGACCATGCCTGGCAGCTGCTGGTATCGGTACGGTTGGCGGCACAGTGCACCGATGCCCGGGTAAATGTGGTGGTACAGGACCTGTTTGCCAAGTACCCCAGTGTGGAGGCACTGGCTGCTGCTGAGCCGGAGGAGATCGAGGCTATCGTAAAGCCCTGCGGTTTAGGCCGCAGCAAGGCACGGGACATTTCCGCCTGCATGCGCAAGCTGCGGGATGAGTACGGCGGCAAGGTCCCCGGCGACTTTGATGCGCTGCTGGGTCTGCCCGGCGTGGGGCGCAAGAGTGCGAACCTCATTATGGGTGACGTGTTTGGCAAACCGGCCATCGTGACTGACACCCACTGCATCCGGCTGTGCAACCGCATCGGCCTGGTGGATGGCATCAAGGAGCCGGGAAAAGTCGAAAAAGAGCTGTGGAAGATCATTCCGCCGGAGGAAGGCAGCGACTTCTGCCATCGGCTGGTAGACCACGGCCGCGCGGTGTGCACGGCGCGCACCACCCCCTACTGCGATAAATGCTGCTTGGCAGACGTATGCCGGGCCCGAAAGGAATTTGACCGATGAACAAACAGACCGAAAACCGGCTGGGTGGCGAACTGCGCAGCCAGCATACGGTTGCCCGTCTGCTGGAAGAACTGGAGACAGGCCGCTACAGCGGCGCTGCCCAGCTGCCCAGTGAATTGGAACTGGCTTCCGATCTGGGGGTGAGCCGCACGGTGGTGCGCGATGCCCTGAGCGAGTTGGAACGCGATGGCTACCTGGAGCGTGTGCGAGGCATCGGCACCCTGGTGAACCGGGATGTGGTACAGCTGAAAAACCGCATGGACCAGAAGTTGGAATTTTATAAAATGATCCGCGCTATTGGCAAGGAACCTCGCAGCGATAATTTGAGCGTGACGCGGGAAATCGCCTCCCCTGCTTTGGCGGGAAAATTGCAGCTGTCAGCAGATGCCCCGCAGACCCTTGTGTTTGTGCGCCGCCGTGTGCTGGCGGATGATACGCCGGTGCTGTTCTCCACCGATATTCTGCCGCTGGCGCTGTTTGACAACAAGCGGCTGGAGGGCATTGATTTCAGTCAGCCCATCTTTGACATTGCTACCCGTCACTGCCACACCGAAGTAACCGAGACTGTGGCCCACATGCATGCGGTATCCGGCCCGACAGGCATCCGCCGCCAGCTGGCCTTGCGGCCGGAACAGGCTCTTTTACAGCTGGAGGAAATCTGCTACTCCCGCATATGCAAACCGGTGCTGTGCTGCCAGACGTATTATACTGATTTCTTTGATTTTGCGATGGTGCGCAAGCTTTTATAAAGTTGTTTTGGCAGGAGACTGCCTGGACATAAATAGAGTTTAGACCGTTGAATAAAGGGGAATGTGTATGAGACATTTGATTGACCCGGCGGACTTTACGCTGGAAGAAACGCTCAGTCTGATGGACCTTGCCGATCGTATCCACGAGGACCCGGCCGTTTACCGTGATGTAGCGGCCCGCAAACGCCTGGCTACTTTGTTCTATGAACCCAGCACCCGCACCCGCCTTTCCTTTGAGGCAGCTATGATGAACCTGGGCGGCCAGGTGCTTGGTTTCCCCGATGCCGGTGTTTCCAGCGCCAGCAAGGGGGAGACCGTGGCCGATACCATCCGCGTGGTCAGCTGCGTGGCTGACATTGCCGCCATGCGCCACCCCAAAGAGGGAGCCCCGCTGCGGGCTTCCCGCTACAGCTGCATCCCGGTCATCAATGCTGGTGATGGCGGCCACAGCCACCCCACCCAGACGCTGCTGGACATGATGACCATTCGCCAGCGTAAGGGCCGCCTGGATCATCTGACCATCGGTTTCTGCGGCGATCTAAAGTTCGGCCGCACCGTACACAGCCTGATCAAGAGCCTGTCCCGCCTGCCGGGCATGAAGTTTGTGCTGATTTCACCCGAAGAACTGCGTGTGCCTGACTACATCATCAGCGAAATTTTGGAACCCAACTGCATTGAATATGTGGAGACCCGCAGCCTGGAAGAAGCCCTGCCCCAGCTGGACATCCTGTACATGACCCGTGTGCAGCGCGAGCGTTTCTTCAACGAGGAAGATTATATCCGCTTGAAAAACAGCTACGTGCTGACCAAGGCAAAGCTGGACCTGGCCCCGGCTGATATGGCTGTGCTGCATCCCCTGCCCCGTGTGAATGAGATCACGCTGGATGTGGACGATGACCCCCGTGCAGCCTACTTTGACCAGGTGCAGAACGGCGTACACATGCGCATGGCACTGATCATGACGCTGCTTGGCTTGAAAGATCCTAAAACTGGGGAGGTAGCTTTTGATGTTGAAGGTTGATGAAATTCAGAATGGTGTGGTCATTGACCATATCACCGCGAGCACTGGCCTGGCCCTGTACCACCTGATGGAACTGGAAAAGCTGAATGATGCCAGCGTGGCTCTGCTCCAGAATGTCCGTAGCCAGAAAAGCGGCAAAAAGGACATTATCAAGATCGAGGGTGACGTGAGCGGCCTGAGCTTTGATATTTTGGGCTATGTGGATCCTAAGATCAGCATTACCTTTATTGAAAACGGTCACGTGGTGAAAAAGAGTCGCCCCGAGCAGCCCAAGCGCTTGGTCAATGTAATCAAGTGCAAGAACCCGCGGTGCATTACCTCCATTGAGGAAGGCTGTGACCACATTTTTGCACTGACACCCAGCGGAAAGTACCGCTGCGTGTATTGCGAGCAGGAATTTAGTGTGAAGCCGTAAAAGAAATCAAACCCTGATGCTGTAGGGGGCAATGTAAGCATCCGCCCCTAGATGCGATAGCGATAAAATAAAGAGGCGTTCCCACTATCGGGAACGCTCCAGCCTGTAGAAAAAGTCCGTTTTGGGAATTACACCAAGGCGGGCTTTTGCATTCCAAAAGATAAAAATAGTAATACCGAAAGAAAATCGGCAGAATCGCAGTTTAGATGCGGTAGCAAATGATTCTTTAGAAAAAACGGACAATTCGCCACTGTCCGACAGCAGGATTGTTCAACCGCCAGCCCAGGATTCGCATAAGGTTTGTGTTTCTTGTCCATCCATTTCGTTCTCCGCGCGGTTGCAAAAACTACCACTCTGGTTTGTCCGCTGGGGGTACAGGTATAAGGCACCAGATCGTACCCACTGTTCTGAACCGAGTCCACCGCATCCGGGGTCAGGACGGTAAGGAATGACAAACGCTTCACGATGTGCTATAATAAATAAATCTGCAAAATCCGAGTATGAGGTGATACAACATGCACAAATTGATGCGCTACATCAAAGGCTACGAAAAGCAGGCTGTTCTGGCACCCCTGTTTAAAATGCTGGAAGCTACCTTTGAACTTTTCGTGCCGCTGGTGGTGGCGAGCATTATCGACACCGGCATCAAAAATGGCGATGCCGTGTTTATCTGGCAGCGCTGCAGCCTGCTGGTGCTGCTGGCGGCCATTGGCCTGACCTGCAGCCTGACGGCCCAGTACTTCTCCGCTAAGGCGGCACTGGGCTTCGGTACCGCGCTGCGCAAGGACCTGTTCCGCCATATCAACACGCTGAGTTACAGCGAACTGGACGGCATCGGCACCCCGACACTGGTCACCCGCATGACCAGCGACATCAACCAGGTGCAGAACGGTGTCAACCTGACGCTGCGTTTGCTGCTGCGCAGCCCGTTCATTGTGATTGGTGCGCTGATTATGGCGTACACCATCAGCCCGCGGCTGACCCTGCTGTTTATTGCGGCAACGGTAATTATTTCGCTGATTATTTACCTGATTATGCGCACCACGGTGCCCATCTACCACGAGGCCCAGAATGGTCTGGACAAGGTTACCCTGCTGACCCGCGAAAACTACGTGGGTGCCCGTGTGGTGCGGGCCTTCTCCCGCCAGGCGGACGAACTGGCTACCTTTGTGGAGACCAACGACCATCTGAGGAGTATCCAGACGATGGCTGGCCGCATCTCGGCGCTGATGAACCCGTTGACCTACCTGGTCATCAACCTGGCTATCATTGCCCTGCTGCTGCGCGGCAGCTACGAGGTCAACAACGGTGCGCTGACCCAGGGTGAGATTATCGCGCTCATCAACTATATGACCCAGATTCTGACCAACCTGCTGCGTCTGGCAGACCTGGTCATCTCGGTGACCCGCGCCCTGGCCAGCGGTATGCGCGTGAATGAGATTTTGAACACGCATACCACGATGCCCGACCCCGCCGCCGCAGAGCTGGATGTAGACCCTGCTGCCCCGGCTGTGGCCTTCGACAATGTAACATTTACCTACCACGGCGCTGGTGCCCCCAGCCTGACTGATATCAGCTTTACGGCTAAGGCTGGCGAGACCATCGGTGTTATCGGTGGTACCGGCAGCGGTAAATCAACGCTGATCGACCTGGTGTGCCGCTTCTATGATGCCACGGCAGGCACGGTATCACTGTTCGGCCACAATGTAAAGGAATACGGTTTTGCCCAGCTGCGCCGCATGGTAGGTATCGTGCCCCAGCAGGCCGTGCTGTTTACCGGCACCATCCACGATAACATGCGCTGGGCTGCGCCCGATGCTACCGATGAAGAAATCTGGCAGGCGCTGGAGATCGCCCAGGCGGCGGACTTTGTGCGCACCAAACCCGGCATGCTGGATGCCCCGGTGGAGACCGCAGGCCGCAACTTCTCCGGCGGCCAGCGCCAGCGTTTGACGATTGCCCGCGCCCTTGTGCCGAAGCCGAAAGTTCTGATTCTGGACGATAGCGCTTCTGCTCTGGACTTTGCCACCGATGCCGCCCTGCGCAAGGCAATCAAGGAAAAGACCGAAGGCATGACGGTGTTCATCGTCTCCCAGCGCGCAGCCAGCGTGCAGCGCGCCGACCATATTTTGGTATTGGATGACGGTGTGCTGACCGGGGATGCCCCGCACAGCCAGCTATTGAAGAACTGCGAGGTCTATAAAGAGATCTGCCTGAGCCAGCTGAGCAAAGAGGAGGTGGAGAAAACCTTATGAGCAAGCAGAAACAAAAAGTGAATAAGGGTACGCTCTGCCGTGTGCTGGAACTGATCCGTTCCTATACAGGGCTGGTGGTGCTGACACTGGCACTGGCCGTGGTGACAGTGGTCTCTACCCTGCTGGCCCCGGTCATCTCCGGCAAGGCTGTGGACCTGATTATTGGCCCCGGCCAGGTGGATTTTGGCGGCGTGGCCAAGTTAGCCATTGCCATGGCGGGAACGGTGGCCTGCACGGCGGTTTCCCAGTGGTTGATGAATGTGGTCAATAACCGTATCACCTTCCACGTTGTGCGCGATATGCGCGTACGTGCCTTTGAGCAGCTGGAACAGCTGCCCCTGAAATATATGGATGCCCACCGCCCCGGTGATGCCATCAGCCGCATTACTACGGACGTGGAGCAGTTCAGCGATGGTCTGCTGTTGGGATTTACCCAGCTGTTTACCGGTGTGCTGACGATCTGCGGCACCCTGGGCGTGATGCTGTTCATCGACTGGCGCATTGCGCTGGTGGTGGTGGCGCTGACACCGCTGTCAATCTTCGTAGCGCGTTTTATCGCGACCCACACCTACTCAATGTTTAAGGTGCAGAGCGAGACCCGCGCCGAACTGACGAGCCTGGTGGACGAACTGGTCGGCAACGAGCATCTGGTGCGCGCTTTCGGTTACGAGAGCCGTGCCGAGGAGCGCTTTGATAAAATCAACCTGGACCTGCAAAGCTGCGGTGTGCGGGCGGTGTTCTTCTCCTCAATGACCAACCCTTGCACCCGATTTGTCAACTCTCTGGTATATGCAGCGGTCGGTGTGCTGGGCGCGTTTGCGGCTATCGCAGGCGGCATTACGGTCGGTGATCTGTCGGTTTTTCTGAACTACGCCAACCAGTACACCAAGCCGTTCAACGATATTTCGGATGTTATGACCGAATTCCAGAACGCCCTGGCCTGCGCCCAGCGTGTGTTTGACTTTATCGATGAAACGCCCATCCTGCCTGATGCCCCGGATGCCGTGGAACTGCCCCATGGTGCCGGTGCTGTGGAATTTGAGCATGTGAAGTTCCGCTATGTGCCGGATGTGCCCCTGATCGAGGATATGAACCTGAAAGTGGAGCCCGGCCAGCGCATCGCCCTGGTGGGACCCACCGGCTGCGGCAAGACCACGTTGGTCAATCTGCTGATGCGGTTCTACGAGATTAACGGCGGTACCCTGCGGGTGGATGGCCATCCCATCGACACCGTAACGCGGGATAGCCTGCGCGGAAACCTGGGCATGGTACTGCAGGAGACCTGGCTGAAAGCCGGTACGATTGCCGAAAATATTGCCTACGGCAAGCCCGATGCCACACGGGAAGAAATTATTGCAGCGGCCAAAAAGGCACGTGCCCACAGCTTTATCTGCCGCCTGCCCAATGGGTATGATACCGAGGTGGCGGAGGACGGCGGCAACATCAGTCAGGGCCAGCGCCAGTTGCTTTGCATTGCCCGCGTCATGCTGCGCCGCCCGCCCATCCTGATCCTGGACGAAGCAACGTCCAGCATCGATACCCGTACCGAGGTGCTGGTGCAGGATGCCTTTGAGGAACTGATGAAGGGCCGCACAAGCTTTATCGTAGCGCACCGCCTGTCCACCATCAAAAATGCCGACCAGATCTTGGTGATGAAGGACGGCAATATCATTGAGCGCGGCACCCACGATGAACTGCTGGACCGCGGCGGCTTCTACGCGAAACTGTACGAGAGCCAGTTTGCTAAGGCCTAATGTAAAAAATAGGAAAAGCATAAAAATATAAAGGAGAAATGGAACTATGAGCAAGATTACTCTGCCGGAAAACTACCAAAGCCTGCTAGGTCTGTATGATACCCAGAAGGCCATCGGTCTAATCAAGACCATCTTTCAGGAAAAGATCTGTATGGCTCTGCACCTGAAGCGCGTGACAGCTCCCCTCTTTGTCATGCAGGGCAATGGCCTGAACGATGACCTGAACGGTGTGGAGCGTCCGGTTGCCTTCGATGTCCCCTGCCTGAATCAGGAGGCCGAGGTTGTGCACAGCCTGGCCAAATGGAAGCGCTATGCCCTATATAAGTACGGCTTCCGTCCCGGCCAGGGCATTGTGACCGACATGAACGCCATCCGCCGCGATGAGGAACTGGACAACCTGCACAGCATCTACGTTGACCAGTGGGACTGGGAAAAGGTCATCACCGCTGACCAGCGCACACTGGGCTTTTTGCAGGACACCGTACGGGATATTGTGGATGCTGTCTGCGCTACCTCGGATGAACTTCGCTGGAAGTTCCCGGAACTGAAAAGTATCCACCTGGGCCGCAAGGTGACCTTTATCACTACCCAGGAACTGGAGGACATGTACCCCGATTACACGCCCAAACAGCGCGAAAACGCCTTTGCCAAGGAGCATGGTACGATTTGCATTATGCAGATCGGCGGTAAGCTCAAGAGCGGCAAGCCCCACGATGGCCGCGCCCCGGACTACGATGACTGGGCACTGAACTGCGATATCCTTTTCTGGCATGAGCCCTTGGGCTGCGCACTGGAACTTTCCAGCATGGGTATCCGCGTGAATGCGGAGTCCCTGCGCCGCCAGTTGGAAGAAGCCGGCTGTCCGCAGCGCGCAGAGCTGTCTTTCCATAAGATGCTGCTGGACGGCACCCTGCCCCTGACCATGGGCGGTGGCATCGGCCAGAGCCGCCTGTGCATGCTGCTGTTGGGCAAAGCCCACGTAGGCGAAGTGCAGGTCAGCCTGTGGGATGACGATACCGTAGCCGCCTGCGAAAAAGCAGGCATTGCGCTGCTGTAAATTAGCATTGACAAGCAGCTGTCAATTGTGTTATTATTATCTAGTACCCGCTAGTATAGCACAATTGGCAGTGCAGCTGATTTGTAATCAGCAGGTTGCAGGTTCGATTCCTGTTACTAGCTCCAAAAGAGTGTGTACTTACATTGTAAAGTATGGTTGTAAAGGATAGAATAATCGCGTAGAATCAACAAAGCTACAGATTGTTCCATAGTTTACAGATAATCCTTTACAGATTTTGTACACGCCGAAAATGAAAGACCTCACGCTGTATATTTATTCAGCGTGGGGTCTTTTGTTTTAGACTAAAAAACCATTGGTTCATGCCTTAATGAACGTTGAATTTATAGTCGGATGAGTTTGTCCTCGGTGAGTTTCTGATAAGCACCAAGGAGCTTTTGATGGCTTTCATTAAGTTCTTTATATTCTTGCTTTATATGCTGATTTTCGTTTGCTAGACGACGTGAACGGTTTTGAGCTTTTTTAAGAGCCTCCTTTAGGATTTCCTGCTCTCGCAAAAGTTCCTCAATGCTTTTTGTGTCACTTCTGTTTTGCTTAGGAGCAAATTCTGGAAATTTTTTCAAATGCTCGCTAATTGCTGGATTGTTCAACGTAACGCGGCTTACACCACTTTCTCTACTAAGCGAAGACCTATTAACGGTTTGATGCGTGTCTATGAGGTAGTTGTACGCATCATCTATTCGTCTTAATGTTTCTTGACGCATACTTTCTTGGTACGCTTTGATTCCGGAACGAGTATCTTTAGTTTCATTATTCATACTGAATAGTCTCCTTTTACTTCATGAAAGATTGCTTTCTATTCTAGCAAGACATTTTTTGTATAGACGAATCATTTCCTCATTGTGCGTAAGAACTTTACTGTCCCCATGTCTCTTAATTATTTGTTGGTTTCGTTTTGATAGTAAATCAATCGCGGCTGAGAAAAAATCTCTGCATGCAGGGTCTGGGGAGAATGATTCGCAAGCGATACATTTTTCGAATTGTGGTTTGCAATTATCATTACGACATATACCGTATCCGGGAATGATTCTTGTATTCGGTTCGTCAAGAAGACGACTATACTTGAATGACGGAACTTGTAGGCATGTTACTTTTTTCTGTTCCCCAAATAGTGGTATCTGCTTTGTAATGTCGGCAAGATGTTTAGCCTCGTCTTTTTTGGCTGGATAGCCATATCCCAAGGTTTGGTCCAGTGAGGAGTGATTACATTCTACCATTGTTTCTGTTGCAGAGATTATATTTCCCTGTAAACGCTCACACACATTTATGTGGCGTAGGTCGTGAGAGGTGATTTTAGTGGCATTACCATCAGAATCAACAATGTTGTTAGAGGTGCAGGAAGAATGCCTCTATACCACCAGTACAAACACAGAATCTAATGAAGCAAAGG
>CAVAGJ010000067.1:0-11018 GCA_963588145.1 Coriobacteriaceae bacterium
CCCTAAACAGGTTTTATCTTCTTTTTCTCTGTAACTCTTCATTGACAAACCTACAGATTTCAGAGGGGGACGCTTTAAAGGTGATAATTAGCCGCGACTATTAGCGATATCCACCCTAAAACTGCTAAACTTCATAAAAAGTTCTTTGCATTTATCTTATTGATGCGGTATAATGTCTTTATGTTACTAGGAGGATAAGATTTCATGGTACGTTACACTGGCAACCACTGTCCTGTTTGTGAACAGGCGTTTACCGATAATGACGATATTGTCGTCTGCCCCGACTGCGGCACCCCCTACCACCGGGCCTGCTGGCAGAAGGTCGGCATCTGCATGCACCAGTCGGAGCATGCGGCCGGGTTTGAATGGCAGCCCGAAGTCGGTGCTGGCGCGGCCGAAGCCGCCCATGCGGCGACCTGCCCCAACTGCGGTACCCACAACACCCCCGGCGCGGTACGGTGCAGCCACTGCGGCTGCCCACTGCCCAAGGCAGACGAGGAAGCACCAGGCGCGGCCCCGCAAAACCCGCAGAACCAGGGCCCTATCTACGCCCGTAACCCCAGCGATGTGAACCCCGGCGGCGCACCCCGCAATGACCGCGCTGCCCCCGGCCCCCACATCGATACCTACTCCACGGGCCCTAATGGCATTCAGCGGCGGGAGATCGGCCCCGAGGATCCCATCGAGGGCATCAAGGCTAAGGACTGGGCCACTTTCGTGGGCCGCAGCCCGATGTACTACCTGATGCAGTTTTTTCGCATGAGCGAGACCAAGCAGAAAGTTACCCTTTCGCTCTCGGCGTTCCTCTTTGGGCCGGCCTACCTGTTCTACCGTAAAATGTGGAAGCAGGGTCTGCTGGCCGCGCTGGTCATGGTGCTGCTGAGCATCCCCGGCTTTATGGAGATTATCGTTACCTTTAATCCCAGCTTCTTCGGCGCTCTGCCTTTGGGCTGGCTGCCCACTGCCTACACCATCGGAGAGATCGGCATCTGGGCGTTCAAGGTTATCCTGGGCATGTTCGCGGTGTCCTGGTATCATGAAAGCAGCAAGGCGCAGATCGAGGAGATCTATATGGCCTGCCCCGAGGGCGAGAGCCGCACCGAACTGCTGGTCCAGCGCGGCGGCACCAACCTGCTGGCGGCGGTGCTCTACTTTGGTATCATGTGCCTGTTGCAGGTGGCCATCCTCTACATGGCAGGCCCCAGCGCAATTCAGTATCTCATGACCATGGCGGGCGTATAAGAGCCTTGCGGGATATTTTAAAATAAGGAATACAAAAGTAACAACGCCGGGCAACGTACCTGACGATAATTTGGGAGGAGACCTATGAAAACAGCACTGGTTATTATGGCGGCCGGTATCGGCTCCCGTTTTGGCGGTGGCATCAAACAGCTGGCCGCAGTCGGCCCCAACGGCGAGATCATCATGGATTACTCGATCCACGATGCCATCGAAGCAGGCTTCGACAAGATCGTCTTTATCATCCGCCACGATATTGAGGAAGCGTTCAAGGAAGCCATCGGCGACCGCATCGAGAAGATTTGCGCTGATCTGGGTGTTGAGATCGACTACGCGTTCCAGGCTCTAGAAAACGTGCCGGAGGGTTGCAGTGTGCCCGAGGGCCGCTCCAAGCCCTGGGGCACCGGCCAGGCCGTGCTGGCCTGCAAGGGCATCATCAAGGAGCCGTTCGCCGTCATCAACGCCGATGACTACTACGGCAAGGAAGCTTTTGTTCAGCTGCACACTTTCTTGCAGAGCTACACCCCCGCTGAGCCGGGCAAGCTGAGCATGGCCGGTTTCGTGCTGAAAAACACCCTGAGCGATAACGGTGCCGTTACCCGCGGCATCTGCCAGATGAACGATCAGCACTACCTGACCGGTGTGCTGGAGACCAGCGGCATCGAAAAGACAGCCGAGGGCGCTGCCGCCGGCGGCAAGAACATCGATGTGGAGAGCCTGGTCTCGATGAACATGTGGGGCCTGACCCCTGAGTTCGTTGACCTGCTGGATGCTGGTTTTGTGGAGTTCTTCGAGAAAGCTGCTCCCGCTAATCCGCTGAAAGCTGAGTACCTGCTGCCCATCTACATTGATGAGCTGCTGCATGCCGACAAAGTCAGCGTCAAGGTCCTGCCCACTCACGACAAGTGGTTCGGTGTCACCTACGCCGAGGACAAGCAAATCGTCATCGACAGCTTTGCTAAGCTGGTTGCCGATGGTGTGTACAAAAAAGACCTGTTCAGCGACCTGAAAAAGTAAGCGAAAATAGGATAACAAAAGCTCCGTGCCAGGCATTGCTGCTGGCGTGGGGCTTTTTGTGTGGTGGGGGTTACTTCCCGCCCCAAATAGCGGCGCACGGTTTGGCTGTATGCTTGGTATTCCGTGCCAAAGGCTTTCATCAAAAACGGTTCTTCCGCATACACAATTTGTAAGTGGAACATTACAATGGCAAAAAGGGAAAGAACCAGGAGGGGAATATTAAAAAATAGCAACAGCAGGCCGATGTACATAAGGTCAAACCCTAAAAAGCGGGGTTGCGGCTGTATTGGTAGATACCGGTGGTCACAAGGTCGGTCCTGTCCTTTTCCGGCACACCGGCGCGCCAGCTGTCTTTCATTGTGACGACCGAGAGCACAAACGCGATATCTCCCAGCGCTACCAAAACTAGCCCCGGCCAGCGCAGCTAGGCGGGCAATGCCGCGGTGCTTCGCACAATGCTGATGACTTCGGCCAGCGGCACCAGCAGGCTGGCGGCCTTCATCGTAAGCTCGATGGCCAGCACCCGGCCATGCTTGCCTTTGCCCATCTGGTCGGTCTGGATGCCCTGCCGCCGCTGGCGCAGCATCTTGCCAAGATAGCAGCCGTAAAACACAGCCAGAACGGCAAGGAATAAAATCTGGAAAATCATAACGCGACCCTCTCCGTTATAGCAGACGACGGTGCAAAAATCCATAACCACCGCTGACAGTGTAAAAATAGAATATTGACAATCTATCGCCAAAATGCGACAATGAAAACAAAAAATCGCGCGGCACATGCGGCAGTTTGGTCAAAAACTGCAAAAGCATGGTACACAGCGCCATGGAAAACGAAGGTGAAAAGCGGTATGGTAAATACAACAGAACATAAAACACACCGCTACAGGAGGGCTTGTATCATGGCAAAGAACGATTTTGACTGCACCACCCTGACACCGGAGCAGCGCGATGCGCGCCTTGCACTGGACGTGGAGCGCCTGCTGCGCTTCGGGCGTAAGCATAAGCTGATTAAAGAAATGGACGAGCTGGTGGCCCGCAACACGCTGCTGGACCTGCTGCAGCTGGCCGCCCCCAGCGAGACCAAACCGCCCAAGGAGGATCCTGCCACCCCCGCCGCCCTGCTGGACGAGATGGTGGAGTTGGCTGCCCGCAAGGACCTGTTTGACGGCGCAGTGCCCCAGTACCGCATCAACTTCGAGACCCGCCTGATGGGTGCCCTGATGCCCCGCGAGAGCGAAGTCTGCAAAAAATTCCACAAGCTGTACGTGAAAAAGGGAGCCAAGGCTGCCACCGATTGGTTCTATGATTTCTGCGTGGTAACGAACTATATCCGCACCGCACAGATCGCTAAGAACATCCAGTGGAACACCGCCACCCCCTACGGCGAACTGGAAATCACCATCAACCTGACCAAGCCGGAAAAGGACCCCAAGACCATCGCCCTGGAGCGCCTGCAGCCCAAGAGCGGCTACCCCGCCTGCATGCTCTGCAAGGAGAACATCGGCTACGCCGGGCGCATCAACTTCCCGGCCCGCCAGACCCACCGTATCGTGCCCATCGAACTGGCAGGGGAGCAGTTCTACCTGCAGTACAGCCCCTACGCCTATTTCCACGAGCATTGCATCATGCTGCACGAGCAGCACAAGCCCATGGAGATGAACAAGCAGACCCTGGCCGAAATTTTTGATTTCGTCAGCCAGTTCCCGCACTACACCTGCGGCTCCAACGCCGACCTGCCCATCGTGGGCGGCAGCATTTTGAGCCACAGCCACTTCCAGGGCGGCCGCTACGTGTTCCCCATGCAGAAAGCCGACATTGCCCTGCCGATGAAAGATGCGCGCTATCCCGGCGTTAAAGCGGGCATCCTGAACTGGCCTGTCTCCGCCGTGCGCCTGGTGGGCCGCAGCAGCCAGCAGATGCAGATCGTGGCGAACAACATCCTGACCGCCTGGCGCGAGTACAGCGATGAGAGCGTGGGCATCCTGGCCCACACCGGCGATACCCCCCACAACACCGTAACGCCCATCCTGCATTACGATGAGAAGGACGGTTACATCCTGGATCTGGCCCTGCGCAATAACCGCACCAGCGAGGAGTACCCCGATGGTATCTTCCACCCCCACAAGGAATACCACAACATTAAAAAGGAGAACATCGGGCTGATCGAGGTCATGGGCCTGGCGATCCTGCCCGCTCGCCTGAAAGAACAGGGAGCCCAGATCGCCGAGATCCTGAGCGGCCAGCAGCCCAACACCAGCCGCAAAGAGGGTTCTAACCTGGCGGTGCATGCCGATTGGATCGATGCGCTGATCGCCAAATACGGCACGGCCCTGCGCCCCGAAGAAGCTAACGAGGTTGTGAAGAAAGAAATCGGCATCGTGTTCAGCCATGTGTTGGAGAACGCCGGTGTCTTTAAGCAGGATGCCGCCGGCCAGCAGGCTTTTGTCCGCTTTATGAGCAGCGTGGGCTTTAAAGCCGCTGACTAAAAATTTTATAGAATTTTTTAGAAAAAACAGGCCTCCGGGGTTGACAACCTCGGGGGCCTGTGGTATTATAATACTCGCATCTGGCGGCAGCCACTATGGAGAGGTGTCCGAGTGGTTTATGGAACTGGTCTTGAAAACCAGCGATTCGCGCGAGCGGACCATGGGTTCGAATCCCATCCTCTCCGCCATTTTGTATAACAAGTGAATAGCTTCTATCACTTTGACTTGTGGAGTAATACTCAAGAGGTCGAAGAGGCGCCCCTGCTAAGGGCGTAGGGTGGGAAACCGCCGCGAGAGTTCAAATCTCTCTTACTCCGCCAACGTAAAAACCGCGATACAGCCTGCAAAGGTTGATGTATCGCGGTTTTTCGTTTGCTTGATAGTGCAAAATAGTGTAAGATACTGAAAGAAAATAGGCCGTAAAATGGCCGTAACCAGGTCTAAGGTCGTAAAAAGGTCGTATAAAATCCGTGTCCAGAATGGACACAAAAGTGGCGGGCCGCCCTCGATGGGATGCCCGCCGCTTAGTTATTTACCGCCGCCCTTGCCCTCGCTCTGGGTGCCGAAGTAGAATGCGATAACCATTGTCACGATCGTCATCACGGTGTCAGGCTGCAAGCCCCCGCGCAGGGCCAGTACAGCAAAGACGGTCACAACGATCAGCGTCACGATGGTCTTGACCTTGATGAGCGCCGCCAGATTCTTCCAAAAATCCTGCATCAGATTTTCCCTCCATTTTCTTCATGCCGTTCCAAATCCTCAATGCGGTGGTTGGCAACGGCCACTTTCTCCTCCAGCACCGGCACACGCTTGGCAAAATTGTTGTGTTCCCGCACCTCGCGGGTCAACTCCTCAATTTTGGTGTCGGTCACAGCCTGGGCGACTTCAAGTTGATGCTGCACCTTATCGCCCAGGCTTTTGTTGCTGAAATAGTTGGTAATCATAACGCCCACGAGGCTCAGGCCCGCCGTGATGAGCGCAACTGCGATCTGCTCCATCCACATCACCCCACAAACTTAGAGAAATACTCCTCTTTCAGCCCTTGCGCCTGGGCAATCTGGTACAGCTTGACCGCATCCATGCCGGACAGCGTCGCGCAGCGCATGACGGCCTTGCCTTCAGCATCCACGGCCAGGGCGCAATAGCGGTCAGCGCCCAGCTGCATGGTCTTGGCCGCATTGTCAAAATAGGCGGCGGTCTGGGCGTCCAGCGGGCCGATCAAGATGGCCTGTACGGTCTTAGCTTCATCGGTGGCCGTGTCGGTGCCGGGTGTCTGCTTGTCGGCCTCCGGCACGACAACGCTATGCTCGCCCTTGTTGAACTGATACTCCCTGCCCGTGGCGAGGGTGTAGTTATCGTCCAGCCAGGTCAGCGGATTGGTGCGCTTGCCGCCCAGGATGACCTCAAAATGCAGGTGCGCACCGAACACGTTGCCGGTCACGCCGCTGTAGCCGATGATCTCGCCCTCTTTAACCCTCTGGCCATATTTGACGCAATAGCTGGACAGGTGGGCGTACCGCGTCTGCAAGGTCTTGCTTTTGTAGTCGGCGTGTCTGATGCGCACCATGTTGCCATAGCTCTGCATACCCGTCCGCGTGTGTCCGTCCCAGTCCTGGGTCTGATCCACGGTGCCGTCCTCGGCGGCATAGACCGGGCGGATATACATGTTGTCAATCTGGGTGCGCAGATCAACAGCCTGGTGCAGGCTGCCGTCATTGTAATACCACCCTTGCGTCAGCACATGAATGTCCAGCGGCCAGTGCAGCAGGACCTCTCCATTAGATAGTCTCATTGTATTACCTCATCTGTATCCATCACCAGCGCCTCATACTCATCCAGCAGGTCGCCCGCGTCCGGTATGGTATCGCGGTAGTCCCACAGCAAAAGCATCGCCCGCGCCAGCAGATCGGCCTCCTCGCTCATGCTTCCACCGGCGGCGTCGGCCACTCCACCGCATAGGGGAATCCCTCTTGTTCAGGCACATCGCGCAGGGCCTGGCGGTAGGCTTTCCAGTCGGCCTTGACGGTCTTGGCATCGCCCAGCACGGTCCAGTCCGTGGCCGCGATCAGCCGGTCACGCTCGGCGCGCACGGCAACAGCGGCAGCGTCATGGTCCGCCTGTTTAACCAGGACGGCCCAGGTATCAGTGTCAACCATCGTCTGGGGGACCTGAGTGACCGTCTCATAGGTCGTGTAGCTGTACCCATGCCATGGCGTGTCCATATCGGACACAGCCTCGCGGGTGATTTCCTGCTCATCCTCGTACACCCGCACCAACGTCAGACCGTTGGGCAGCGGCTCACACTCAAGGCGGGCGTGTTTTTCGTTACACTCACATTTAAGCATTTTGTACCACCTTTCTGATTTTGCGGTAACTCACAACACCGTCAACGTATTTCACGCGGAATCGGTGCATATTAGCGTGTTTCAGCTGGCCGATGCGGCACGCGGCCTGTCTGGCTTGATGCGGCGTCGGCACGCCATGCGGGCGGGCTTTGATGTTGAGACACAGCCGGATCAGCCGCCGCGTGGTGCGCTTGCGGTAGATCGTGTGGTCGCAGTAAATCACAAAACCCAGCCCATCCAGGGCGCGGCCTCGGTGCTTGCCGTCGGCGTCTATGTAGTCAGTGCGGTAGACCTGCCAGCAGGTATTGCAAGCGTAGTCAGCCGCCGCCAGCCATTCCATTGCGGCCTCCAGGGCGCGGTGTAGCTTGCGCTTGTTCGGGCCGTACAGATGCACGTTGTCCACATAGCGGTAATAGTGCTTGACGCCGTCCAGGCTGCGCACATAACGGTCAAACGCCGTCATGGCAAGGTTTTGGAACCAGTGCGACGTCACATATCCAATAGGCAAGCCATTGGGGAAACTGTCCACAACGGCGTCAGCCATGCGCAGCCAGTATTTATCTTTTATCAACTGCCTATAGCCGTACTCTATAAAATCGTGGTCGCTCTCAGGGAAACAATGATGTATGTCCAGCTCTGCGCCGTACTTCATCCCGGCGCGGTCCGTTTTCATCCACCGCGCCACTTGCTTGGCGGCGCTGTGCGGCCCTCGGCCCTTGATGCCCGCTATGCAATAGGGGTCCATCTTAGGCACGACCACGTCATAGATTGCCTCAATCAGCACCCAGTGCATGACCCCGTCCGGCCAGTACGGCACATAGTCGATGTCGCGCAGCTTGCCGTTGCTTGGCTCATAGTGCTGGGTGTGTATCGGTTCGCTGGGCGTCCAGCCGCCGTAGATAATCCAGTGCTGCACTTGGTCGATGCACGTCTCAATGTGCGTCAAGGCGGGCAGCGTGGTCGGATCGTGCATCCTCTTTTTCGCATGATCTATCATACGCCTCCGTATAAATTCCCGGTCAACCATGACCGGCTTTAAATTTCCGATGCGCTTAGGCATTTTATAGTCTTTCTTTGGCCTCCAGCCGGTTCGTCCGCTATCGCGTCTACTATGGCTGCCGGATGGGCCAATTTTTAGCTAGGGCTAAGGCATCCCGGTCTCGCTGTAAAGGTCGCCAACGGCCCAGTAGGGGCCGCCGCCAAAGAAAGGTCCGCCGAACTGTTCCACCAGGACAACGAGGCATCGTTGTTGAGGTTGACGTAGAATGCGCCGACTTGATCCCCGTTGCTGGAGTTGCTGCCACGCAGCACGATGCGGCGATGATGAGACCGTTAGCCTGTCCCGGATAATATCAAACTTACATAATACGCGGGGGCTTTGCTGCCCCCGCGATCCCCCGCTTAACCGGGGATAGAAAGGTCCGCCGAACGGTCCCACCAGGACAACGAGGCATCGTCGCTGAGGTAGACGTAGAATGCGCCGACTTGATCCCCGTTGCCGGAGGAGCTGCCACGCAGCACGATGCGGGTGCCGCTTTCGTCTATGTAGAAATAATCGGCCAGATAGGTGGACGAACTGCCGCCGACCTCTTTGGTGATTTGCAACTGGGGAACGCGCTCATCTGCCTGGAGGCTCTTTGCCCAGCCCCCGCCGGGCAGGGCCAGCGTGTCCAGCTTAATGTAGTCGTTGGTGCTGCTCCACTGGTACTTAGTCGGATCGTCGCAGTAGTAGGGGACGCCGTCAATCAGTTTCCAGTCACACTCCATGCGCCACTGATTGCCGTACAGCGGATTTTCCACGCCGTAGAACACAAAGCTGTGCTTGCCGTCGGTGTTGCTGACGGGACTGCCACAGGTGGAGATGACGCTGTTGGCCGTGCCGGTGGCCTCCATGATGCGCCAGACCTTGTGATCGGTGGTGGTCGTCACGGCGTCGCCGTCGAAAACGGCCTTGACGTTGGCGGTGTCGCCGTCGATGGCCTCGATGGCGGTGACGATGCGCCGCCGGGCGATGGTCTCGCCCTCGCCGCCGGTGCCGATGGAGATGACGTTGCCGACCTCCAGTTGACCCTTGGCGACGATGACGGCGGACTCGGAGGTCAGCGCGCCGGTCACGGCGATGTCGGTGACGTACAGGTTGGAGACGCCGCGCATCTTGGCCTGTACGTTGCGGGTGCCATAGGCCACGATCATCAAGTAGGCAAGCACCTCAAAATCGGCGCTTGTGCCGATGCTGTAGGCCTCGCCCCACAGCCGTGCAGCGGCCAGGAATTGCGAAATATTTTTATTGCCGGTAGATACCGCCCCCGCAATGCTGTGCAGCTTGCCATCCGCCCCGATACTGCCGGGGAACGCGGGCAGGTAGCACCGCTGTTTGAGGGAGCCGTTGTTGTTGCGGAATTTGCGCGGCGCGCGGAATCCGGGCATCGGCGTAGCGCTCACGCGCGGATCAACGTCCAGCATACCGGCCACATAGAACAGCGGCACCTCGACCAACACCTCACCGTTGGTGCCGTCCTCAATGTAGCCGGGCTGTCCCTTGTAGGCGTTGACCGTCACGGTGCCGTCGGTGTTGAGGGTGCAGCAGCAGCGCCGCATCCCCGCCCAGGGATAGACGCCGTCAAAGTCGTTCTGCCCGGCGCTGGTATCGGTGCCGGGGGTAAACACAAAATCGGCAGCAGCACCGGTGCGCGTACCCGCCGAGGGGCTGCCGGTGAACTCCACACCGTAGAACGTAGCGCCCACGGCAGACGCGGCGGCCTTGGCCGCTGCTTCGGCACTGTCAGCAGCAGCACTGGCGCTGTTCGCGGCATTGGTCTCGCTGGTTGCTGCCGCAGTCGCACTATCGGCAGCAGCGTCAGCATAGTTACTCGCGGCCTCTTTGGCCGCGCCAGCGTCCTTCAGGGCGTTGTCTGCGCCCGTTTTTGCTTCCACAGCCTTTTTAGCGGCATTCTCTGCGCTCTGCTTGGCAGTTTCAGCCGCCTCTGCACTCTGTGCAGCCTCGCCAGCACTGGTACTGGCGGCTTCAGCAGCACTGCCGGCCACGCCAGCAGCCTGTCCGGCGGTACCCGCTGCATCGGCTGCTGCCTGTGCCGAGTTACCGGCATTTTCCGCCGCCGCCTCAGCTGCTTTGCTGGCATCTACTGCATCCTCAAGGTTTTTCCCGGCGCCTGCCAACAGCTTACCAAAATCTTCCCGCGTGCCTGTGTAGCCATGGGCCACCGCATCCGCGTAGGCGGTTACTGCGCCCAGATCACTTTTAATCATGGATCGTTACCTCCAGGTTTGTATCTCCCACGATGGCAAAACTCAGCTTGTCCTCCAGGGAATCCGTTCTATACACGATCAGGTGTCCTTCTTCGTCGATCTCCATAGCCGCATAGCCGTTGCTGTTGGCTGCCCGCTCAGCCCTGTCAGCAGATGCAGCCGCATCTTGGGCGGCTTTATTCGCTGCCTCGCGGTCGTCCTGCACCTCATCCACAAACTGCTGCCACTTATCCGGCGTGGGTTCGGTGGTTTCTGTGCCGTTTACAGGGCCGTGCGCAGTGACAAATGAGCCTACATCGCAGCTGATAAGCTGCACACCGTTACGGCATCCTTTAAACACGATAACTCCGCGCCCGCTGCCGTGGCAGGTGGCCTCGTGCGGCACTTCCACTAGGCCGTTGGTATCAACCACCGCATCGGTCGATGTTTTATCTGGTGCGGTAAAGGTGGCAGTAACCGTTAGATTGCCCCACCCATCACCAAATTTTAACTGGAGGTACTCTACACCGTAGCTGTTCTCCGTGCCTAGATCTACTGTTGGGGACAATGCGGGCTGTCCATTAACAACTGCAGTGTACCCAATGAGCTCAATTGTTTTCGTAGGATTCACCTCTCCATTAGTTTTTGTGAACAATCACCAGAGAGAACGTACCAACGTATCTTTC
>CAVAGJ010000068.1:0-10867 GCA_963588145.1 Coriobacteriaceae bacterium
CCCTAAACAGGTTTTATCTTCTTTTTCTCTGTAACTCTTCATTGACAAACCTACAATCCTAATAAAAAGTGCTTGCAAAAAACTGCACATCCGCCGGGGTTTTCACCTGGCAGATGTGCAGTGTGGAATTTACTTATTCGTCATCGTCCTCATCGATAACGCGGCCGATGCCCTTGCGGTAGAACGGCTCACTGCCGCGCATGCCTTGCTGGCCCAGCGGCGAGATGGACGTGGTAATGTTCAGGTCGATCTTCTTCTCGCGGCCCAGCAGGTAGGGACGGGCGGCCTTGGCAACATCGGCAAACAGCTTGTCATCCTTGGGGCCGTCCAGCACCAGCAGATAGCTCTTAGCCTCATCGTTGATGATCATGATCTGCAGGTAGGCAGAACCCACGCCGGGGGCCTGGGCCAGCACTTCGCAGATGGGGTCAGCCAGCTCATCCGGCAGGACGCTGGGTTCCACGATGGTGACCTTATCGCCCGGCTTGATCTGGGTGACGGCGGCGCGCTGCTGGGCCAGTGCCTTGGCGATCTCATCTTTCTGCTTCTTGACAGATTCGATCAGCGGGCGCTCCAGGCGCAGGCTGTTTTCGCCGGGGTTGATGACCATACCGGCGGCATCGGGGTTCTTCGAAACCATATTGGCGAAGTCATCAAAGCGCAGCATGATGACCTGGCGGCTCTGCTCCGGATTTTTCTGCCATTCATGTACAGCGTCCCAATCGCTGAAGCCCAGATAATAATGCTTACCCTCGGGGCTGTTGACCATGATGAGGTTGATTTTGGTGTTGGGGGGCAGCTGTACACGGCCGTCCGGGCCGGGCGTGGGGGCAGGCTGGCCCTGCAGATCAAAGTTGGCCGGTGCCAGCAGCGGAGAGCGCACCAGCTCATTGAGAACGGCATTGAGGTTTTGGGGGTTGTTTTCGGCTTTCAGCGCGGCGATCGTTTCTTTCAGCTTCGGGTTGAACGCCGGTGCTTTGGGTTGATTCTGGTCAGGCATGGTTTTCTCCTCACTTTAATTTTATCGTGTTGATCGCTTCACGCAGGTAGGAGACACCCACCAGCTTGAGGCCCGGAAACTGGGCCGGATCGATCATTTTTAAATTGTGCTTGGGAACAATAGCGGTATCAAAGCCTACGCGCTGGGCCTCCCGCAGGCGGGTCTCCAGATGCGTCACACTGCGCACTTCCCCGCCCAGACCCACTTCGCCAATGGCGATGGTCTTTTCTCCCACCGGCAGGTCCAACAGACTGGATGCCATGGCAATGCAGACCGGCAGGTCGCAGGCAGTCTCGTCCAGCTTTAAGCCGCCGATGATGTTGACATATACATCCTGGCTGGAAAAATTGTACCCGGCGCGCTTTTCCAGCACCGCCAGCAGCAGGTACATGCGGTTATAGTCAAAGCCGCTGGCCGTCCGCCGGGGGCTGGGGAAGCTGGTCTTGGTCGCCAGTGCCTGCACTTCGCTGAGCACCGGGCGGGTGCCTTCCATCACGCAGGCCACGCAGGTGCCGCTGATGCCCAGGGGCCGCCCTTCCAGCATGACCTGGGAGGGGTTCTCGATCTGGGCAAGGCCCCGGCCGGTCATATCGAACATGCCAATCTCATTGGTGGAGCCGTAGCGGTTTTTGACCGCGCGCAATACGCGGTACGGCAGGGTCTTGTCGCCCTCAAAGTAGAGCACCGTATCCACGATATGCTCCATAACCTTGGGGCCAGCAATGGCACCGTCCTTGTTGACATGGCCCACAATAAAGGTGGGAATTTCCAGCGTTTTGGCTACATTTAAAAAGCGGGCGGAACTTTCCTTGACCTGGCTGACCGTACCAGCTGAGGAGGAAATGTCCGTGCAGCGCATGGTCTGGATCGAGTCGATGACCACAAGGTCAGGCTTCATCGATTCGATCAGTCCGCAGATCTCGTCCACATCGCTTTCCGCTACCAGAGAGATATTTTCCTCGGGCACGTTCAGGCGCACCGCGCGGAGTTTGATCTGCCGCACCGATTCCTCGCCCGTGACGTAAAGCACATTTTTGGTTTTGCTGACCTCGCCGCAAAGCTGCAGCAAAATCGTGGATTTTCCGATGCCCGGTTCGCCGCCGATCAGCGTAACACTGCCGATGACAATGCCGCCGCCAAGTACGCGGTCCAACTCACTGATGCCGGTGATGATACGGCTCTTTTCCTCGGTCGTGCTGATATTTTTCAGTTTTTGGGGTGTCAGGCTCGTCTGGCCGGTCACACGGGCGGGGGCTGCGGCGCGGGAGGAACTTTTGGCAGGTTCCGCCACCACATCTTCTGTCATCGTGTTCCATGCCCCGCAGGACGGGCAGCGCCCCATCCACCGGGGGCTGGTCTCGCCGCACTGGTTGCAGACGTAGATTGTTTTCAGTTTATCTTTCGGCATGAAGTTCTCCTGAGATTTTACTATATTGACTTTTCCCGTCAATATATTGCCATATACATTGTTTATTATATCTCAAAATGTACACGGGGGCAAGTATCCGCCGCAGAAAAACATTTGTACCCATAAAATGCACTTTTCCCATTGCTATTTTTTGAACAATGTGTTAAAGTTAGGGAAACGCTTTTACTTTATCACAATAAAGCGCGAAATTGAAAAGGTGTGATGTTATGGAGTTCAATGTCAACGCGCCGATCTTATTTGTGTTGGTCGGCATCATTGTGGCCTTTGTGCTGGCGCAGTCGGCTTTCTTTTTGTGGCGGGCCGTCAAGCGCGCCAAAGAGATCGGCCTGCCGCAGGAGACTATTCGCAAGACGATCTCTGCTGCAGCCATTTTCACGGTAGCCCCGGCGGTGGCTATCCTCGTGGGTGTTATCTCGTTAAGCAAAAGTTTGGGCATTGCCCTGCCGTGGCTGCGCCTGTCGGTCGTGGGGTCCCTGACCTATGAGACCGTTGCCGCCGGCACCTCGCTGACGGAACTGGGGCTGGATACCAACACCCCCATTCCCACAGCCTCGGATTATGTCACGGTAGCTGCTGTTATGACGGTAGGCATCATGATCGGTCTGATCCTGGTTCCCCTGCTGACTAAGCGCATCCAGGGCAACATGATCAAGCTGGGCGCGAAAGACAGCCATTGGGCAGACATTTTTAATAACGCCATGTTCCTTGGCATGATCAGCGCATTTTTGGGCTATGTGTTCAGCGATGTGATGAATGCCGCCCACGGTGATTTTACCGGCCTGATCCCGGTGTTTGTTATGCTGACATCCGCAGTGGCAATGCTGATCTGCGGCGTGGCGGCCATGCGCACCAAAGCACGGTGGCTGCAGGATTACGCTTTGCCCATCAGCATGCTGTGCGGCATGGCGGCATCCCTGCCGCTGACGAACTGGCTGAGCTGACGGAGGTGTCATGATGGAAAAAACAGTTTTGCAGCAAAAAGAAACCTATCTGGACAGCGTACACCGATGGGGCCGCATCTGGGGCTTTACCCTGCTGGCGCTGATTGTGGCGTACCCCATCACGGTATCGCTGATCTTCCATGCGCAGGTCAACTGGCCCGCGTTTGCCAAGGGCTTTATCGCTATCGGCCCGATGTACTGGGCGGTCGGCATTGTCGAGATTTTTACGTATGTTCCCATGCTGGGTGCAGGCGGCAGTTACCTTTCGTTTGTGACGGGCAACATCTCCAACCTGAAGCTTCCCTGCGCGCTGGATGCTATGGAGCGCGCGGGTGTCAAGTCCAACAGTGAGGAGGGCGAGGTCATCTCTACCATCGCCATTGCGGTTTCCAGCATCGTGACTACCTTAATTATTTTGGTAGGTGTGGTGCTGATCGTTCCGCTGACCCCGCTGCTGTCCTCCCCCGTTTTGGCACCGGCGTTCTCCCAGCTGCTGCCTGCGCTGTTCGGCGGGTTGGCGGTAGTGTTCATCTCCAAAAACGCAAAATTGTCCGTTGCGCCTGTGGTTTTGATGCTGGTGCTGTTCATCTTTGTGCCCGCCCTCAACGCTTCTACCGTTGGCATCATGGTGCCGGTCGGTGTGCTGTTCAGCTTGGGCGTGGCGCGTATCCTGTACAAAAAGGGCCTTGTGTGAGCCTGTAAGGAGGAAATACAATGATTGTTTTATGGCTGATTTTGGCGGTTATCGTGGTGTTGGCCGCCGTTGTGCTGGTGCGCACACTGCGCTTTACACCGGGTGCCGCCCCTGCCGTGCCCCAGGGTGAAGAAAACATTGACCGCGACAAGGCGGTAGAAAACCTGCGCACACTTATCCGCTGCCGCACAGTCTCCAACACCAACCACGCGCTGGAAGATGATGCCGAGTTTGAAAAGCTCATCGCCACCCTGCCAACGCTCTACCCCAATGTGTTCAAAACCTGCAAGTTTGAGCGGCTGGAGGATCGCGGCCTGCTGTTTACCTGGTCCGGCAAGGCCCACACCGAACCCACCGTTTTGATGGCCCACTATGACGTAGTGGACGTGGACGAGGCTGGCTGGAAGAAGCCGCCCTTTGAGGCTGTGCTGGAAGACGGCGTAGTCTGGGGCCGTGGTGCGCTGGACACCAAGGTCACCTTTAATGGTGTGCTGACCGCCGCCGACAAGCTGATCGGCGAGGGCTACGTACCTGCCCAGGATATCTACTTTGCGTTCAGCGGCGGCGAGGAAGTCAACGGCCTGGGTGCTGTGCATATTGTGGATTGGTTCGAGGCCAACCACATTACTCCCGCACTGGTCGTGGATGAGGGCGGTGCCGTTGTGGAGGATGTGTTCCCCGGTGTCAAGCAGCCCTGCGGCCTGATCGGCATCGCCGAAAAGGGCATGCTGAATGTGGAGTACAAGGTCAAATCCGGCGGCGGCCACGCCAGCGCCCCGAAACCCCACAGCCCGCTGGTCGCGTTGAGCGAGGCCTGCACCAAGATTGAGAGCCATCCCTTCAAGGCCCACGTCACCAAGCCGGTGGCCGAAATGTTTGATACCCTGGGCCGTTATTCCAGCTTTACTTACCGCATGATCTTTGCCAACCTTTGGCTGTTTGGCGGTGTGCTGGATTCCATCTGCCGCAAAGGTGGCGGCGAATTAAACGCCCTGATGCGCACAACGGTCGCCTTTACCCAGGCCAAGGGCAGCGCAGGCCGCAACGTCATCCCGCCGGAAGCAACGTTCATCAGCAACCTGCGCCTGAACCCGGAGGACACGATGGAAAGCGCCCTGGCCTACCTGAAAGAGACCATCAACGACCCCGCTGTGGAGATCACCAAACTGGAAGGCATGAACCCCAGCCGCATCAGCGAGACGAACTGCCCTGCCTGGGATAAGGTCGCCAGCGCCGTGGCCGGTACCTGGAAAGGCTGCCTGGTCTCCCCCTACCTAATGGTGCAGTGCTCGGACAGCCGCCACTATGGCCGCATCAGCGACCATGTGTACCGCTTCTCCGCCATGGATCTGACCGCAGAGGAACGCGGCACCCTGCACGGCAACAACGAGCGTATCCGCGTGGAGACTGTGGGCCGCGCCGTGGAATTTTATGTCCGCCTGATGCGCCAGTGCTAAAATTTTCACTGTAAAATCATCCAAAACAAAAACCGCATTTTGCAGCTTTTAAGCAACTGCAAAATGCGGTTTTATTTTGATTCTATGAAAATTCAGGCTTTACAGCGTAACTTTGTGGTAGACCTTTTTACCCTTTTTGATGACAACGCCCTTGTTCAGCGCTTCGACGCTCAGGGCAGCCTTCGGGTCGGTGACCTTCTCTCCGTCCACCAGGACGCCGCCCTGCTGGACCAGCTGGCGGGCCTCACGGTTAGAGCCACACAGACCAGCAGCGACCATGGCGGCCAGCAGGCCGACAGCGCCGACCTTGACGAGGGCGGCATCCAGCTG
Source organism: Coriobacteriaceae bacterium (assembly GCA_963588145.1). Taxonomy (GTDB): domain Bacteria; phylum Bacillota; class Clostridia; order Oscillospirales; family Ruminococcaceae; genus Gemmiger. The sequence continues at coordinate 5,852 of CAVAGJ010000068.1, forward strand.
GGTGGCGGGCATGTTCTCGTGGTCAGCAGCACCGCTGAACAGGCCGCGTGCGGTGGCCTGGGCCTTCTCGGCTTCCTCTTCGCCGTGAACCATCTTGGTCAGCTCGTAGGCCAGGATCTCCTTGGCCTTGTTGAGCTGCTCGCCCTCCCAGTGATCCATCTCGTCGATCTGCTCCAGCGGCAGGAAGGTCAGCATGCGGATGCACTTGAGGACATCAGCATCGCCGACGTTGCGCCAGTACTGGTAGAACTCGAAGGGGCTGGTCTTGTTGGGGTCGAGCCAGACGGCGTTGCCGGCGGTCTTGCCCATCTTCTTGCCCTGAGAGTCGGTCAGCAGGGTGATGGTCATGGCGTAGGCATCCTTGCCCAGCTTGCGGCGGATCAGTTCGGTGCCGCCCAGCATGTTGCTCCACTGGTCGTCGCCGCCGAACTCCATGTTGCAGCCGTAATTCTGGAACAGGTGGTAGAAGTCGTAGCTCTGCATGATCATGTAGTTGAACTCGAGGAAGGACAGGCCTTTCTCCATGCGCTGTTTGTAGCACTCGGCACGCAGCATGTTGTTCACGCTGAAGCAGGGGCCGACTTCGCGCAGCAGTTCGATGTAGTTCAGGTTCAGCAGCCAATCGGCGTTGTTCAGCATCATGGCCTTGCCGTCGCCGAACTCGATGAAGCGCTCCATCTGGCGCTTGAAGCACTCAGCGTTATGGTCGATGTCCTCTTTGGTCAGCATCTTGCGCATATCGGTACGGCCGGAGGGGTCGCCGATCATGGTAGTGCCGCCGCCGATCAGGGCGATGGGGCGGTTGCCTGCCTGCTGCAGGCGCTTCATCAGGGTCAGGGCCATAAAGTGGCCGGCGGTCAGGCTGTCGGCCGTGCAGTCAAAGCCGATGTAGAACGTAGCCTTGCCATTGTTGATGACCTCTTTGATTTCCTCTTCATCCGTGACCTGTGCAATTAGGCCGCGGGCTTTCAATTCGTCGTAAATCGTCATGGAATTTACCTCCCGTTTGTTGCGGCAAGGGCAAAAAGAAAAGCCCCTGCCAAATGTGAAATTTGGCAGAGGGCGAAAGTTCGCGGTACCACCTCTGTTTGCCTGCCCCTCGCGGCGGCGGGCCTTCGCGGGTGCGGCAGACAAAGGGCTGCGTACACCCAAACGCTGTAACGTGCGCACACGGCACGGCCTACTATTGGTTCAGCCTGCTGCTCCGGGATGTATTCGGCATGCCTGCTGTTGACCCCTTGCACCGACCGGGGCTTCTCTGGAACAGGAAAGGCTGCGTACTGGTTCCCTTCATTGCATTTAACAGGTTTCACTTTACCATATTCGGTGCTGCTTGTCAAGGCTGTAAAACAGGCCATGCAAAATATGCGCCCCGTCCAGCCCCGGCAGCGGCAGCAGATTGGCCCCGCCTACTAGCAGATTGGTGCAGGCGAACCAATAGCCGCTGTAGCTGTACTGCTCTACCATCTGCCTATACAAAAGCCCCCCACAGCAGTGTATCTCCCCCCATTTTCCCGGGATGGACGCGGCGAGAGTGGCAGGTTCGGGCTTTCCTTTTACGGCGCAGCATTTCCCCACATGGTTCCCCCTTTACCCGATTGTATGCAGGCAGGGCGGCAAATAGCCATGCAAAAAGCGGCGGATGCCTGCCTTTATCACAGACTTCCGCCGCTCTTGATCATTTACATTTTACAGATTATACACCCAGGGCTTTGCGCAGCATTTCCAGACGCTCGTTCAGCAGCTTCTGCGGTTTGGTGAAGAAACCCAGGCCGTCCACGTCCAGTGTACACTCCAGGCTGGTGGAGTCGCCGCCGCCCATCAGGATCGCAGTAAAGGTGCCGCTGATCTTGCCTTTGCGGAAGTTGCAGCTGATATGCCGAGGCTTCTCCTTGCGGGTAAAAACGATCTCCGTTGTGCCGCCATCGGTGTTGTGCTCGGTGCCTTTCAGGCCGTCATCACTCTCCTGATACTCGCTCACATCACTGCGCCAGTGGTTCAGGGTGGGCTTTGTCAGGTAAAGCCACACCTTGTTAGGGTCACAGCTGTAATTGGCGGTCACTACACAGGTTTTCATGATTTTGGGTTCTCCTTACTTTTTGTTACGGCCAAAGATGGTTTGCAAAAGGCCGGTTTTGGCCGGGCGCAGGGTGGCGGCCTTGCGGGCACGTACAGCAGGCTGGGTTGCGGCGGCCGCTCGTTTGACAACAGGTTTTACTGCGGGGACAGACTTTTCGGCGGCCTGTTCAAAGCCGTTCTGGAAATAGCCGAACATGGCCATCTGGCTATCCACCGGCGGTTGCCCCGGTGCGGGTTTAACCTTGGTGTAGGTTCCGTCTGGCTGCATCTCCCGCGCGTTGACGGTATCTCGCAGCTGCAAGTCGAGGATGCCACGCAGCTTTTTGGCAATGGCCGGGTCGTCCACCCGCACGCCGACCTCAACGCGGCGCTCGGTGTTACGTGTCAGGAAGTCACCAGAAGCGATGTAGATGCGCATATTCGCGCCGCTGCCAAAACAGTAAATGCGGGAGTGTTCCAAGTAGCGGCCCACCAGGCTGCGGATGTGCACGTTCTCGGTGCGGCCCGGCACCCCGGCACGTACACAGCAAATGCCGCGGACGATCATGTCTACGCGCACCCCGGCGCAGCTGGCCTCGCTGATCTTATCAATGATCTGTGGGTCGTTGATGGAGTTGTTTTTCAGGATCATCGAAGCCGGTTTGCCCTGCATCGCCAGCGCGATCTGGCGGTCCATTTCTTCCAGCAGCACACTCTTGAAACGCAGCGGTGCCACCAGCATGGTGTCAGCCTCGCTGGTCAGGCGCTGCAGTGCCATGTTGTTGAACACAGCGTTGGCTTCCTCGCCAATTTCCTGACGAGTGGTAATGAAGGACAGGTCGGTGTACAGTTCGCTGGTTTTTTCGTTATAATTGCCAGTGCCGATCTGTGTCAAGTACTTATACTTGCCATCCTTGCGGCTGGTGATAAGCGTCAGTTTGGAGTGAACCTTGTAGTCATCAAAGCCGTAGAACACTGTGCAGCCGGCATCCTCCAGCTGCTTGGACCAATCGATGTTGTTCTGTTCGTCAAAGCGAGCGCGCAGTTCGACCATGGCAACAACTTCCTTGCCGTTTTCGGCGGCGGCGATCAGTGCGTTGACGATCTGGGAATCGCTGGCCATGCGGTACAGCGTCATTTTAATGGAGACGACATCCGGATCCGCCGCAGCGCGCAGCAACATGCGGATGAACGGGCGGATGCTCTGGTACGGGTAGGCCAGCAGCACATCGTGCTTGCGGACCTCGGTGTACAGGTCATACCCAGCCGGGGCCTGCATGGGCTTGGCTGGCGTGTAGAACATGGCGTTGTGGCTGCCATCACCGGAGATACGGCCAGCCAATTTGAACAGACATCCGGTATCCAGCGGCGAGGTCTGGGCATAGCAGCGGTCTGCCGGGACAACCAGTTTTTCCCGCAGGAACTTAACGATCTCCTGCGGGGCTTCCGGCCAGAACTGTAGGCGTACGGCGGCCAGCTTGCGGCGTTTTTTCAGCAGGTCGCTCATGACATCGCGGAAGTCGATATCGTGGTCCATCATACCCTCGTCCACGGTAATGTCCGCATTGCGGGTCACGCGGAAAAGGCACTGCTTCTGCACGTTGCTGCCAGCAAAAATGGTGGCGGCATAATGGGCGACCAGTTCCTCCACAAAGGCGAAGCAGGTCTCCTCTCCATCTTTGATAAAGAGCACACGCTCAAACTGGCTGCTAACAGGCACGATGCCATAGCTGACACCATCATTTTTGCTGCGCAGCTGGGCCATGTAGTAGATGTCTTTGTTGTTCAAAAACGGGAACGGATGGCGGGAATCCACGATCTGCGGGCTGAGCAGCGGCAGCAGTTCGCGCTGGAAATAGGCTTTCCAAAAATGTTCCTGCTGTTTGCTGAGTTTGGTGAAGTCCACCTTGCGGTAACCCTCCTGCGCCAGCGCGGTGACAAGGTGCTGGAAGTACTTATCGCACTTTACCTGCAGTTCAGCCACGCGGGGCGTGATAGCAGCTATCTGCTCCGCTGCCGTCATATGGGTGACGTTATCCGTCTTGTTATTTTTAACCAGAGTCTGGTCGTACAGCGAGCCAACACGGACCATGAAGAACTCGTCCATGTTGCTGCCGAAGATGGCGGCGAATTTCAGGCGCTCGCCCAGAGGCACGGATTTTTCTTTGGCCAGCGCCAGCACACGGCTGTCGAAGTCCAGCCAGCTTAGCTCGCGGTTGATGAAGATGCTCTCGGACTTTTCCAAGGTGATTCCTCCCTGTTTATGGTTCCTTTTCGGTGGGCGTTCCGGCCTGTGCCAGGCCTGCCCATTTTTCGATCATCTGCTCTGATATGCCGGAGACATGGGCTGCATCCTGCAGCGCCGCAAAGGGGCCGTTTCCTTCCCGGTAGGCAATGATAGCTGCCGCTTTGGCCGGGCCAATGCCGGGCAAGGTCTGCAGAGTTTCGACATCCGCAGTGTTCAGGTTCACCAGTTGCGGTGCACTCTCGGCGGCGGTTTCTGCCAGTGGGAGTGCGGGCATATACGCAGCCGCTGTGCCGAGCTGCCAGACCGGGGCAATCAAGAACAGCGCCCCCAGCACAATGCCCGCCAGCACCGCCAGCGTGGCCAGAAACAGCCATACTTTTTGGTTGAGCTGCTGCTTTTGCATACGGTTTCCCCCATGGTGCTGTAGTTCTATTTATTATAGCATACTGTACAGATAATTGCACTTGGATTTCGCAGGTTTTACATAAATTATACGATTTACCGGCGGCGGTGCAGGTCTGTATCCGGGTCTAGCTCCACCATCACGGTATCCGTGCCAATAGTTTTGATGCTCTGCCATGGGATCACAAGACCATCTTCACTGCCCAGCTACCCTAAGTAGCGGGTTCGGCCATGCAGCACCACAGCGGAATTGTGTAGGTTTGTCAATGAAGAGTTACAGAGAAAAAGAAGATAAAACCTGTTTAGGG
>CAVAGJ010000069.1:0-10795 GCA_963588145.1 Coriobacteriaceae bacterium
CTTCCTGTTCGCTATTCTTTTTTATCCCTTGTCACGCATCATTGTAATACCTACAAATTGACTACTTACAAAACAGATAGTACCTTGCGTTCTGCCGCCTGATTTGTTATACTACTATGAGAGCATAGGCAATGCCGCCCCTTTTCCCGCTTGCAGGGCGGGCGACACTGCTGAAAATTAAAGGAGCAAAAAATTACTATGAGTGAAGCATGTACCCACGATTGCAGCAGCTGCAAGGCAAACTGTGATCACCGTACGCCTGCCCATGAGCCGCCGCATCCGAAAAGCCGTATCCGCAAGGTCATCGGCGTAGTTTCCGGCAAGGGCGGTGTCGGCAAGAGCATGACCAGCGCTATGCTGGCTGTCTCGATGCGCCGCCTGGGCTATAAAGCCGGTGTGCTGGACGCTGACATTACCGGTCCCTCCATCCCCCGCCTGTTTGGCGTAAAGGGTCCCGCCACCGGCAACGGCGAGAGCATCAACCCTGTTTGCAGCCGTACCGGTGTGGAGATCATGAGCATCAACCTGCTGCTGGATGATCCCGAAGCCCCCGTGGTATGGCGTGGCCCTGTCATTGCCGGTGCTGTTAAACAGTTCTGGCAGGAGGTCGTGTGGGACGTTGATTTCCTGTTTGTGGATATGCCCCCCGGCACCGGTGATGTGCCGTTGACCGTGTTCCAGACTCTGCCAGTGGATGGCATTGTCATCGTGTCCAGCCCGCAGGAACTGGTAGGCATGATTGTGGGTAAGGCAGTGCAGATGGCCCAGATGATGAACGTGCCTATCCTGGGCCTGGTCGAGAATATGAGCTATGCTGTCTGCCCTGACTGCGGCAAGCATATTAGTGTGTTCGGCGACAGCCATGTGGACGAGATCAGTGCCAAGTACAAGGTGCCCGTGCTGGCCAAGATGCCCATTGATCCTGAGTTGGCCAAGGAGGCTGATGCCGGTATGATCGAGATGTATGCCGGTGATTATCTGGACGGTGCCGCCCAGGCCGTGGCCAAACTGCTGAAGTAAACCCGGACCCTGTTGCTTGGGTAGAATACTATGGAGGTTTGTTATGAAAAAGTTTTGGGAAGAATTTAAAGCTTTTGCCCTGAAAGGCAACATGATGGACATGGCCATCGGTGTTATCATTGGCGGCGCGTTCTCCACGCTGGTCACTTCTTTGACCGATAACCTCATCAGCCCCATCCTGGGCATCTTGGGCAAGGTCAACTTTGACTCCATGATGTGGGATGTGTTCGGCGATGGCAATCTGGTGTTCAAGTACGGCGCTTTCATTACATCCGTCATCAACTTCCTGATCATGGCCTTTGTGCTGTTTATAATCGTGAAAGGCATGAACAAACTGATGGCCCTTGGCAAGAAAGAAGAAGAACCCGCCTCTGCTGCCCCGGCTGGCCCCACCCAGGAAGAACTGCTGGCCAGCATCCTGGAGGAGTTGAAGAAGCAGAACAAGGAAAAGGCGGCGTAATATTGTACATAGAGTAAAGGACACTACTATTGTGCGCCCACAGGCCGATATGAAATCGGTCCCTACGATGTTATATTGAAAGAGTCTCTTAACATTATTAAGTTCAGAGCTGTTTTTGTGAAACAAATCAAGTTTGGAGCTTGATTTTATAAGATTCTTCAGATTGTGTGTTGTAAACTGATCTATACTATGGTATAGTTGCAATAAGAACAAAGGCGTTCCCGCTGGGGTCAGTGTGCCCTGCGGGGAACGCCTTTTTGTTTTACCCCGTTTTTTGCTGTACCCTGTGTGCGCAGAGGCAAAAAACGCAACTGGGAAGGAGCGTATAAAGGAAATGGAGAACTTTACCGAGCGTAAGGCCCCGGCCGGGTTGTATGATCCGCGCTTTGAGCATGATAACTGCGGCATTGGTGCGGTCGTAGATATCAAGGGGCGCAAAAGTCACAAAACCATTGATGATGCGCTGCAAATTGTAGAGCATCTGGAACACCGCGCTGGCAAGGATGCCGAAGGAAAGACCGGTGACGGTGTTGGCATTCTGACGCAGATCAGTGATACATTTTTCCAGAAAACCGCCGCTGAACTAGGCATTACTCTGGGCAAAGAGCGTGAATATGGCGTGGGCATGTTCTTCTTCCCGCAGGAAGAACTGCGTCGTAACCAGGCCAAAAAACTGTTTGAAATCGTGTGCAAAAAAGAGGGCCTGCCCTTTTTAGGCTGGCGCGAAGTGCCTACTGATCCCGAAGTGCTAGGCCACAAGGCCCGCGCCTGCATGCCCAGCATTTGGCAGGGCTTTGTAGGCAAGCCCTCCCGCCTGGATGCTGGCATCGCCTTTGACCGCCGCCTGTATGTGGTACGCCGCGTGTTTGAACAGTCCAGCCCGGATACCTATGTGTGCAGCCTTTCCAGTCGCACCATTGTTTATAAAGGTATGTTCCTGGTCAAGGAACTGCGCCTGTTCTATCTTGATTTGCAGGACCCTGATTACAAGTCCGCTATCGGCATGGTGCACAGCCGCTTTTCTACCAACACGACCCCCAGCTGGAATCGTGCCCACCCCAACCGTTTTATCCTGCACAATGGCGAGATTAACACCATCCGCGGCAACGTGGATACCATGCTTGCCCGCGAGGAGACCATCGGCTCCAACTATCTGAAAGACGACATGACCAAGGTGCTGCCCATTGTCAACCAGGGCGGTTCCGACTCGGCCCAGTTGGATAACACGCTGGAGTTTATGATCATGAACGGTATGGACCTGCCCCTGGCCGTGATGGTAACTATCCCGGAGCCGTGGAGCAACAACAAGTCCATGGACCCGAAGAAGCGGGATTTCTACCAGTATTACGCCACGATGCTGGAGCCGTGGGACGGCCCTGCCAGCATCCTGTTCAGCGATGGTGACGTGATGGGCGCAGTGCTGGACCGCAACGGTCTGCGCCCCAGCCGCTACTATATCACCAAAGACGGCCGCTTGATCCTTTCCAGTGAGGTCGGCGTATTGGATATCCCCGCTGAAGATGTGGTGCGCAAGGATCGCCTGCGTCCCGGCAAGATGCTGCTGGTGGATACCGTCAAGGGCGAGTTGGTGGACGATGACAAGCTGAAAGCCGACTATGCCAGCCGCCAGCCTTACGGCGAATGGCTGGACCGCAACCTGGTCAACCTGAGCGATTTGAAAGTGCCCAACAAAAAGGTACCTGACCACACCAAGGAAGAACTGGTGCAGCTGCAGAAGGCTTTCGGCTATCGGTATGAGGATGTGTCCTCTATCATTCTGCCGATGGCGAAAAATGGCGGCGAACCTGCCGGTGCCATGGGCAGTGATACCCCGCTGGCTGTGCTGAGCCACACCCATCCCCTGCTGTTCGAGTATTTCAAGCAGATGTTCGCCCAGGTCACCAACCCGCCTATCGATGCCCTGCGCGAGAAAGTTGTTACCTCCACCACCGTCTATGTCGGCGCCCAGGGCAACCTGCTGGAGGAAGATGCTGAGAACTGCAAGGTACTGAAGATCGAAAATCCCATCCTGACCGAGACCGATCTGCTGAAAATCAAAGCCATGGACGTGCCGGGCTTCAAGGTTGAGACCCTCTCCATCTGCTACTATAAGAACACAGACCTGGAAAAGGCTATCGACCGCCTGTTTGTGGATGTCGACCGTGCCTATCGTGACGGTACCAATATCCTGATTTTGTCCGACCGCGACATTGACGAATACCATGTGGCTATCCCCAGCCTGCTGGCGGTAGGTGCTGTCAGCAAGTATCTGGTGCGCACCCGCAAGCGCACTGCCATGGCACTGATTTTGGAAAGCGGCGAACCGCGTCTGGTACACGACTTTGCTACTCTGCTGGGCTACGGTGCTTCGGCCATCAACCCCTACCTGGCACAGGAAACCATCGGCAACCTCATCAGTGAGGGCCTGCTGGACAAAGACTACTATGCCGCCGTGGAGGATTACAACAAGGCCGTACTGGCAGGCATCGTAAAGATTGCCTCCAAGATGGGCATCTCCACCATCCAGTCCTATGCAGGCAGTCAGATCTTTGAGGCGCTTGGCTTGAGCCAGGAAGTGGTAGACAAATACTTTACCAACACCGTTTCCCGCGTAGGTGGCATCACCATCCATGACATCCAGAACGAACTGGAAGCTCGCCATCAGGAAGCCTTTGATCCTCTGGGCCTGGACATTAACCGTGAACTGCCCAGCCTGGGTGCCCATAAGTTCCGCAGTGGTCCCGCCGCTGAGCAGCACCTGTACAACCCGCAGACCATACATCTGCTGCAGCAGGCTTGCTGGACCGGCAACTACGATACCTTTAAGCAGTATACCGCTGCCGCCACCAACGAGAACGGTGATGCGATGCACCTGCGCAGCCTGCTGGATTTCAACTATCCCGAGGTCGGCGTACCGCTGGACGAGGTGGAGAGTGTGGACTCCATCGTGAAGCGCTTTAAGACCGCCGCCATGAGTTACGGTGCTTTGTCCGAGGAAGCCCACGAGTGCATGGCTATTGCGATGAACCGCCTGGGCGGCAAATCCAACACCGGCGAGGGCGGCGAGGCCGAGGACCGTTACGGTACCGAACGAAACTCCGCCATCAAACAGGTTGCCTCCGCCCGCTTTGGTGTAACCAGCAAGTACCTGGTCTCCGCCAGCGAAATTCAAATCAAGATGGCCCAGGGTGCTAAGCCCGGTGAGGGCGGCCAGCTGCCTGGCGGCAAGGTTTACCCCTGGGTTGCCAAGACCCGCAACTCTACTACCGGCGTGGGCCTGATTTCTCCCCCGCCGCACCACGATATCTACTCCATCGAGGACCTGGCTCAGCTGATTTACGACCTGAAATGCGCCAACCGCAAGGCGGCCATCAACGTAAAGCTGGTTAGCGAGGCCGGGGTCGGCACGATTGCTGCCGGTGTTGCCAAGGCTGGTGCCGAGGTTATCCTGATTTCCGGCTTTGACGGAGGCACGGGCGCGGCCCCGCGCAACTCCATCCACAACGCCGGTCTGCCTTGGGAACTGGGCATCGCCGAAGCACATCAGTGCCTGATTATGAACGGTCTTCGCAGCCGCGTACGCATTGAGGCGGACAGCAAGCTGATGAGCGGCCGCGACGTAGCGATTGCTGCCCTGCTGGGTGCTGAGGAATTCGGCTTTGGCACCGGTCCACTGGTGGCTATGGGCTGCGTGATGATGCGCGTCTGCAACCTGGATACCTGCCCCATGGGCATCTGCACCCAGAACCCCGAACTGCGCAAGCGTTTCAAGGGCAAGCCTGAGTACATCATGAACTTTATGCGCTTTATGGCCGAGGATCTGCGCGAGTATATGGCTAAACTGGGTGTGCGCACCGTGGATGAACTGGTGGGCCGCACCGACCTGCTGAAGGTCAAGGCCGCTCCGTCCGGTTCCCGCGCCAGCGAGATGGACCTGACCGCCCTGCTGCAGAATCCGCTGATTGAGAACAGCAGCGTACACTTTGACCCGAAGGCCGTCTACAACTTCCAGCTGGAAAAGACCCCCGACATGAAGGTGCTGATGAAGAAGTTCAAGAAGAACTTCGACACCGCCGAACCCAAGCCCATGACCGTTACGCTGGATGTGGGCAACACTGACCGTGCCTTTGGTACGATTTTTGGCAGCGAGATCACCGCCAAGTTTGGCAACACTCTGCCGGAAGATTCTTTCCATGTAACCTGCCACGGTTACGGCGGCCAAAGTTTTGGTGCCTTTATCCCCCGCGGCCTGACGCTGGAACTGGTGGGCGATGCCAACGACTACCTTGGCAAGGGCTTGTCCGGCGGCGAGATCGTTGTATACCCGCCAAAGGAAGTTACATTTGACCGCAGTGAGAACATTGTCATTGGTAACGTCGCACTGTATGGCGCTACCGGCGGCAAAGCCTTTATCAACGGCGTGGCGGGCGAGCGCTTCTGTGTACGCAACTCCGGTGCTGTGGCCGTTGTAGAGGGCGTGGGCGACCACGGCTGCGAATACATGACCGGCGGCACGGTAGTCGTCCTTGGCAAGACCGGCAAGAACTTTGCGGCTGGTATGAGCGGCGGCATCGCCTACGTGCTGGACGAGGATTGGGACTTCTACCAGCGCGTGAACAAGGATATGGTCAGCCTGGAACCCGTGGAGCACAAGTATGACGTGGCCCTGCTGAAAGACCTGATCCGCGAGCATGTAGAAAAGACCGGTTCGCCCCGTGGCAAGGAAATTCTCGATAACTTCGGCGAATATCTGCCCAAATTCAAGAAAGTTTTGCCGCATGATTACGACAAGATGCTGCGGCTGATTGCCCAGATGGAAGAAAAGGGCGAGGACAACGAACAGGCACAGATCGAAGCATTTTACGCGATGAAGAACGCGAAGTAAGGGAGGCAGAGTATCATGGGTAAACCGACAGGCTTTATGGAGATCAAACGGCAGACCAGCATGGAACTGCCGCCTGAAGAACGCATTCAGAATTTTAATGAATTTCATGTGCCGCTGCACACGGACGAGCAGCAGGCCCAGGGTGCCCGCTGCATGGATTGCGGCGTGCCTTTCTGCCAGAGCGGTATGCTGCTGGGCGGCATGTTCAGTGGCTGCCCGCTGAATAACCTGATCCCGGAGTGGAACGACCTGGTGTATCAGGGTAAGTGGGATTTGGCTGTACACCGGTTGATCGCCACCAACCGCTACCCGGAGTTTACCAGCCGGGTCTGCCCCGCCCTGTGCGAGGCCGCCTGCACCTGCGGCATGACTACCGGCGACCCGGTGACTGTGAAAGAGAACGAGCGCGCTATCGTGGAATACGGCTACGAGAGCGGTGCCATCCATGCCGTGCCGCCGCCGGCCCGCACCGGCAAGACGGTGGCGGTCATCGGCGCAGGCCCTGCGGGGCTTTCGGTGGCTGACCTTTTGAACAAACGCGGCCACAAGGTGACCATTTATGAGCGTGAGGACCGCCCGGGCGGCCTGCTGATGTACGGCATCCCCAACATGAAGCTGGAGAAGTGGGTCATTGACCGCCGCGTGAAGATCTTGCAGGATGAGGGCATTGAGTTTGTGATGAACGCCGATGTGGGCGGCAATGTCAGCGCCGAGGAATTGCAGACCCAGTACGATGCTGTGGTGCTGTGCTGCGGTGCCAAGCAGGCTCGCGACATCACCGCCCCCGGCCGCGATGCGCAGGGCATCTACTTTGCCGTGGATTACCTGACCAGCGTGACCCGCAGTTTGCTGGATTCGAACTTTGCGGATGGCAAGGCAGTTTCGGCTACCGGTAAAAAGGTGCTGGTCATTGGCGGCGGCGACACCGGCAACGACTGTGTGGGTACGGCCATCCGCCAAGGCTGCGAAAGCGTAATGCAGCTGGAAATGATGCCCTGCCCTCCTGCAGAGCGCGCAGCCAACAACGCCTGGCCGGAATGGCCCCGCGTACTGAAAACTGACTACGGCCAGCAGGAAGCTATTGCCAAGTTTGGTAATGACCCGCGCGTCTACCAGACCACCGTGAAAGAGTTTTACAAGAACGAAGCCGGGCAGGTCTGTGGCGCACTGATTGCCAAGCTGGAAAGCCAGGTAGTGGACGGCCGTCGCCAGATGGTACCCACCGGTGAGGGGTTTACCGTGGAGTGCGACCTGGTGCTGATTGCCGCTGGTTTCACCGGCTGCCAGCCCTATGTGGCCGAAGCCTTTGGTGTGGACCTGACCAAGCGCGGCACGGTGGCTGATACCAAGTACGCTACCAACGTGCCCAAGGTGTTTGCCTGTGGCGACATGCGCCGCGGCCAGAGCCTGGTGGTGTGGGCCCTGCGCGAGGGCCGGGACACCGCAGCGGTTGTTGATGAATCGCTAATGGGATATACTAACCTGTAATACAGCCGCCATTTGGCGGGCCGATGCTCGTATCGCCCCATACAATAATATAAAAGAGGATGTGACCTGTTATCGTCACATCCTCTTTTCTTGTGCATGATTGAAAATTTCTTTTCCTACTTTCTTTTCAAAGAAAGTAGGTCAATGCCCACACGGCAAGGTAAACACGAAGCGGCACCATTTGCCTTCCTCGCTTTCGGCGTGGATCTGGCCACCGGAAAGGTTGATGAGGATCTTGCAGATGTGCAGGCCCAGACCACTGCCGCGGGTGTTCATGCCGCGGGAACGGTCCTCTTTGTAGAAACGCTCAAACACAAAGGGCAGGGCTTCAGGAGCGATGCCTGCACCGGTGTTCTTGATGCGGACTTCTACCATGTTGCCGTGCTTCTCGGCGGAAAAGCTGATGACACCGCCTGCCGGGGTAAACTTGATGGCATTGTCTACGATATTATATACGACCTGATGTACAAAATCAGGGTCTGCATAGATCATCAGCGGCGGGCCGCCGAGACCCTGGATGTCGATCTTGCCATCCTCGATGCGCTGCTCGTCCGAGAGGACCACATCGGTCACAGTCTGCCAAAGGTCGTAGTTTTTGGCGTGGATGGGTACCTCACCCGCTTCCAGCTTGGTGATGTCCAGCATGTTCTGTACCAGGCGAGCCAGGCGGCCGGTCTCTTGCGAGACAATGGCCAAGTAGTGCTGGTTTTCCTCAGGCGGGATGGTGCCGTCCAGCATGCCATCGATAAAGCCCTTGATGGTGGTCATGGGGGTGCGCAGCTCGTGGGCAATGTTGCCCATGAACTGACCGCGGGAGTTATCGATGGTTTGCAGGCGGGCGGCCATATTGTTAAAGGTGGTGGCAAAGTCTGCCAGTTCTACGCAGCCGTCCACAGGGGCGCGGGCGGTAAAGTCGCCGCTGCCCAGGCGGCGGGCGGCCTCACTGATGTCCTCAATGGGTCCGGTGATGCGCTTGGCCAGCACCCAGCACAGCACACTGCACAACAGCAGAATGGCTGCGGCCGAGATACCGAACATCGCCAGCATATCCCCCATGTAACTTGCCAGCGCCGTCATGGGGCTGGCGGCAAACAGGTAACCGGTGTAGCCTGCAACCTCGATACAGCGGCCAGCGGTGTAGTATTTACCGCTGTAGACACCGCCCAGAGTGCCGGTTTTAAAAATGTTGTCGCCGGTGTCCATCTCAGCCAGCGTGTCGGCGGGGATGGGCTGCTCGGTAAAATCTTCGCTGCCGGTATGCAGCAGGATATCACCGTTTTCGTCAGCAACGAACAGCACCGCGCCGGAGGAGGTGGTAAACAGGTCAAGCCCTCGGCGGGCATATTCCCTAGCTTCGTCATTGTCCAAGGGGCGGGTCAGCACCGAGCCATCCTCGGCCAGGCGCTCGCATAGCTGAGAAGCACCGTTTAAAATATCGTTCAGGGCGGTGCGGCGCTCCTGCACAAAGTAGGCGGCGGAAAGTGCCGTCTGGATGGCGCACATAACGCTCAGGCCCAGTACCAGCACTACGGCGATGGTCGAGAAGAACTCCCGGCTGATTGTATTGCGGCGGCTCATTCCTTGACCTCGAACTTATAGCCAACGCCCCAGACGGTTTTCAGGTTCCACTGCTCAGAGGCACCTTCCAGCTTCTCGCGCAGGCGCTTGACGTGGACATCGATGGTGCGGGAGTCACCGTAATACTCAAAGCCCCAGACTTCGTCCAGCAGCTGGTCGCGGGTGTAGACGCGGTTGGAGTGGCCCGCCAGGCAGGCCAGCAGTTCCAACTCCTTGGGCGGGGCTTCAACGACCTTGCCCTTGACTTTCAGCTCGTAACGATTCATGTCCAGGTGCAGGTTGTCGAAGTCATAAACGCCCTTGTTGGTGTCCTCTTTGGCGGCGGTACGGCGCAGCACAGCCTTGATGCGGGCGGTGACTTCCTTGGCATCAAAGGGCTTGACAATGTAGTCATCAGCGCCCAGTTCCAGGCCCAGCACCTTATCGTAGGTTTCGCCCTTGGCCGTCAGCATAATGATGGGGGTGTTGTCCTTGGCACGGATCTTGCGGCAGACTTCCCAGCCATCCATTACCGGCATCATGACATCCAACAGGACTAGGTCAGGATGCAGCTTGTCAAAATCGGTCAAGGCTGCTTCGCCGTCATGGGCCATTGTGACCGAGTAGCCCTCCTTGACTAGGTAAAGGCGCAGCAGTTCGCAGATATTTTTATCGTCATCGACAACGAGAATTTTTTCGTTCGCCATAATGATTCCATCCTTTCAACGGGGTTCTCATACTACCCCCGTATACTATTTTAGTATAGCGCAAAATTATGGACAAAGAAAGAACAGAAATTATATTTTGTGCGAATTTTTCCGGATTTTACTTGCTTACAGCCGTCTGCTGAACAGCCCGTCCCGGTTGTAGTAGGCGTACACCGTGCCGTGGCCACACTTTTTAAAGTGGACGGTAATGTCCTGCTCCGGGTACAGCTTGACCATTTCCGCTCGTTCATTGCTAACCCAGGCAATGAACGAGATGTAATGACCCTTGGTCATCGAGTGGGCGATGGTCACGCAGATCTCATCCTCGGACAGGTTCAATGGTGATAGTGTGGGTCCCGTCCTCGGGCTGGGCCTCCTGTGCTGGCAGGGCGATGCCGCAGCAGGAAAAGCTACCCTTGCCTACGGCGGTGATGATGTTGCCGCAAACCGGGCAGACGTAAAAGCCCATGCGGCGCAGGTTAGCGGAGCGATTCTCGTTGGTTTGCAGGCCGCCGGTCATCAGTTCGGTCAGCGATACGCCCAGGGCGCGGGCCAGGTCCTCCAGCAGGCTGATGTCCGGCCGGCCCTTGTCCTATGATTATTCTATGATTATCCAAAACCGCTGTAGGTTTGTCAATGAAGAGTTACAGAGAAAAAGAAGATAAAACCTGTTTAGGG
>CAVAGJ010000070.1:0-10448 GCA_963588145.1 Coriobacteriaceae bacterium
CCCTAAACAGGTTTTATCTTCTTTTTCTCTGTAACTCTTCATTGACAAACCTACATTCTTTAAATCGCTAAAGTGGTTATAGCACGACAAAGAAACTCCCAAATTTTACAATTCTTGTGTTGTATTCCGGCACCAGGTCGGGTATAATAAGGGCATAGCGGATTTGCACAATGCTGCCGCCTGTAAGAAAAGCTACAATTCTACGGTATTTATACCGCCAGGAAGGGAGTTTTCCCCATGATGAAGAAATCTACGTTTGGTGCCGTGCTGGCCTTTTTGTTTGCTGCCGCTGGTGCCCTGACCGCCGCCACCATCTACCTTTATCGCCGTGAAAAAGAACTGGACGAGTACGAGCGCCTGCTGTTCAGCGATGACGGCGCGGATTACGGCGATGATGACGATTTCCAGGACGACACCGCCTACGAAAAGATTCCCACTCAGTCTGCAGCCGACACCCTCGATGCCGCTGATGCCGAGTAAAAACTGAGTTTCCCTGCCGGGTGCCGCTTTGTGCGTCCGGCTTTTCCCATCGCTACTGCCTATAGGAGAAAACTATGCGCAAACTGCTGCTTTGGCTTACTATGGTCATCGCCATGGTCGCGCTGATCTTGGGCGGCACCGCCGCGTTTCTCTACAGCCGCACCGGCGAAAAAGACCTCCCGCAGGAGGCTGTCACCTTCGGGGACGCGGCTCTCACCCCCAACGGGTGGGACTGGACCATCCCCGTGCTGGGCGACAAAGTAAGCAAGCATTACCAAAGCCCTACCAACCTGACCGTACAAAAGCTGGGCACCTTTACCGATACCGCGCCCCAGCTGGTGCTGCCGGACTGGGTCACCCGCGCCGAAGTGACCATCACCGCGCCTGACGGCACGGCCTGGACCGGCGATGCCCTCACCTGCAACACCTATACTTATGCCGCTAACGGCGACTACCAAATTATTGTAAAAGCCTACCACCAGGAAAACGAGCCGCCCGCCGATGCCCAGGGCTGGTACGCCTACCGCGCCGGGTACACCATGTCGATGGCCCCCACCGTGACCTTGAGCAGCGACCGCGCTGCCCAGGGCAGCGTTGTGGCGCTGTATCTGACCGGCATTCTGGACGGAGAGCCGAGCCTCGAAACCGACCTGGGCACCGTATGGTTCCGCAAAACCGCCAGCGGTTACATGGGGTACATCCCCATCACCTACAACGCCGAGGGCGGTGACCATACCCTGCAATTGACCTGCGGCAGCCTGACCCGTGAGCTGACCCTGACCGTGACCAACACCCAGCACAAAACAGTGGAACTGCCCGCCGAGGAAGACGTGGGCGGTGCCGAGGAGTACCGCAACGCCATCTGGCCGCTGTACACCAACAGCACCGACCAAAAACTGTGGAGCGGCCTGTTCGTAGCCCCCAGCAGCAGCGACATTACCGTACACTATGGCGACATCCAGATGCGGGACGGCCAGCGCAGCGGCCAGTCTACCGGGCTGACCTACTCTGCCCCCGATAATGAGACTGTCACCGCGCCCCAAAGCGGCACCGTTGTGCTGGCGGATACCCTGACTTTGACCGGCGGCACGGTGGTCATCGACCACGGCTGCGGCGTGAAAAGCTATCTGTTCGGGTTAAAGACCGTCACCGCCCAGCGCGGCCAGACGATCGAAGCCGGTTCCCCCGTAGGTACGGCGGGCACCGAGCACGACCTGATCTTTGAGCTGCGCATCGGCAGCAAATCGGTAGACCCCGAACCTGCTATGGCGGGCCGCAGTGGTCTGCAATACCGCGAGTCTGAATAAGCTTTACATAGGGATGCAGCCCGGCTCCTGCTGTATCCCGTTTACCCTGGCGGGGCCGACACCAAGAGAATTTGGGAAGAGTACTGATGAGCAAGAAGAAAAACAACACCCCGGCCCAGGCTACGCCGGACGCTACCGCACAGGAAGCTCCGCAGCCTGAGACCGTGACCCCTGCGGAACCCGCACCGGTAGAGGAACCCCCCAAGACGGATGATGCAGGCGAAGTCCCCGTGGAAGAAGCAACGCCCGAAGCACCCGCAGAGGAAGACCCTGCCGATGCCGCTGATGCTGACACGGATGCCCCCGCAGAGGAACCGCCCGCCGATGCAGACACCGACACAGACACAGACACTGACACAGACGCAGACGAGGGGGATACCGTTTCTGACGCCAAGATAGGCGAGGAGACGGTTGAACTGCCCCCCATTGACGAAAAGCGCCTGCTGGATATAACCCGCACGGTACAGCTTTCGGTGGAGCAGATCACCGCCAACATGGATATCCCCACCGGGGAGGACACCGATACATCGTCTGATGACGACTCCGACGAGGATGACGCCCCCGCTACCGTGGGCGATTTTGTGCGCAATGGCGTGACCGGCATGGCGAAGTGGCTGCTGCTGGTGGTGGCCTTTGTGCTGGTGGTAGCTGGCTTCGGCGTGGCCTACCTGTACCACAGCGCCACCCCCGATATGTTACCCAGCATCCGCGTCACCTTTGCCGGGCAGACGCTGGAACCCTCGGCCTACAAGTGGCATGTGCCGGTCATCGGCAACTGGTTCAAGCGCACCTACGCCGAAACCTACAGTGCCGCTCCCACTGTGCTGGAAGATCCCGTTTCCACACTTTCGCCGGATATTACGATCAGTTCCACCAACTACGCTACCCAGCTGACCGTGACCGATGCGGACAAAGAGACTGTGTTCGAGGGTACGCTGTCGGAGTTCAGCGGCTTTGCTTTTGACAAGACCGGCAGCTATACCGCCAAGCTGGTAGCCAGCATGACCGGTTCCCGTGCGGCAGGTGCCGCCGACATCACCGGCTCCGAAACCTGGCTGTTCACCTTTGACATTGCCATCGAGCCATCCATTTATTTGAGCGAGAACACCATCGAGCAGGGCGGCGTAGCGGCCATCCGCGTGATCGGCAGCTACGAGGACGACGCCCCCACCCTAACCACCACGCTGAAAAACCAGGGCTTCATCCAGTCCTCCAACGGCTGGGTGTGCTACCTGCCCATTCCCTGGAACGCCGCCCTGGGCACCGAGACCCTCGATGTGCAGGTGGGCCGCTATACCTCCACGCTGTACCTGAAAGTCACGGACGGCGGCTTCGATTACAAGGACTACTCCTCGCAGTCGCAGCGCGCCACGCCCTACATCGGGCAGGACGATGCTCCCGCCAAGGTCAGCAAACTGTTCACCGCCACCCCCACCGACATCAGCTGGGCGGATGCCGGATTTGTGCAACCGTTCCTCAACCGCATCAACACCACGCTGACCTTCGGTGCGACCGAGTATGTGGGCCGCAGCTACAGCGAGCGCAGCACCAACACCGGCGCAGGTGGCCGCACCAGCACCAATGTGATCTTGTCCACCACCCGCGGCGAGCTGGTCATTGCCCCCGCCAGCGGCAAAATCGACCTGGCCGGGGACCTGGGCGGCGATTGCGGCTACACGCTGGTCATCGACCACGGCGCAGGTGTGCGCACGATCTTTTACGGATTAAACGACATCGATGTCAAGACCGGGCAGCAGGTCAAGCAGGGCCAGACCCTGGCAGCCTGCGGCCGCACCACCGTGGTGGAAATGCGCATCGGCACTGTCCCCATCGACCCCATCGCTGTCTGGCGCGGTCAGTGCAATGGGTTGAAGTATTACTGAATCAGTTGATCTTTCCCGGCTCCATTGGGGGTCGGGATTTTTTTATTTGCGCCCGGGCGGATATCAAATTCGCCCGGCGATCTGCGCGCCCTGGGGCCGACTGCATCACAGAAAAGACATAATTTTTCTACGTTCCTGCCAAAAACCGGGCATCCCCCCGGCCCGGATTGGTGGAATCTGCGGTGCCTCAGGCATTTTTTTGCAAAATTCTGGCGCAGGTATTGAAATTGACAAGAAAATTTGGTATTCTAATAATCAGTTATATGCAAAAATCCACGGACCAGTGTGCCCATTTACAGGGCCTGCCCTGGGACCTGTGCCACTTTAAACAAACACTTAGGGGGATACACTCATGGCATTCGTTCTTGACGAAGAAATGCAAAATGTAACCAACATTAAAGTCATCGGCGTGGGCGGTGGCGGCGGCAACGCTGTCAACCGTATGGTTGAGTCCGGCCTCTCCGGTGTCGAGTTCGTTGCAATGAACACCGACCAGCAGGCTCTGCTGAACTCCAAGGCTACCCAGAAGGTTCAGCTGGGCGCAAAGCTCACCAAGGGCCGTGGTGCCGGTGCTGATCCTGAGATCGGCCAGCGCGCTGCCGAGGAGAGCAAGGATGAGATCTCCAATGCCCTGAAGGGTGCACAGATGGTCTTTATCACCGCCGGTATGGGCGGTGGCACTGGCACCGGCGCTGCCCCTGTTGTGGCCGAGACTGCCCATGACTTGGGCATCCTGACCGTTGGCATCGTCACCAAGCCTTTCGCCTTTGAGGGCAAGCGCAAGATGAGCCTGGCTGAGCAGGGCATTGCTTCCCTGATGATGCACGTTGACTCTCTGATCGTCATCCCCAACGAGCGCCTGAAGCTCATCAGCCAGGAGCGCATCACCCTGATGAACGCTTTCGAGGCTGCCGATAACGTGCTGCGTCAGGGCGTTGAGAGCATCTCCAGCCTGATTAACATCCCGGCCTTTATCAACCTGGACTTCGCAGACGTTCGCTCCATCATGAAGGATGCCGGCTTCGCCCACATGGGTGTCGGTGTTGCTAAGGGTGCCGGCAAGGCCGAGAACGCCGCCAAGGCCGCTATCTCCAGCCCGCTGCTGGAGACCAGCATCGCTGGTGCTCGCGGTGTCATCATCAACATCACTTCCAGCCCGGATATCGGCCTGGAGGATGTCGAGACCGCTGCTTCCATGATTACCCAGTCCGCACATCCCGATGCCAACATCATCTGGGGTACTGCGTTCGACGAGCGCCTGAGCGACGAGATGTCCATCACCGTTGTTGCTACCGGTTTCGAGAGCACTCCCGAGGTCGATGAGCCGATCCAGGCTCACGTAGATGCCAAACGCGCTAACGCCGCTCCGGCCGTCCAGCCTGTTGAGGCTCCTGCCCAGGCTGAGGTCGCCCAGCCCGCACAGCGCCCCGTTGCCCCGCAGCAGGACATCAACCCCGTCATGCCCAATCCCATCTTCACCCAGTCCTTTGATCCCCAGCCCGCTGCTAAGCAGGCCCCGGCCGAGGAGGAGGACGACGGCGATTACTTTGACGATCTGCTCAGCATCCTGAACAAGCGCAGCTGATCGTCCCTGACTTTAAATTTTCCGCGAGAGGATGTAAAACGCCATGCCATCTGATTCCATGAACATACAGGAGCAGGGGTTCCGCTCCCGTATGTTTGGCGGCTTCGATAAAAATGATGTCCTGGCGTACATGAACACGCTCGCCAACGAAGCCCAGCAGCATGAACTGGAATACCAGGAAAAGCTGCGCCAGCTTCAATCCCAGCTGGATGATCTGCGCAATCAGCGCAGTGATGCCGAGGCTCGTGTGGATGCCCTGAAAGCCGAGTTGGCTGCTGCCAAACAGCGCGCCGACCTAGCCGAGAGCAAGAGCCTCGAAAGCGACGAGCAGTTGCAAAAAGCACAGACTGCCGCCGAAAACGCGCAGAGCGAGCATCGAGAAATCCAGAAAAATGCCAACGTCTGGCAGCTGAAATGCCATGACCTGCAGCAGCAGAACGAAACGCTGACGCAGCAGTTGGCCGCTGCCCGCCAGTTGAATGCAGCCCCGACCCCCACACCCGATGTGGTGCGGGAAGCCAAACTGGAAGCCCAGAAGATTTTGGCCGATGCCAAGCTGTATGCCGAAAGTGCCGAAAAGGAACTGAAGCAGCAGGCTGACACCCAGAAGTCCCGCATGGCCGAGAACGCCCGGGGCATTGCCTCCGGCGTAATGCTGGTGCGTGACCGCTTGGCGCGGGTGGATCAGCGTTTGAGTGCCGCCACCCTGGATCTCGACAACCTTACCCTGGCGATTTACCAGGCACTGGACGAGACCGAGGCCGAGTTGAAAGAGCTGGGCGTGGAAATGCGCGACTATGCCCAGGGCACCCCGGAGACGGATATCCCTGTGGAGCCGGTGCCCGTGGAAAACGCGCCTGCCGCCCCCGCTGCGCCGCAGCCTGTGCCCCAGGCACAACCCGCACAGCAGACCCAGGCCGCACCGCCCAAGCCGGAGAAGTTCCGAGTCAAGGCTACGCCGCATCGCGCCTCCGCCAAGCCGGCACGCCGCCTGCGTAGCGTGAGCCGCCCGGTATCCCAGCTATTGCAGGATCAAATCGACCGCATGGGCGATAAGCAATAAAATACATCATCTCCCCGATGAAAGTCGGGGAGATTTTTGCTTATCGCAGCTTTAAAAGGCCCCCTTGTGTAAAGGGGGGCCTTTTAGTCCGTAATTTCCTCTTGCACACGCCTGCGTTCTGTGCTATGATTAAAAAAAGCAGGCGCGTGCGTTGAAATTTTATGCAAGTTGCACGAGAATCACACCGTCCAAAAGTGAGCAGGAGGTCTTACCAATGTTAGGATTTACCTATTATACCCCGACGAAAGTTGCCTTTGGCAAGGGCGCAGTGGAGCGTGTTGGCGAACTGATGAAGCAGTTTGGCGGCACCCGTGTGCTGATCCATTACGGCGGCCAGAGTGCCGTGCGCTCCGGTGTGCTGGACCGCGTGAAGAAGTCGCTGGATGAGGCGGGCATCTTCCACGTGGAGCTGGGCGGCGTTGTGCCCAACCCGCATCTGGCCAAGGTGCGTGAGGGCATTGCCCTGGCCACGGAGAACAACGTTGACTTCCTGCTGGCAGTCGGTGGCGGCTCGGTCATTGATTCCTGCAAGGCTATCGCTTACGGCCTGGCTGAGCCGGAGCATGATGTCTGGGAACTGTACGCAGGCCAGCGCAAGGCCAAGGTCTGCTTCCCGGTAGCCTCTGTGCTGACCATCGCCGCCGCTGGCTCTGAAATGAGCAACAGCTGCGTTATCACCAACACGGATACCGAGGAAAAGCGCGCCTACGATGACGACCTGGCCCGCCCGAAGTTTGCCATCATGGACCCCGAACTGACCATGACCCTGCCGGACTACCAGACTGAGGCCGGCTGCGCCGACATCATGATGCACACGATGGAGCGTTATTTTGTCAACAACGGCACGATGGAACTGACCGACGCCATCGCCGAGGGCCTGCTTCGCACCGTCATGCACAATGCCGAGGTGCTGCACACCGACCCGCACAACTACGAGGCCCGCGCCGAGGTCATGTGGGCATCCTCTCTGGCACACAATGGCCTGACCGGCTGCGGCAGCGATGGCGGCGACTGGATGCCCCATCTGCTGGAGCATGAGATGGGCGGTATGTTCAACGTTACCCACGGTGCTGGCCTGGCCGCCGTCTGGCCCAGCTGGGCACGCTATGTCTACAAGGACTGCCTGCCCCGCTTTGTGAAGTACGCCGTCAACGTCATGGGCGTGACCCCCGCTGCCACCGATGAGGAGACCTCCCTGGCCGGTATTGCCGCCATGGAGGAGTTCTACCACCGCATCGGCATGCCCATTAACTTCAAGGAGCTGGGCATTGACCCCACTGACGAGCAGATAGCCGAGATGTCCGCCAGTTGCGCCCGCGCCTGCGGCGGTGCCAAGGGTTCCGCCAAGGTTCTGCACCAGGCCGATATGGAAGCAATTTATAAGATGCTGAAGTAAGCAGCTTCAGCGCTGTATACAAAAATCCTCGCCGGTTTTACGACCGGCGGGGATTTTTGTATGTCCTGTTATTTATTTTTCGGGTGTCCGTTCTCCACGCTGCTGGTGCCTTGTTCCATCAGGTAGGTGGCGGCCAGGTCGGCAATGTGGAGTTTTACGGCCAGGGGGTAGGTGTTGTAGGCATCGCTTACGGCAAAACTGCCGCCGCGCACAGCATCATCAAAGCCGCCCATGTGCCAGCGGATAGCAATGGCCTCGGCGGTTTTTAAGCGCATAAAATGCTCGATGAGGTACACACTCTTTTCGCCGTGGCCGTAGGGCAGCTGGTCAGCCACCTGGTAAAACGGCACTTTTTCCCATTGGCCGGTCACATCGTTTTTTATGTTGCGCGTGCCGACCTTATAAAAGTTAGCCTTGCACAGGTCATGCAGCAGGGCACAGATGGCATAGCTTTCGGCGTTTTCGCCCTCGGTGTAAAAATGTTGCATCATCGCGTCATAAACGTTCAGGCTGTGCATCACCAGGCCGCACTCACAGGCGCCGTGGTAGCGGGTGGAGGCAGGGGCCGTGAAAAAGTCCGTAGTCTCCAGCCAGTTCAGCAGGCGGTCCGCGCCAGGGCGCGTGATATTTTTATTGTAGATCTCCACAAACCGGGCGCGGTAGTCTTCCATGCGAACCTCACAGCTCCATATCGTTCAGGATGTCTTTCAGGGTCTTAAGTTCTTCCTCGGTCAGGCTGATGCCCTTAGCCATGCGGCTACCGTCCGGGGACCAATCGCGGATATCATACTTCGGCGGGTTGCCGTTCCAACTGACCATGTTCAGCTGGCGCTCCCAGCCGCGGGCGTTGGTGGAAAGCACAGCGATGCGCTCGGTAACTTCATAGGTAAATTCTGCCATAGTTTGTACAGGCTCCTTTTTGGCTAAAATAGTTCATGCACAATCATAGACGATTCGCCGGCAAAATGCAAGTGTAAAAATCAATCGCATCGCACCGCCAGCAGGGCAAAGCGGGTTCTGGTGGCGGGCGAGGATGTGCCGCAGGTGGAAAGCACCAGCAATTGCTGGCCATATTCCGGCGTAACGCCGGTGTCGTAGAGGGCCAGCGATGTAATGGCGTTCACGCGCTGCTCCCAGTCCAGCTTGGTATTGGCATCAAAAAAGGTGTAGTAGGGCAGTTCGTCCGCCCCCAGGGTGGTATCCAGTGCGGCGGCCACCTGCCAGGTAGCGGTCTCGTAAATCGTGTTAAAGGTAAATGTGGGGTGTTGCTGGTAAAAATCTTCGCTGCGGTAGCAGGTCAGCTGACCGAACATCGAACCGTCCGCCATATTGTGGCCGTAGACCAGCCAGTTGGCGGTGGGGGCATCAAGGGCAACGGAGCAGTGCTCATCCATGAACAGCGTACCGCCGGTAGCGTAGAGGCGGTCAAAGCCACGGCGCAGGTAGTATTCGTTGTCACCGGGGGTCTGCACTACCGGCAGGTCGATGTCAGTGCCATCGATGGTCAACCAGCCGATGAGATCGTGGTTCTGCTCGTAGAGGTCGCGGTAAGCGGGCAGCACTTCCTGCGTGTGGATGGCCGGGGCTGCCGGGGCCGGGGTAGTGTGGGCGGCATCGTCAGCCTCCAGCGTGGCGGCCAGGGCATCGCGGGTAGCAGCGATGGGCTGCACCGTAATGCTGCCGCTGCGGGCGGACTCAGCAGTCTCCACCAGCGCGGGGGAGGGAGCAGGCTGCACCGGGGCTTCCGGCTGGCCGCCGTGGCCTACGGTCTGGCGCAACAGCAGCATAGCCGCCGCGCCCAACAGCACCGTACCAGCAATGCGTAGTGCACGGGCCTCCCGCCGCTGGCGGGCCCGCATCCCGGTACGCGCGGCAAAGGGATAATAAGCCGAGTCACCCTGCAGTTTGCGGTAATGCCGTGGCATAATGCTGCCTCCTCTCGAATTTAAAATCCATCCGCATCGGCGGACATGCGCCGACGATGCGGATACATCTAGAGCAAAAAAGTGCATTTTTGTGTCGTCAGGCGCGAAAATGTGCTTTTTTGCGACGGGGTGAATCCAAAGGAGGGGTGCAGGAGCGTGGCGCAGCCACAAGCGACGAACCCCTTCTTTGAGCGCAACAAAAAAACGCCCCGCAGGGCGTTGACAGCTTATATTTTACGAAGCATTAAAAGTCCGGCCGAGCAGATCAAAATCAGTCCAATCACACCAGCCAGGTACATTACTGGGAAATCGCTGGTTGCGGGGGTTTGGACGGGGGCTGCGGTAGCCGCAGGGGCTGCCGCGGCCTGCTCACCAACCACATCCACCTTGGCAGGGTTTTCCTTTACCTGCACTGGCTCACTTTTCTGAGTGCGGGAGGTAGAACTGGTGGGGGTCGCCGTGGCAGCGCTGGCTGCTGTGCTGCTGTTCAGTGCGCCGCAGGCAGCAAATAAAACGACAAGCGCCATAAAAAATGCAGCGCATAAAAAGCGTTTCAACGCGAAAACGCCTCCTTAAATTCAAAGTACAAAGGCCGATCAACGGCTATAAAAATGCGCAGAAATACGCGCTATTCACATTTACGTTTTGTATATTGTACCACATAGCGCCCATTGCGTCAAGCAATCGTCATAAAAAGGTAACAAATCAGCAACAAAACCTAGCCGCAGGGCGCGGTTCCCCCCGGCAAGATTTGTGTAGGTATTACAATGATGCGTGACAAGGGATAAAAAAGAATAGCGAACAGGAAG
>CAVAGJ010000071.1:0-10209 GCA_963588145.1 Coriobacteriaceae bacterium
GAAAGATACGTTGGTACGTTCTCTCTGGTGATTGTTCACAAAAACTAATGGAGAGGCTAGAACAGAATGAAAAAGCGGAAGCTGGAGCTTTACATTACCGGCAAACTCATGTCCGCATTGATGGTGGGCAGACCCGCCATCTTCAGCACGGGCGGTGAAATGTACCATACGGCCCCTGTGGTGAAGATACACGAGACGGAAACGCAGGAGATCCACTTTGAGACATCCACCACCCACTACTACATCAAGCCCCGCCCTTTTGTACTCGCGGTTCTCAACCCGCGCCGACAAACGCTGGCCGCGTGTGCGTAAAGGGTTGAATGTTCGTAGAATGATTTGATAATAGCCGTGGCGGCGCTCTGCTGCCACGGCTTCTTTTGGAGGTATCCCCTATGATAAACAATGAATGGGGCTTTATTACACTTCCAACACATGCAGACCCGGAGCAGCGAGCGATTGCACGGTTAAAGATTGCCAGTGAAATGTCGCTGGAACATT
This sequence comes from Coriobacteriaceae bacterium, assembly GCA_963588145.1. Taxonomy (GTDB): domain Bacteria; phylum Bacillota; class Clostridia; order Oscillospirales; family Ruminococcaceae; genus Gemmiger. The sequence goes on from CAVAGJ010000071.1 coordinate 499, forward strand.
ACAAGACACCTCTGCTGCTCACCTATTCAGGCGGAAAAGACAGTTGCGTTTTGACCGAGCTTGCCCTGCGCGCCGAGATACCGTTTGAGGTCCTACACGCGCATACCACGGCAGACGCGCCGGAAACCGTCCGTTTTGTGCGAAGCGAATTTGCGCGGTTGGAGAATCGCGGGATACGATGCAGTATCAACTATCCTTTATATAAAGGTAGGCGCACGAGTATGTGGGATCTGATTCCCCGCAAATTGATGCCGCCGACCCGTGTGGCCCGGTATTGCTGCGCTGTCCTTAAAGAGCAGAACGGCAAAGGGCGTTTTCTCGCCACAGGCGTTCGCTGGGCAGAGAGTGTCAGCCGCTCCAGGCGCAGGGGTATCTTTGAAAAGCAGGTCTCTAACCGCGATAAGGAAGTACATATCCGAAATGATGAGGAAAGTCTGGATGCGCTGTTTGCCCCCTGCAAGCTGGCAGCAAAGCGCTTTGTGAATCCCATTGTGGATTGGAGTGACCGGGAAGTTTGGGATTTCCTGCACGATGCAAGGATACCGGTGAATCCGCTTTATTTCTGCGGTTTTTCACGGGTAGGCTGTATCGGCTGCCCGATGGCCGGAAAGCGCCGCTATTTTGAGTTTGCCCGCTATCCGCAGTATGAGAAGCTGTATCTTATGGCATTTGACCGAATGCTTGAGGAGCGGCGCAGACGCGGGAAGCTCGATGGAAGCTGGCATATGGGTACTACGGCAGAGGACGTATTTCACTGGTGGATGGAGGATGACTTTATCCGCGGCCAGATGAGTTTGGAGGAATTTTTATATGTATGCTGAGAATTTGATTTCCACCCCGGAGGCGCAGACCGACTTCTACCCTACCCCCGCGGACTTAGGGAAAAGAATGTTGCAGGACGTTGACCTTAGATTTGTCACAACGGTTTTAGAACCCTCTGCCGGGAAAGGTGACTTGATTCGCTGTCTTGCCGAAGAAGCGATTGCACAAGAATACCGCTGCAATCCCCGTACATTAAATGTTGATGCTATTGAAATCGACCCTTATATCCGCAGTATTCTCAAGTATGAATTTGGCGGTGCTAGGCAGCAGGAAATTCAGCACACTCTGCGTGAATTTGAAGATCGTACCCATTACGATTACAAACTCAACAAAACCGTGGGCCTTACTGATGAAGAAAAAGCCGTTCGCGCACAACTAAGGCATGAGTCTTCCCTGCGGGACAGAATAGATTTGCATATTGTCCATGATGATTTCCTGACCTTTTCCTCCCGCAAAACCTATGACCTGATTCTGATGAACCCGCCATTTTCTGCCGGATGTGAGTATCTTTTGAAGGCCATAGAACTGCAAAAGAACTGCGGCGGGAAGATTCGCTGCCTATTGAACGCCGAAACTGTGCGCAATCCTTATTCTGCCCAACGGCAACTCTTGCAGCAGTATCTGGAAGAATATGGAGCTGAAGTAGAAATCTTGCCGGACGCTTTCAAAGATGCAGAACGCCAGACTGATGTTACCGTAGCACTGGTGCGCATTGATATTCCAAAGCCGACATATCATAGTGAGATTTACTCCCGTCTGAAAGAAGCCGCTCATGTAGAGTCATCGCAGGCTGAGGCGACAGAATTAACGCTGACCGATTTTCTCGAAAACATCGTGCAGCAGTTCAACTTTGAAACCGATGTAGGGATTGCTTTGATTCGGGAGTATCTGGGGATGCGTCCTTACTTAATGGAAAGTATCACGCCAGATCAGTATAGTGACTGCACACTGGTGCTTTCTGTTGGCACAGACCATCGCTCAAGAGGGCCGCATATCAATGATTTTCTACGCCTCACCCGCCGGAAATATTGGAACGCTCTGTTCCATAACGACAAATTCATGGGTAAGCTGACCAGTGAACTGCGCCAGAAATACTATGACATGGTTGGCAAACTGGTAAACTACGATTTCACGCTGTTTAACATTCAGCAAATCTCACTGGAAATGAACGCAGAACTGTCACAAGGCATTCAAGATACCATCTTCGAACTGTTCGAGCGTTTTACGGTCGAGCATAGCTGGTACCCGGAGACATCGAAAAATGTTCATTACTTTAACGGCTGGAAAACGAATAAGGCTCACAAGGTCAACAGCAAAATCATCCTGCCGGTGAACGGAATGTTCTCGGATTACGCTTGGTCTGATGCATTTGAAGTCAGCCATGCGGAAGCCTGTATCTCCGACATCGAAAAGGTATTCGATTTTCTGGATGGCAACATGACAAGCTGTGTAAACCTGCGCGGCGTTCTGGAGCATGCCGCCAAAATCGGCCAAACAAGGAACATTCCCTGCAAGTATTTCGATGTAACCCTTTATAAAAAAGGTACAATGCACATTCGGTTTCACAACGAAGAATTGCTGGAGCGCTTCAATATCTATTGCAGCCGGGGCAAAACTGGCTGCCGCCAAACTACGGCAAGCGTACCTACACCGATATGCCGCAGGAGGAACAGGCCGTCATCGACTCGTTCCACGGTAACGGCGAACCCGGTTCCGGCAAGGAACGATACGCCGAAATTCTCGCAAAGCGGGATTATTATTTGCAAGCATCCAAGCAGGACTTTCCCCTGCTGACAGGCTGAAAGGTAAAACGCCTATGTATGAAGAAAAAGTACGCAAATTCATGTGTTATTACTGTCCGGACTGTAATCTCTACGCCGGGTCTGAAACAAAAACGATTCACGGTCAGCGCATGAAGCCGAACACAAAATACTGCACCGGCGGCAAAAAGGTCATTATCTTTCGATCTGACGACCCGAAAGTAAATGTACCGAAGTGGTGCCCTAAACGGCATGTGCCACCCACATTGCGGATCTATCACTTCCGCTCCCCGGAAATCGAGGTAGGTGAAAGGATGCTTGCCGCCAACGGGATCTCATTTTTCCCCTATCCCAGCCGTTATGCAATAAAATACGAGGGCGACTCCCCTTATACAGCGATGGAATTTGCAAAGCAAATCAAAAAGCATTCTTTAACAGAACTGTTCTCTATGCAGCTGCTGCCCTATGAAATTTTGGAAATCGACGATGGCATCCGCCCTTACTGTTTCCTTGTGGAGCATTTCGACCGTGTGCGGTGCATCCGCTTCAAAAGCGATATTGCACGCGAAAACAAATACGATAGTTGACTTGATTTTGTTGGGACTTCGCAGTCTTACCAGTTATAGTTACTTGTAAGAACGTCAATTTTTATCATCATTTCTCCTGCACAACTGTCAATAGGCGGCACGATGTAAACGCCATACGTTCCAATCAAGAGTAAATATCAAGTTGTTTTTTCAGTAAAAGTGGCCGCTCATCATATGAGCGGCCACAATGTTATAAAAGTTTCTTTTTACAAATGCCGATTAATGCCCGGATTTTCTATGCGGCCTCTTGCGCATATTCAGATTCTTCCAGCTGAATTGTAGAATCACTTGCAGGCTGTGCACTTTCGGGAGTTGCAATTTCTTCCACATCTTCGCTATCCTCATACAGGACACTTTCTTCCGGAGAAGTTTCTTCACTGGCAGTTTCTTGTTCTTCCGTGGATGCTATAGTAACTGGAGTATCATGTTCCTCTGCATCAACATCCGATTCCGAACTTTGAATCGCTGCGTCACTTACCTTCAGCAGTCTTACTGCATCAATGTGTACAGTTGTTCCGCCAGAAGATTTGACATAGAATCCAACATTGATTGTTCCATTCGTTACAAGCACATTTGAAACCTGCACATGATGCCAACCACTTCCTGTCTGCGGCATATCCTGATAAATCGCATCACCACCATAATCTACAATCTCCAAGCGCCCTATCGTTGGAGCAGTGTTAGACACTTTGACCCATGCATCAACATTGTAAGTTCCATTTGGCACAGAAACATTCTGGTGAATACTCTGCTCATAGGCACCGCTAGAATAGAAATATGCCCGTTTGTCACCTGCAATAGGGGACTCCGGTGGATTCGTTCCAGATCCAGAATCTATACCATAGGCAGAGTTCTGACCATCAGGATACCATTCGTACCAGTTCGAATTCATCGATGTATTCCGTTCAAAGCCTCCATTGTCCAAGAGGTTTTCTGTGGGACTGGCTCCATCCTTCACTTTGATTTCCACTTTGTCTATATTGATGGATCCGGTGTTGCCATTATCCATCCGAAGAGAAATCTCGTTCCGACCTTTCTGCAAGGCAAGATTTTCAGTATAATTTTGCCACTCGTTCCAGTTTCCACCTACACTTGTAAAATCAATAGTTTTTACAAATACTCCATTAACATAGAGATTCAAATTTTTTGTTTCCTGATTGCCATTTGCATATCGGAACGTAACCGGATAATCGGCCGTTGCGGGAATTTCTACATCGAATGTGACTCGTGCATCAACATTCGTCAATGTATCCACAAATCCCGTTCCACTGTAGAACCAATGGTCTTGATTCGTCTTCGCGCTTCCCCACAGAGCAGCATTTTCAGCTTCTTCCACAATCGTATCCGGTGCATACGGAACAGATAAATAATCAATATTTACAAATCCACTATCACCTGCGGCCTGATTGTATTCGAGCTTGATGGCATTTAATCCTGCTGCCAGATCAACATTGACCGTAGAATCCATCCATGTATCCCAATTTCCTGTTGGTTCAAAACCAATCTGATTCTGGTACGTGCCATTGCTATATACCGATAGCGTTTTTGGGGTTGTATCGCCGTTGGAATAGTGAATGGGCAGGCTGTAGGATCCTGCATCAGGAACTTTCACATAAAATGTGATTGCAGCTTCGTCAGCTTCCAATTTGTCAACAAATCCCGTTCCGGAATACCCGGAATGATTCTCATTCACTGCTGCCATTCCATCGGTAGTTTTTCCTGATAGCGATGCATATTCGGCTTCATATTTCTGGCTGGTACTGCCAGTTCCGCCATTTCCTTGAACTTTAAAGGAAGTTTTCGTCGTTAATCCAGCCGGTACTTTCACATAGGTAACAGTCCCGTATACATCTGCGCTTGTGGTCCACGCCGCTGCACCAGACGCAAGGAGCTCATTGTAGTCTGTGCATTTTGCAAGTTCCTGGCCCTCATACGTAACAGACTCTCCAGCTTGACCATGAATCGCAAAATACATCCAACTAACATCGTTGGTAAACTTGCCTTCTCGGTTTCCGACAGTAATGGCTGTACTATCCCCAGCTTTGCATTGAGTAATGCTCTGCTTCAAATATTGTCCGCTCTCATAGTTGTAGGACTGCCCATCATCGTCATAATACTCAAAAGACGTACTCGTACTAGAGGGGAAAACGTCAACATATAGATGTTCAACCGACTTTTCTCCGACGTAGTTCTCCACATCCTGAGTAGGGATAATGCCGCCTTCCTTTACAAACATAGGGATGTCTGTCCATGTCTCGCTGTTCAGAGAATACGGAATATATTGTCCACCCTCATACACCGTACCGCGGTTGTAATCAATCCAGCGACCTTCCGGAAGATAAATCCACTTACAACTCGCACCACGTTCTGTAATTGGAGCCACTAACAGATAGTCACCAAACATCCATGCGTCAGAATAGTTGGCTAGATTTTCATCATTCGGATAGTCATACAGAAGCGGATATACCAATCCGAGCCCTGTTTCATACGCCGAATGCTCATAAGAATACATATACGGCATAAGGGAATATCTCATACGGATTGCCGTCTTCGCATTTTCTTCCGCAGTCGATCCAAAATACCACGGCTGACGCTGCTGATAATTTGTACCGTGAACACGGTCAACAGGAGTAAGTGCAGCAAATTGAAGCCATCGCGTGTACAGTTCGGGAGACGGATTTTCAATGTTTCCAGAATTCTGGTTAAAGCCACCACCGTCAGAGCCCCACTTCATTTGGCCGTTGTTAATGGTAGAGAGCATAGCAACTTTCTGCTCATTAAGGCCCGCTGCCCAATCAACACGTTCGCCTTTATAGAACTGTGTCGCGACATCACCAGACCAAATGCTTGTGGCATACCGCTGTGTACCGGGATAGTAATTTCTTGCAGTTTGCCATACTCGGGTTCCCCCATCTGTGTAATTACGCTGCCCTTCATACAAAGCCTGCGAAATAAACATCGTAGAGAAATTCCCAAACCAGTATTGTGCATCACCCGACGAAACTTTATCCGTTTCATCGTTCCACCAGCCAACAATGCCTTTATCAAAGGCATCTTGAAAATGTTGCCACCACCATGCACGCTCATCGACCTTATATGGGTCAATGCTGCGGACAGTAACCGGAAGGAAATAATCCGTATATGCTTGGTGTCCCGGATAGAAGAAATCGTGTTCCTGTGCGTATTTCCCCTGCTGCGTCACAGTCCCATCAGATAGCTGTGTTACAATGCGCGGCTTTGTAATGCCAATAAGCTTAATTCCTTTTTCGTCCATTTCATTTTTCAAGGACGTTGACGCCGCACTCGGAAAATTATCGGTGTTCCATGCGAATTCACCATAATTATCTTCGCCATACTTTTTCCAATCATAGTCGAGCGCATACGCATCAATTGGGATATTTTTTGCGCGGTAAGTGTCTACCATGTTGTTTAATTCGTCTTCATTGATGTTCCACTCGAAATTGGAAAATCCCAAAGACCATTTCGGCATCATGGGAGAAGTACCTGTAATCTTTGCATACCCTGCAAGAATTTCTTTGGGCTGACCAAGGATAATATAATACTCCACATCATCCTTTTCATAGCGGCGTCCTTCTGTAGGCGTTCCGCCATAATAGAATTCCATCTTATTATCGGTCGAGTTAGTATATGGATAACCGCCATCTGAATCAATGAGCACACCATAGCCTGCCGTAGACCACATAAACGGACCACCAGAGTTTCCCTGCTGTCCTGCAGTAGCAGTATCCGTATTATCATTTCTCAGAAGTTCCCCATTGCTTGAAAAGCAGTCATAACTATGGATGCCATACATATTTGATGACGATGCACGAACGAAACGAACGCCATCATCAAAAACACCGCCTGAACTCGGTTCCCAGAACAGCGTCGTACCATCTGCCTTCTGTACCGTCATTCTGCAGGGTTCTTTCGCAATTTCAATGCGCATATCTGCCGTAGTAACTGTAATAGGATCAGCCGCTGTGTCTATTGTTGCATCAACCGCATCCCACGACAGATTCGGATCGATCATCGGTGTATCAGGGCTTTCCGCAACGGAATTCGGCTGGTAGTCTACCCGCAGAATATTGTCCTTACATACATCAATCGTCAATTTATCCGGATTGCCAGACTTCGATGCAACTGTAAGAATCAATTTTGGCCCATCTGTCGTTGCACTAAGGACATTGCCCAAACCGCTGCTATCATCAGCGAAAACATGTACTGGGAACACACATAAAGTACTAGTTGCCATTAGCGCAGCAGATAGCAAAAGCGCTGTGGTTTTCTCTACGAAACGCATGATTACCTCCTTCTGTATTTAACATACTTTTTTACTCAATACGAATGCAGTCCAAATTGATGCCTGAGAAGTCACCCTCGTTATAACAAATGTTAATGGTGTTTCTACCTGCAACCACATGAACCGGCACACTAATTTCTGACCATGTATCCCAGTCCTGCGTTTTTGGCAAAGGAATCTGTACTGTTTCCCCATTAACACTAACACTTCTTTGGGCATCTTCCGTTCCAGCAGAATAGCGAATCACTACGCTTTTTTCGGCCTCCGCGTCCTCATATACAGTGAACGCAACCGCATCACCATTCTCGGCGAATTGGTCAACAAAGCCTTCTCCATAGTAACCAGTATGATCTGTATTTGTCGAAACGCCCGTAAGTGCTGCGTGTTCGGCTTCAAAAGGTGCTTTGGAGATGCCGTTAACACAAATGGTTACCGCGTCTTTCACGGACGACTTCACATAGGTAAATTTCTCATTTGCATTGTAGAAGAAGCAGTCTGTACCAGCGACAAATTCATCCAGAGAAGAAACCTGTTGCAATTCGTTTTCGTTCGCAGTAACACTACTCGGTCTGCTTCCGAAAATTTGCGTTGTAATCTGGCTGCCATATGCAGGAAGCTGTACGGTAACTTTGTGCTGATCAAAGTTTTCCGTTGCTTGAATCTCCATTGAAGTGCCGTCACTATTATTTACCGTATAGCTACTGTTCCCCTGCGGATATACTCTGAATGTGAGATTCGTATAATTATCAACATCGTTACCAATCGAGCCGCCCAATTCATAGTTTGCGTTCAGGTTCATCGGGATAATGCTGCCATTCTTCACATATACAGGGATGGAATCAATATCCGCATAATATGTTTTTGTCTCCCCACCTGCAGTCAGAGCATTATGCCAAAAATCAATCCATTCACCGTCCGGCAAATAAACAGCTTTTTCCGTTTCACCTTCGTTCATCACGGGTGCCACCAGAAGACTATGTCCAAACATATACTGCTGGTCAAGATTATAGGTATTGGTATCATCGGCAAAGTCGAGGAACATTGCACGCATCATCGGTGAACCTGTTGCAGAAGATTTAATCGATTCACTATAGATATATGGGAGCAAATTTGTACGGGTATTTACATATTTGCGGAATACCGGAATAATCGTGGTATCACCAGTTCTTTCCTGCACATTCCACGGAGAGCGCTCTTCGCTGGGAGTCGGATCAGATTTTTCCGAATGGAATTGCATGACCGGGCAGAACGCTGCCATTTCTGTGCTACGCTTATAAAGTTCTGCATTCGGGAAATCGCCGGTAAAGCCCGCCATATCCCAACTCCAATAGGGGATTCCAGATATACCCGCATTCAAGCCAGCGCTTACAGCCTGACGGAAAGACTCAAAGGTAGAGCTCTGGTCACCAGACCAATAAATTCCTGCAGTCTGCGCTCCTGCCGTTCCAGAGCGGCTAAATGTCATACCCGTACCCGTTTTCTGCTTAGAAAAGTCATTATACGCCTTTACATATTCTGTCGGGTAAAGGTTGCGCATCTCAGGTCCTGTCTTTCCATTCGAGAACGTCGTATTTTTTCCCCAGACCATTTCGCCGCCATCAGTTTTAAATCCATCAATCCCGATGTCATCGAATAGGTATGCACGTTTAGACATCCACCAATTGGTTGCATCAGCATTTGTAAAATCCAACAACAGGCTATTGCCAAACCAGCCATTCTGCGGAATTCTGTACTGGCCGCCGTTCCCATCGCCAACAGCGTAGCCCTTTTCAATCATATAGGCCTCGTCGTTGTCTTTCTGTTCATAGCTATAGCTTGTCCATTTTTCAACAGGAACCTGCCACAAAATCAGCTTCATTCCATTATCATGGAGCGTTTTTGCCATTGCTGCCGGATCACTCCATTTTTCGCCATATGTAAAATCTTTACTCGTCAGAACCGCACTGCCGGACACCGGTGTGTAAGTCGCATCATTCCAAATGTAAAATGTATTTTCATCGCTCCACTGTTCAAGGACAACAACTGTTGCCGGAATATCATTTTCATTTGCTTTGTTCATCGCATTGATGACTTCACTCTGCCGATCCCACTCATTGGCAGACATCCAAAGGCCAAATGCCCATTTGGGAAGTTCCTGCGGTTTACCTGTAATATCTGTATAAGAATTGATTGTACTGGTCAAGCTTTTTTGTAACACTTTGTTCGATAAATACCTATCTGTAACGAGCCTCCATTGGTG
>CAVAGJ010000072.1:0-9325 GCA_963588145.1 Coriobacteriaceae bacterium
TCCCAAATATGTGAAGGCTATTCGTGGGAAAAAGACCGACAAGAAAGATGCTAAAGGGTATCTTATTACGCCCTGTACTTCCTAACTCCATATGATTACTCCCTCACGGGGGCTGGCTTTTCTGCGCCTTTTTTTCAGGGCTACTGTCGGTAGGTTGTTTCAAACTTCTACCTCCGTTGCATACAGCGTTACCTGCAGCCCGGCCTCGGCAAAGCCGCGGTAAAGCCTGCGCAGTACATTGGTGCTACGGTAGGACGATGCCGTGCCCAGCATCAGGTCATCCCCATAGGATGCCACGCAGGTGAACAGATCTTCGCAGCTGGAAAACGCCGCAAACTGCTTGATATACGGTTTCATGGCATCGGGCAACGTGATGCGCCCCATGTTGGAGATGACCGCCGTAACGTGCTTTTTCTCCAGTGCGGTAAAGAATTTTACAGTTAGATTCTTGACCACAAGTGGCACCGGACGGATGCCGGGGATGTGCTCCAGCTTTTCGTACTCGTCCATCTGCGCCTTGATGTTTTCGGGAGTCAGGGCTTCTTTCAGCTGGGCGTCAAAGGCTTCGGCCACTGACAGCATCGTGTCATTTTCGGTCAGCGTCAGGATGACATAGACCGAGTTGAAGAAGTTGCGGGCCGTTTCACTGGGGTAATAATTGCGAAGGTTGACCGGCAGGCTGATGGCGATGGGTTTGCTACGTTCCAGCGCAGGCATCTCAGCATAGATCGCCAGCATCAGCGAAGCACCCAGGTAGCTGGTTAGGGATACACCCAATGCGTGGGCCTGGGCCAGCACCTCTTTGGCGTTGAGGTGCCCCTCGAAAAACTGCAGTTGGTCGTAAGGCAGGCGCATGCCCCGCAGGTGGTAGGCTTTGGGGCGCTTGGCCTTGCCGTCCCGCTTGGTGCCGCCGTAAAAATTGCGGAAGCTGTCCTGCTCCAGAGCCGCCGCCGATGCGCTGTTGGGGGTAGGCACATCCTGCATCTCGGCCGGGTGTGCCAGTGCCAGGTAGTTGCGGACGATGGACTTTAAAAACAGGAATCCGCCATTGCCATCGGTCAGCGCATGGAACATTTCTAGGTTGATGCGGCTGCCGAAGTAGGTCACGCGGTAGATCAGCCGATTGCGGCGCTCCGGCACATACAGGGGCGCGCAAGGAGCCTTATCCTCGGGGTGGCAGGTGGGCAGCTGATCGGTAGATTCAAAATAGTGCCAGAATAAACCACGGTGCAGCGTTACCTGGAACTGCGGCCACTCCGGCGCAGTGATGCGCAGGGCCTCGTTTAGCAGCGCGGGGTCAACTCCATCCTGCAAGGTGCAGGAGATGCGGAACACCCGTGGGTCGCGGCGGGTGTTGGTTGCCAGAAACACCTTGGCCACGTTATCAACTTTGTACCAATCCTGGGCCATGGGCAGCCCCTCCTTACATCATGCGCTGCACAAACCGCCCGGCAGACTCCATCGCCGCCACGGCGCGGTGGATGGGCATTTGCTGGAAAACGTGCCAGCACTCCTCGTACACTTCCAGCATGGCATAGCCGCCCGCTTTCTGGATGGCTTCGGCTAGCCGCTCGCTGTCAGAGCGCAAAATTTCGTTGGTGCCTACCTGCACCAGCGTAGGCGGCAGACCGCGCAGATCCGCAAATAGCGGGCTGTAGCAGGGCTTGGCCCAATCGGCATCGGGGCCGGTGTAGGCGGCACGGACAGCTTCAATATATTCATAGGTTAGCATCGGGTCCAGTGTCTTGCAACTTTTGTAACTTTTGCCGCTGGCGGTCATGTCGGTCCAGGGGCTGAACAGCAGCAGCGCCCGGGGCTGAGCACGGCCCTGCTCCTTGAGCTTTAAGCAGAGTTCCAGCGCCAGATTGCCGCCGGCGGAGTCGCCCGCTACCACAATATCCCGGGCACCGTAGCCCATGTACATCAGGTAGTCCCACATGGCCAGCGCATCTTCTACGGCGGCGGGGTACGGGTTTTCGGGCGCAAGGCGGTATTCGAACGACAATACGTCAAATCCCGTGCACAAAGCCAGCTTGCTGGCCAGGATGCGGGCATAGCCCAGCTGGCCGCAGGTGTAGCCGCCGCCGTGGCAGTACAGCACAGCGTGATGGCGGTCATGCCCGTGCTCCAAGCTGACCCACTCGGCGGGGATATTGTTGACGATGAGGGCATCATTGCGGATGCCAATGGACGGCGTGACCAGCCGGGCGAACAATTCCTGCGCCGCGCGCTGGTGTTCCAGATCTTCCGGTGTGGTGGAGGTATGGTCGGTGGCGCTGTGTACAGCTTTGATGGCGCGCATCATGGGTCCTAAATCGTCAGCGCTTTGCCCGTGCTGGGGGATCAGCGTTTTGATGACGGTCTCCAGCCGCTGGGATAAATCTTTCTTTTTCGGCATGCGGGGTTCTCCTTATAAACGGGCAAGCAGGCGCACCCACAGGGTACGCAGCAGCGGCGGATGGGCAGCGGGCAGGCAGCAAAGCCGGTGGACTTTTTCCAGTGGCGGGAAGCAGCCTTTTTTGGCATAGCAGCGGTACAGCACGGCCAGCTGGCGGTCTTTGGCAGCGCCCGGCAGATGCAGAATGCACACGGGATCCAGCGTGTAGTTGGTGGAAACAAAGTAGAACCGCCCGCCCAGCCAGTAGCGGAACAGGTAAGCGTTGGCTGCGCGCACTGGCTGCCCGACCAGCAGACTGCGGTAGGCGGCGCCGCACCAGATGGATTCATCTCCCTCCCGAGGGGTTAGGCCAATGGCTTGCAATTGGTTGAAGTATTGGCGGCAGAGCGCCATAAAATCCGTGAGCCGCGCCTTACTGCCTGCCACCAGCTCACCGCCAAAGTGGGTCAGCACATGGGGCGCAACCTGCGGCTCCACGGCATCGTACGCTTTGCCGATGGCAGCGGTCATGCCCTGGCTGGCGGCGTGGGGAACCTGGTACAGCAGGACAGCCTCGTTACACTCCCGCCACAGATCGTCCAGCGGGTGCTGGGTGTAGGTGTCCAGATCCAGCATGGCGGCGCTGGCGAAGTTTTGGTTTGCTAGCACCCACTCCATGGCGCAGAGTTTGTAGTAGGCCAGCGCCCAGTTGGTATCCGCCGGGACGCGGTAGCTGGTGAACGGGCAGTCCCAAATCTCAATGCCCGCAGCGGTAAGCTGGCTACGGTACGGCTCCGGCGGCGGGGCGTTGGTGACCAGCGCCACCGTGCAGGCAGGATTCGCCAGTTTGGCGCTGCAAAGGGCAACCACGGTGCAGCGGTCATACACAGCGCGGCCCAGGTTGGCGGCGTCGCCCTCGCGGTAGCCCTCCAGCGCCGCAAACGCGCCAAAGATCAGGTTTTGCATGGTGGTGGTCCTTTCCGATGGTAGTCAAAGCATAGGGGGAATAAGTAACCTTATTATAATCATTTCCACCCCTTTTGTCTATGCTGTGGGCAAAGCAGCAAAAAACTTCGCTGCAAATCTTGCCGAAACGTAATGCAGCCTTTATAATAAAGTTGTAAACTTTGTAAATTTTTCGTGAATCCCCGAAAAATCCGAAACGGAGCAGTTTGTATGGCATTTTCCTCGGTGCAATTTCTATTTATATTTCTGCCGCTGTCCCTGGCGGTGTACTGGCTGCTGCCCAGGCCCCTGCGCAACGGGGCGCTGGGGGTGTTCAGCCTGCTGTTCTTTGCCTGGGCAGGGCTGAAAGGTGCGGCGATTTTGCTGGCACTGGCGGCCATTACCTGGCTGGGCGGCCTGTTGCTGGAAAAACTGCCCCATAAAAAGCCGCTGCTGGTTCTTTTGATCATGGCACACCTGGCGGTGCTGGCGGCGTTCAAGTACGCAGGCTTCGCGGCCCGTAGTGTCAACGCTCTGGTGCCGGATCTGCTGCCCGTGTTTGCCCCGGCGCTGCCGCTGGGCATCAGCTTTTACATTTTTACCGCCATCGGCTACCTGGTGGATGTGTCCTCTGGTAAAGTCGCCGCCGCCCGCAGCCCGTTCCGCTTCTTCGTGTTCCTCGCATTCTTCGGCCACGGTCCCTCCGGCCCCATTGTGCGGTATGACCAGCAACTCCCCTATCTTGATGCCAAAGCGGCCGAGCGACAGGTCAGCCTGGACCGCTTCTGCTACGGCATCAAGCGGCTGGTGCTGGGCCTTGCTAAAAAGGCGCTGATCGCCGACCAGCTGGCGCTGATCTATGGCCGCGTGACCTCGGTGCCAGCGGCAACCGTGCCCGCCACGGCGCTGGTGCTGGGGTATCTGGCCTACATGATGCAGCTGTACTTTGATTTCTCCGGCTACAGCGATATGGCAATCGGCATCGGCAGCTTTTTCGGGCTGGAACTGCCGGAAAACTTCGACTACCCCTACCTGGCCCGCTCGGTGGGTGAGTACTGGCGGCGCTGGCATATCAGCCTGTCGGGCTGGTTCCGGGACTATGTGTACATTCCGCTGGGCGGCAGCCGATGCTCGCTGGTGAAAAACTGCCGCAACCTGCTGATCGTCTTTTTGCTCACCGGCCTGTGGCACGGCGCGGCGTGGCAGTATGTGGCCTTCGGTCTGCTGCACGGTGTGCTGTTATGCCTGGAACGCCTGGGCCTGCGCAAAGTGTTGGAGCGCATCCCGGCACTGCTGGCCCACGTTTACACGCTGGTGGTGTTGTGGTTCACACTCATCATCTTTGGTGCACACGGTCTGGCTGAGGGTCTTGCCGCGTGGAAAGGCATCCTGACCTGGCAAAGTGGTGCCCGCGGCTATACGGTTGCCGCTTTTGCCGATGCCAAGCTGACGGGGCTGCTGGCGGTTTCGCTGCTGTTCTGCGGCCCCCTGCAGGCCTGGCTCCCCCGTCTGAAAAAGGCGCTGTACGCCAAAACCGCCCCCGGGGTGGCAGACATGGTGGGGCTGCTGGTGCTGCTTTTCTTTTCGCTGATGCGGGTGACGGCGGGCACCTACAGCGCGTTCATCTATTTCCAATTCTAAAAGGAGGTGCAGACCATGAGAAAAGCAACCAAAATTGGCTTCATCGCCGTGTTCTGCGCCGCCATTGGGCTGACCTTCCCGGTGTTCAACATCTTTTCCAAGCAGCTCTCTATGGATAGCCACGAGAACCGCCTGATGACCGGCTTGCCACAGGTGCTGCAAAGCCCCCTCTCCCAGCTGCCTCGCAGTCTCGATAACTTTTTTGTCGATAACTCGCCGTTCCGCTACCAGTTCGTGCTACTCAATGCGGGCATTGATTACGCCATCTTCGGCACGAGCCAGAGCGACCAGGTGTTGCCCGGCAGGGATGGCTGGCTGTTTTACAAGGACGGCCCCACCGCGGCCCAGCCTGTAGCCAACTACCAGGGCTTGACTGACATCAACGACAGCGCCGAGGTACTAGCCCAGGCCAGCGCCAAGCTGCAGATTTTAAACGACCACCTGGCCGAAAACGGCTGCACACTGGTGCTGGACCTGACCCCCAGCAAGGACCGCATCTACCGCGAGTACATGCCTGATGGCTACCCCATCGTCAACGAGGAAAACCGCACCGACCTGCTGGCCAGTTACCTGCAAAGCCACACCACCGTGCCGGTGAACTGGCCTTACCAGGACCTGCGCCGCCAGGCCCGGCTGAACCCGGATCAGCTGCTGTACTACAAGACCGACACCCACTGGAATTCCATCGGTGCGCTGTATGGACTGGAGGGTGTTTTTGACATCCTGGGCCTGCCCACCCTGGAGCCGGGGGATTATCCTGTGGAGCCTACCGGAACCACCACCGGCGATATGGCGAACGTGGCCGCGCTGTACGCCAGCCTGCCGCCGGAACAGACCTACACGGTGCCCGGCTACGCCGACCTATTTACAAAGGATGACCGCGTGGTGCGGGTGATCGGCGACTCTTTCAGCGAGTATTACATGCCGTACCTGGAAGCCCGCTTTGCCACCACCTGGCGCGAGCACATCGATGGCTTTGACCCCGCCATCGTAGAGCAGCCGGGCTGCGATATCCTGATTTTGGAGTTCAACGAGCGCAGCCTGGATAAGCTGCTGGCGATTTTGGAGAGTATTTGAAAAAGACTCGCATTGTCGATAAAACAATGCGAGTCTTTTGCAATATCAAAAATTTACCCTTTCTTCCCCACACCCAGATCTGCCAAAATATCCGTCCGGGTATCCAACGCTAGGGCGGCTACGCGGCGGATGCGTTCGGGGGTCATGTAGGGGGCCAGGCTGCTGATGGAGAACGCGCTGTCCGCCCGCCCGTCCGGCCCGGGGATGGCGACCGCCACGCAACGTACACCCATCTCGTTCTCCTCGTCATCGATGGCATAGCCGTTGGCACGTACCTCGGCCAACTGGTCCTGCATTTCTGCCAGGTCAACTACCGTGCGGTTGGTCAGCTTTTTCAGGCTGCTGTGGTTCCACACATCTTCCACTTCTTCGGGGGGCAGCGTTGCCAAAATCGCCTTGCCCACGCCGGTGCAGTACAGCGGGCTGCGCAGGCCGACTCGGCTGGACATCCGCATGGGGCCGCTTTCTGTCTTATAAATGTACACAATGTCCCGCGCATCGCGGATGACCAGATGCACGGCCTCGCCGGTGCGCTGGCTCAGTCGTTCCAGGTGCGCCTTGGCTACGTCCATGATTTCCATGCTGTTGACAATACCGCTGGACAGCTCAAACATTTTTAAAGTCAGCCGGTAGCGGCCGGTCTCTGGTTCCTGCGCGGCATAGCCCAGGCTGACCAGGCTTGCCAGCAGCCGGTGCACGGTGCTTTTGGCAAGGCCGGTCTCCTGCGCCAGCCGCTGCAAGCTGGCCCCGGCCGGGTGGGATGCCAGCTGTTCGATCAGCTGAAAGATGCGCTCAACGCTTTGTACGCCGCCTTTTTCGGTCAAAATGGGGTTCCTCCCTTGAATATTTACAATTTGTTAATAATTTGTAACCACACAACAGAAACACCATTGCGTTCCGCAATATGGAACGATTATAGCAAAGTTCGGCTGATTTTGCAAGTGCCATGCCGAATCGCGGAATTCTGGGCGGATGCGACAAAAAATGCGTGCTGTAACCTGTTCAATTTGACCGATTGACGGCACAACCGTAGCCGATTATAATTATAGTAACCGAGTGTGGTCAGGCATCTGTCTAAAGGGGTCTGACCCACCCCAAACTGCAACATATAGTAAAGGAGAATTGCTATGAATTCTGTTTTGCAGCGTGTTTACGAGATCGGTATTATCCCTGTTATCGCTTTCAACAGCGTGGATGAGGCCCTGCCTCTGTGCAAGGCCCTGATGGCTGGCGGCCTGCCCGCTGCGGAGGTTACCTTCCGCACCGCTTGCGCCGAAGAGTGCATCAAGAAGATCCACGAGGAACTGCCTGATATGCTGCTGGGCGCCGGCACTGTCCTGACCGTTGATCAGGCTGACCGCGCTATGGCTGCCGGTGCTTCCTTCATCGTTGCTCCCGGCTTCGACCCCGAAGTCTGCAAGCATGTCATCGATAAGGGCGGCATCATGATGCCCGGCACCGCCACCTCCGGCGAGATGCAGCAGGCTATGAACATGGGTTGCGAGGTCGTCAAGTTCTTCCCTGCCGAAGCTAACGGCGGTGTGGACAAGCTGAAGAACATCGGCGCTGCCCTGAAGACCTGCAAGTGGATGTGTACCGGTGGTGTCAACGCCAAGAACGTCAACAACTACCTGGGCTACAACCAGATTATCGCTGTCGGTGGCACCTGGATGTGCAAGAGCGACAAGATCAAGGCCGGTGCCTGGGACGAGATCGCTGCCATGAGCCGCGAGGCTGTTGACGTGATGCTGGGCCTGCAGCTGGGCCACATCGGCATCAACTGCGCTGATGAGGCCGAGGCTGCCAAGACTGCCGAGACCATCGGTGCCCTGCTGAGCATGGCTGTCAAGCCCGGCAACAGCAGCATCTTTGTTGGCAAGAAGGAATTCGAGATCATGAAGAAGCCGGGCCGCGGCACCCATGGTCACATCGCTATCCTGACCAACAACGTTGATCGCGCTATCTATCACCTGGGCCAGCGCGGCGTTAAGTTTGATATGGACAGCAAGAACGTCAAGGACGGCAAGACCATCGCCATCTACTTTGCTGACGAAGTCGCCGGCTTTGCTATCCACCTGGTGCAGAAATAATCAGTTCGACTGATTATCTGTTATAAACCGTTCTTTATTAAAAATAACAATAAAGGAGTTCCACCATGAAAATCGTTACTCTCG
Source organism: Coriobacteriaceae bacterium (assembly GCA_963588145.1). Classification (GTDB taxonomy): domain Bacteria; phylum Bacillota; class Clostridia; order Oscillospirales; family Ruminococcaceae; genus Gemmiger. The sequence continues at coordinate 8,215 of CAVAGJ010000072.1, forward strand.
GTGAAATCATGATCCGTCTGCAGCCCTACGATCATCTGCGCTTTGTGCAGACCGATACCCTGCAGTACACCTACGGCGGCGGCGAGGCCAACGTGGCTGTTTCTCTGGCTAACTACGGCGCTGACGTTGCTTTCGTTACCAAGCTGCCCGCTCATGCCATCGGCCAGGCCGGCGTGAACGCTCTGCGCCGCTACGGCGTTGACACCAGCAAGATCACCCGCGGTGGTGACCGTGTTGGCATCTACTTCAACGAGAAGGGCGCTTCTCAGCGTGGTTCCGTCTGCATCTACGACCGTGCACACTCTGCTATGGCCGATGCTACCGTTGCTGACTTCGACTTCGACAAGATCTTCGAGGGCGTTGATTGGTTCCATTTCACCGGCATCACCCCGGCTCTGGGCTCCAATGTTGTCGAGATCTGCTTGGCTGCCTGCAAGGCTGCTAAGGCTCACGGCGCTAAGATCAGCTGCGACCTGAACTACCGTGGCAAGCTGTGGACCCGTGCAGAGGCTCGTGAGGCTATGAGCAAGCTGTGCGAGTACGTGGATGTCTGTATCTCCAACGAGGAGGATGCTAAGGACGTTTTCGGCATCGAGGCCGAGGCTACCGACATCTACGCTGGCGAGATCAACCGCGAGGGCTACAAGAGCGTTGCCAAGCAGCTGGCTGACAAGTTCCACTTCGAGAAGGTTGCTATCACCCTGCGTGAGAGCCATTCCGCTTCCGACAACGGTTGGAGCGCCATGCTGTGCGATGTTGCTTCCAACGAGTACGCCTTCAGCAAGAAGTACGAGCTGCGCATCGTTGACCGCGTTGGCGGCGGCGACAGCTTCGGCGGCGGCCTGATCTATGCCCTGCTGAGCGGTAAGTCCACCCAGGAGGCTGTTGAGTTCGCTGTTGCTGCCTCTGCCCTGAAGCACTCCATCGAAGGCGACTTCAACATGGTCACCGTTTCTGAGGTCGAGAAGCTGGCTGGCGGCGACGGTTCCGGTCGTATCCAGCGCTAATTTCTCCCCAATATTGCACTTTTGCCCTGCGGGTTTCGGCCCGCAGGGCTTTTGTTCTATTATAAAACCACAAGCTATGCTTGTGGACGAGTAGAGCACGAGCG
>CAVAGJ010000073.1:0-9180 GCA_963588145.1 Coriobacteriaceae bacterium
TAATATTATAATATATTATTCGAACAAGTTGTTACAAATTTACTATACCACTACACGGCTTGGATGTCTGCCAAGACACCAACGATGACAACATCGACTTGTACGCAGAATGGCGCATGGACGAGGTGAATTCGCTGGCAATGTATGTGACATATAGAAATAACTCTACCGTAGACGGTGATTTCTATTTCCGTGTGCCGCTGGACGAATGTCAGCAGCAGCGCATCCACGCACGACTGGAGGAACAGTGCCGTGCGGTTTACGGCCAGTCCATTGCAGAACTGTATGGGGCAGACATTCCCATGACCTTGGATGAGTTCTGGGCAGTCATTGACCGTGCCAATGCCGAAGCGGACACATTCGATTCGACATCTGTGCGGAACAACCTGTACAGGCAGCTTATCAAGCTGACACCACAAAAAATGCTGGGCTTCGATTGCATCTGGCAGGAGTATCGCCGTTTGACCAAAAGTCCTATGCTGTACGGTGCGGCGGCAATCATCAACGGCGGCGTTTCGGATGACCGCTTCGATTATTTCAAAAACTGGCTGATTTTGCAAGGGCATGACACCTACCTCAAGGCGGTGGATGACCCCGACACACTTGCCGATATTCCGATTCCTTTTGAGGATGCCGAATGGGAAGATTGCGGCTATGTTGCCGGCCACGCCTATGACGGCCAGCAGTTTCGCGCCTATCTGGAAACATCCGGCGCTGAAAAGGAACTGAACCGCAAATATCCCGACATCCTGAACCGTATGCCGAACTCGCTGGATGAGTGGGTCATGTGGACGCTGTTCCTTGCCCCCAGCGAGGAAAATAAAGAGAACAATTTTGACATCTATATGTTCAGTCTGGAAATGGAACATTACCTCAAAGTCAGTGGATTGGAATATAGCTACGATAAATTCTACCAAGAGAATATTCCAAACAAGTGTGCATGGGCGCGCTTGCGAGGAAAGATTCTGGCAGAACTGCCGCGTCAACCGCAGGATTTTGCAAAGTTGGATATCACCGCGTCGTTCCCAAAGCTGTGGCAGAAGCGGCAGCGGTGGGAGCAAAGAATCACCCCGCCCAACCGTTATCGCGGTGAGGAAAGGTAAACCACTACGCCGGGAAGAAAGAATCCTTGGTGGGTCTGGCTGCTGCCGCTGCCACTTGTGTGGTGGGCGGCGCTGGCGGTAGCTTGCCGATGGCAGCCGGGCATGAAAATAACGGCTCTGCTGGATGCGTTGAACAGCGCACTGGCAGAGCCGTTTGCGTTGGCGTGGAGCAGAGACAGCCCGCGTTTTTTGTTGGTGTTTACGGTGATTTATGCGGTAGCGGCTATCGTGGCTGTGACGGATCAGAAGAACACCCGCCCCGGCGCAGAGCATGGCTCGGCAGCTTGGGGCGATGTGTTCCGCTTGAACAAGTTCTATATGGACAGGCACGGGCCGAACCTGCTGCTGACGCAGCACTTTCATATCGGTCTCGACGGTTACAGACATAAGCACAATACCAACATTTTAATTGTCGGCGGCTCCGGCGCAGGCAAAACCAGAACCTACGCTGTACCGAATGTTTTGGAGTGTGGGTGTTCTATGGTACTGACAGATCCAAAATCGGAAATTTTGCGTAAGACCAGCAATTTGTTAAAGCAAAAGGGTTATGAGGTTATCGTTTTTGACCTTATCAACCCTACAACGTCCTTTTGCTATAACCCTTTTGTCTATGTACAGGACGATAAAGACGTGCTTTCTCTTATCAGCAATCTTATCCAAAACACAACCCCGTCGCACTCTCAAAGCTCAGACCCTTTCTGGGAAAAATCCGAAACGGCCCTGCTCCAAGCCCTCATGCTGTATCTGCTCCACGAAGCTCCACCCGAAGAACAAAACTTCTCGATGGTGATGGAGATGATTGCTGCAGCCGAAGTCCACGAGGATGACGACAACTACCAATCCCCGCTGGACATCCTGTTCGAGCGCTTGGAGATGCGCGAAACCGACAGCATTGCTTGCAAGCAGTACCACATTTTTAAGCAGGCGGCGGGCAAAACTGCAAAATCCATCCTTGTCAGCGTGGGTGTTCGCTTGGCCGCGTTTAACCTGCCGTCCATTGCCAAGCTGACCATGACGGACGAACTGCACTTGCAGGAACTGGGCGAACGCAAGATTGCCTTGTTCTGCTGCATACCGGACTCGGATAAATCGCTGAATTATCTCGTCGGCATGATTTACACCCAGCTTATCCAGACGCTGTATCGTCAGGCAGACCGTGTACATAAAGGCCGCCTGCCTGTGCCGGTGCATTGCCTGATGGACGAGTACGCGAATCTGTCGCTGCCCAAAGATACGTTCCTGTCGGCGCTGGCAACCATGCGTTCGCGTGGTATTTTCTGTTCAATTATCGTGCAGAACATGGCGCAGTTAAAGGCTATGTACAAGGACGATTGGGAATCACTGGTCGGTTTGTGTGATGAGTTTCTCTACCTCGGCGGCACTGAGAAAGAAACCCATAAGTACGTCTCGGAACTGCTGGGCAAGGAAACCATCTCCACCACCAGCTATAACCAGAGCAAAGGTCGCAGTGGCAGTTACAGTATCAACCACCAGCAATCCGGACGCGATATGCCATAATTGTTCGTGAAGAGTTCAGTTGCCTTGAATTTCAACATGAACAGGGGTACGATCAGCTGAATTCTGAAAAATGAATTTCAGGAGGTTGTGTATGGAAAAATTACCGAAATATGTGCAGGAAAATGGCATCGGTTATGTGCTGGTGGGTGATTATTATATTCCGAATATCCAGATCAGCAATGCCGATGATCGGCCGATTGGATGCTGGGGACGGATGCACAGGGATTATCTGAGAGATTACCGTCCGGTAGTATACAACGAGCTTCTTATGTCCGGTAATCTTCATACAGTCCTGGCAGACCTGAATAAGCAGGCACAACAGAGGCTGGAGTTGATTATCCGACAGATGCAGGAGGCGGAAGGCATCACAGAGACTTTGAAGCGGCAGGATGCCATGCTGTGGGTGAAATCTATGAACAGCATTCGCAGCCGGGCAGAGGAAATTGTTTTGAATGAGATCGTGTACAGGTAATAGCGTTATTGGGAGGTGTTTCCTGAAATAGGGAATACCCCTTTGGTTGTCATGGAATGAATGGACGATGAAAACATAAGGGGTACATGGGGACGATGACTTTATAATGAGCCATCGTCCTCTTTTCTATTTGGACACTTCTGTTAGTCTCGCAATACGCCCATCCTGCTGGAGCAGCCAACTGCGGAATTCATTGATAGAGGCGGTTCTCTTTTTGACTGCGTTCTTCCGCTGAAGAGCATCTTTCTTGAATGATTCAAAAGCAGACTGTATTTCTGCCAGCCGCTCAGGTGGAAATCCGTCCATTTTCTTTACTTTGTTGATTTTATTTCGCCAGCCCTGGCACGCATTTTTATAATATAGGTCGTAATTGTTTTCACGGGCTCTTTCGTCAAACTCGCGTTTGTTCTGGAGAGCCTGTTTCTTTTTGCATTTTTCGCTGCACAGCTCGTATCGGAGGCTGCTGGCAAGGAATAGCTTCCCGCAGATTTTACACTTGCGAAAGCAGAGTCCCCAGTCATGGAGTCGGTTCAGGTAGTAGATGAGCAAAGGGTAGAGAGACTGGCTGATTGCCACGCACTCTATGCTTCTCCTTCTGTCCGGATACCAGAGTTCCAATCGGGTGTCTTCAACCGGTGCGCTGCCCAAGAAGAGTTCAGAAAGACTCAGAGTGAACGGGTTGCCTTCGCTGTCATATTTTAGAGGTGGATTCCCGATGAATGCCAATGTGAAGCGGCTCATTTTGTGTATGAAACGTTCACAGGCCTCTTCTCTCTTGGCAGGTTCTCTGGCAAGAAGGTAGTCATTCCAGATTCGGAAGGATACGTACTGCCGGATAGGATCAAGAGTATTGAATTTTTCTTTTAAGAAATTTGCTGATGCCTGTTCCAGAGCTGGCTGTTTCCAACGGTTGGTATGGAGGGCATCACGTAAAGGACTTAATCCATGCTGATTCCAGACACCATCCGGATCATGTTCAAATTCTGTGAGCAGCGTGCCCAGGGGTCTGGTTACATCACAGATTAGGTCTGTGTCGGTGTGATTTTCCAAGCGAAGACGAACATCATCTTCTGTTCCGATGAGGATACGTTCTTTCATTTTCTGTTTATCCAAGGTCAATACCAGCAGAACCCGGTCATAGCAGGGTTTCCAGCGTGTGATGGGAATTTCAAGGGCAAGTGCCTATGAGCTGGTGCGTACACCCGGATTCCCGGCAATCCGCAGTGGCAGACTGATCAAAGTGAGCAAGAAAGCTTTCTTTGAATGGCTGGAACATGGAGGAGGTGTTGACCGAAATGAATCCGATTGTCAAAAAGGCAGGTTGATTCACTTCCCTGAGAAAGATGATCTTCCACCAGCGGCCTGATAACTGTGAAAGAAGGAAATGCCGGACATGGCATCGGCTTTTTCTCCATACAAATGGGCAGAAAAATAGCTACACATGAAAGATGAAATAAGCAGGTAGATCGTTTGATGAACGCCTGCGGAAAGGAGGGCAAATGAGCAATGTTTATGGCTATATCCGTGTCAGTAGCAGGGATCAGAACGAAGATAGGCAGATGATTGCGCTGAATGAGCTGCATATTCCGGAGAAGAACATCTTCATGGACAAGCAGTCCGGCAAAGATTTTGAGCGACCGCAGTATCGGAAGATGGTGCGGAGACTAAAAAAAGACGATCTGCTCTATATCAAGAGCATTGATCGTCTGGGACGCAATTACGCGGAGATTTTGGAGCAATGGCGAATCCTGACTAAGGACAAAGGCATTGACATTGTGGTGCTGGATATGCCGCTTCTGGACACCCGTCGGGGCAAAGATCTGATGGGAACCTTCCTGAGTGACATCGTGCTGCAGGTGCTGTCATTCGTAGCAGAAAATGAGCGCACCAATATCCGTCAGAGGCAGGCTGAGGGCATTGCAGCTGCAAAGGCCAGAGGTGTTCGCTTCGGCAGACCGCCGAAACCTTTACCGGAAAACTTCCATCAACTCTATCAGCAGTGGAAAAATGGAAAAATCACCGGTACAGCTGCTGCAAAGCTGTGCGGGATGCCACTCTCCACTTTCCGGTATCGGGCGGAGGTTTACGAAAAAGCCAAGTTATTGTAAGCATACTGACTCGCTGATCAATTACATCCGTTACTGGCAGAGCGAGGGTGAGTCCAAGAAAACTTCCATCCGCATCAAAACCCGCCTAGACCAGTTGCGAAGCGAGGGCCTATACACTGGCGGACCTGTCCGTTATGGTTACCGCGCGGTAGATAAAGGCAGACTGAACAAAAAGAATAAGCCTGTCAAAGACTTAGAGGTTGACCCGGAAGAAGCCGAGATTGTCAAGGAGGTTTTCGACAGAACCGTCAACAAGGGTGACGGTTCCTTTACTATCGCCAACGATTTGAACGCCAGAGGCTATCGTACCAAGAAAGGCGCAAAGTTTCAGTGCATGACCATCAACCGTATGCTGACCGACAGGCAGTACCTTGGCTATCTGGTTACTAAGGATGTGACATCTCCCTATCTGCCGGAACTGCAAATCATCGACAACAAAACTTTCCAGATGGCCATTGACATCGTAGAACAGCGGAAGAAAATCAATGCGGAATGGCGAAGCGTTCCGCGCCGAAGCAATAACGGTATGCTGCTGGGCGGTAACCTGTACTGCGGACACTGTGGCAGCCGGATGGCCCCCAGTTGTCCGGGCGAAGGTGCCAAGCGCAGTAAGCCCGAATATGTCTGCTACAAGGGTGCCAATCACCGCATCCAGTGCGATGGGCAGCGGCTTTACCTTGCTGAACGCATTGATGCAGTTGTTATCCGCGTCACAAATGAAATCATGGATATGATTCAGGTGATCCCCAAAGACGATGCCATCGAGCGCCAGATGGCTGAAAAGATTCAGACCTTGAGCGAACAGCTTGCGGCTGCCAAGTGTGCCGTTGCCGATGCCGCCAAGGAGCAGGAAGCGCTGGAGACAGAGGTCGGGCGCTGCATCATGGGGCAGAGTCGATTCAGTGAAGCCCTGCTCAGCAGACTGATTGATGAAAAAGCAGCCGAGCGGAAACAACTGCAAAGCAAGGCCGCTGCCCTTGAAATGGAGATAAAGAGCCAAAGCACCCTGACCGCCAATGTTTCCACCTACTATGACCGATTCATGGGATGGAGTGCAGAGTTCCGCTTGGCAGACATTGACCGCAAACGGATGATCGTCTCGCAGCTGTACAGCCGAATCGAGGTAAAACGCGGCTACGAAATCAAGCTGGTACTGGATGCAAACTACCGCCAATTCCTTGATGGCAAGATAGACTACGGTGTTGGGTATCTGATAGAGAAAACGGATATCAGGCATAGAAAGGCGGTTAAGCAGATGAAAAAGATGACTGCATGAGAAAACATGAGTGTATCAGACAAAATGAGCAGTTGATAAAATAGCCGTAATATGGTAAAATACCAAATAAGGAAAGGGAGTGCGTAACGTGGCAAAGTTCAAACCATATATTTTATATGGCCATTCCACCGAGCACTGCAAGGTCCGTATTCAGAAAATGACGAAAGCAGATGCTGAACAGACAAACCAACAACCTTTGTGGCAAACAGACTGGACCTCAGATTTCATTTCTAACCCGGATTACTTGAAGTACTCAGTAAAAACAATGGATGGCGAACTGGTAGCATTAGGTGCTTATGAGATTTTGCCAACCGCTATCGTAGTTCATATCGCATATATTGAGAGTCACCCGGAAAGCAATCCTACGATAGCCGGACGCAATCGTAAGTATCAAGGTATCGGGCGTGTGCTTCTTGCATTTGGCATTAAGCTGTCAATCGACAATGATTTTGGCGGTGACGTTACTTTTGAAGCTAAAACACCGGAACTGGCAGAACACTACGAACGCGACTATGGTGCAATGTTGCTGCCGTCTTTTGATGATGCCAGCGCCCCGCGCTTCCTACTCTCCGGCGAAGCGGCAAAAAGAATTTTCTTAAGCTATCTCGAATGAAAGGAGTGGCACATATGGAAATTGCAAAAAGCGAACGCAACAAAAACGCGGCGCAATACTTTAGACCTCAGACAGCACAGAGAGATGAATTCTATAACATTTTTTTCAAGGTCTGTCATAAGTACAACATCGACTGGGCAACTGCCACACCGAAAGAACGCGCTTTCGCGGAAGAGATCACTCGCGTGACCTACGAGCATCAGGTGGCGGTCAAGGAAGGTCGTTCGTTGGCTACGGTTCGCGCTGCGTTTGAAGCGTAAAGACATCCTAATACAGCTGAGAAAAGGGAACCACATCATTGTGGTTCTCTTTTTTGCATCTTGCTTATAAGATGTATTAAACGGCAGCCTTTCTAGAAATGGAGCGAATAATAAAGTAATTGGGCCTCTTTCATGTTTCAGCCTATTTTCAACCGCTATGGGTTTAAAATAGAATAAAAGCACTAATTTTTCTGAATTACCAATGAAAGATTGGTCAGCGCCCTTTACAGAGTGAGGATTTTTATTGTATAATGAAAAAAATTGGTTTATTATACGTTGGATGGCGAGTTTATGCAAGATATTGATTTGTTTGAAAAGAGCTTGCTTGGGAAAAGTGTTAATAGCTATACAATTCCTTTTACGGCGCATACAGGTGAAGCAGTTTTTTATATTGGTGGTAAAGACATCGATTTGGATGCCGTAATAAGGCTGATTTCTGGGATTGCACATTATGTCCACTGTACGTCGCAAGCAAATCCAATACTTATTATTATCAAAGAGGCCAACTTTGACGAGAAACTGCTTTATATTTTATTGGAGTGCTATCTGGAGCACATTATAGGAACACATAATGTTCCTGTGAGATTGATATACGATGAAAAGACGAATATCACTACCAAAGGGTTGCTTTCGATGCCATTGCAATTGCTAAAAGATGGCACAGCAGCACATAGAGCAAAATTCCTGCGGAAATTCAATTCTGAAATATATAAGGGCCACTATCGACGTGTATTTGAACCTTTTAACAGTAAGAATCTCGAATCACTAAGCGCAGCAATGACAACGATAGATATGTTCTTGCGTATCAAGGGAGTCGCACCAGAGGTTTCCAATGAAGTCGCTGAAGTTGCAGTAGAATTAGTTGGAAATGCTATTGAACATACGGATTCGCACTGTTTAGTTGATATTGATGTTGCCGATAATTATATAAAGCCGACAGAAAACTTATCACATCAATATTACGGAGTTAACATATGTGTTCTGAATTTTTCCTCGATTCTTCTAGGAACAGGAATTCAAAAAAAGATGTGCTGTAATCCGGTGTTGATGTCTATGCCCGGACAGGCACCTAGATACGAAATGCTTAAAAAAGCGTACATGAATCATCAACACTTTTTTGGAGATAAATATACAGAAGATGATTTCTTTATGCTAAGTGCCTTTCAAAACAAGATTTCAGGAAGACAAAATGATAATTTAAATGGCGGAACAGGGCTTCCTAGAGTAATTCAGTCCTTGGAAAGCCGATCTGACGCGCATAGTTGTTATGTACTTTCAGGTAAACGCGTGATGAAATTTCAAAAAGACTATTTACAATATAATCACAATCAATGGATTGGCATGAATAATGAAAATGACTTTATTCGTCATAAGCCAAATGATTCTGTTTTTCGAGAAAGCCCCTTGGATTTACCCGGAACTGCATATAATCTTAACTTTGTTCTTGCTAAAGGTGAATAATTATGAATCAAATTGTTACGATCCGGATTAAAGATGGAACGCTTACCAAACTTGCGGGATACCCGTATGGATATAATTTATTTGAATCGCAAGTAAAAGATAAAATAGACTTAACACAGCCTTTCGAGATTGTCTTTCCTGCCCAAATTGACTATCTGGCCTCTTCTTTTATACAGGGTTTTTTTGGTGAAATCAATAGAGCAATAGGAATTGATGGAATCGAACAAAATATGACGATAACATCTAATGTTCCGCACTCTAAGGAAAAAGTTATTCGGGGCTTATTGATGGCATGATTTTGAGCAATGCTAAATGGAGCATTCCTGTAATCCGTAAAAATTGCGAATTGAAATAAAAAGAACCCCGCGG
>CAVAGJ010000074.1:0-9124 GCA_963588145.1 Coriobacteriaceae bacterium
CCCTAAACAGGTTTTATCTTCTTTTTCTCTGTAACTCTTCATTGACAAACCTACATTGTTGAAAATTACTCGGTAGCCGTTGCGGTGGTTCCAACCTCGGCACGGCGGGCACCTGTACTTTGCGCTGGAAAGCAGCCGGGTCGGCGTTGTACTCGCAGTCGATATCCGGACTGTAGCCGTAGGCGGCATCGGGGTACAGGCGGTTCAGTTTGCCCAGCAGTTCCTGGGCGGTGGCCTCATTACGGATCGGGATCATATTCTCGCGGTCGCGGCGATCTTCGCTGACCGAGCAGATGTGGACCGAGTAACTCTTTCTGACAGTGATGATGCCGTACATCTTCTGGCGGGTCAGGTTCTGGTAAGCCCAGGTGATATCACGATCAGCCGGTAGGATCGACGTGGTGTTGTCATCATACAGCAGCCAGTTGCGGTCCACGCGCAGGTGCTTGTCCTCCACGGGGGTATCCTCGTAGAAAAAATCCAGCGTGTGCTCAATGCCCTTGGGGTACACACTCTTGACGATGTAGACTTTGATTTGTTTCTGGTAGCCGCCGGTCAACGCCAGGACCAGGATGCGGATGAAGAAAATCAGCATTACCACCAGTGCGATGTCCAGCGGCATCACAGCGATAGGAAACTGGCCTCGTCCTCCGGATCCAGTTCCAGATAATCAATGTAATCCTGGTACAGGCCCTTGGTCTCGCTGTCCATCTCGCAGAAAGTACCGCGGGCGCTCAGCAGCGAGCCATCCCACTCATAGCTGCCGTCTTCATCCGCCGCAGACGCATGGTGTCAACGAGAACTGCCTCGGCATCATCAATATTGTTGGACTTGATCTAAACGCCGACATAGTAGAGATCGTCCTCAGTGTAGATGGGCAGGATGTACTCGCGGGTGATGGATGCTACACCGAGGATTAATAAGGTTGGAATTCTGCTTTTCGGGGATTGCATCATGCTTGTGTATTTTTCAGCAATCCAGTTTTGTGTTTTTTTTACACTATTCCGCAAAGTTTCAAATTTCTATTTTTTCAAAAAACCGCGTAAAAAAGGTAGGAAAAAAAAAAAAATCGTGGTATGATAAAGTGTTAGAAACTTTACTTCTCGGAGGTATCGCAGTGGATCGCTTACAGCAGACAATCTGTGCACTGGCAACGCCCCCCGGCACAGGCGGCATTGCCGTGGTGCGCGTATCGGGGCCGGACGCTTACCCCATTGTGGAAAAAATCTTTGCACCGCTCCACGTGAGGCGCAAAGTGGCCGAGGCCAAGGGCTACACCGCTATGCTGGGCCACTACCTGCTGCACGGGCAGGAGATGGACGAAACCATCGCCCTTTTCTTCCGCGCCCCCCACTCCTATACCGGCGAGGATGTCATTGAACTTTCGGTCCACGGCGGCACCGCCATGGCGGACGGCTTGCTGGAAGCTCTCATCACCGCAGGGGCAGCCCCAGCCGGCCCGGGCGAGTTCACCCGCCGTGCGCTGGAGCATGGCCGCATGTCGCTGACCCAGGCCGAGGCCGTGATGGAAGTCATTGCTGCCAACGGCCGCCAAGGAGCCGCACTGGCAAAGTCGGCGCTGGACGGGCGGCTGGCAAAACGCATCGGCGCGATCCAGACCGTACTGCAAAGCCTGAACGCCCACCTGACCGCCTGGATCGACTACCCCGAGGAGGACGTGCCGGAACTTTCCGATGAGCATTTGTTGAAAAATTTGGGCGACCAGAAAGCGGCACTGGACAGCCTGATCCGTGGCTACGGAGCCGGTGCGGTGCTGCGCCGGGGTGTGGACTGCGTACTGCTGGGCCGCCCAAACGTAGGCAAAAGTACGCTGCTGAACCTGATGGCTGGATTTGACCGGGCCATCGTAACGCCGGTAGCGGGTACCACCCGCGATATTGTAGAGCAGGCTGTCCAACTGGGAGAGATCCGGCTGAACCTGTTTGATACCGCCGGTGTGCGGGACGTGGGCGCGGATGGTGATGCCATCGAAGCCGAGGGCATCCGCCGCAGCTGGAAGAAACTGGACGAAGCCGGGCTGGTGCTGGCGGTGTTTGATGCCGCCCAGCCGCTGACCGAAGCGGATTTGGAAATTGCCCGCCGCTGCCGGAACCGCCCCGCGCTGGCAATTTTGAACAAAGAGGACCTGGCCGATTCCACGGAGAATGCGGCCACGACTTTGCAGCCCTACTTTAAAAAGGTCATCACCCTCTGCGCCAAAGAGGCTGACAGTTTGCAGCCCTTGACCGGAGCCGTGGCCGAACTGCTGGGCACGGCCCAGCTGGACCCAGGCGCGGCACAGTTGTGCAGTGCCCGCCAGCTGGCGGCAGCCACCCGCGCACGGGATGCCATTGCCGAAGCGATGAAAGCCCGGCAGGCGGGTTTTGGGCTGGATGCCACGGGCATCTGCCTGACCGATGCTTTGCAGGCCCTGTGCGACCTGACCGGCGAGGATGCCAGCGATGCAACGATAGAGGAAGTATTTGAGACATTTTGTGTGGGTAAATGATAGAGGAAAAACCTATGGATAAACTGGGAAGTTATGATGTGGTCGTGATCGGTGCCGGGCATGCCGGCATCGAGGCCGCCCACGCGGCGGCAACACTGGGGGCCAAGACCGCAGTGTTCACCCTTTCGCTGGATTTTATCGGCAACATGCCCTGCAATCCGTCCATCGGCGGCACCGCCAAGGGCCACCTGGTGCGGGAAGTGGATGCTCTGGGCGGCCTGATGGGCATTGCTGCGGATGCCACTTTTTTGCAGAGCCGCATGCTGAACCGGGGCAAAGGCCCCGCCGTTCACAGCCTGCGGGTGCAGACCGACCGCAAGCGCTATCACATGTGGATGAAACACGCGTTGGAGAAAACGCCGAACCTGGACATCCACCAGGCCGAGATCGTGGCTGTGGACATCCAGGACGGCAAGGTCTGCGGCGTCATCACCAATCTGAACGGCTACTACAGCTGCAAGGCGCTGGTCATCGCCACCGGAACCACCTTGGGCGGGCGCATCTTTGTGGGCGAGGCCCACTACGACAGCGGCCCTGACGGCATCCACGCCGCTACGGCGCTGACAAAATGCCTGGTGGAGCACGGCTTTACGCTGCGCCGGTTTAAAACCGGCACCCCGGCCCGCGTCCACCGCCGCAGCATCGACTTTACCCAGCTGGAACGCCAGCCCGGCGACCCGGACGAAGAACTGCAGCCGTTCAGCTTCCTGACGCGGGAGCCGATGCATAACAAGGTCGATTGCTACATCGCCTACACCAACCCCGAGACCCACAAGGTCATTCTGGAAAACCTGCACCGCTCGCCGCTCTACGGTGGCGACATCCAGGGCGTCGGCCCGCGTTACTGCCCCTCCATCGAAGATAAGGTGGTGCGCTTTAAGGATAAGGAACGCCACCCGATCTTTGTGGAGCCCTGCGGCGAGGACACCGAGGAAATGTACCTGCAGGGCTTGTCCTCCAGCCTGCCCGAGGTGGTGCAGAACGCCATGTACCGCACCATCAAGGGCTTTGAATATCTGGAAATCATGCGCCCGGCCTACGCCATCGAGTATGACTGTGTTGATCCCACCACCTTAAAACCCACGCTGGAAAGCAAGGTAGTCGGTGGCATTTATGGAGCAGGACAGTTCAACGGCACCTCCGGCTACGAGGAAGCTGCTGCCCAGGGCCTGCTGGCCGGTTTGAACGCCGCCCGCCACGCCCTGGAAAAAGATGAACTGGTACTGGCCCGCCACACCAGCTATCTGGGCACCCTGGTGGATGACCTGGTGACCAAGGGCGTGATGGATCCATACCGCATGATGACCAGCCGCAGCGAATACCGCTTAAGCCTGCGGCAGGATAACGCAGATGAGCGCCTGACCCCTATTGGACGTGAATATGGTTTGGTGCAGGATGACCGTTGGGCGATGTTCTGCAAAGACAGGGAGATCAAGCAAAACGAGATGGATCGTCTGGCAAAAACCACGGTGCGCCTGGCTGATCTGAAAGCCGCTGCATCCGCGGGTGCCGAATTGGGCGAGATCGGCGGCACGGCACTGGAACTAATGCGCCGCCCCTACATCAGCTATGAATTGGTCGCCAAGGTAATCGGCCGCGGCGAGGGAGTGACCCCCGCCATGGCCCAGCGCATTGAGACCGAGATCCGCTACGCTGGGTACATCGCCCGCGAGGAGCGGCTGATCCGTGACATCCAGCGCCACGAGAATGTGAAAATCCCCGAGGACTTCGATTACAGCCCCATCGAGATGATTACGCTGGAAGCCCGCGAAAAATTGCAAAAGATCCGTCCCCGCACACTGGCTCAGGCCGGGCGCATCCCCGGTGTTTCTCCCAGCGACCTAGCCCAGTTAAGCATTGTGCTGCTGAAACAGAAATGAGTGTACACTATGATCGATAAAAACCGCTTAGCCGAAAAATGTTCCACGTGGAACATTACCCTCTCCCCCACCCAGCTAGATAAACTGGACCACTACGCAGAGATTTTGGTCAACTATAACGAGAAGGTCAACCTGACAGCCATCACCAGCCCCGAGGGCATTGAGAACCGCCACTTTGCGGACAGTCTGCTGTTTGCCGTCCAGCCCGAAGTGCAGGGCAAAATGGTGGACGTGGGCACCGGCGCGGGCTTCCCCGGCATCGTAGTTAAAATCTACAAGCCGGAGCTGCAGCTGACCCTGATGGAGCCCACCGGTAAGCGCGTGGACTTTTTAAAGTATGCCTGCGCTGAACTGGGCCTGACCGGCGTAGAGTTCGCCAAGGAGCGCGCCGAGGAAGCCGCTCGCAAAGTTTGGCGTGAGCAGTTCGATATTGCCAGCGCACGCGCCGTGGCTGCCCTGCCGATATTGAGCGAATATTGCCTGCCACTGGTCAAGGTCGGCGGCGTGTTCATCGCCATGAAAGGCCCCGAAGCCGATGCCGAAGCCAAGGCCGCAGCCAACGCCTTAAAAAAACTAGGCGGCAAATACCGTGAGACCCGGCAGTTCACCCTGCCCGATGGCAGCGCCCGTGGGCTGGTGGTATGCGAAAAAATATCGCAGACTTTGACCGTTTACCCCAGAAACGGCGGCAAAATTGCCAAGAAGCCGCTGTAACACCGCAAAAAGGGCCAAAATCCAGCGAATAATTTTTCTTCCACTTTTTTTCAGTCCGTGATATGCTTTCCCAGGGAAAAGCATATCATTTTTTATGAGACTATCACCCGCAGGGAAAAATCAAAAGTGGCTACAAAAACAGAGGCGCATCGTTATGCTGCCCGTTGACTGCATCGAACCGTCCCCTACCACGCCCGCGCGACTTTGCGCCTGCCGAAAAACCGCCGCACCCCGGCACTGGAAAAGAGGGTGCGGGATGTCAGCTTTTTTGTAAAGGCCTTGCAGCATGCCGTTGACATGATGGCCCGGAAAAGCATCCAGGTCACCACCCACTGCGATAAGCAAGACGAGTATTTTGAGTACGTCGTGCACATCCCTGTAGGCGGCGATGGTTGCCCCGTGAAACAGTCAACGATCTCGCCACTGGAACCGACCAAAGAGTACGCGACCGGAGCGTAACGGCTTAAAAAGCAAGGATACCTTGCAAAATGTTCCACGTGGAACATTTTGCAAGGTATTTTTTTGTGGTTTCCCCTTTTTTATAGTGTTTCCTTGTGCTATAATAGAATTTAGACGGGTAAAACCGTCTTAAAAAGCAAAAAGACGGAGGGAAAAGCGTGGCAAAAGTCATCGCAGTAGCAAACCAGAAAGGCGGCGTGGGCAAAACTACCAGCGCAGTAAACCTCAGCGCCTGCGTGGCAGCACTGGGAAAAAAGGTCCTTGTTGTTGACCTTGACCCTCAGGGCAACGCTTCCAGTGGTTACGGCATCGCCAAAAACAAGCTGGAGTCTGACATCTATACCTGCCTGATTGAGGACGATGACGTGCGCAATGCCATCGTCAAGACCGATTATAATGCCGACCTGCTCCCCTCTAATACCCAATTGGCCGGTGCCGCTGTGGCACTGGTCAGCCTGCCTCGGCGAGAGATGCGTCTGCGCAGTGTGCTGGCCCCCATCGTGCCGCTGTATGATTATATTTTCATCGACTGCCCGCCCTCGCTGGATCTGCTGACCATCAACGGCCTGTGCGCCGCGGATACCGTGCTGATCCCCCTGCAGTGTGAATACTACGCGCTGGAGGGCTTGACCGAACTGATGAATACCTTAAAAATGGTGCGCAAAAAGTATAACCGTTACCTGGATATCGAGGGTGTACTGTTCACCATGTACGCCGGCCGGCTGAACCTGACGATGCAGGTGGTGGCTCAGGTCAAAAAGTACTACGGGGACAAGGTGTTCAAGGCGGTCATCCCCCGCTCAGTGCGTTTGTCGGAGGCACCAAGCTTCGGCATGCCCATCAATTTCTATGAGCCCAACGGCAAAGGTAGCGAAGCTTACATGGAACTGGCACGGGAATTTTTAAGCAAGAACGAGAGGTGAGCCGATGGCAAAAAAGAAAATGGGCGGCTTAGGCAAGGGCCTTGACCTGCTGTTTGCCGACTTGCCCGAAACCTCATCGGATGATGCGGCTGCCTCTACCCTGCCGCTGCGGGAGATCGAACCCGACCCCGCGCAGCCCCGCAAGCAGTTCGATGACGATGCGCTGAACCAGCTGGCCGATAGCATCACCGAGAACGGCCTGTTGCAGCCCATCGCCGTGCGCCCCAAAAAGCTGGGTACCGGCTACATCATCATTGCGGGTGAGCGCCGCTGGCGCGCTGCCCGCCTGGCTGGGCTGGATGAGGTGCCGGTCATCATCAAGGATGTATCGGACGAGCAGGCCGCAGCCCTGGCGCTGATCGAAAACCTCCAGCGCGAGGACCTGAACCCCATCGAGGTAGCCGAGGGCTGCCACCAGCTGATCGAAAAATACGGCCTGACGCAGGAAACTGCCGCCAAAAAGCTGGGCAAAAGCCGCAGCTCCGTCACCAACAGTCTGCGCCTGCTGGCCCTGCCGCAGGAGGTCCGCCATAAAGTCAGCGAGGGTGTGTTGAGCGCCGGCCATGCCAAAGTGCTGCTGGGCCTGCCCACGCAGGAACTGATGCAGCAGGCGGCCGAGGAAATCGAAGCCAACGGGCTGAATGTCCGCCAGACGGAAGCCCTTTGCAAAAAGCTGGCCAAGCCTGCCAAACCGCCCAAACCCAAACCGGATCCCTTCAACCGCCCCAAGCGCGCGGTGGAGATCGAAGCCGCGCTGAAGGAAGTGACCGGCAGCGAGGTCCACGTGGAATACAAGGACGGCAAAGGCTCGCTGAAAATCGACTTTTACAGCGATGAAATGCTGCAAAAGTTCGCCGACCTGCTGGGCCATTACGACCCGGAGGCCGAATAATCAATCTGGTTTTCTATAAAGTATAGAAAAATATAGAGGAGAATCATCATGTTAGACATTCGTTTTGTCCGTGAAAATCCGGAGGCAGTCAAGGAAAACATCCGTAAAAAGTACCAGGATGCCAAGCTGCCCCTGGTCGACGAGGTCATCAAGCTGGATGCCGAGTACCGCGCTGCCATCGGCGAGGCCAGCGACCTGCGCGCCAACCGCAACAAGCTGTCCAAGCAGATCGGTGCCCTGATGGGCCAGGCTAAAAAGGACCCCAGCAAGGCAACCGAGGCCGAGGAGATCAAGAAGCAGGTTACTGCCCAGGCTGACCGCCTGAAAGAGCTGGAAGCCAAGGAGACCGAGCTGCAAGCCAAGATCCAGGAGATCATGTACACGATCCCCCAGATGATCGACCCCAGTGTGCCCATCGGCCCCGATGACAGCTGCAACGTTGAGGTCCAGCGCTTCGGCGAGCCCGTTGTGCCCGATTACCCCATCCCCTACCATGTGGATATCATGGAAAGCTTTGACGGCATCGATCTGGATGCCGCCGGTCGCGTTTCCGGCAACGGCTTCTACTACCTGCTGGGCGACATCGCCCGCCTGCACGAGGCTGTGCTGGCCTACGCCCGAGACTTTATGATCAACAAGGGCTTCACCTACGTAATTCCCCCGTTCATGATGCACGGTGACGTGGTCAAGGGCGTTATGTCCTTCCCCGAGATGGATGCCATGATGTACAAAATCGAGGGCGAGGATCTGTACTTGATCGGCACCTCGGAGCACACCATGATTGGTCGCTTCATCGACCAGACCATCGAGGGTGAAAAGCTACCCCTGACCCTGACCAGTTACAGCCCCTGCTTCCGTAAGGAGAAGGGTGCTCACGGCATCGAGGAGCGTGGGATCTACCGTATCCACCAGTTCGAGAAGCAGGAAATGATCGTTGTCTGCAAGCCCGAGGACAGCATGACCTGGTACGACAAGCTGTGGAAGAACTCCGTTGAACTGTTCCGCTCCATGGAGATCCCCGTCCGCCAACTGGAGTGCTGCTCTGGCGATCTGGCTGACCTGAAAGTTAAGAGCTGCGATATCGAGGCATGGAGCCCCCGCCAGCAGAAGTACTTTGAGGTTTGCAGTTGCTCCAACCTGGGTGATGCTCAGGCTCGCCGCCTGCACATCCGCTATAAGGATGAGAACGGCAAGCCGCAGTTGGCCCATACCCTGAACAACACCTGCGTGGCTCCGCCGCGTATGCTGATCGCTTTCCTGGAGAACCACATGCAGGCCGATGGCACTGTGACCATCCCTGAGGTCCTGCGCCCCTACATGGGCGGTAAGGCTGTGTTGGTGCCCAACAAGAAGTAATATTATAACAAACATCTACTCCCGCGTTGCAGCCGCAATGCGGGAATTTTTTTGTGTTTTTCAAAAAAATCGGGAAAAATACTTGACATGAACCCTGCTTTTTCGTATAATAATAAAGCACTTTCGAGTGCGCCTCAAAAATGTGGCGGTATAGCTCAGTTGGCTAGAGCATTCGGTTCATACCCGAAGTGTCACCGGTTCAAATCCAGTTACCGCTACCACATGATACAAGGTTTCGCTAAAATACTTGGGGGTCGGTTGCAATAGTAGCCGATAAGTTGCTTGCTGTTTTAGCGAAATCTTGTATTATATAAGGCCCGTTGGTCAAGCGGTTAAGACACGGCCCTTTCACGGCTGTAACATGGGTTCGATTCCCGTACGGGTCACCAAA
>CAVAGJ010000075.1:0-8689 GCA_963588145.1 Coriobacteriaceae bacterium
TCTGACTTTGACCCCCACGGCAAGTCTGATGCCGAGGTCATGCGTTTCTGCCAGAGCTTTATGACTGAGCTGTACCGCCACATCGGCCCCGATACCGACGTGCCCGCCGGTGATATCGGCGTTGGCGGCCGCGAGATCGGCTTCCTGTTTGGCCAGTACAAGCGCATCCGTGACGAGTACACCGGTGTGCTGACCGGCAAGGGCATCCCCTTCGGCGGTTCTCTCGCCCGTACCGAGGCTACCGGCTACGGCCTGTGCTACTTTGCCAAGGAAATGCTGGCTGACGCCGGCAAGAGCTTCGAGGGCCAGCGCGTGGTCATCTCCGGCTCCGGCAACGTGGCTATCTACGCCAACCAGAAGGCTACCCAGCTGGGCGGCAAGGTCATTGCCATGTCTGACTCCAACGGTTACATCGTGGACGAGAACGGCATCGACTACAAGGTCATGAAAGAGATCAAAGAGGTCAAGCGCGCCCGCATCAAGACCTACCTGGATTATGTCCCGACTGCTAAGTATGTCGAGGGCAGCCAGGGCATCTGGACCGTCCCCTGCGACATCGCCCTGCCCTGCGCCACCCAGAACGAGCTGCCCCTGGCCGGTGCCGAGGCTTTGGTCGCCAATGGCTGCTATGCCGTAGCCGAGGGTGCCAACATGCCTTCTACCCCCGAGGCCATCGCTTATCTGCAGAGCCACGGTGTGCTGTTTGCGCCTGCTAAGGCTTCCAACGCTGGCGGTGTTGCTACCTCCGGCCTGGAGATGAGCCAGAACAGCCTGCGCCTGGCCTGGACTTTCGAGGAAGTGGACGAGCGCCTGCACAGCATCATGGTCAACATCTACCACAATGCCGCTGCCGCCGCCGAGAAGTACGGTGTCAAGGGTAACCTGGTTGCCGGTGCGAACATCGCCGGTTTCGAGAAGATCGCCTCCGCTATGATGAGCCAGGGTATTGTCTGATCGATTGAATTAGCATAGAATTAAGGCCCGCCGTAGAAATACGGCGGGCCTTTTGCTATATAGTAGAGCACGAAAAAGGCCCCCTTGTGTAAAGGGGGCTGTCACCGAAGGTGACTGGGGGATTGTGGCCTTGCATTGTAGACCTCCTTGCCCGGCAAGCGGGACAATCCCTCCGTCACGGCTTACGCCGTGCCACCTCCCTTTACACAAGGGAGGCTTTAGGCTGCGGCTACTCCAATACCCTCAGCGATACTGCCAGGTATCGCTGGCCGATGCTGTGGGTGTAGTAGGCCGTCAGGTCGGCGGCACGGTGGAAAAGCGTGGTCTCGTTGGCCTGCTCCCATTCCCCGGGAATGGTCAGGTTCAGCTGGCTGGTAAAGCGGTCCAGCAGGGTAGCCGAGTCGATGGCATCTTCGGGCAGGTCATCGCAGTTAATGCGCATTTCCAAGATCGGCCCGTTGTTGGGCAGATAGGCGATATCGACATAGGCATCTATCCGAAATGCCGTATTGGGCGAAGCGTCATCCGTGCACGGCACGGAATGGGCAAGCTCCAGATGTTCGACCCCGGCGGCATCGGTATGCAGTGTGCAGAAGTTTAAGGTGGAATAATTGGCAGCTTCCAGTTCTACGTTTTCAGCAGTTTCGGTATCCTGCGCCAGCTGGACCAGATAGTTCAGCTGTTCCTCGCTCAACAGCCCGCGGCGGTTGGCCTGCCGCAGCTTGCCCTGCATCTGGGTGTATTTGTGGGAGTTTTCCTCGCCAATGCTATACCCGTTGTTGACGCTTAACACCTGCTGCCTGTACAGCGCACTGACCGTGGGGTCCAGGCGCTGCTCATCGGTCATGATGCCTGTGACCTCGGGGCGGGAAAGGGTGATATCGGCGTACTGCTGTGCCCGGGCGCGGGCCGTCAGCGGCGGCATGGCCAGCAGGGCGGCGCACAGGGCGGCCGTCAGCCAAAAACGGCGGTCAATCGTCAGCTTCTTCATGGGTGTACACCTCCTTGGGCAGGGTCAGGGCTACCGTGGTGCCTTTGCCCACGGTGCTGGTAAATTCCAGCTTAGTGCCAAAGGCGGCGGCGATGTCAGCGCAGAGTGCCAGCCCCACGCCGCTGCCGCCGTTGGCCCGGGCGCGGGCCTTGTCCACCCGGTAGAATGGCTCGGTCAAATGGGGCAGGGCTTCGGGCGGGATGCCGCAGCCGGTGTCGGCGACTTCCAGCCGCCAATGCTCCCCGACGGGCAGGCAGCGCAGCGTTACCGTGCTGCCCGGCGCGCTGGCGTGGGCGGCGTTCAACACCAAATTGCGGAGCAGGTCCGCCAGCAGTACCCGGTCGGCCCGCACGGCGGCATCCTCGGGGCAGGTTCGTTCCAATGTGACGGGGCAGTCGGGCAGGCTGCGGGCTACATCCTCAAAGACGGCAGCTACCGGCACGGCGGTCAGGGTCAGCGCTTCCTGCCGCAGGTCCTGCAGGCTTAATAGCTGCTGGCTTAAACTTTCCAGCCGGGTGGATTCGTGATAGATGGCATCGGCGGCACGGCGCTGGTTTTCGGGTGGCAGTTCGCCGCCCCGCAGTAAGTCGGCGTAGCCGATCATGCTGGTCAGCGGGGTTTTCAGTTCGTGGGTCAGGTCGGCCACAAAGCGGCTTTGGCGGTCGTTTAACTGCTGCAGGGCGGTGGTGTGGTGGGCCATCAGCAGCGCGGCCAGCGTGAGCACTGCCTGCAGCAAAAACCACTGGCGCAGGGTGTTGGTGCGGGCGGCGTAGGCAGGGGACACATCCATGCCGGTGACCATCCATGCCCAGGTGCGGGAGCCGGTGGACCCGGCCACCTGGTCGCAGAGCAGCAGCGTCTGACCGCACAGCTGCATGGTGGTGCCGTCCCCGGCTTGCAGGGCGGTCAGCGTTGTTTCGGGGATATCATCGGGCAAAGTGGTGTACAGGACCCGCCCGACCTGGTTCAGCAGCGCGAAGGTGCAGGGCTCGGCCCCCACCATCAAGCGCTGGCGGTCGTAGAACAGCTTGGCGGCAAAAGTCTTGCTGTCGGCCTGGGCGAAAAGGTTGTCTTTGACCACCATCATGTGGATGGTGTCGTCATCTTTGACTTCCTGCAAAGTCTCGGCGTAGCCGAACAGGTTGCGCTGATGCTGCAGCACGGCCTGGTCGGCCAGGGTGTCCAGCGTTTGGGTAAACTGGCGGTCCGCCAGCCACCCGCCCACCAACGCCAGCACCAGTGAAAAGCCGCAGACGGCTATAGAGAGGGAACGTTTCATGGGGGCCTCCTTTCATTATGGCAATAACTTATACCCTACTTTCGGCACGGTGATGATCTTATCATCCCAGTGCAGCTTTTTGCGCAGGCGGTGGATGTGGATGTCCACCGTGCGGGGCCCGGCGTTGCTGTCAAGGCCCCAGACCCGCTCATACAGGGCTTCACGGTAGAGCAACTGTCCCCGGGCACGGACGAGTGCCAGCAGCAGGTCGAACTCCCGGGGCGTCAGCTCTATGCGGGTGCCGTTCTGGGTCACGGTGTGGTTGTCCGGGTCGATAATGGCATCAAAGGCTTGCAGCGTGGCAGCCCGGCGGCCGGTGTGGCGCAAAAGCCCTTCCACCCGGGCCAGCAGTTCCGGCGGGGCAAAGGGCTTTACGATGTAATCGTACGCGCCCAACCGAAGACCCCGCACCCGGTCCTCCACCGTGGCTTTGGCGGTTAAAAAGATGACCGGCGTACCCGTGGGGGCGATGTAGTCCATCAGGGTAAAGCCGTCCACGCCGGGCAGCATTACGTCCAGCAAAATCAGGTCAAACAGCGTGGATCCCAGCAGGTCGGCGGCGTCATCGCCGGTGTGGGCTTTGATGAGCGGCTGGCTCAGGGGTTCCAGCGTCATTTCAATTAAGTCGGCAATGGCAGGTTCGTCCTCGACAATCAAAATCGGCCGCATGGCGGGCATCTCCTTTCCTTGGATTTGACACCAGTATAGCACAGGCGTTTTTCAAAATCATTTCTAAATGAAAAATAGCAGAAAATAAAAATGGCCCCCTTGTGTAAAGGGGGCTGTCAGCGAAGCTGACTGGGGGATTGTGACCTTGCCAATATATCGGTCTACTCTCGCAAGGCCACAATCCCTCCGTCACGGCTTCGCCGTGCCACCTCCCTTTACACAAGGGAGGCTTTTAGTGGGCGGTGATTTTTAACCCTGCAAAAACTCTCGTATTTCCTTTTCTACTGCCGCCACTTCCTCGGCGAAGGCGCGGGCGGAGACACGCAGGGCACCGTTGCCCAGCACGATGATCTGCTCGGCACCGTCACTGCTCACCACGCGGGTGCGGTGGTCCTTGGCCAGTTCGTGGGTGGTGCGCTCGATGTACATGTCGGCGGTTTCGGCCTCTTTGGTGTAGACCACGTACAGGTTGTGGTGCTTTTCCACTTCCCGTGTGCCGCCGCGCACCTTGTAGGCATCAAACACCAAAATTGGCACACAGCGCTTGTATCCGGCGTAGTTGCACAAAATGTCCATCAGGCGGCGGCGGGCTGCATCCAGATTGCTATCGGCAATCTTGCGCAGCTCGTCCCAGGCGAAGATTACGTTGTAGCCGTCCACCAGCAGGTAGTCCGGCCCGGAGGGCTGGGGCTTGGCGGGGGCGGAAGCGCTCACCGCAGGGGTCTGGCGGGTGTGCATGGCGGTGCGGGCGGCCTTTTCGCTGTTCGTATCCGCCCCGGCGGGCTGGCCGCGGCGTTTGATCTTACCGTAGGTGCGCTCAAAAATCGCCAGCAGCTCCTTGTCCTGTTCCAGGGTGCCGCGGTAGGCGGCAGCGCGGCGGCGGGCGTTGTTGGCCTGGGCTTCCTCGTCCTCCTGCGGCTCGGCATCCACCCCGGCGGGGCCGTCCAGGCGGCGGGCCAGGCCGCTGTCCACATGGGCTTTGGCGGGTACCTCGTCCCAGCGCACCAGATACCCCGCACCGTGGCTGCAAAAGACCGAGTCAGCCGGATTTTCGATATCCGCATCCGGGTCGTAGCCAAAATCGGCCAGCACTTCGTCCGCATTGTGGCAGGCATCGTACCCGGCGGGCAGCACGGCCCAGCGGCCCAGGCCGTGGGTGTAGGCGGCGATTTCCCGGGCATAGCCCCGGGCGGTGGCTACCGGCAGGCGGCCGGTCAGGGTCACGGTGTCGCCCTGGGTGATGGGTGGCTCAAAGCTGCCGCACATCCGCTGCACATCGGCCATGGCGCGGCCCAGGCAGTCGGCGGGCAGTTCCAGCGTGAACTCGTACCACGGCTCCAACAGCTGCACGGCGTTTTTGACTTCGGCCATCCGCAGGCCCTGGCGTACCGCGCGGTAGGTGGCCTGGCGGAAGTCCCCGCCCTCGGTGTGCTTCTGGTGGGCGCGGCCCACCGCCAGCGTGATTTTCACATCGGTCAGTGGTGCGCCGATCAACACGCCGGGGTGGGTGCGCTCGGCTAAATGGGTCAGCACCAGGCGCTGCCAGTTTTCGGCCAGACTGTCCGGCGGGCAGTCTGCCGCCAGCTGTACGCCGCTGCCCCGGGGGCCGGGTTCCAGCAGCAGGTGTACCTCGGCATAATGGCGCAGGGGTTCGTAGTGGCCGATGCCCTCCACGGCGGCGGTGATCGTCTCCTTGTACAAAATGCCGCCCTCGCTGAAAGTGACAGCCAGCTTGAACCGCTCCTGCAGAATGTTCTGCAAAATTTCCAGCTGCACTTCGCCCATCAGCTGCACATGCACCTCGGCAAGGTCGGCGCGCCAAGCCACATGCAGCTGCGGGTCCTCGTCCTCCAGGGTTTGCAGCGCTTTTAATAGGGTGTGGGGGTCGGCATCGGGGCAGTCGACCCGGTAGTTCAGCACGGGTTCCAGCAGCGGGGCGCTGGCATCGGCCTCGGCACCCAGGCCCTGGCCGGGGCGGGTGTTGGCAGGGCCGGTCACGGCCACCACCGTGCCGGGCAGGCACTCGCTGACCAGCCGGAACTTACCACCGCTGTACAAGCGCAGGGTGTCGGCTTTTTCGCCGTTCGGCAGGGTGTCTTTTACATGCAGCACACCGCCGGTCACTTTCAGCCAGCTCAGCCGGGCACCGGCATCCTCGCTGACTTTGAACACCCGCGCGCCGAACTTGCCCCAGGCGGGCGGCATCCGGGTCAGGGTCTGCAGGCCGTGCAGTAGACCATCCAGGCCGTCCAGCCGCAGCGCCGCACCAAAAAAGCAGGGGAACACCTGCCGCCGTGCGATGGCCATCAGCAGGGTATCCCGGCTGGGCTGGCCGTCCGCCAGCACTTCTTCCATCAGCGGCTCGCTGCACAGGGCCAGGGCTTCGGGGTCGGGCGTGGTGGAAAAATCCACGCAGCCATCGCCGAACCGCCCGCGCAGTTCCCGCAGGCGCACGGCGGCATCGGCCCCGGCCAGGTCCATTTTGTTGATAAAAATAAACGTGGGTACGCGGTAACGAGCCAGCAACTTCCACAGCGTTTCGGTGTGGGCCTGCACACCATCGGTGCCGCTGATGACCAGCACCGCGTAGTCCAGCACCTGCAAGGCGCGCTCGGCCTCGGCGGAAAAATCCACGTGGCCGGGGGTGTCCAGCAGGGTCAGAGCGGTTTCCTCCGCATCGCCCTGCGCGGGCAGCGTCAGCATAGCCTGCTTGGAGAAAATGGTGATGCCCCGGGCGCGCTCCTGGGCATCGGTATCCAAAAAAGCATCCTTATGGTCCACCCGACCCAGCCTGCGCAGCACACCGGCGCGGTAGAGCAGGCCCTCGGCCAGGGTGGTTTTGCCGCTGTCCACGTGGGCCAGCAGACCGATGACGAGTCGTTTCATTTATATAAACTCCTTAGAGAAAACGTTCTACAATCCTGAACGGGAACCTTATCAAAGACTCTCTCCCTCAGTCAGCTTCGCTGACACCGCTCACGCGGCCGGGCCCCTCTGTCGCTGGCGCGACATCTCCCCACACCGTGGGGAGTCACCCTCACAGAGGGAGCCTTTATGATGTGGGTTGCTCACAAAAAACGCCACCGCGGTGTGCGATGGCGATAGGGTCATTGTTTCCAGGTCCACCACAGGTATTTGATGTTGGTGGTTAGGTAGCGCTTAAACAGGCGCTTGGGGTCCTGTATCAGGCGGTACAGCCATTCCAGGTTATGGCGCTGCATCCACATGGGAGCGCGGCGGATATTGCCGGCCTCGTAGTCAAAGGCAGCACCCACGCCCACCATCACGGCCCGCACCTTGTCCTCGTGGGCAGCCATCCAGCGTTCCTGCTTGGGCGCACCCAGACCGACCCAGACGAAATCCGGCTTCGTCTCATTGATGCGGCGGATGACAGCAGCGTCCTCCTCGGGTGTCAGCGGGCGGAACGGCGGTGAGTACATGCCTGAAATCACCGCGCCGGGGTAGTTCTTCTCAATGGTCGCCTTTAAAATGTCCAGCGTTTCCTGCGTAGAACCGTAGAAATAGTGGCGGTAGTGCTTGGTGACACTCTCTTTCAGCATCTCTTTCATCAGGTCGGGACCGGTCACGCGGGCGGCATCCACATAGCCCTGCTCGCGGCTGAACTGGGACAGCGGACCACCGTCCGGCAGTGCCATCACGGCACCGTTCTGCACAGCCTGGTAGGTGGGATCATCGTGGGCAGTCACAGTGGTGTGGACGTTGGCTACGCAAATGTACTTGCCACGCCAATCCTCCAGCTTTTCCTCCAGCAGGCGGACGGTCTTTTCCATGTCGGTGACAACAATGTTCACGCCCATGATCTCGCAGGTGTTTAGCAGGCGCAGATCCACGAACCGCATGCCGCCCAGGGTGCTGATCTCGGTGCGGGAGCTGATGTAATCATTGTATACGGGCACGGCGGTCACCCGCAGGTGGAAGTTATCCGCCAGCATCATAATGCGCTGGGTAGTGGCCGTGTCCTGCACGTCCTGGGCCAGCACCAGCATATCGACTTTGTGGGTCTGCAGCAGTTCGTACAGGCTGTCCACTGTGCCTAAGTAGGCAGGCAGGCCCTCGCGGGGGGCGGCATCCAGATAGCCCACGTACTGCATGGCGGTGCTGCCGTGGCCCTCGATTACATCGCGGAGAAAGCGGTGCGCCAGTTGCCCGCCGCCGATGAGCAGTGCTCGGGGCACGATGTCGTGCTTGCGCACGTAGGCATCGGCCAGCTTGTCAAACACCAGCCGCTTGAGGTAGATCATGATGACCGACAGCAGGTAGTAATACACCAGCAGCAAACGGGAAAGCTGGCTGACGCGGAATACGTAAAATGCGGTTGCCATCAGCGCCAGACCCATCAAGCTGGTCAGTGCGATGAGAAACAGCTGCTTGAGCGTGTTGCGCAGGTGCAGGGTGCAGTAGCTACCCAGCACGGCATTGCAGCCTACGATCACCAGTGCATACAGGGCAGAGATAGGCAAAAACGTCCAGGTATCCCACATAAAGAACTGGCTGCCCATGGGGATGTAGCTACGCAGCCAGCCGGCAAAGATGAAAGTTAGGATCAGCAGCAGAATTTCGAAAGCGGCATTGGCGAACCGCAGAAATTTGGATTTGTGATAATGCATGCAGGACCTCCGTTGTCCCGGCTGTCGGTTACAGGGAAACAGCCATTCATTTTATAATAACATTATAAGGCTGCTTTTTCAATAGAAAATTGGATGTGAAAAAAGGCTGATGCTGTAGGTATTACAATGATGCGTGACAAGGGATAAAAAAGAATAGCGAACAGGAAG
>CAVAGJ010000076.1:0-8633 GCA_963588145.1 Coriobacteriaceae bacterium
TCATTCCTTGTTTGTACCTTGAAGCGCAGCGGAAAGGGATGGTCATAAAAATGAAGTACGAAATCGTAGGTATCGAACACGCAGTCGGCGAATTTACTCCCACTACGGGCAAGAACGCGAACACTGTCCAGCACTATGATGTGTATCGTCTGCACACGCTGAAAAGCAGCAAGGACGCATACGGTCAGATTACGGCAGTCGTTCGCGCCACGCCCGACCAGATGGGTCAGATTATCGCAGACCTTGGCGGCAATATCGCAGACATTCCCGGTCATATCCTCGACATGGAAGTCCGCAACAGCTTCGGCAAAATCAACCTCACAGACTACGAGGTTGTTGAGTAATGAAGCCTACCCCACCACCAGTTGTTCGACCACCACCAGACAACTGCCGTGGGGCGGTGAATATAGCTGCTGTTATATATAAGGCTTTTGAGAAGATACCGGATGGAACCGGGTTGATCCTTCATTCTGACCAGGGCTGGCAATACCAGCATAAGCGGTATCAGCGGATGCTCCGCGAGAAGGGCATCCGGCAGAGCATGAGCCGGAAAGGAAACTGTCTGGACAACGCCGTGATAGAGAATTTCTTTGGTTTACTCAAAAGCGAACTGTTGTACTTACAAGAGTTTCAATCTATGGAACACTTCAAGCAGGAACTCGTTGAATATCTGGATTACTACAACAACCGCCGCATCAAGGCAAAGCTGAAAGGGCTTGCCGCCTACAATTCACAGACAGCAAGTCCTTTCAGCTGCTTGAACAATTTTTACTTCAAAACATTGTCTAACTTTTCGGGGTCACTCCAGGAAACGGTATAGAGGGATTACTTATTTAACTAAGTGACATTGCCATTACGGCACAGGCTTTGGTGTGTATATTCTGTTAAAACAGGGTGGTAACACGTTAATTTTCTGCTTCTTTGAGCATCAAGGGGCGGACCTCGGCAGCCAGGTAGAGCGAACCACAGACGACCACACCTGCAAGGTTATTATCCTCGCAGTAGTCGAGGGCTTTGCGCAGAGCCTCAGGTACACTGGCGGCGACTTCGGCATCCAGGTGGAACCGGGCTTCTTTTTGCAGGTCCTCGGCCGAAAGAGCGCGGGGGCATTCGGGCGTGACGGTAAATACCTTGGCAAAGCAGGGAGCCAGGTCGGAGAGCATGGACTTGTAGTCCTTATCAGCCAGCATGCCCAGTATACCCACGAGGTTTTCCTCATACTCAGCCTTGGTCAGTGTTTCGGCCAGAACCTTAGCCCCGTCCGGGTTGTGGCAGCCGTCCAACAGCAGCAGCGGGTGGCGGCGCATGACCTCGATGCGGGCGGGCATATGGGCGTTGCTCAGGCCCTGCTCAATGGCATCATCGGAGATGTCGTAGCCGAACTCGCGCCAAAGGGCAAGGGCAATTTCCACAGCCATGGCGGCGTGGTTAGCCTGGTGGGCACCGGGAAACTGCAGGTTGGCCTTGTAGCCGCCGTAGTCGACGCGGTTTTCCAGACGCTTGCCGCGCAGCAGACGGATGTCGTCCATTTCGGGCGTGATGATAACAGTGTTCGTCTCGGCCGCAGCGCCCAGGATGGGCCCCATAGCCTCGGCGGGCTGCTCGGGGTAATTGACGACAGCGCAGCCCTCTTTGATGATGCCAGCCTTCTCGGCAGCGATCTTGTCCAGCGTATCGCCGAGGATCTCGGTGTGGTCGTAGTCGATCTTGGTGATGGCGGCCACCAACTTGTGGGGCACGATGTTGGTGGCATCGCAGCGGCCGCCCAGGCCGGTTTCCAGCACAACCAGGTCGCACTTCTCGCGGGCGAACCAGAGCAGTGCCAGCGCGGTAACAGCCTCAAACTGGACGGGGATCTCGCCGCCCTCCTGCTCGATGGCATCGATCGCGTCCAGCACTTTCTGGGCCAGGCAGGTCAGGGTTCGGGGTGGGATCATCTCTCCATCGATCTGGAACCGCTCGCGGAAATCCACCACGTAGGGGCTGATGGTCAAGCCCGTCTTGTAGCCGGCAGCGGTCAGGATGGACGAGGTCATGGCGGCCAGGCTGCCCTTACCGTTGGTGCCTGCAATGTGGATGCACTGCAGCTCCTTTTCCGGGTTACCCAGGTGGTCCATCAAGTTTTGCATATGGGCCAGGCCGGGTGCCCCCTGCCCCAGGCGCGGCAGGGCATGCAATGCTTCGATTGCCTGTTGGGTGGTCATGCTTCGTCTACCTCCTCATTGTAGTCTTCGCCCTGGACCGCACGTTGCGCGGCACGACGGGCCAGACGTTCATGTTCGCGCTGACGCAGAGCTTCCCGTTCGGCGCGCAGAGTTTTATTTTCGCGTTTTACCTGATAAAATGCCATAACGGCACGTAAAATCAGCAGAATGATTAGGGCTGCAAACAGCCCTGTGATAACTCCGGCCATATCGATCCACACATCGATGACCGACGAGGTGCGGTTGGGCACGGAGATTTGGATTGTCTCGTCCATGAGGGCGGTGCTCATGCCGGCCAGCAGAGGCCAGCTGATATGACGGACAAAATGCCGAGTGTATACCCGCAGGCAGAGCATCAGCAGGAAACCTTCGAGCATAAACTCGGAGAAATGCGCCAGCTTGCGGATGACATATTCAGACAAAGGGCCAAGGCCAAACTTGCCCAGAACGCTGTTGACCATAGTGGCAACGGACTGGCTGCGGACGGACGAGGCCTCACCCGTTTGCATGGAATTGCGGAAGATAAAGAGGATACATGCCAGCAGTGCTGCCGTAAAGATAATGCGGAATGCGATGAGCCAAGGGGATGTTTTTTGTTGTCGCATAGTGCTCCTTTTATGTGGGAACTCCTCTTTTTGAAACCTTATTATAGCACCTAAGAGATGGGAGGGCAAGTGCGGCAGCAAAAAAGGCTCCCAAAGGCTCCCAAATAACGGGAGCCTGAAACGGGACTGTTGCACATCCCCCAAAAGAGAAAGACCGGAGAAAAACTCAAAAAATATGCATAAACACGAACAAAATCAGCATGGCGAAACCGATTTGTTACTCAAAAATATAGAAAGTAATCAACTCCCGAGGTATAATTTAATTGGGAAAAAGATACGAAGAAAGACTAACTATTAAAAGTCAAGCCCTAAAGCAAAATTTCCGAGCGGAAATTTAAGGTGGAGAAAATTGGTACAGCAAATAAGAGCATCCGCTGGCGGATACTTGTCTCGTATAAAACCGTATAGTCAACAGTTTGTACAATAGACTTTTCCTGAACGCTGCATAGCAAAATATGGCGAGCGTTTTTGTGCTTTGGGGCACATTCAGATATAAAAGGGACTACTGCACTTGCCCTTTTTGCCTGTGCAATAACCCCGGTTTTGTCGTGTTGCCAATTTCGTAGTGGCGCATAATGTGCGCCCACGGGTCGATGCAAACATCGCCCCCTACAAAGTGTATCGCGCATGCTGTAAGGGCGGATGTAATCATCCGCCCGCATTGGGTTATCAGCAATAATACAGGAACGACCGCAGTCGGCACCAAGCGGTCTCGTCCCAGTCATTGTCGAGGGACAGACTAAACAGCGGGGCTTGGCAGGCATCGTGCAGGCCGCGCATTTCCAAGATCATGGCGGTGTTCTCGTACCGCGGGGCCAGCGTCAGCACGGCGTTGGCACTTTGGGAAATCTGCACGGCCTTGGCATAGCGGTAGCGGCCGTTGCCGCCGGCAAAATCCGGCAGGGCGGCATCCGCTACGGGGGCCAGTGCTTCGGGCTGCTGGGCAAAGGCATTGCGAGCACCCAGTTCTGCGCCGATGGCCTGCATCTCGCGGGCCATGGCGGTCAGCCAGGCGGATTGCGGTTGGTTGGCATCCAGATCGTCCTGCCAGAGGAACCACAGCGCCTCGCTCAAGGGTGCGCGGAGGATCTGCTCCCCCTCCCCTTCCAGCGCGGCCAGCACACCGCTGTCCAGTGCCGTCAGGCAAAGAGGCGTACCCACAGCGGCCAGGCAGCGGCCCGTGGCGGGCATAGCGCCAATCTCCTTGGCTGCGGTGTGCAGCTGCTCCCAGGTGGGCACATTCTGCCAGCGGTCACGTAGGGCCGGGCGGGCAGCAGCAGGGGCGGCATATAGCAGGTCACCCGCCAGCAGCGCGCGGAAAAGGGCATCCTTGTCCATAGCCTGTCCGGGCAGGGTTTCCAGCATGGGGCTGACCAGCACAGCATCCGTCATGCTACGGCGGTCCAGCAGGGCGCGGATGACCCGTGCGTACTGGCCGTCCGCTTCTGCACCCTGGTTCTGCGGGATGAGGAACTGCGCGGGTGCGCTGCTTTCCTCCTGCTGGGCCAGCACACTGCCCAGCAGTGCCGGGAACGGCAGATACTCCTTGGCGCTGGTCTCGGCCCGGCCCAAGGAGAGGGCGCGGTCATCCAGCGGCGGCAGGGTGCGGGCATCGATGCCCTGGGCGCGGTAGTAAGCGGCCAAAAACGGCGTGTACTCGCCCAGATACGGCAGGTACAGCGGCACAGCGTTGGCAGGCGTACGCGGGATGCGACAGGGGCGCAGTGCAACCTGCCGGATGTCGAAATTCTTCGGCAGTTCCACGGCAGGGCGCTGTTTCAGGCTGTTCAAAAACGCTTCAATGCGGGTGATGACACCTACGTTGGAGAAATGCTCGTCCACCTCGATCTGCAAATAGGGCTTGTCCCCCATCTCATGCTTAAAGAGGTGTGCCAGCATAGTGTCCGGGCCGCAGCCGTGGTTGGTCAGATAGACAGCGTACAGGTTGGGGTGATGGGCAATCAGCTTGGCACCCGAAAGGATGTGCTGGCCGAACGGGTAGTAGAGGTTATCGTACTCGCCGGAAATATCCAGCGAGTGGCCGGGCAGGTGGCTTAAGGTGATGACCTTATACCCGCGCTCCAGCAGCAGTTCCGGGATGCCCATGTTCAAAATGGGGTCGGACACGCCGTAGTTGCGGGTGATGAGCACCAGCACCTTATCGGTGGGCTTTACCGTAGCCAGCAGCGCCTTGCCCTGCTTTTCCACCGCCGCCGTATGGCGGCGCACCGCCATGGCACCGCTGAGCAGCGCCTTGGCGCAGAGCGGCTTGGGAATGCCCAGGATCTTGCCCAGGCTCACCATGGCGCTTGCCATGGATTCCTGGCCGAAGTCCAGGTCAAACACCGGGCTTAGCAGGGTGATGCCTTTGGATTCGATGTCCAGTGCCTTGGCTACCGATACCGCCGCCGTCTGCATATACACACAGCCGTAGTTGTGCTTGACGCGGCTGGTCTCGTGCTTCATCGTGTGGATGCGCGGTAGGAAGATGTAATCGACCTTCTGGTCGATCAACTGCTGCATGTGGCCGTAGATCAGCTTGACGGGATAGCAGGTCTCACCCTGGGCAGCCTGCTGGGAAAGGCGGATGGTCTCCTCGCTGGTGGGCGGGGTCAGCACCACGTTGAAGCCCAGCGAGGTGAAGAAGGCGTTTGCCATTGGGAAGAACTTGTGGATCATCAGCACAAAGGGCACACCCACCGTCTTTTTGCGGGGGTCGCGCTTGCCGGTGTAGCCATCCAGCAGCAGCTGGTCGGCCTGGCGGTAAAAGTCGATGTTGCGCTGGATCTCGGCACTGCGGCGGTCATCCTCCTGCTGGGCGGGGCTGTCAAAGCCCACAAAGCGGCTGGGGTCATCGCCCACTTCCTCCTGCGCCAGCAGGGCGGCACCGTAAGCACCGCTGATGGAGAAGCAGGGGCTTACCTGCACCCGGTCGCCGCAGGCAGACTGGAACGCCGCCACGATGCCGGGATTGTAGGCCACACCGCCCTGCAAAACGATGTGCTGCCCCACCGGCTTGGAGCCGACCACCTTGTGCAGGTAGTTCTGCACGATGGAATGGCACAAACCTGCAGCGATCTCCGCCTGGGAGATACCCTCGGCTGCAGCGGAGGCGATGGCGGTTTCGATAAAGACGGTGCAGCGCTCGCCCAGTGCGGCGGGGTGGACAGCGCTCAGAGCCAGGGGGCCGAACTCTGCCAGCGGGATATCCATGCGGGCGGCCTGCTCCTCCACAAAAGAGCCGGTACCGGCGGCACAGATCTTGTTCATCTGGAAGTCAACGACCTCCCCGTTTTTCAGGCTGATGTACTTGCTGTCCTGCCCGCCGATCTCAAACACGGTGTCCACTTCGGGCACCCAGTGGGCCGCGCCCTTGGCCTGGGCGGTGATCTCATCCCGCACAGCGTCCGCGCCAATGCGTTTGCCGACCCGCTCGCGGCCGGAGCCGGTGACCCCCACGGCGGTGAACTGCACCGCGCCAAAGCGCTGGCGGATGCTGGCAAGTCCCTTGCGGACAGCCCCCTCGGGGTCACCTGCGGTGCGCAGATATTGGGAGTCTACCAGTTCGCCATCCGGCCCGACCAATACCAGGTCGGTGCTGGTGGAGCCGATGTCAATGCCCAGGGCACAGCCGCCTGCGGGGATCACGCCGGTGGCCTGCGGCTCCTGCAAATTCGTGCCGGGGCGCAGCATCAGCGGCGGCAGGCTGCCCACGGTTCGGTTGACGGTCAGGCCGTTATCCAGCAGCGCCAGCAGGGTGGGCAGTGTATAACTGCCGCTGGCCTTGGCGGCAGCACCAAGGGCGGCTTCATACTGGGCGTTTTCGGGGACGATCAGCTCGTTTTCGGCAAGATTGAACACCTCCCGGATGGCACGACTGACACCGATGTTGCAGGTGACACCGCCGCAAAAAACCACCGGCTTGCACACCGGCAGGCGGCGCACAATGGTGGCCTTGTAGTTGCGGATCATGGCATAGCACAAGCCCAGCAGGATATCCGGCGTGGAGACACCCTCCTGCTGGCGGTGGATGATGTCGGTCTTGGCAAAAACGGCGCAGCGGCCCGAAAGGCGCGGTACGCTCTGTGCCTGAGCGACCAGCGCGGAG
This sequence comes from Coriobacteriaceae bacterium, assembly GCA_963588145.1. Classification (GTDB taxonomy): domain Bacteria; phylum Bacillota; class Clostridia; order Oscillospirales; family Ruminococcaceae; genus Gemmiger. The sequence goes on from CAVAGJ010000076.1 coordinate 6,918, forward strand.
TAATCCTCCAGCTTACAGCCTACGCGGGACATCTGATCCTCGAAGAAAGAACCAGTGCCGCCGGCGCAGTGCTCGTTGACGGCAAACTGGGGCACGGCATCCTGCAAGCCGGTGATGAACCGCGCACCCTGGCTGCCGATCTCAATGACCGAGCCTGCGCCCGGCACCATGTGGCGCACACCCTCGACAATGGCGGGAATGTCGTCCAGCTGGGGCAGGTCGGGGCAGTGCATCAGCAGTGCCTCGGCGTTGCTGCCGGTCACGCAGAGGGAAAGGAGTTCGGCTTCACGCAGGCCCAACTCGCCCAGGCCTTGACGCAGACTGGTCAGCGGGCGGCCATGGTGGGGCTGCATCCACTGGCTTTGCACAGCGCCGTTTTGCAAAGCCACGATCTTGACCGTAGAAGTGCCCAAATCAATGCCAAGAGAGATCATTCTGTTGCTCCTTTAATAACTGCCCAACCCTGCGGCATGTAGGGTTTGACATTTGTTGTTATATTATTTATAATAGGTATGCCTAATTAGTAAAAGCTAACTATAGTTTAGCACAACTAACTCATGAAAGTCCGTTGTTATAGCAACAAAATGGAAGTTTCCCGAAAAATGAAAGAGTATTATCCGATTTTACAAAAATGCGGCATGTTCAGCGGCATCCAGCCCCGCCGCTATCAGGACGTGCTGGAATGCCTGAACGCCCACGTATCCACCTACCCCCGCAGCGCCTGCCTGGTCGAACTGGGCGAGCAGAGCCACAACACCGGCGTGGTGCTGGACGGCACGATGGAAGAATTCCTGTACGATGAAAACGGCAACCAGGTCAATATCTGCCGCTTTGGACAGGGGCAGGTGTTTGGGGCCGAGCTTGCCTGCACCGGCTGGAAAACCAGCCCCGTCTGCCTGCAGGCCAGCACCGACTGCACCGTGATGCTGCTGGATTTCAGCGCCCTGATGTCCCCCACTACGCTGACCTGCCCCTGCCGTATGCAGGTGACGGCCAACTTGATGCAGGACATGGCACAGCAGCTATTATTTTTCAACACGAAGGTGCGCATCTTGGCCCAGAAGCGTCTGCGCGACCGGCTGAAAATTTACCTGCAAACCCTGACACCCGATGAAAAAGGCTGCTACGACCTGCCCTACAACCGCACCGAACTGGCGGATTTCCTCTGCGTGGACCGCAGTGCCCTTTCCCGTGAGTTGTGCCGTATGCGGGATGAGGGGCTGCTGCAATTTTCCGGCTCTAAAATTCAATGGATGAGCACCAATTTTTAACCACAAACGCCTGCAGCGGGTGTTTTGCTTATTGAAAAAACAGAAAATTTATGATGACGGCAGGAAGTTTTTCACGATGGAATACACCAAGTTAAGCCATACCGATATAACCATTTCCAAGGTCTGTGTCGGCTACATGAGCTTTCATTACCCATAGATGGTAGTGTCTTCACTGCCAATCTGCAATTTGCAGCGGCAGCTTCTATGAATTTTCAGTATTCCTCCACAAATTGGGCACGGTACATTTTTCTTTTCCCTTAAATGGGACTACACGGTTTTTGGTGATATAAACAAAAAGTTCCTTAAGAAATTTCGCAAATCTCTTAAGGAACTTTTATACTAATAGCAAAAGCGCCCTACCCCTTGCAGGATAAGGCGCTTTGTTTAAAAAAAAGAGAAGTCGGCATCTACCTATTTTCACAGGCCGTCTCCAGCCAACTATCTT
>CAVAGJ010000077.1:0-8429 GCA_963588145.1 Coriobacteriaceae bacterium
CCCACCGCCCAACGGCAAGGACTACAACGACCACCTGTGTCAGCGGCTGGGCATTGGTTTTTCAGCGATAAGCTCATTCGATCCAGTAGAATCCCATACAGTACCTTGGCATCGGTAGACAGTTCCCGGAAGTTTGGCTCTGTAAATAGCGCTTTGGGTATGCGGTAAAAAGAGAACTGCTCGGCTTGTGCGCCGTAAAAATATTCGTATTGCATCTCACTTCTCCTGCCTAAAAATGGGTGCAGCTAAGAAAGCCCACAAAACCACATTCCGTAATCTATTACACATTGTATTTTCCGTTATCGTTCCAGTTCGTCCTCGCGCTGTGGTCGCTGGCGGGAGGAACGCTTATGCTCCCAATTCCTCAACAACGAGATGATGACATTCTGCATCTGCTGCGGCGTATAGCTGGATGGGAAATACTGCTGCACATCAGACTGATTTAGGAAGAACTTCTGTTGCTGGTTCGGCTTTTCTTCTGTCAGCAGGGTATGCAGGTAGTTCTCCGTCAGCGTTCCATTTCGGCTCATGTCCTTTAGTGTCCGAGACTGAACGAGGGATGGTGTGGCATCACACATATCCATTTCTTCTTTCAGCCACGTCTGGTGTTCCTCCGTCATGTAAGAGATTTCTACTGCTGGATTGAATGCGATACGCCCGTCATCGACCATCTGTAGAATGGATGGAATCAGGTAAGTGAGTCGAATATAGCGTTGTACGCTTCTTGCGCTTTCCGATGTGCTTTCTGCCACCGCTTTGTCTGCTCGGAAATTCGTGCCAACTTGACACGAATTTTTGCTTGGACGTCCTGCCGTCCTTTTTAGTGCTTCCATGCGCATTTTATAAGCAAATGCTTTCTCACTTGGCAGCACATGCTCGCGCTGGATGTTGCTGTTGACCATCAGGATCGTGGCTTCGTCATCGTCTATGTATTCTACTCTGGCAGGGATGCTTTCGATGCCGAGTTCTCTGCAAGCCTCCCACCGGCGATGTCCGCTTATCACTTCATAGCCAACACCAACTTTGGGTCTGACGATGATTGGCGTAATGATGCCACTCTCCGAAATACTATCCACCAACTCGCTGAATTCCAGATCATGGCGAACATGGAACGGATGGTTGGAAAAGGGATGCAACTTATTTATTGGAATAGTTTCCTCTTTGCTTGCTCTGTAAGCAGGCGATGTTTTCTTAGTCATGCTGCGTACTCCTGCGGTTTTTTGATAGCTCTTAAGTACCCCGATTTGACCCCAAAAATGTACCCAAAAATCGTATACTTTTTGCTGAAAATGTACCCAAAGGGCATTTTTGCATAAAAAAAGCCCCTAATCACTGTAGTACAGCGATTAGGGGCTTGCTATGATTTATAGAAAGACCTTAACTGTCAGGTCTTTCCATTGCTTCGGCCAAAGCACGCAGCCACGCGAATTTCGACAAGAACGAGCCTTATCGTAATCCACATTTAATTGTAAAAATCTACGTGACTTAAGCGCGGGGATTTTTAATTGCTGCCTGTGCTGCTTTTGCTAAAACGAGTGCGATGGAAAATGGCTGAATTAAGCCGTTTTCGTCCATAAAAATAGGGCGCATCCATTGCTGAATGCGTCCTTGTTTGATGTATTTTAGATGTAAACTTCCACGTTCAAGTCCGTCCATGCCGCCGATCTAAACTGCGCCGGCATTTCGTTTGCCTTGCGGTATACTTTGGCATCTTCAAACGTGAGCGCGAATGCGAGAATCGGTGCATCTGTAATTTCACACAGGTTTGCCCTGTCCTGCCGCATGACCTTTTCGCCAAAATTGAGCTTCCACCTATATGAATAGTTTTCAACTGGCGTAACCACTTCCACAAAGCGGTCAATCAGGTTGTCTGCGATTTTAGGAGCAGAGATGTCTACGATTTCTTCCAGCGCCCTTTGGATGAGGCTTGCGTTCAGCGCAGTCTCGTCCGGCTGCGGCATGGCCGCTGCGTTCAGTTCTTCTTCCAGCTTGCTGATCTCCTCATCTGCTTGCGCGGCCATTTCCTTATATTCTTCGCGGGATAAATCGCCATCGGCATACATGGTGTTGAATTTCCGCTTGCGCGTTTTCAACTTTTCAGCCTTGTCCTGCAAGGTGTTTTTCTGCTCGGTAGCCATACCAATCATGCCCTTTTGCGCATCCTTTATCATGGAGCAGGCTTTCATAACGGCTTCTTTTTGGTCGCCCCATACACGGTCAAAGATTGCTTTTGCCATCAATTCCAGTTTCCATTGCGGAATACTGATTGCATCACAAGAGTTTGTCTGCTCCATGTTGGTTGCCAAAACGAAGCTGCGGGTTGGATTCTGCGTCCGAACCGCGCATTGGTAGCCTTCCATCCGCCAATGTGCGCCACTTAAAGCGGTGGTATGACCCGCCGCAGCGGCAACGCAACTTGGATACCCATAACAGCTTCGGTGCGCGTGTGCCTTTGCGACGCTCCATGCCATTCGGCATATTCCACTTGCTAATTCTGCCTTTGCGGATGCTCTCGCACTTCGTCCAAAGTTCCTCGCTGATAATCGGCTCAAAATCGCCTTTTACATATTCAATACTATCTTCGTCAAGGTTATTGATTCTCTTTTTCTCCAGATAGTTATTGACCGCCGATTTTCGATAGCCAATCATGCCCATGTAGGTTTTGTTGCGGAGAATCCGGCTTATCTTTGCGCAAGACCAACAGACCTTTCCTCTGCCGTCTTTGCAGCCCAGCAGCCCTAATTCGTTGACAATGGCCTTTTCACCCAACCCCTGCGAATACAGGGTGTAGATGGTGCGAATCGTTTCGGCCTGTTCCTCGTTGATAACATAAGTCGGGCCTACCCGGTCATAGCCGATGATATTTCCATTGCCATACAAAACATGGTTAGCACGGCTTGTGGCTTGCCCTGCGCGGACGCGCTCGGAGATTTTGCGGCTTTCCTCCTGTGCCATAGTGGCCATAATAGTAAGTCGCAGTTCCCCATCGCCGTCCATCGTGCGGATGTTGTCTGACACAAAGAAAACCTCTACACCGTAGTTCTTCAAGTCTCTTGTGACCATCAGCGTGTCTACTGTGTTTCGGGCAAAGCGGCAGACTTCGCGGGTTACGATCAAGTCAAACCGCCCGCGCTTGGCATCGTCCACCATTCTCATAAACGCGGGGCGCTTCTTGGCCGATGTGCCGGTGATACCTTCGTCAATATAGCGGTCAACCACCTGCCAATTCGGATGGTATTTCATTTGGTCATCATACCACTGCATCTGATTTCCCAGCGCGTCAATTTGCGCTTCGTGCTGGGTCGATACACGGCCATAGAGTGCCACTTTGCGCTGGCGTTCCGGGTCAAGCGCCGTGTTTCCAAAAAAGTATGTTTGCGTAAATGCGTTCATGTCGTAACCTCCTTTCCGCACAGTATAGTGGTTTTCTGTTTTCATCGGTAGGCTGTCGTTTTAGTCCTTTTCAGCCTTGACAAGCGCCTTGCTTTTTGCTTGTATCCGATAATACAATTCATGGTCTATAACACCCTGCGCATAGAGAATATCTATCAGCGCCAGTGCCATAGCATTGCTTTCCATTTCGCTCATGGTTGTTTCTCCTTGTCTTTTATTTGATTTCACAAGGACGGAGGCCACACTTTGCTGCATTGCTGCGGTGATTGTGACCGCCGTAGTTTCTAAAATCAAAAATTATCCTGTTCGACACTACTTCCCGGATATTGGCAGAGGTCTGACCCGGCTGTTGGCAGCTCCCGCTTCCTGTCCATAAATGGCAGTACCGCCGTTTCCTTGAGGGTAACGCTACGGTGCGTATCGTTAGTACCGGCCCTTTCATCGCATAGGTGGGTTCCATGCCACCCGCTTTGCTGCCAGCAATCGCTCCACTGTCACCGTACCGCATCACCTCCCCGTGGTGCAGCATCTTCGCGCTGGCTCAAAGCTGTGCTGACCGACGCTCCTTGGGTTGCGGTCAGGCCGACTTTATGTAGTCAAACTTCTGGATGTGCTGTTGTCAATGTACTGGGGGAAAGAGCATTTATTTTTGCTCTCATTATATATACACACATCATGTAGGCGAAAATTAGACAAGGAATTACATTTTTTTATAAAAAAATTTCCGTAGGGTCTGCCGCTTGCTTGGCAAGGGTGCTCTACGGAAATTTTTCTGCCCTATTAAATTGTTTTAATCTGCCCGCTGTTCTGCTCCACAAAAGCAAATACTTCTGGCGGTGCAGTCATCCAGAGTTTATCCACGGCAAGTTGGTGACGCTCCAGCATGGCACGGCATTCTTTTGGTTTCAGACGGCAAAAGTCTGTTTTGAAGTTGCTGACACTATTGCTGTGGGTCAATTGTGTCGCCGATCTGACATCGGTGCAGCGCGTCAGTTCATCTTCCAAGTTGAGTACCTGCGGCAAAAACACAATTCGTAGTCTGCCGCAGTACCGCGCCAGCAATTCAAGATTTTTCTTGAGAGTTGTTGTATTCGGCACATCTGTATCAAACGCCAGCACCACGGTTGTTCCCGCTTGAATCGAAAGCATCTGCGATTTGGGAATCAGATTCTGCACTACATTAAACACCTTGACTTTACCGGGAATCAGCTTTGCCGGGTTTTCTTTCAGTGCTGCGATAAGCTGCTGTTCACAAGGACCTTCGATGTAGTAAATGCACTTACTGTTCATCAGCCCACCCCATTTCCAGTTCGTCCAGCAGGGTGTCATGCGGCAAAGAGGCAAACACATCATTCTCCACCGCGTTGCGCAGAGAATCGGTGTTCCGTTTGAGGACCTCCGATGCAGAAATGGCCGACACTTTGTATGCGCCATCTTCAAGGTGCTTGCGCAGGAAGATGTAGCTATGCTTGGGCAGGTTCAAGTCCAGCATATCCGTGTTGTGGGTAGTAAAAATCAACTGCTCATTTGCACCGATACGGTCCAGCATGATGCCGAAAATTCGCTTTTCAATGTCGCTTTGGATATAGGAGAAATGCTCATCGCAGTAATAGAAGTCGCTTTCCTTTGCCATCATCGCGGCCAAGAACAGCGCCACATCAATTCCCTCGGCTGTGCCGCTGGAAAGTACCTCCCTGTTGAGCAGTTTTCCATCTTGGATAATGATTTCGGTGCCGCCGCGCCGGATAATAAAGGTGTCCTTCAGGTCTTTGGAAATGCTTACGTCCTGCAAAGTCGGGTCAAGCGTTCCAATTATCGCGCGGAGGGTTTTAAGCAAGATTGCCTTATTTGCCCCCGTCAGCTTCAGCGACTTCTCGATTTCCGGGTACGCAAAGCGGCAGCGAACCTCGCCCACAAGTTTTTTTAAGGCCGTGGTCGTCCGGGTTGCTTCATCGGTATGGTCGGCCAACTTCTCAACGCATTTCTCATAAGAATCCAGTACGTCGATTTCCGCCGTCATATACTGGACTTTCACATCGCTGCTGGCTGCATTTATCTCCGCGGAAAGACGCTGTAAACGGTAGTCACCATTCACAAAATCAATGCTGAAAGAGCCTTTCGTGCCGGACACCATCTCATAAAGCTGCGCCGGGTTTCCCGTCTGCATATAGCCAAAAATCCGCAGCAGCGCTTTGCCCATGCTGGTCTTGCCAGTTGCGTTCGCACCCATCAAAATGATTGCTTTCTTATAGCGGAAACGCTCACGCCCTTGCAGGTATTCATCTTCGATAATGGAGTTGACGATTTTCTTTGGATAGCTGAAATTGATGCTGAAATCATCAAAACCGTAAATGCCATTTAATGCAAGATTCAGAACAATCATCTTGGCACCGCCTTTCATTATTTCGCATTTCACGAAATAATAATAGCATATCTTCTGTGCGTTTTCAAGGCATTTGATATACCTTTCTCGAAAAAGAGAAAGGCAGAACCTAAGCCCTGCCTCCCCCTTATTATACCTTAAACTTTGACAATGCGACTAAAAAGCCAATAGAAAGCACTTGATACAAGTCCTCGTCAAACTTGCCGTCCACATAGCTGTTCTTTTTCAGCGTGGCTTGGTATTGCTTATACAATGCCTCCACGGCATCAACATTGCCCTGCTTTGCGTGCAGCAGAAGTTCTCTAAATTTTCCCATTATGAATCCTCCCCTAATTCTTTACGAATTTTAGCAAGTGCGCGGTCACGATAAATTGTTACCGTGGGCGGCACGACATCCATTTTTGCCGCCGTTTCTTTGACAGTAAGGCGGTTGATGTACAGGCTGATCATGGTTTCACACTCCTGCGGGGTCAGCCGGGGCAAATACTGCTTTATCGCTTCCCACAAAAGGCGGGTTTCAATTTCATCCTCCATCGCGCTACCGTCCTGCTGCACGGCAGTTTCCTCCAATTCATCAAAAGAGGTTTCTTTCGCCTGTTCTGCACTTTTTTGGCGAATATAATTCAAACGGCGGTTCTTCAAAACCTTAATTAAATATGCGGTAAACTGCGCCGCCAGTGCGGCATCCTCACCATAAATCCAATACTTGTTGGCATCCTTTTTTCTGGACATATTTACCTCCAAAATTTTGAGTTTCATTGAATAGAAGCTCAAAATCGGAGGTCCACGCAAAGTAAAATTTGCATTGCTGTGCTATTTTTGAAAAAAGAAAGCACAAATCATAACCCCACGTTGAACGTGGGGTTTGCAAAACAGCCCCATAGGGGCTGCCAGTTTGTCAAAGAACACCCCAAAAGCCTTCGCAACTGCGAAGGCTTTTGGTATAATAGAGAAAAACCATCTATGGAGGTCCCCCTCATGGAAAAGCACGCCGAAGACGCCCGCCGCAAAGCAATGGTCATTGACATAGATATGCTCGTACCCAAAGACCATCTGCTCCGCAAAATTGAAAAGGTCATGGACTACGACTGGCTGTATGAGCGTTTGAACCCGCTGTACAACGATAAAGTAGGTCGTCCCGGCACAGACCCGGTAGTGCTTATTAAAATGGTTCTCATTCAGCATTTGTTCGGTATTCCATCCCTGCGCCAGACGTGGCGGGAGTGCGATGTAAATGTTGCGTATCGTTGGTTTCTCGGCTACGACCTGCTGGAGCGTATCCCGCACTTTGCAACAGTGAGCTACGCTTTCTGCAATCGCTTCCCGCCAGAACTCAGTGTTGAGATTTTCGACCATATCTTAAATAAAGCACTGAACAACCGAATGGTAGACCCCAGTGTAGTCTTTATAGATGGTACGCATATTAAAGCAAGTGCAAACAAGAAGAAATTCCAGAAAGAGCAGGTCAACAAGGCAGCAAAAGTCTACGATGAAGTCCTGCGCAAGGAAGTAAACGAGGAGCGTGCAAAGCTCGGCAAGAAAGAAATTGAGGACAAGGACGACGACAATCCGCCCAAAGGCGAGAAAACAGTATCCACCACAGACCCGGACTGCGGGATGTTTGTAAAGGGAGAGCATGAACGGCAGTTTGCCTACGAGGCGCATACTGCCTGTGAACGGCATGGCTTTGTACTGGCAGTAGAAGTCACTCCGGGCAATATCCATGACAGCGTTGCCTGGGATGCTGTATACGATTCTGTATGCAGTCGCTTTCCCGAAGTAGAAGCCCTTGCCATGGATGCCGGATACAAAACACCTTGGATTGCCAGAAAGATTTTGCGGGATGGACGCATCCCTGTTCTTCCGTATACAAGAAGACATACGAAAAAGTACGCTTTTAAACCTTGGGATTACCAATACAACGAAGCCTTAGACTGTATGGTCTGCCCTGCCGGTGAGCTGCTGCGCCACACCACAACGGACCGAAACGGAAAACGTACTTACCGCAGTACACCGAGTGTATGCTTGAACTGCCCTTGCAGAGAAAAATGTGGTGCTAATGGCAAGGGGCAGAAGCTGATCCAACGCCACATCTGGCAGGAATATCTGGATGTGGTAGAGGGCATCCGCAAAACAGATCTGGGTAAGAGCATTTACGAAAAACGCAAGGAAACGATTGAGCGTGTCTTTGCCGATGCAAAAGAAAAGCACGCTATGCGCTATACCCACATGAGAGGCCTGGCCCGCGTTACGCAATGGGTGAGGCTTAAATTTGCTGCCATGAATCTGAAAAAGCTTGCAAACTGGGCGTGGAATCGCCTTTGTTTGCAAGCTTTTGGGGGATGTTTTTGGATTTTTGATGCTGCGGTTGGCTGTTGCGTGGCTTGATGAGGGAAGTTTTTTGACAAACTGACAGCCCCATAGGGGCTGCAATACCAGCCGCGCCTAAAGGCGCACAATGAGCGATGCCAACCGCACGTGGCGTCGCCTTTTTTACTTACTTGTTCTACTGTCTGTGGGAATCTCCGGCGAATCGTCCTCGTCAAAGTCTGCTACATTTTTGAACGGGTCCTCATATTCCTTGAAGCTCAACTGGTCGCTCATTTGGTCATCCAGTTCTTGGTCACGTATGTACCTCTTTATCGCGGCTTCA
>CAVAGJ010000078.1:0-8348 GCA_963588145.1 Coriobacteriaceae bacterium
CAGTTGTAGGGGGTAAGGGGTGATGACGCAAGTTCTCTCCCCAACCCGCTTCGCGGGAGTCCCCTCGCAGAGGGGGCCTTTGTAGGGGGTATTCATCTACTTTTTTAAATTGTGCTCTAAATAACACCGCTTTCTTATTTATTATAGAACTCCTCTGCCGCTTGGCAAAGCGTTACTACTTCTTTCTGTTCGCAGATACGATAGTGGTCGTAGGTGAACTCCGGCACGGTGACGCAAGACACCAGGGTTGTTTCGTCCTCCGGAGAAAGATGCCGGGCACCAAAGATCGTACCGGCTTTCATGAGCACACAGGGCTCGGCATCCTCTTCCAGACCCAGCTTATATTTTGCCAGCCTGCCGTTGTCGATTTCCCACAGCTCTAAAGTAGAGCCAGCATGGAAAAACCAATACTCATCCGCATCCAGCGTGTGGAACTGCGAGGCTTCCCCTTGTCCTAACTCGTAATAGATCACACCATGTGCAGGCCGCTCCTTAGCTCGTTCGCCATCACGATACAGTTCACGAAACGCACCACCCTCCACATGGGGTGTCAAATTAAAGCGCTTTATAAAATCCATATCCCTGCTCCTTTTCCTCATTATTAAATGTATTTTGAGTATACCATCTTACCACCAGAAAGACAAGCCGAGAAAAAAACACATGTCAATAAAAATAAAACTTCCTATATCCATGCGGTCCAGGCCCCAATGAATACAGGAAGTTATTGATATAAACACAAACTATTTATAGGTTTATTTCATAATTTCACATTTTTATAGCGATAAATCTGCGAGTTTATTGGTTTGCAGCGCCCGCCGTAAAATACCGGCTTTACTTATACTTGCTGGTACTTGCTGGCTTTGTTCCGCCTTACGCTCTCCGCTTTTTGTCAAGGCGGATCTTGTCGGCAATCATGGCGATGAACTCACTATTCGTGGGTTTGCCGCGGAGGTTGTGGATCGTATAGCCGAAGTAGCTGTTCAGGGTGTCCACATCACCACGATCCCAGGCAACCTCGATGGCATGACGGATAGCACGCTCAACGCGGCTGGCCGTGGTACCGTTGCGCTTGGCAATTTCGGGGTAAAGGCGCTTGGTCACGGCGTTGATATACTCGTGGTCGGCGGTGGTGAGCAGGATGGCATCCCGCAGGAACTGGTACCCCTTAATGTGGGCCGGTACGCCGATCTGGTGCAGAATCTCGGTGACGATGAGTTCATCGGAATCCAGCGAGACCGGCTGCGGGCGGCTAGCACCGCCGGCGGCGCGCAGCACACGGCTAACCAACACGTTTTCATCGAACGGCTTCACGAAAAAGAACGAGAAACCATTATCCAGAAGATCCTGCTCGATTTCCTCGCTCTGGAAAGCGCCGGTGACAAAGAAGGTGGTATGTACGCCGCTGCTGTTCTTTTCCTCGTAACGCTGCTTGACGGTGATAGCATCCAGGTCCGGCATGAAAGCATCCAGCAGGCAGACCTGGGGGTGGACAGCCAGCAGGGTCTCCAGAGCGGCAGTGCCGTTTTTCTCACATACCATCACGGTCACCCCTTTGGCTACCAGTGCTTCGCGGCAGATTTCCGTTACGATGTCGCTGGTATTTGTCATAACAAACTTAATCTTATTCATCGTCAGCTTTCCTCCATACAATGAACAGATGCCGCACACTGTAGTATTTCCCCATCGTTCTCTTTACTGTGGAAATTTTACCATATTTTCCCATTCGCAGCAAGAGATTTTCCATTTTTTTCAGCGTATCCCGTCATTTTCGTTCGACATAATTCGCCTTTTTTCTTGGATTTGCCGTCATTTTCTTAAACCGTAAACCTTTTCGTCCGTCTTATTTGTTTCCAGTTATTTTCCATTTTTCCCAATTTGCCGTGTCAATTGGTTCTTCAACTGGAAATTTTATAGTTCCGGCGGTTTCCCAGTTTTTTCGCTGCGCAAGTGCGTATTCCTACACTTGTATAATAGGGGCATGTTGTTATCGGCAGCACATTTTGCAGAAATGGTTGTTATCCACGGCACAATTTGCGGCGAGCGTGACCCGGCTGCGCGGCAAAAACTATGTGCGGAAAATGTGATGCCGTTTGGAGTTGGTCGTTGCCAACCTTCCTATGAAACTATTTTTAAAAGATTTTCTGCCCGGATTATGCCCGCGTTAACGGCAAACTGTGCCACCGATAACAACTGTCTCTGTTTTTGCTGCCTTATTGTTATTCACGGCACAATTTTCCTCTGGCGTGCGGAAAAATGAGTTGTTATCTGCCGCACAATTTATAGATTTGCTCCGGTTTCGATAATCCGCCAGCTGCTTCGGTTGGTATTGTTATTCACGGCACAATTCGTTGTACCGTGTGTGGACGCTCCTTTTCGGGAAGGGTTGTTATTCGGCGCACAATTCTGATTTCTGGAGGGCAATCCCGACCTACAGTCTATGTACCAGCCCCTGTTGGAATCCTACGCACATTTTCCGCTTTCCGGACTACCTCTACCCGAAAGCAGCTATTGTTATCGGCAGCACAATTCCCTGCCCGAAGTTTTCATGCAGGGTTGTTATCCACGACACATTTTACTGTACGGCAGACTGTAGTAGCCTTGCAAGATGGAGTTGTTATTCATCGCACATTTTAAAGTAATCGGTATTCACAGGCGGATTTCCGGGATTTTGTGCGCAGGATTGTTATTCAGCACACAATTCATTGCCGGCAGTGCCTTTTCTTTTATCGTAATATCGTATTTTTATGGTAGTTTGTTGGCGGTTGTTGTTGTCCGCACATTTTTACGGTTTACCGAAGCTTTCCCGGCAGATCCATAGCAACCGACAAATAAATCAGGGTTGTTATCAGCAGCACAATTCAATGGTCGTTTCCTCTTCCCTCTTTTCCTCTACCTGGTATCCCTAACCTTCCCAAGACAAGCGCAAAGCCAACACTGTCCTAGCCAAGCATGGGCCTGAAAAAATTCTTTTCCTTGGGTTGTTATCTAACGCACATTTCCAAAAATCATTCCCGTTTTGTCTCCGTTGTCACTTCTCCCTAAAAAATATTCTTCTGCAAATTGTGCTGTCAATAACAACTGTACGTTCCTATTGTTATTCGCAGTACAATTTCAATTTGGTTGCCCACATCCCGCAAAATTTCTTATGACCCCCAGTGGTTGTTATCCAGCGCACAATTTGCTGTGTAGCCCCCATTTTGTGGCCTAACAGGGTTGTTATCCCCCGCATATTGTTGTTCCGGGCACAGATTAGTGGTTATTCCCGGCACAATGGGCTTGTTATTCTGCGCACATTTCGGTTGTTATCGGCAGCACAGCTTACCTTATATCTAAATAAAAAAGCTAAAAGCGTAAAGAGATAAGACCGACAGATACAGGATTTTTGCGGGAAAATCAAAATGTGCTGACTATTACAATAATTGACGACCAAGACACAATCTGGTATTATTAGCATTACCGTCGTAGGCTGTGCGCCAAAACCTTCCTATTGGTACAACCAAGCACAGCTGCGAGAAAAAACAGAGGTAACGCTATGGCACCAAAAAAAGAGCCAAATATCCCCCGGACCAATGACAAGGCCCTGACTCCAGTCGCTACCTACAGCGCCCGGGGCAACCAGACCATTGTGCGCAAATCTAATGACTTGATCCAGAATGCCATGTACAGTCTGACGCTGAGCCAACAAAAGCTGATGCTGCACATTTTTGCCATGATCAAGCCATCGGATACCGAACTGCCGCGGTACGAGATGTCCATTTACGAATTCCTGAAACTTTGCGGTGTGGACCCGCACAATGGCTCGATGTACAAACAGGTCAAGAAAAACATCGAGGATATTGCCAACGCCAAGGTGCAATGGATCCGGCTGGCTGGCACGCAGAAAATCACGATGTTTCGCTGGTTGAGCAGCGCTACCATCGATGAGGGCACCGGCAAGATCGTGCTGACGCTGGATCAGTCCCTGAAACCGCACCTGATTCAGCTGAAAGAGTTCTACACGACAATGAACATCACCTACACATTGCCGATGAAGAGCCAGTACAGCATCAAAATTTATGAGCTGTGCAAGAGTTACCAGAACCTCTACCTCGAAAAGAAGAAAAAAGGCGAGCCGCTGGTGTGGAGCATCGAAACGCTGAAAAAGCAGGTGGATTGCAACGCGTCCAATTGGGCACACGTACGCCGTACCGTGCTGGATAAAGCCAAAAGCGAGATCAACGGCAAGACCGACATCCTGTTCGATTATGCCGTGTACGAAAAAGATCGTCAGCGCGTCATCGCTATCTCGGTTACCATCGAGCCGGTGGATAAGCAGGTGGCCGACCAGAAGTTGAACGAGATTACCAAGCTGCGCAGCAAGCGTCTGCGCAAAAAGACCACCGCCCTGGAAGTGGCCGAGACCGGCACGTTGGACGATGATCCGAATATTTTGACACTGGACTATGTCTCGGTGCCGGAAACCACCATCCCCTACTCCTACGGTGCCACGCCCGACCTGATGGCCCAGGAGCTGGGTGTGAAAGCTGAGCTGGATAAGCTGGCCCTGGTGCTGGCCCCGGAAGAACTGGATGCTGTGCATGTCATCATCGATGCGATGGTGCGTATGGCCGGAGCCACTAGCGATAAGATGATCGATGGCGGCAATGCGGTGTTTTTCCAGACTGTCAACAACGTCATTGACAACTGCAAGGGCCTACGCCGCTGGTTTGAGGGTGTGGCCAGTCGTTACGCGGCCAAGGTCATTCCCACGGCCCGCACCAAGCGCGCCCCCATGCCTTACTTGTACAAATCCATTATGAATGACCTGGAAGATTACCGTCTTTACGTGGCGGGCATCGGGGTCGAGGAACTGCGGGAGGAAGATGCCGAGTCGGCAGCCAACCAGGCCCCGCCGGTGCCCGACCTGCTGGAAGCGGATTTTGTGGAGGCTGAGCCGGATGTTGCCCCGGCCCAGCTGACACCGGAGGATGCCGCTACCAAAAAGGCGATGATCGCTGCACTGGAAAAGTTCAGCGATTACGAAAACTTGAAAGCGCGTCTTTCCGGAGGACAGCAGGAAGCGCTGGAGGACATCGTGCAGATGACCGCCTATTTCTGCCGCCGCAACGTTAAAGGCAAGGACGATGGCATGATGGAGGGCAAGGCCAACATGCAGTTTGTCGGCTCACTGAACCGGGTCATCGCCCGCTACGGCGACCTTTCGCCGCTGTTTGAGGCGCTGGCTGTGACGATGGACTATGATACCTACTGGAAAGAACTGATGAAGAATCCCCGGATCAAGAACCCCAAGCTGGTGTTCCAGACCGAGATCGAGAAGGCTTTGCTGATGCCCGCCGCTGTGCTGGGCGAATTCCGCGCCCGCCGCGGCCAGGACCCCCTGGGGATGCCGGTGCGGGACAAAGAGGTGGATTGGCTGAAAGCGTTCGAGGAAGTGTAAAGCGTAACGGCACGTAATATCATGCCGTAGGGGCGGATTCTATATCCGCCCGTGCCCTTTTCCCTCTTAGTTTGTACGGCGCGGGGGTGGTTTATTTATCTAGGATATGCAATTTATGTAGGGGCGCACAGAGTGCGCTCGCGGACCCGCTTGGTAGCCAAAACGCTGGTGCGCTTGTGCAGTTCAAAGCCCCATTGGGGCTTTGATTGCTACGCAACTCCGCAATGCAAGCATCGGCCCCTATAAACGTGTTTTACAGCACATAGTAAGAGGAGTACCCATGAAAAAACGACTTTTCGCCCTGGCGGCGGCCATGCTGCTGCTGGCCGGGTGCAGTGCCAGCCGGGTGCGGCTGGGCGCAGCGCGGGAGGGCGGTGTTTACCAGCAGTTCTGCGTGGCTTACGCGGCCCTGCCCGGCAGCCCGGCTGTGGAAGCAAAACTCACGGCGGGTTCTGCCGCCAACCTGCGGCTGCTCTCTAACGGCTACATCCAGCTGGCGGTGGCGCAGTCTGACCTGGCGGCCGATGCCTACAATGGCGCAGGCCTATTCGAGTACGAGGATGCGATGAACGGCTTTGGTGTGGTGGCAGCACTCTACCCTGAGGCCTGCCAGCTGGTGGTGCGGGCGGATTCCGACATTGAAACGCCGGAGGACCTGCAGGGCCGCACGGTCAGCATCGGCGAGGAAGAATCCGGTACAGCCCAGAACGCCGGGCAGATCCTGGCCTCCTACGGTCTGAACGACCACTTAGTGCATACCGTTGAACTGGATTACACCCAGGCGGCGGAGGAACTGCGCAGCGGTGCCATCGATGCACTGTTTTGCACAGCTGGCACCCAGACCATTGTGTTGGAACAGCTGGCCGTCGACTGCGGCATCCGGCTCATTGCTATCGATGGTGCGGCGGCGGATCGCCTGTTGGGTACTTACCCTGCCTACCAGCGGCTGACGATCCCGGCTGGGACCTACACCGGACAAGACCAGGACGTAGCCACTGTAGGCGTACGGGCGCTGTTGCTGGCCAGCGATAACATCTCGGCGGCTGAGGTGGAGAAGTTGACCGACCGCTTGTTTGCCAACGTGGACACGGTGCGGGGGGCTATCTCCCCTGCCCTGCTGGATCCCGCTATGGCTTGCCAGAACCTGCCGGTGCCGCTGCACCCCGGTGCAGATGCCTGGTACCGCGCCCAGGGCCTGACCCCGGTACAGACCGGGGAGGAGGCCGCCGCATGATGAAGATCGAACTGGATATGTATCAGACCCTGGCGCTGGCCGTGGTGGTACTGACTGTGGGTAAATTCCTGCGCAGCCGCATCAGCGCACTGGAACGGTTCTGCATTCCCGCGCCGGTCATCGGCGGTGTGTTGTTCGCTGTGTTCACCTGTGTGTGCTACGTGGAGGGCATTGCAGAGTTTGAGTTCAACGACCTCCTGAAAGAGGTCTGCATGGTGTTCTTCTTCACCTCGGTGGGCTTCCAGGCCAACTTAAAGGTGCTGAAAAGCGGCGGCAAGGATCTGGTTATCTTCCTGCTGCTGGTCATCGGGCTGATCGCCGGGCAGAACTTTTTGGCTGTGGGTCTGGCAAAGCTGCTGGGTCTGGCCAGCATGGTGGGCTTGTGCACTGGATCAATCCCCATGGTGGGCGGCCACGGCACAGCGGGTGCCTTTGGCCCGATCTTGGAGGACTTCGGTGTTTCGGGTGCTACGACCCTGTGTACCGCCGCAGCCACCTACGGCCTGATCGCAGGCAGCGTCATAGGCGGGCCGATCGCCAAAGGGCTAATCGAAAAGTACAGTCTGCTGGATACCGTGATGTCGGAGGATGACAGCCTGCTGGTGGAAGATGAGATCAAGCACGAGCGCCACACCACAATGTACCCTGCCGCGACTTTCCAGCTTATTATTGCGATGGGCATCGGCACCATCATTTCAAAGCTGCTCTCCCTCACGAGCATGACCTTCCCCATTTATATCGGTGCGATGATTGCCGCCGCCTGCATCCGCAATATCGGCGAGTACAGCGGCAAGTTCGTCACCCACATGGGTGAGATCAACGACATCGGTGGTATCAGCCTGTCACTGTTCCTGGGCATTGCGATGATTACCTTGAAGCTGTGGCAGCTGGCCGAACTGGCCCTGCCGCTGCTGGTGCTGCTGGCTGGCCAGACGGTGCTGATGTTTGTATTTGCACGTTATATCGTGTTTAATGTGATGGGCCGGGACTACGATGCTGCGGTGATTTCCAGTGGTGTGTGCGGTTTCGGCATGGGTGCCACCCCCAACGCTATGGCCAACATGCAGGCCCTGTGCGACCGGTATGAGCCTTCAGTTAAGGCATATCTGCTGATCCCGCTGGTGGGTAGTCTGTTTGCGGATTTTATCAACAGCCTGGTCATCACGGTTTTTATCAACTTTTTGTAAGGAGAGCCTGTCATGTTCTGGAAAAAATGGACCGCCAAGGTCCAGCAGCACCGCTACCGTGTGGAGCAGAATGACCTTGCCGTACCCGAGATTCACACCGGCCATATCAGCGAGGACGTCCCTGCCCTGGTAGCAGAAGAAAAGCCCGGCGAGGAATCCATCACCTACGATAACGTGGCAATCCCAGAGATACATTTAAAACGGAAACGCAAGCCATGACCCCCACAAAATTGCAATAAAAAAGCCGAAGCACCCCAATAAAGAGTGCTTCGGCTTTTTACATGCGGCCAACAGGACTTGAACCTGCACGTCTTGGACACTGGACCCTAAAACCAGCGCGTCTGCCAATTCCGCCATGGCCGCGTAACGACTATTAGTGTAGCAAGTTTGGCAGGATTTGTCAATGGGGCATCAGCCTGCAGTGGAAGAAGAATCTGTAGGTTTGTCAATGAAGAGTTACAGAGAAAAAGAAGATAAAACCTGTTTAGGG
>CAVAGJ010000079.1:0-8198 GCA_963588145.1 Coriobacteriaceae bacterium
TAATTTTGTTGGTGAGATTCCGACGATAACAGAATAGATTATAAGAGCATGATAGCCCTTCTCCTTTAAACGGGAGGAGGGCTTTTTTTTGTGCTTTTTTGGGGATGTCTGAATTCATCACTTGACATTGTGTTAAAGAACCGCTGAATGCAGACGAGCGGCAGATGTTGCTCACTTATCTTACTTGATCTTTTGAGCATCTCGGTTTCGAGGTGCTCTCTTTTTAGGTTTGACGGGGGCTTATTGATCGCTTACATTTTTATAACAAATATTGTGCGTCTTGACATATTAGTGCTGGCTAACTATAATAGAAAATACATTGTAAGGTGTGGCCATAGGGAACACACATGTATTTTGAGGATAGGAGGACACAAGATGCTGCTACAAGGCAAAAAAGCAATCGTAACAGGTGGAACGCGCGGTATTGGGTATGCCGTGGTGGAAACATTCCTGAAAAACGGCGCATCGGTGGCGCTGTTTGGCTCCCGGCAAGAGACCGTTGACAAAGCCCTAGTAAAACTGAAAGCCAAAACCCCAGATTGGGATGTCATCGGCCTGGCACCCGACCTGACCGACTACGCCGCCGTGGAAGCTGCTTTTGCAGAAGTGGTGAAACAGTTTGGCCGCGTGGACATTTTGGTCAACAACGCAGGCATTTCCGCGCGTGAGCCGCTGTACAGCTATGACCCGGAAGCGTTCAAAAAGATCATGGACCTGAACGTTACGGCCGTGTTCAATGGCTGCCGTGCCGCCGCGCCGCTGATGAAAGCCCAGGGCGGCGGTGCTATCATCAACACCAGCTCGATGGTCAGCCTGTACGGCCAGCCGTCCGGCGTGGGCTACCCGGCCAGCAAGTTTGCAGTCAACGGCCTGACCCGCAGCTTGGCCCGTGAGCTGGGCCGTGACAACATCCGCGTCAACGCGGTCGCGCCGGGTGTTACCCGCACGGACATGGTCGCCAACCTGCCCGAGGATATGGTCAAGCGCGTCTGCGCACCGATCCCCCTGGGCCGCATGGGTGAGCCGCAGGAGGTCGCTAATGCGTTCCTGTTCCTGGCCAGCGACCTAGCCAGCTACGTTACGGGCGAAATCCTCTCGGTAGACGGCGCTGCCCAGACCTAAAGCTGCATACACCAAAGCCTGTGGCTGGAGACTGCCGCAGGCTTTTTGTGTGCAAAAGAAAAACATCGCAAAATTAAACAAAATTCGCCAAAATGTCACTTGAACTTAAACCTTAGTTCTATGATATAGTCTTAAGGCAGGCAAAAAAAGGCCGCTGGCAAGAAAAAAGGCCGCAGGATTGACAAATAGAGCCGCCGCTTGTATAATAAAAAGGTTATCGTTTGTAAGCACACTAAAAAAGTGGGAAATAAAAGCAGGGAGGGAACATCCTCATCATGACAGAACGCCTTGCCCAGATATTGGCGGACTCTTTTTTTAAGATTCTGATCCCCGGCATTACCGTTACCATCCCGCTGACAGTGCTTTCTTTTTCCATTGCGCTGCTCATCTCGGTGGCGGTGGCATTGGTACAGTTTGCCCAGGTGCCGGTGCTTACCAAGCTGGCCCGCCTGTATATCTGGATCATCCGCGGCACACCCATTCTGGTGCAGCTGTTTGTGGTGTTCTACGGTCTGCCCGGTGTTGGCATTCTGATTGAGCCGTTCCCCGCGGCGGTGTTGGTGTTCTCCATTAACGAGGGTGCCTATGGTGCCGAGACCATCCGCGCGGCGCTGGAATCCGTGCCCAAAGGCCAGCTGGAAGCAGGACAATGCGTGGGTATGACCTACATGCAGATAATGCGGCGCATCATCCTGCCGCAGGCGCTGCGCACGGCGTTCCCCACGCTGGCTAACTCCCTGATTGCCATGGTCAAGGATACCTCGCTGGCGGCCAACATTACCGTGACTGAAATGTTCATGACCACTCAGCGCATTGTTGCCCGCACCTATGAGCCGTTGGCCCTCTACTTGGAAGTCGGCTTGGTCTACCTGCTGTTCTGCACGGTGCTGACCCGCGTACAGGCCTGGGGCGAAAAGCTGCTGAACCGCCACGGTGCACAAAGGAGTTGATACGATGCTGGAAATCCATGATCTGCAAAAATCTTTCGGCGACCTGCATGTTCTAAAAGGCATCGATCTCAACATCCAAAAAGGTGATGTTGTGGCCGTGCTCGGCTCCAGCGGCAGCGGTAAGACAACACTTTTGCGTTGCATGAACTTTTTGGAACATGCCGATGCCGGTACGATGACCTTTGATGGCCAGCAGGTGGCATTGGACCGCATCACCCATGCCCAGATCCACGCCCTGCGCCGTCGCACCGGCTTTGTGTTCCAGAACTACAACCTCTTTGCCAACAAAACGGCACTGCAAAACGTGACCGAGGGCCTTGTCATCGCCCGCAAAATGGACAAGCACCAATCCGAGGAGATCGCCCGCGCCGCGCTGGATAAAGTGGGCATGGGGGATCGTTGCGACCATTACCCCAGCCAGCTTTCCGGCGGCCAGCAGCAGCGCGTAGCCATTGCCCGCGCCATCGCCTACGACCCTGAAATTTTGTACTTTGATGAGCCGACCTCGGCCCTCGACCCTGAGTTGACCGGCGAGGTGTTGACCGTCATGCGCCGCCTGGCCGATGAGGGCCGCACGATGCTGGTCGTCACCCATGAGATGGACTTTGCCCGCCACGTAGCCAACCGCGTTGTCTTTATGGATGCCGGTGTCATCGTGGAGCAGACCGATGCCGAAACATTCTTCACCAATCCGCAGCAGCCCCGAACCCGGGAGTTTCTGCAAAATTATAAACAAAGGAGTTTTACATAATGAACTGTAAAAAGATCACCGCTCTGGCCCTGACCGCCGCTCTTTCCGCCACTGTGCTGGCTGGCTGCGGCAGCTCTGCCGCTTCTTCCTCCGCTGCCCCAGCTGTGGATTCTGCCGCCGACAGCGTCACCACCGACACCGCCGCTTCCGCTGACCTGCTGAGCCAGATCCAGGAGCGCGGCACCATCACCGTTGCTATGGAGGGTACCTGGGCCCCCTGGACCTACCACGATGAAAACGACAACCTCGTTGGCTACGATGTCGAGGTCGCTACCCTGATCGCTGAGAAGCTGGGCGTGGAGCCGGAGTTCATCGAGGGCGAGTGGGACGGCCTGCTGGCCGGTCTGGACGCTGGCCGTTACGACATCATGGTCAACGGCGTGGACATCACCGAGGAGCGCGCCGAGAAATACGATTTCTCCGAGCCGTACGCCTACAACCGCACCGCCGTCATCACCAAGGGTGACAACGACACCATCAACAGCCTGGAAGATCTGAAAGACAAAAAGACCGCCAACACCATTTCCAGCACCTACGCCCAGCTGGCCGAGCAGTACGGCGCTGACGTTACCGGCGTGGACGACCTGAACCAGACCTTCGAACTGCTGAACAGCGGCCGCATCGATGCCACCCTGAACGCCGAGGTCACTTTCTACGACTACACCAAAGAGCATCCCGATGCCAACGTTAAGATCGCTGTCCTGACCCAGGATGCCAACGAGGTCGCTATCCCGCTGCGCAAAGGCGAGGAGACCGCCACCCTGCGTGAGGCCATCAATGCTGCCCTCGATGAGCTGCGCGCCTCCGGCCAGCTGAAAGAACTGAGCGAGAAGTACTTCGGCACCGACATTTCCTCGAACGAGTAACAGGGGGAAGGCCGCCTGACCGCCCATAAGAAACCCACCGCTCTGCAGAGTTTTCTGCAGGGCGGTTTTCTTGCGAAAAAACGCAAAATTTGCGTGGTTTCACCTCTTGATTTTGGCACCGCACGTGCTATAATAACAGCCGCGGTATTATTAAACATACCGCCGCGATAGAGAACGCATTTTGGAACGAGAGAGTATTGAGGGAATAAACGCACTATGACAAAAGACCTTACCAGCGGCAGCCCGCTGAAAGTGATCCTGTTCTTCACCATGCCGCTTGTGCTGGGCAACCTGTTCCAGCAGTTTTACGCACTGGCGGATACCATCATTGTTGGCCGTTTCTGCGGTGTCAGCGCCCTGGCATCGGTCGGTTCCACCGGCTCCATCAACTACCTGATCCTGGGCTTCGTCATCGGCATCTGCAACGGCTTTGCCATCCCCATTGCCCAGCTGTTCGGCGCGCGGGATTACAGCGACCTGCGCCGCCATGTGGCAAACGCCGCCTGGCTGTGCATCGCGTTCAGCGTGGTGCTCACCATCACCACGGTGGCCCTGACCCGCCCGCTGTTGGTGCTGATGCAGACACCGGAGGACATCCTGGACGGTGCAGTCATCTACATCGGCTGGATCTTCGCCAGCATCCCGTTCATCTTCTTGTACAACATGGTTGCAGGCATCATGCGCGCTTTGGGCGACAGCAAAACACCGCTGTACTTCCTGATTTTGACCAGCGCCCTGAACATCGGCCTCGACCTTTTGTTCATTGTGCCTTTTAAAATGGGCATCCTTGGTGCAGCGCTGGCAACGGATATTTCCCAGGCCATCTCCGGTGTGGTCAGCTTTATCTTCCTGTGCCGCAAGTTTGAGGTGCTGCATATGCAGAAAGGCGACCTCGCTTTCAGCAAACGCGCCTGCGTCCGCCTGATGGGCATCGGTGTGCCGATGGGCCTGCAGTGCAGCATCACGGCCATCGGCAGCGTCATCATG
The DNA here is from genome assembly GCA_963588145.1 of Coriobacteriaceae bacterium. GTDB lineage: Bacteria > Bacillota > Clostridia > Oscillospirales > Ruminococcaceae > Gemmiger. The sequence goes on from CAVAGJ010000079.1 coordinate 4,677, forward strand.
CAGTGGGCCGTCAATGTGCTGGGCAGCACGGCTGTTGCCGCTGTTACCGCCGCCAGCAAGACGATGAACCTGCTCACCGTCCCGCTGGAAAGCATCGGCACGGCCATGGCTACTTATTCGGGCCAGAACCTGGGTGCTGCCCGGATGGACCGTGTGCGCAAGGGCGTTACCAGCGCCCTGCTGATCGCCACCGTCTACAGCCTTGCCTCGGCCCTTATCCTGCACTTTGCGGATGTGGCTGTCATGTCCCTGTTCCTCGATACCACCACCGAAGTGGAGATCGTTGCCATGGGCCGCGAGTATCTGTTCTGGAACAGCGTGTTCTTTGTGCCGCTGGGGGCGCTGATCGTCTGGCGCTACAGCATCCAGGGCCTGGGCTTCTCCACGCTGGCGATGATGGCTGGCGTGGCCGAGATGATCGCCCGTACTGCCGTAGCCATCGTGCTGGTGCCGATGCTGGGCTACTTTGGTGCCGAACTGGCTAACCCCGCCGCCTGGATCGCCGCCTGTATCTTCCTGTATCCGGCCTACCGCTGGACCTGCCGCCAGCTGGATAACCGCCTGCTGGCCGCCCGCCTGCACATGCAAAACCCCAGCCCCGACCACGAACCGGCGTTGTAAAAGCAAGTGTGACCCCTTCTGGGGGAATGCCGCACAGCCACCTCCCTCACAGGGGGCTCTATAGCACAGCCGCCCAACACGGGCGGCTGTTTTGCATATTCCTGTATATTTTCCCATACCTATTGCCGAAACCTCGCAAACGGCGTATAATAACAACATCATAGTTGGGAAAGGAAAGAGTAGTTATGCCACAGAAAAAGCCATTTGTCACGCTGGCCCAGGCACGGGCCATTGTTGCCGAGATCCCCACGCCCTTCCACCTGTACGATGAGGCCGGTATCCGCGAGAACGCCCGCAAGGTCAACGCCGCGTTCAGCTGGAATAAAGGCTTCAAGGAGTATTTTGCCGTCAAGGCCACCCCGAACCCCTACATCCTGAAGATCCTGCAGGAGGAAGGCTGTGGTGTCGACTGCTCCAGCTACACCGAACTGCTGATGAGCGAGGCCTGCAGCTTTACCGGCAGCGATATCATGTTCTCCTCCAACGAAACGCCGGTCCAGGACATGCAGAAAGCCTACGAGCTGGGCGCGTACATCAACCTGGACGACCTGACCCATGTGGACTTCCTGAAAGAAGTTGCCGGTATCCCTAAGACCGTCTGTTGCCGCTACAATCCGGGCGGCGTGTTTGAATTGGGCAATGGCATCATGGATAACCCCGGCGATGCCAAATACGGCATGAGCGAGGACCAGATGGCCGAAGCCTACACCCGCCTGATGGAACTGGGCGCGGAGGAGTTTGGCATCCATTCGTTCCTCGCCAGCAACACCGTCACCGATGATTACTACCCCAAACTGGCCGGTATCCTGTTTGAACTGGCCGTCCGCCTGCACAAGCGCACCGGTGCGAAGATCAAGTTCATCAACCTGTCAGGCGGTGTGGGCATTGCCTACCGTCCCGATCAGCGCAGCAACGATATCGCCGCCATCGGCGAGGGGGTGCGCAAAAAGTTCGAGGAGATCCTTGTCCCCGCCGGGATGGGGGATGTTGCCATCTTTACCGAGATGGGACGCTTCATGCTGGCTCCTTATGGTGCCCTCGTCACAACCGCCATCCACGAGAAGCACATTTATAAGGAGTACATCGGTGTGGATGCCTGCGCCGCCAACCTGATGCGCCCGGCTATGTACGGCTCTTACCATCACATCACTGTACTGGGCAAAGAAGATGCCCCCTGCAACCATAAGTACGATGTGGTCGGCGGCCTGTGCGAAAATAACGATAAGTTTGCCATCGACCGTATGCTGCCGGAAATCGATAAGGGCGACATCCTCTTTATCCATGATACCGGTGCCCACGGCTTCTCGATGGGCTACAACTACAACGGCAAGCTGCGCAGCGCCGAGGTGCTGCTGAAAGCGGACGGCTCTTTCCAGAAGATCCGCCGCGCCGAAACGCCTGCCGACTATTTTGCTACCTTTGATTTCACGCCGTTTTTCAAAAAATAACTGACGGAGGACCACAACCGTGTTTGAGTTTTTGTTTGTAATGGGTGTTGTATTTGCTTTTTACGGCTATTCGGTCATGAAAAATCCCCGCGTCTGGGGCGACCAGGGCCGTGAGGAGATCCAGGAGGAAAACTGGAACGGTTACGTGGTGCGCAACGGCCAGTTCTGCATGTATTCGGGCTTTTTCATCATTGCGCTGGCGGCGCTGGATGTGATTTTTACGTTCCCGTCCTGGATGTTCATTTTGATCCTGCTGGGCGGCATCGGCGCGCTGTTCTACCCGCTGGCCCACTGGATGCACGAAAAAGAGGACAAATGGTGGCCCTGGCCTAAGCATAAAAAGAAAAAATAACAGGGGCGTAGCCCCTGAAAATCAGCAAAACAAAAGCAGATGTGCCTATGGCGGCACATCTGCTTTTTGTATGCGGTTATTTGGGGTAAATCATTCCGCCTTGGCGGCGACGATCTCGGCGACATCGGCCTTGGTGAACTCGCCCAGGGGCAGTACCAGCTTTGCTAGCAATTCCTGCGGCAGGTCGTTAAACAATGTGCTCTGGTCAGCTTCGGCATCCACGGCGGCGATCACGTGGGAAACACCGTCCTTGTCCACCTCCATGCGGGCATAATGCCCAGTGGCAATAAAAGCGCAGTCTGATGCTGCAGCCTGTGCGGCCAGCAGCGGCAGCAGTTCCGCCGGGGCGGCAACATTTTCAGCCGTAAAGGTCAGCACGGCAAAGCCCTGCTGCTGCAAAATGCGGTAGGCTGCAGCGGCATCGGTACCGCTGTTCAGACCCAGCAGCACTTTGTCCTGCTTTTCAAAGGTATTAAAACCATTCATTTGTCTTTCTCCTTGTTAAAAATGTAGAGGGGGACGTTACGTCTGGTGGCCGCCGTACTTTTTGCTCTGCTCCACAGCCATACGGTCACAGCGCTCGTTTTCGGGGTGGCCGGCGTGGCCTTTCAGCCAGTGGTAGGTGATCTTGTGCTTCTCACTTTCTTCTAAAAGCGGGGCCCATAGGTCGGGGTTCAGGGCGGGGGACTTATCGGCTTTTTTCCAGCCGCGGACGCGCCAGCCCTTGGCCCAGCCTTTTTCCAGTCCGTTGATAACATACTGGCTGTCGCTGTACAAATCGATGGCGCAGGGCTCTTTCAGCTGACGCAGGGCTTCCAGCAGGGCAGTCATTTCCATGCGGTTGTTGGTGGTGTTGGCCTCGCCGCCGGAAAGCTCTTTCTCGTACACTTTCTGCGCCGTGCGGAACCGCAGAATCGCCCCCCAGCCGCCGGGGCCGGGATTGCCGCTGCAGGCACCATCGGTATAAATTTCAATCTGTTTCATTTGGTATTCTCCCGTACGTTGGTAATACTGTTATTATAGCGTGTCCCTGCAAAGATGGCAAGTGTAGGTTTGTCAATGAAGAGTTACAGAGAAAAAGAAGATAAAACCTGTTTAGGG
>CAVAGJ010000080.1:0-7979 GCA_963588145.1 Coriobacteriaceae bacterium
CTCGCTGGGCTCATAACCCAGAGGTCCATGGTTCAAATCCATGCCCCGCTACCAATTGAAAGGCTAGGAATCGTTTGATTCCTAGCCTTTTCTCGTATTCCAACATCCGTCTACACACCGTGAATCTGGACAAATTCTGGACAAATCCGCCAAGCAGTACCAACATGAATCAACAAATTCACGAACCATCACGGATTGCATAGTACCGCTTCCAGTCCTCTGGAGAGGCGTCCACAAGAGGTCCCGGACCATCGTTGACTTTGAGGATAGGGTCAATACGGTAGGAATATTTGTAAAGCTTGCCGTCTTCCGAGAAGGTCTCACGATATCTAGTTTCTAAGTCGGACGGAATTTCAGTTCCATCATTGAGCAAATCAAAATGAAGCTGCCGCATTCCGAGCACCTCTTGCTCGAAGTAGTCGAACTTGTTCACATAAATCTGTTTTGCTGACACACCATATTCATTGGGCTCGTCAGACAATTCCCAATCTGCCCAATGTTCAGCCATCCGCCGAACATTTTCCACAACATTCCGAAGTCGGTCGATTTCTTCGGTATCGAACGCCCCCACCCAATATTTCTGTACGGCCCGGCGAAACGAGTCACTCATACTTACATCATTTTCAGGATCAAGAATGAACGACCGTAAGGCGTTCTCACAATATCCAGCTGCTTCCTCCCCCGACATGCCGCCGTTTATCTTGTCCCAATTTGCGAATACGCCACTCCCTCGCTTCCAAATCCACCCCATCTTCTTCATCGCCGATACTGCCGTAACAAAGTCCGGAGCAATCGGCTCATACGTACATTGGTCACCCACGATTGTCACCGAACAGATCCAACCGGTCGGAAGCACTCGCCATTTCTTGTCATGCATGACATCACGAGCCATCTCCGCAAGTGGTTTATTGACATTCACCGTCATGAGGGAACCCTGTATTGTTTGCGCATCGCCAACAGCCAGTTCGCTCTCTTCAGACATGTCACGGTTTTCGGACTCGATGTCCCATAAATCTTGTTGCAGCTGGTAAAGCGGTAGATAGCGCTTCAATTCCGGCAACGGATGCTCTCGACTGGTGAGAATCCGGAGCACTTCCTCACCGCTGAGTTTTGACCGTCCTGAGAAAAGGTTTTTCGTTCGGTTAAGGCTAAAACCTAGACTCGCACCCAGCTCTTTTTGACTCAATCCTTTCGACCTAGCCAACGACTTCAAGGCAAGAATCAGATTATCGCAATCAATTTTCATATTTTCCAAGATCCTTAAAAATGCTGGAATTCCAACGAAAAGCAATCCTCTTCAATACTGTTCAGTGTAAATTTTACACCTCAATAAAAACAAGTTTTCGAATACGCGATTGGATGGAACCATCGACGAAACCCAGAAAGGAGGTAAGCAACATGGCAGACGAACAAACGTCCCGGCTGCACGCGGAAATCGTGCAAGGTATCAGCAAAACTGGCAACCGCTACGAATGCATTGAGGTCCTGATTGACGGAATGCCAATCGGCAGAATCTTCCCCAGCAAGCTCGAAATGGCCATGATCAAACAGACCCTCGGCATCTGACATACAGCAATCCAAATCTTTAAGTTCAAAACCAAGGAGGACAAATGGACGCACTCATCATCTTAGTGCATCAGCATCCCGCAGTCCTTGCAATCGCCCTCGCTATTGCAGTCATCGGATTTGCGGTATACGCGGAATCGACCCTGCGCAATGGCCTAATGACATCCGCCCTATCGACTAAGCCACTGTCTCTCACAAAAGAGCAAATCAGAGATTGCTCCGTGGAATGGCGCTGGAACCCTTCACGGATCACCTTTACGATTCCGGCCGCTTATACAAGCGACGAGGAAATCAACAAATGGGCGGACGAGGTTGCACCACGATTGGGAATGAGATTCCAACCTACCGAGGTCCGGATCATTCCACGCAAACTCTTCCGACCAGCACAATACAAAGTTACCTTCGCAAAATTGAAGAAGCTCCGATGATGCTTCTTAAGAAACAGAATGTTGCTTCCGCGCAACGGTATGAGTTAGGTGCTGAGATCTCAAGCCCAAAACAAGTGGTCTCGATCCCCCGCACCGCACACCTCGCCATCATCGGTGAGTCCAATTCCGGCAAGGGCAGTGTCATTGCGAACATCATCAGGCAAGAGGTGGAGGCTGGCGGGGAAGTCTGGTTCATTGATTTGAAGTCCGGCATGGAGGCTGAAAACTACGTCTCCGTACTCGACAACAAGGCTTACTCCTTGCAAGAAGCGAAAGATCTTCTCTCCGCTTTCAACATGGACGTGGACGCACGAGCCAAACGTTGGCGTGGACAAGTCCGCACCGTCGATGATCGGCATGAGCGGCACCGCCTGCTCGTCATTGATGAGGCCGCCGATCTCATCCGTTCCGGTTCTGACAAGAAAACGTCGGACGCGTGCGTGGAGTCCATTAGATCGGCACTGTCTCGATCTAGAGCATTGAACTGTACCGTGGTCGTGGCCACACAGAACCCGCGTGTGAGTACCAGTCTCCCCTATCGCAGTCTGCTGCTTACCACGTTAGCGTTGCGTCTGAATTCCAAGAGCGAGGCAGTGATGGCCATTGGCGAGGACGCCGTGCAGCGTGGTGCCCGTCCATGGCAGATCAGTTATAACCGCCCAGGCGACGGCTACCTTTGGGATAGCGAATCCAACACGGTGAAGTATATCCACGTACCGTTTATGACGGATCAGGACATTCAGTCACTGCGACGTCCCGGCAATGATGACGAAGCGGGCGAAGCGGCAGCGAGAGCCCGCTCACACCCAACGGATAAGTTGTGGGGGCTACTACGACGCCCCCACAAGAGATGAGGGATGGGGGACAACATGACTCATCAACGAAAAACAACCAATGAAAAAGGCCGGTATTGGGCCGGTCTGATTTATCCGGACGATAGTTGCCCCGACGATTGGGAAGACCAAATGAAGATCAGCGGTCTGGAAATCCTCGTCTCTCCCGTACACGATCAGGACATCGCCGACATCGCCACCGGCGAGTTAAAGAAGCCGCACCGTCACGTGATTGCCATGTGGGCCAACACGACCACACGCCAGAATGCCGAAAGGTTCTTTGAACAGTTCGGCGGACCAAAAGTGATCCTGCGACTGGAGAACCCCCCGCGGAATGGCCCGCTACCTGATCCACATGGATGATCCAGATAAGGCCCCATATAGCCCCGAATACGTGCTCGAGTTCAACGGTGCGGACTGGAAAAAGATCGCACTGGTCGAAGGCAATCAGTCCGACGCCATGTCCATTGTCAAACTGGTGGAGGAAGAGCGCATTCATGGATATTTCGATCTTCTGAAGGTCTGTGAGGCTGACCACCCCGACCTTCTCGAGTTCGCAACAAAACAAGTCAGTTTCTGTCGGGAAGTCATTTGGAGCTACTGGAACTCATATTTCGCATTACCGAAGGAGGACCGTCATGGAAAAGCCTGAACCGGATACTCAGCTCCAGTTCCTCGACGTCGCAGCTCTCCAAGCCATGTTTGGCGTAGGCCGTTCCAAGGCCCGTCTAATGATGGATGTTCTGCCGTCGATCCGAGTGGGCAACAAGGATTACATCAGTCAGAAGGCCTTGACTAACTACATCGCCGCAAACAACGGTATCCCTGTCAGTTGGCCCAAGCGCCATCGATAGTATTCTTACCAAAAGGCCCTCTGTAATTTGCAGAGGGCCTTAACTTTACAGTTTTCACTTCTTCTTTGGTCTTGCCTGCGAAAGAGCTGACGCCGCCAACGTTTTCGTTCGAGCACTCGAACGACCATCACGAAGAGCAGCAGACGCAGCCTTCGCAACCTTCACTGAGGTTTGCTTAGTATTGCGTTTCGCCATAGTCGGATTCTCCTTTCTGCGCGTCAGCATGCGCAGTATGAGGATATAACAATTATCAAACATTTGTTCGATTCGGCTAAGAGCGAATTTCCTATATCGGGCTACCGACAAGCCTAACCAGTACCATGGTAACTAACCTGTTACTTCTCAGCCATCCAAAACATCAGGGAGGCAGTTGTTGTGATAAACGCAGACAAGCCCAACCGCTGGAACGAGGACACACGAACATCGATCCTGCAGTACAACGATTGGTTCTTCAATTACGCTCCAATCACGTACCAATCTGCACGAGGTGAATGCATTGAAGGCGTTCAGCGCCTTCTGGATAAGACCGATTATCTTCGTCACCTTGATGAACAGTATCTTTGGGACAATCCTGAAGACCTTGCGATAGCCCGCATGTTTTGCGCTCCACCCATCGCCCGAGAAAGACTCGCCGGCCTCGCTCAGGTCAGCAAAACCATTGTTCAATCCATGGAACAAGGCAAAACTCCTCGAGGTCGATCCAGTACACAGCGTCGAGAAGCTATTAGCCACATCATTCCCGTTCTTAAATACCTGACCGACACTCAGCTCTGTGCGTGGGTTAAGGAAGGAACACGACCCTCTGAGCGCGAAATTGAAATCGCTTCTTGCGTCGTTGGAGATCGTCTGTGTGGCTCTCTGACTGATCCGCGTATTCGGAACGAACAAGAGCGCCGACAGTTATCCAAACTCGACGCATATTTGAACGCTCGAGGTTACCGACGGGTTGAGGATTCCTCTGTACATGCTTTCGACATGGAACCTGGCACATACAGCCATCATAAAAACATCAGCATGTACAAAAACGCCATAGACGAATCGGATGGCATGGTTAACACCCCTGTCGATATGGCAATCATGCCATTTCGCTCCAACCATCCCTTACTAATCGAATGTAAATGCGCTGGAGATACAACTAACACCAACAAGCGCAGAAAAGAAGAGGATACAAAAATCTCACAACTTCGCGGAACTTATGGTGATGTAACACTTTATCTTTTCCTTTGCGGATACTTTGAAGCTCAGTATTTAGGTTATGAGGCAGCCAATCATATGGATTGGATCTGGGAACACCGTATCGAAGACTTTGATGAGTTGGTGCCCTGTGCAAAATAAAACTGAAATCTCTAGGCAAATGGAGCAGAAGCTCTTTGATTCTACTCATTCTCGAGTAGAACGAAATGAGCATGGCCAATTTGCCACTCCATATCCATTAGCTTTTGTCATCGCTAAAGACCTACTCTCGCGCACAAAGAAAGATGCCTCTATACTTGAACCTTCGTGTGGCACCGGTGCATTTATCTCTGCCCTTTTATCAATATCTGATCAAGTCAAAATAACTGGAGTCGAAAAGGACTCTTCATTATGCAAAACAGCACAGCACTTATGGTCGAGCAATACATGCCAAATCATCAATGATGATTTTTTTGACTTCGCATCAATGGAGCCACAACAATTTGATGCGATAATCTCCAATCCTCCATATTCGCGGCATCACCATCTAACACAGTCAGAGAAGCGCTTTTACTCTCAACTCACCACTAACTTCTCTGGTATCTGTCTCTCAGGACTCGCCGGGCTTCACGCTTATTTTCTGCTGACAGGAACAGGCATGTTAAAAGAAGGAGGCGTAGGTTCATGGCTTATCCCGTCTGAACTTTTCTCGGTTAACTACGGCGCCCCTATTCGTAAATTCTTGACCCAGGTTGTCTCACTTGAACGCATACATTTTTTTGACCCAGAGAATCTTCAATTCGACGATGCACTGGTCACTTCTTGCGTTGCAATTCTACGAAAAACAAAGCCCAGCTCCAATACAAGTGCCATTTTCACATACGGAGATTTTCAATCGCCTCGAAAAACTGTAAAAATATCTTTGCGGAATTTATCAAGAATGCCAAAATGGCAGCATCTTGAAAGCTATGCGGATCAGGCTGAAATCACTAGTCGGGTACTAGGAGATTACTTTAAAGCTAAGCGAGGTATTGCCACTGGCGGGAATTCATTCTTCATCCGCCCTCGCAACGAATGGCACAAAGCAGGCATATCAGATGAATGGCTATCGCCTATTCTGCCCTCGCCAAGAATTTTTCATCTATTGGAAGTCACATCAGATGAATCCGGCTGGCCTAAAGAATCCGATGACGCTTTGCTGAGTATACCAAAATCCTCTACTTATCCAGAGCTTCCTTCATCGATCCAAAATTACCTTGCCAATTGCCCAGAGAAAATCAGGAACAGTTACATTCTTAGACATCGAACTCCGTGGTATTCAATTGGCAAAACAATGTCGGCTCCTATTATTTGCACATATATGAGCCGTTCTAAAGAAGCGCCTTTCAGATTCATCAGGAATCGATCAAACGCAACAATGACTAACACATACTTGGGTCTATATCCTCAGATCCCAATGTCTGAGGAAAGAATAGATGATATGTGCAAAGCACTGAACAATATTCCCGCTGAAGTACTGATCAATGGAGGCCGCGAATATGGAGGCGGATTAAAAAAACTCGAGCCGCGAGAGCTCATGTCCCTGCCAATTTCCTTCTAAAGATATGTTGGTGAGGCAATGATTGCAATCATTGACTCACCAACATGCGTGTCAGCTCACATTCGCTACGCGAGAAGTCTACCCATGAAATCGGCAGCCCGTCTGTCATTCTCTCCGACTTCTTCCGTATATATATTCAACGTTGTATTCAAGCTTTCATGTCCCAGTCGCGCTTGCACGGTCTTTGGATCTACACCACCTGCAACAAGCAGCGTGGCTTGAGCACGCCGAAGAGCATGGAAATTGGGACCAACATAGCCGGATTGCTTCACTCGCTCGATCCCGCGTTTGTCGATGTATTTGGTTTCGTGGGAGTAATGAGCGAGTCCTTCTCTCACATAGAATTTTCTACGCCACCGACTGAAGTTATCGGGATCAAGGAAGTCGCAAAGCTCATTACTGCATACCGGCGAACTGGGCTGTTGGTTGGCTCCAGCTGCGCTGAACATGGCTCGCTGCCTCACCTTCCATCGTGTCAAGAACTCGACGGTTTGCTCATCAATGGAAATAGTACGGCGTGATTTAGCCGTCTTGGGATCTTTGAGAACCTTCTCTTTGCCATACTGTTTGCGAATATGTAGACGAGCATCGTCTAAGTCTACGTCTTCCCACACAAGTGCCAACGCTTCTCCACGGCGGAGTCCCGTAGCAATTCCGAGCCATACCGCCACTATGCGACCGTCTTGTGGTTCCTGCTTGATCTTATGGACGAACGCCAAAGCCTGCTCTTTTGTGATTCGCGTTTCGGCACGCTTCTGCTGGCTTACCTTGGGACGTTTAATACCTTCTACGGCATCACATGGATTACGATCGATTAACTCGTCCAGGTATGCTTTACGCATGATCTGCGATAACTTCATATGCACTTTGTGAATGGCATCGGGCGATGCCCCCTGTTTAGACATATCTAGGTAAGCAGACTCGATTTTCTTTGAGTCGAGATCGACTACACGTATAGAACCAAGGAATTTTATGATCCGGTCAATCTCGTGTTGGTCACGCTCAATCGTGAGATCGGAAACCTTGCCAAGGGCCTTACGATTGACCTGAAACGTTTGTGCATACTCGCCTACGGTAACGTTCCTACCTGATTTCTCTTCTTCCAATTCTCTCTTATAGGAGACCAACGCAGCCGTAGCCTCGGCTTTGTTGCCATTGACCCTACGAGATTTAGACCAATGCCAATTCTTATGCTCTATATCTGGGGCCAACCGCACCCTAATTGAATACCTATGACCTTTCTCAAGTTCAGTAATCTGTCCAGATGTATCTCGCTTCGTCATATCGGATTCCTCCTGTATCAACTGACTGCATTCTAGCATATTTGGACAAATCTGGACATAAATAATCTGGACAAAAGTTGGACAAACTCGCCAATCACAGCCAACACGGAACAAACAAAATGCCGTATTTTAAGCCATTGTCGCACTATATAATAGACAATAACAAACTAGAACAATATGAGAAAACGTGGGCTCATAACCCAGAGGTCCATGGTTCAAATCCATGCCCCGCTACCAACGCC
>CAVAGJ010000081.1:0-7599 GCA_963588145.1 Coriobacteriaceae bacterium
GGTTGGCGTCGCTCATTGTGCGCCTTTAGGCGCGGCTGGTATTGATGCCCCTATGGGGCTGTTTTGCAAACCCCACGTTCAACGTGGGGTTATGATTTTACTGATTGTCAACCTCTTTCCGTATATTACGTTGACATTTAATTATCAACCGCGCTATACTGGATGACAGTTGGGCTGAAAAGGAGGCTGTGCCATGGTAAAAGCGGACGTACTGGCCGCGCTGGATGTTGCCCGGGGCAAATACATCTCCGGGCAGGAACTGGCGCAGCAGCTGGGCGTGAGCCGCACCGCCATCTGGAAAGCTGTTGCTGCCCTGCGGGCCGATGGCATCCCGGTGGCGGCGGTAACCAACCGCGGCTATACACTCTCCCCTGCCGCCGATGTGCTCAATACCGCCGCCGTCACGGCGCAGCTGGCCCCGGATACCGCCAAGGCCCTGCAGGTAGAAGTTGTCGACCGGCTGCCCGGCACCAACGCCGCTTTGCGGGCAAGAGCCGAGGATGGTGCCCCCGAGGGTCTGGTGCTGATCGCCCAGGCGCAGTCGGCGGGGCGCGGCCGAGGTGGGCACAGCTTCTTCTCGCCCCAGGGCGGGCTGTACCTCAGCATTCTGCTGCGGCCAGAGATCGGCCTACGCCAGGCCGTGCGGCTGACCGCCATGGCCGCTGTTGCCGCCTGCCGCGCTGCAGAGAAAGTTTCAGGCGCGAAACTGCGCATCAAGTGGGTCAATGACCTCTGGCGGGATGGCCGCAAAGTCTGCGGCATCCTGACCGAAGCGGCGCTGGACATGGAAAGCGGGATGCTGGATTACGCGGTGCTGGGGCTGGGCTTTAACATTACGGCCCCGCCCGATGGATGGCCTTCCGAGCTGCGGGATGTGGCCGGGGTGCTGTTTGACGATGCTCCGCCGCCGGGTGCCCGCGCGGCGCTGGCTGCGGCTTTCCTTAACGAGTTCTGGGCGCTGTACCACGGTGTACCGAAGCCGGAATACCTGCCGGAATACCGCGCCCGCCAGGCACTGCTTGGCCAGACTGTGACGGTAACGCCCCGGGGCGGCACCCCGCGCGGGGCCAAAGCGCTGGACATCGATGAAGAATGCCGCCTGGTCGTCCGCTTTGCGGGAGAGCATAACTTGACACCCCTGCGCGGCGAGGAAGTTCATTTGGGAAAGTACCTGTAAAGGTCTTTGATAAATTAGAAAAGAGGAATATGTTATGAAAACTGCTGAAAGCCTGCGGGTGCGCCGGATGGTCCTGTGCGCCCTGTTTGCTGCCCTGACTGCCGTGTGCAGCCAGATCGCCATCCCCATGCCCTGGGGTGTGCCTATCAACCTGGCACTGTTTGCCGTGTACATGGCCGGCACCATGCTGGGCGCTTTCTGGGGCACCGTCAGCCAGCTGGTGTTTGTGGCGCTGGCCGCCATCGGTGTGCCGGTGCTGGCCGGTTTCCAAGGCGGTCCCTCTGCCATTTTTGGCAAAACCGGCGGCTACGTGCTGGGCTACATCCTGGCAGCGCTCATCACCGCGCTGATTTCCAAGGCTCTGGGCCGCAAGTTCTGGGCGCTTTGCGTGGCTATGGTCGTGGGCTGTGCCGCCTGCTACGTGCTGGGCACCATCTGGTTCATGACCCTGACCGGTGCCGACATCGTCAGTGCCCTGGGCTGGTGCGTCCTGCCCTATTTGCCGGGTGACGTTATCAAAATCATTCTGGCCGCGATCCTGACCATCCAGTTGGACAAGCGCATGCCTAACCTGTAATTTTTGCCCTTTCGCAGCCCGTGCCGGGGAGCGTTGAACGCTTTCGGTGCGGGCTGTTTTTATTGCGTCAGCGCCCGCAATGTGGTATACTGATACCATCAACCACGAAAGGACCCAACCTGTATGAAATGGCTTGCTGTTGACTACGGCGACTCCCGCACGGGGCTGGCCGGCTGCGATGCCGGCGAGACGATCACCAGCCCCATCACCCCCCAGATCGAAGAAAAAAGCATGAATAAAGTGGCCGCCGCCGTCACGGCTGTGGCCCAGGCCCGCGGGGCCGAAGCCCTGGTCTGCGGCCTGCCCAAGAATATGGACGGCACCGAGGGCAGCCGCGCCAACAAGAGCCGCCGCTTTGCCCAGCGTTTAGCCAATACCGCCAACCTGCCGGTGGTGCTGTGGGACGAGCGCCGCACCACCGTGTCCGCCGCCGCCATCCTGGCTGACAACGACACCTTCGGAGCCAAGCGCAAGGAACGGCTGGATTCCGTGTCCGCCGCCGTCATTCTGGAAAGCTTTTTGAACTGGCGCGCCCACCATCCCGATGAAGAACCGCCCGAGATGCTGCGCCCGCAGCCTGCCGAAGCCTGAAACAACTGATAAATGCACGATAAAAGGAGAAAATCTGCCATGCCGCAAGATACTGCTGCCCGCTTCCCTACCCATGTTGCCATCATCGTGGACGGCAACCGCCGCTGGGCCAAACAGCGCCTGATGCCCGTCAGCCTGGGCCACAAGGCCGGGTTTGACCGCCTGCGGGAGATCACCCGCTACGCCGTGGGCGACCGCGGTGTCTTTGTGCTGTCGCTGTACGTATTCTCCACCGAGAACTTCTCCCGCGATGCCAAAGAGGTTGGCTACCTGATGGACCTGTTTGCCAACAACTTCCGCACCATCGCCGATGAGATGAACGAGCGCGGCTGCAAGGTGCTGTTCAGCGGCCGTCGCGAGGGTCTGCAGCAGCGTGTGCTGGATGCCATGGACTACATGATGGATCTGACAAAGGACAACGACAAGGGCATTGTGAACTTCTGCCTGAACTACGGCAGCCACGCCGAGTTGACCGATGCCATGCGCGCCATTGCGGGCGAGGTCAAGGCGGGCACCCTGCAACCGGAGGATATCAACGAAAAGACCATCGAAGGTCATCTATACCGCGACCTGCCCCCGGTGGACCTGATGATCCGCACTAGCGGCGAGGAGCGACTGTCCAACTTCCTGCTGTGGCAGTGCGCTTACTCGGAGTTCTACTTTACGCCGGTCCTTTTCCCCGATTTCACTAAAGAGTGCTTTGATAAGGCACTGGAAGAGTACGCCCGCCGCGACCGCCGTATGGGTGGCAACACCAAAAAGTAAAATTCTGTATTCTGCATAAAAAATCCCCGCAAAGTCTGGCAATTCTGCCAAGGCTCCGCGGGGATGATTTTATTGCGTGTTACATATAGTAGGGGAAAACGAAACCGTTCATCAACCAACGCTACTGTCGCTGGTAGCATCCTCCTCAGCCGCAGGGCCGGGATAGCTAGTGATGGTCACTTTCTCAATGGTGATTGTTGCATCCTCGGTGGGCTTCCAGGTGTCATTGCCGTCCTCGTCTTTGGTAGTCTCCATGCAGGCCATGGCATCCACCACGTCCATGCCCTGGTAGACCTGGCCAAAGACGGTATCAGTGTTGTCGAGGTACGGCAGCCCGCCCACAGCCGCGTAGGCGGCTACCTGGCTGTCGGTGTAGCCGTTCTGGGTCAGTTCGGCCTGCTGGTCGCCGCTGCTTACGCTGTCCGGAAGGGCCGCGACAAAGTAAAACTGGCTGTTGCCGCCGCTGACATCACCACCCTGGGCAAAGGCCGCGCACAGCGCCCCGGCATAGTGCTTCAGCGAGGCATTGGCCTCCAGCGGGTAGGGGTTATTGCTCCAGATGGTGGAGCCGCCGGTGCCCGTACCGGTGGCATCGCCGCCCTGCACTGCAAAGCCATACTGGCTGCGCCAGATGATCGTGCCATCATAGTAGCCGCTGCGGGCTAGCCCCACAAAGTTGTACACCGCCATGGGGGCTGCGTCCGGGTAAAGCACGGCGCGCACCTCGCCCAAACTGGTAGAGAAAATGGCGATGGTGTCGCCATCGCTGGGCGCGGCGAACTGGCGCTCCTCGCTGATTAAGCTGTCGGGGCGCGTGGGGGCCTTTTTGGCGTTGCTGCTGCAGCTGCACAGCAGTACGGCGGCCAGCAGCAGGGGCAGGCAGGCGGAACGTTTCATGGCAGATCCTCCGGGGTGTTCCAAATCTATATAGTGGTATTATAGCACAAAAAATATAGTATGAACACCCTTGACGTTTGGTGAAAAAAAAGGTACACTATATACAAGAAATTCAAGACCACAGGAGGTCACCTATGTCTGACGAACTGAGCCCCGAAATGCTCGAGGAAGCCACGCCCGACCTGCTGACGCTGGAGGATGAAGATGGCAAAGAAGTTACTTTTGAAGTGATCGATGCCACCGAAGTGAACGGTACCCGCTACCTGGCAGTGATCCCGTATCAGGAAGATCCGGAGAGCTTGCAGGAGGATGCCGAGCTGATCCTGATGCGCATCGGCACCGATGAGGAAGGCGAATATATGGATATCGTGGATGACGATGAAGAACTGCTGACTGTCGGCAAAGTCTTTGAGGAACGCCTGAGCGCGATGTACGACATCGACGATTCCGAGTTGGAGTAAAAAACAGCCCTGCACGGTTTGATTTGTTGCGGTCATTTATGAATCCTACTAATCAAATTTAGGGAGCCCGTTGTCCCTGGCTGGATCGCAGACCTCCCGCCCTAGGCGGAAGAAGGGAGCGTGAACGTCCGGGTAGGGCACCCACCTGCCTGTACCGGTAGGTTTTGATTGGCTGCAGACGGCCGCGCGGGGGTTTTGTGTTTTTCAGTCGGACAGTCCTGCTGTCCGACTTTTTGTTTTAGATTTTTTGGGGAAAGGAGGCCGCCGTGGGTGAACGTATTGTAGTAGGAGATAAACTCCCTTTCTTTGTGTACGATACCCCCTACAGCGCCCAGAACCGCTTCCGGGACCTTTTGCAGCGCAAAAACCCGTTAGTGCTGGTGTTTATGGCCAACTTCGGACACCCCATCACCCGCACCTTTGCCAGCCGCTACGCCAATACATACGGATCCCTGCGGGACGGCGGGTTTGCGCTGGTGGTGCGCTCCCGTGCGGATAAACTTTCGCGCAGTATTGGCCCCGATACCCTGCCCTATCCCCTGCTGTGCGATGCCGAGGGGGTGCTGTATGAGCACCTGGACATCCCCCAAAGCAGCAGTGCCCTGATGACCTACTCGCTGGAAGGCTGGCGCATCCTGCGGGAAGCCAAACGCCAGGGCTACCAGGCCACGAAAGGTCAGATGCAGCAATTGCCGTTGACGCTGATTCTGGACAGGGACGGCACAGTGCTGTTCTGCCACTACGGCACCAGCCTGACCGATGTGCCTACTGACTGTGAGGCCATGCAAAGCCTGCTGGAGGAATTGGAACTGGTGCCCAATGTGCCGGAATTAGAAGATTTGGACTACGACAATCTCCCAAGACTGGAAGATTCTGACGAACTCGATAAAGAGTTTGACACGTTTCACTAAACAAATACCGCAAAACAGCAAAGAGCCGCATCGAGGCGGCTCTTTTTGTATGTGTTTTTATTGCAGCAACGCAGCTTTGGCGGCGCGCACAGCGTCAGCATCCGTCTGATGGATGTGCCATTCGTCCAGCCCGGGTAGCCCCATGGGGACGTCCTCGCGGCGGAAACACATGCCGCTTTCCACCAGCTTTTTGCCGCTTAAATGGAAGGCTCGTGCCCCGGGCAAGGCAGTGCGCAGTTCGGTGATGACGGTGGCGTTGACACCTGCGCCGATTAGTACCTCCGGCCCTTGCAGCTGGTCCCGCAGGGCAAGCATCTCGGCTAAGGCGGCGGTCCCCTGCCGGCAGCTGGCCGCACCGCCGCTGGTCAGGATCGTGTCGATGCCTAAGGCTGCGGCATCACGGTAGGTTTCCGTTAAATCGCGGGAAACATCGATGCAGCGATGCAATGTGACGGGCTTGTTTCCACAGGCATCCAGCAGCTGCGCCATGGCGGATTTATCCAACGTGCCATTGGGGGTCAGCGCACCGATGACGAAGCCGTCCGCGCCAGCATCCTGTAAGGTGCGGATCTGGGCGCACAACAGGTCGATCTCGTCCTTGGTATAAAGGAAGTCACCTGCCCGGGGACGCATTAGGCAGCGCACCGGCAGGCTGCATTCGGCCTTGATCTGGCGCAGCAGTTCCGGATAGGGGCTTAGGCCGCCCACGGCCAGCGCACTGCAAAATTCCAGCCGGTCGGCTCCGCCCGCCTGCGCGGCGCGCGCCGAAGCCAGGCTGTCTACACAGACTTCCAGAAGCTTTTTCATGGTATCTCTCCTCCCTGTCTGCTGCCATTGTACCACAGGTTGAGGAAAACAACAATCCCCGCGCGCCGGGGCACACGGGGATTGCCGGTTATATGCACCCAGATACACCGAGGGTACGCAAAATCAGGCCGCGCGGCCACCCCGCACAACGCGGAAAAATGGCTGCTGGCGCTGGGGCGCAGGGACGGGCTCTGCCTTGGGCTGGACGGGCTGCCTCTCCAGCAATACACCGCAGGCGGCATTCAGGCTCACCAGGCCCGCAACAGCCACGATGACGGCCGCCCAGAACGGCACCGCACCGGACGCAACGGCGGGCACCAGAATGATAAAGAGCATAAGCACCAGGTTGGAGATAAGCTTGCTGAGCCATACTTTTATAGTGTGAAAGTTCATGATAAGGTTCCTCCTTCAGAGTAGCCGTACCGCAAATCCGGATGTTGTGCGGTTGTAAAGGACATCGAGTTGTTCTGTATCTCTACTATAATACTACTGACGGTTGTTGTCAAGACGTCACAACAACTTTATTTAGAATAATTTTTCAAAAGGCTCTTTACAAACACGCCTTGCAGTTGTATAATGGGGACAAATAAGAAAGCCCTGACCACAAGATAGAGGAACTGCCGCCCGGCAAAAGGAGTACGTTATGTTTGCAGACAGCCTGAGAGAAGCCAGAAAAGCCAAACGGTACAGCCAGACCGAGGTTTCGCGTATGCTTGGCGTTACCCAGCAGGCCGTTGGCAAATGGGAGACCGGCCGATCGACTCCGGATCCCCAGACTGTGGCTCGCCTGGCTGAAATTTTGGATACAACCGCCGATGCCCTGCTGGGCCTGCAGCAGGCTCCCACGGCTGCCCCGGCTGTGGGTCGCAATGCGTTTAGCCGCTATACCGAAAGCCTTGTCCCCGTTGTGGGCACGGTGCGCGCCGGTTATGGTGCCCTTGCTTTTGAGGAGGACTATGGCAAAGAGTATGCCAGCGTCAAGGATCCGCAGAACTACTTTTATCTGGTTGTAAAAGGCGATAGTATGGAGCCGCGCATCTCGGATGGTGACCTGGCTCTTGTTCACCGCCAGAGTACGCTGGAAAACGGCGACCTGGGTGTGCTGGTCTACGGTTCGGAAGGCGAGGGTACGCTGAAAAAGTACATCCAACGCGGCAACTCGGTCATCCTGCACCCCTTTAACCCTGCGTATGAGGAATTGGTCATCAAGGGCGAAGAACTAGACCACCTTTATATCGCCGGCAAAGTGGTGGAGACCAAGGCCAAGTGGTAATTCCTGCCCTCTGCTTTGCTTGAATGAAAAACTAAACCCGGATATGAGATACCGCCCATAACATGAAATGCAAAAATGGAGCCTTTAAACCTTGCTGGCAGCAGGTACAAACGTAGAAGTAAGCCGAAAATTGAACCTTC
>CAVAGJ010000082.1:0-7552 GCA_963588145.1 Coriobacteriaceae bacterium
CGATGGAGGAAGCTGTTTTTATCCTGCAACGGCAAGGGTATCTTATTACGCCCTGTACTTCCTAACTCCATATGATTGCTTCCTCACGGGGGCTGGCTTTTCTGTGCCTTTTTTCAGGGCTACTGTCGGTAGGTTGTTTCAAACTTTCGTCTTATTTGACAGTTTTCGACTTTTATTTCTCTGTTTCCATTGTTTTTTGTCATATCTCATACTATAATTATAATGTGGTATAAACGCTGTTAAAATCACCACAAGAGAGACCGAGGTCATTGCATGAGTGATAAGCAACGGATCTTAATAGCTGACGATTCTGAGATGAATCGTGCCATCCTTACCGAAATGCTGGGTGAGAAATACAAGATCCTGGAAGCAGAAAACGGTCAGCAGACCATCGAGATGATTGAGAAAAACAGCGACATCGATCTGTTGCTGCTAGACATCACGATGTCGGAAAAAGACGGTTTCGATGTACTGACTGCCATGAATCAATACCACTGGATCGACGAATTGCCGGTCATCATGATCTCGGACGAGAGCGTCACATCCTTTGTGGAACGCGCCTACGACCTGGGCGCGACTGATTACATCAGCCGCCCCTTTGATATCGCCGTGGTGCGCCGTCGCGTGGTCAACGCACTGATGCTGTACGGCAAGCAGAAACGCTTGATGAAGCTGGTGGCAGACCAGATTTACGAAAACGAAAAATCCAACTCGCTGATGATTACCATCCTCAGCCATATTGTCGAGTTCCGCAACGGCGAGAGCGGCCTGCACGTGCTGCACATCCGCACATTCACCGAGATGATCCTGCGCAAGTTGGTCACGATGACCAACAAATATCCGCTGACCGAGGCGGAGATCAGCCTTATCACCACCGCCTCTGCCCTGCACGACATCGGCAAGATCAACATCCCTGAATCCATCCTGAACAAGCCCGGCAAGCTGACGCGGGAAGAATTCGAGATCATGAAAACCCACACCACCATCGGTGACAAAATCCTGCACGAACTGCCCTTTGAGCAAGATGTGCCGCTGGTCAAGACCGCGCGCCAGATCTGCCGCTGGCACCACGAGCGCTACGATGGCTGTGGCTACCCGGATGGCTTGAAAGGCGATGACATCCCCATTGGTGCCCAGGCCGTGGCGCTGGCTGATGTGTACGATGCCCTGACCAGCGAACGCTGCTACAAAAAAGCCTTTGACCACGACACCGCGCTGCACATGATCATGAACGGCGAGTGCGGCACCTTTAATCCCCTGCTGATGGAATGCCTGGTGGAGATCAGCGAGGATCTGCGCAGTAAGCTGCAAAACGGCACTGTGGATCGCGACTATCTGGCCAATGCCAAGCAAATTTCCGTCAAGGTTCTGCACAACAGCAACCTGCCCGGGCAGGACAACACCAGCCGCGCGCTGTCGGCAACCTCCATCAAGATGGATTTCTTTCTCCACCACACCCACGCGGTGCAGTTTGATTACAGCGCTGCCACCAATATCCTGACCCTGTCGGACTGGGCTGTAAGGCATCTGCATGCGCCCAAGACCCAGCACCTGACTGAGGCAACCTCGCAGTATTTTGTCTCGGAGGATGATACCCGCAAGCTGCACAAGCTGCTGCATGCTACCACACCCCAGAACCCTGATGTGAAAACGAGGGTTCAGCTGCCGGTTGACGGCGAACCCCGCTGGTTCCGCGTTTACGCCCGGGCTATCTGGTCGGATGATACCAACCCGGTCTACCTGGGCTCGGTGGGTGAATGTCACGATGTGCAGGGTGTGTCCCTGCCGGACAAGGGCGACAACATCAACCTAGGCGATGCCGATGGCGTACAGACCATGATTCACGGCATGGAACAAATCTTTGACGTGGTACGCCTGGTGGATGTGCAGAACAACACCGTATGGACTTTTGATGAAAAGGGCAAGCTCAAAGCCACCCACCACCCCTGCTATGCGGTGTGGAATAAGGCGATGCCCTGCAGCAACTGTTCATCCTTCCGCGCCTTTACCCAGCAGACCCAGATCTCCAAGCTAGAATTCAACGATGGCAAGACGTTCCATGTGCTTTCCAAGTACATTAAGGTGGATGGCACCCCCTGTGTGCTGGAGCTGGTGAGCAAGCTGGAGGAAAACCCGCTGCTGACCGTGGATGGCCGCAACCTGCTGACCGATAACATGAATGCCTACAGCCAGGCGCTGTACCGCGACCCCCTGACCAACGCCTACAACCGCCGCTATTATACTGAGCAGAGCGAGGCCTTTGCCAACGCCGAGGGCGTGGCAATGATCGATGTGGACAACTTTAAAACCGCCAACGACACTTACGGCCACCAGATCGGCGATGAAGTCCTGCGGCTGATCGTGCGCGGCATTACCGACTGCATCCGCAGCAGCGATATTCTCATCCGCTACGGCGGGGACGAGTTTTTGCTGTTCTTCCCCACCATCCCGCCGGACATTTTCTCTGCCCGGTTGGAGGAGATCCGCCGCCGGGTGGAAAGCATCACCGCGCCGGGCTTCCCGGACTTTAAGCCCACCGTCAGCATTGGCGGTGTGTACGGTGCGCACCCGCTGGCCGATGCCATCCACCGTGCCGACCTGAAAATGTACGATGCCAAGCGCGAGAAGAACCGCGTGTCTGTGTCCATTTTCCCCCCGCAACAGGATTTTGATGTAGAATAAAACGGAAGTATAAAAGGGAGTATCCACAATCATAACCCTGTAGGAATTTTATGCCCGCATCGGCGGTGATTATGAGAACAACCTCCACCGCATCCCCATCATAGCCATGACCGCCAACGTCTTTGCCGATGATGTGAAAGCCTGCCTGGAAGCAAGCATGAACTCCCACGTGGGTAAGCCGCTGAATATGCAGGTGCTGGCGGCGTAAATTTCCCGCCAGGTACGACGGTATACCTCGCTACGGGAGGGTCTGGACTTTACAAAATTAGGAAATTAAAAAATCTGCATTTTCCTATTGCAATCCATAACTTCACAGGCGTATAATTAGATGATTGTTTGTGAATGCAGCGCCGCACAATTTCCGCCGTCTCGGCGCTTGGGATTGTGCGGTATTGTCTTTATATGTAGAGGGAGGATGTATCAATGGCAACGAAGTATATTTTTGTTACCGGCGGTGTCGTTTCGGGGTTGGGCAAGGGCATTACCGCCGCCAGCCTGGGCCGCCTACTGAAAACCCGTGGCCTGAAAGTGGCCAGCCAGAAGCTGGACCCGTATATCAATGTGGACCCCGGCACGATGAGCCCGCTGCAGCACGGCGAGGTTTTTGTTACCGATGACGGCACCGAGACCGACCTGGATCTGGGCCATTACGAGCGCTTTACCGATGAGAACCTGAACAAATACTCCAACCTGACCACCGGCAAGGTCTACTGGAACGTGCTGAACAAGGAGCGCCAGGGCGCTTACCTGGGCCAGACCGTCCAGATCATTCCCCACATCACCAACGAGATCAAGAGTTATATCTACAACCTGGCTAAGAGCACCGAGGCCGACATCGTTATCACCGAGATCGGCGGCACCACCGGCGACATCGAGAGCCAGCCGTTCCTGGAAGCCATCCGCCAGGTGGGCATTGAGCAGGGCCCCGAAAACGTCTGCTACATCCACGTGGTGCTGGTGCCCTACATCTCCGGTTCCGATGAGTACAAGTCCAAGCCCGCCCAGCACTCCTGCAAGGAACTGCAGGGCATGGGCATCGCCCCCAACGTTATCGTGCTGCGCGCCGATGGCCCCGTGGGCAGCGACATCAAGCGCAAGATCAGCATGTTCTGCAACGTCCGCCCGGACTGCGTTATCGAGAACCTGACCATGCCCAGCCTGTACGAGTGCCCGCTGATGCTGGAAGCAGCCGGCCTGACCAACGTGGTGGCCCGCCAGCTGCATCTGCAGACCCCGCCCACCGACCTGACCGAGTGGAAGGACCTCATCAGCCGCATCGCCACCCGCAGTCGCAACTGCCGCATTGCCCTGGTGGGCAAGTACGTCAAGCTGCATGACGCGTACCTGAGCGTTATGGAGAGCCTGTACCATGCTGGTTTCGAGAACGAGAGCAAGGTCGAGATCAAGTGGGTAGACAGCGAGACCCTGGTGGATCAGGACCGTTGCGCCGAGGAGTTCACCGATGTGGACGGCATCATCGTGCCCGGCGGCTTCGGCGACCGCGGCATCGAAGGTATGATCCAGGCCGCCCAGTATGCCCGCGAGAACCACATGCCCTACTTTGGCATCTGCCTGGGCATGCAGATCATGGTGATGGAATACGCCCGCAATGTGCTGGGCTACGCCGATGCCAACTCCAGTGAGTTTACCCCTGAGGGCCAGCACAACGTCATTGACCTGATGCCGGACCAGCAGGGCGTGGAGACCAAGGGCGGCACGATGCGCCTGGGCAAGTATCCCTGCACCATCGCCCCCGGCACCAAGATGGCCGAGTGCTACGGTACGCTGGAAATCGATGAGCGCCACCGCCACCGCTATGAGTTCAACAACGAATTCCGCGCCGAGTTCGAGGAAAAAGGCCTGGTCATCGCCGGTACCAGCCCAGACGGCCGCCTGGTTGAGGCCGTGGAGATCCCCGACCGAGACTTCCACCTGGGTGCCCAGTTCCACCCCGAGTTCAAGAGCCGCCCGAACCGCGCCCACCCGCTGTTCAAGGGTTTCATCGCCGCCGCCCTGAAGTACCAGAGTGAGCACATCCCCACCGATCACCCGGCATCGTTTGGGGAATAATCCCTGTAGTTTGATTTGTAGGGGCGAGTATTGCTCGCCCGCCCCTCGTAAGGCCTCCCTTGTGCAAAGGGAGGTGGCACGGCGTACCCGTGACGGAGGGATTGCGGCCTTACGTTGTAGGCCGATGTACTGGTAAGGTCACAATCCCCCACCGCTTCGCGGAGCCCCCTTTACACAAGGGGGCCTTTTCTATTTGCAAAAAAATTTAAAAAACTTTCCTCACCCTGCAACAATTCTGACACATCCGTCGTTTATAACTATAGAAGCTTCTGAAATCACCCCAAAAACAACCAGGTCAAAATCGCACAATTTTCCCCGTGAATGTCGATAGTTTCTTGGTGCGTTTTTGTCTTGTTTTCGCCGGGCTTTCCGGCGTATAATGCCTATATCATAGAAGTACCGCCCGGCATCTGCCCTGCGGTCATTCCAAAGGAGTTTTCTATGCGCAACTGGTGTGCGCGTCACCCCATCTACTTTATGGGGTTGTACGCATTGTTTTACTTAACCTTTTTCGCCCTGCTGGAGCGCACCATCCAAACACCTGATCTGTGGGTGCATTGCCGCCTGGACGACCTGATTCCTTTCTGCAAATACGCCATTGTACCGTACTTTATGTGGTTCCCGTGGATTCCGTTCACACTGTTTTTCATCCTGTACAAGGGTACACGAGCGGATTTCTGGCGGCTGTGCCTGCCACTATTTGCCGGCATGACGATGGCTCTGCTGTTCTACGCCATCGTGCCCAACGGGCTGACCCTGCGCCCGCACTACGTGCCCGGTAATGACATCTTCGCCCAGGCGGTACGGTCGCTCTACCGCACCGATACACCGATAAACGTCTGCCCATCCATCCACGTGTTCAACTCGGTCACGCTAATGCTGGCCTACTACCGCACCCGTTGCTTCGACAGCCCGCGTCTGCGCTGGATGCGCCCTGCCGCTGTGGTGCTTTGCGTGTCCATCACACTTTCCACCATGCTGTTGAAACAACACAGTGTGATCGACGTAGTGTTTGGCATGCTACTGGCCTTTGCCCTGGACGGCATCGCCGCCGAGGTGCAGCGCAATCCCCAGCCCAGCCACCGCAACCGCCGCCAGCGCCAGCCCGAGTGGATGTAACATATTATACAACAAAAGCCTGCACAGCATGATATGCTCCCTTCTAGGTAGACAAGTGAAATAATAAAAACTTGTTTGCCTAGAAGGGGGCATTTTAATTGAAGCAAAGGAAAATCAATTCCGAGATCATTGTAGATGCTATCAATGATTATCTGAAGGGGAAAATTTCTCAGAGAGCAATTTCCAGAAGGCTGGACGTTACCCCAAGCACGGTTCGCCAATGGATCGCAAAGTATGAGTCAATGGGGCAAGATTCGTTTGTTCGTGATGGAAACAAGCACTACTCTAAAGAACTCAAAGAACAGGCCGTGGCGGATTATCTTTCTGGGAAAGGTTGTCTGCTGGATATCTGTAAAAAACACAAAATCAAGTCAACTTGTCAACTACGTAGCTGGATAAAGAAGTATAATGGTCATGAGGAGCTGACAACTTCGGGGACAGGAGGAACAGTTATCATGACCAAAGGAAGAAAGACAACTTTCGATGAGCGGGTGGAAATCGTTCAATATTGCATCGCTCATGATCATAATTATGCGGAAACGGCAGCAAGGTACAGCGTATCATATCAACAGGCACGGAGCTATACCGTGAAATATGAAGCAGGCGGCGTTGAAGCCCTCAGGGACAGACGTGGCCAGAAAAAACCATTGGACGAGATGTCTGAGCTGGAGAAGCTCCGAGCTGAAAACAGAATCTTGCGTGCTGAAAAGCAACGGATTGAAATGGAGATATCTTTCTTAAAAAAACTCGAGGATATAGAGAGGAGGCGGGGTTAAGCCTGGTGAAACACGCACAGATCTATCAGGCAATCAAAGAAGAACACGAAAGACATGGCTATCCGCTCTGCTCGCTTTGCAAACTTGGGCATGTAAGCCGCGCCGCATACTATAAATGGGTGCATAGAGATATCCCGGCTTATGAGGCAGAAAACGAACGAATTGCTAATGAGATTGAAAAGATCCATATGGAAAGCCCTGACAAAGGTTACCGCAGGATTCGCGATGATCTGGAACGGTATCATGATATCAAAGCAAATGACAAACGGGTACTCCGGATATGCCGAAAAAAGGGCATCAAATCCACAATTAAATACAGTAACAACGGATGTATCAGGCAGGCTGCCAATCCTCAGTGTATCGCTGAAAATGTCCTAAACAGAGAATTCACAGCAGAAGCACCAAATCAGAAATGGTTAACTGATGTCACGGAATTCAAGTATTATATCGGAATCGAGGTGCACAAAATTTACCTTAGTGCAATCCTCGACCTGTATGACAGAAGGATTGTAAAGTTTGTGCTCGGGGACTCAAATAATAATGCACTGGTATTTCAGACCTTTGATGCAGCCATTATGGAAAATCCAGGAGCAACACCCCTATGCCATTCGGATCGAGGATTTCAGTACACGAACCGAACTTTCCATGCCAAGCTTGAAGCTGCGGGTATAACCCAAAGTATGTCCAGAGTAGCAAAATGCATCGACAACGGTCCGATGGAAGGATTCTGGGGAATTCTAAAACGTGAACGATACTATGGCAAGCGGTTTACAGACAGAGCTTCGCTTGTAAGAATGATAGAGGATTACATTGACTATTATAATCATCGTCGATTGCAACGAAACTTAGGCGTCACTTGCAAAACTTAATGCAAGATTACATTCCTAAGCTAAATATGCAAGGGT
>CAVAGJ010000083.1:0-7502 GCA_963588145.1 Coriobacteriaceae bacterium
CCCTAAACAGGTTTTATCTTCTTTTTCTCTGTAACTCTTCATTGACAAACCTACACTATCTGTTTTGTAAGTAGTCAATTTGCATACCTGCCACCCGCACCGCATAGTGGTGTAGGGGGATGCTGCCCCTGGTTAGGAGGCACACCATAACACAGCACAAAACCTATATGCAAAATGCGGCGCTGCTCACTGCCTGCAGGCTGGTGCTGCCGCGCTACGGCATGGTGGCGTTTCTCACCATTATGATTGCCTCCAACCTGTTTACCTTTACGCTGAACATGACCCGCACGCTGTACTGTATACAAAAACCGCCCCCAGCAAAGGGGACGGGCCTGAAGTTATTATAGTGTCTGCCCGCTGACCAAACCATTCCACAGGCGGTAATAAATACCTCTCTTCGCCAGCAGTTCCTCGTGGCGCCCTTCTTCCTCGATGCCCTCTTTACCCAACACAAGAATGCGGTCAGCATTCTTGATGGTCGTCAGGCGGTGGGCAATGGTCAGCGTTGTGCGGCCCTTAGCCAACTTGTCTAGGCTTTGACCAACGAGAATTTCACTCTCGTTGTCCAAGGCGCTGGTGGCTTCATCCAGCAGCAAAATCGGCGGATTCTTCAAAAAGACGCGGGCAATGGCAAGGCGCTGCTTCTGCCCGCCGGAAAGTTTCACGCCACGCTCGCCCACATAGGTATCGTAGCCGTTCTTCAGCGCGCGCACAAAGCCGTCAGCCCCAGCCAGTCGGGCAGCTTCTTCTATTTCCGTCCGGGTCGCGCCGGGGCGGCCGTAGGCAATGTTTTCGGCCACCGTGCCGCTGAACAGATACACGTCCTGCTGCACCACACCAATGGCCTGCCGCAGGCTGTGCAGCTGTACATCTCGCACATCCTGGCCGTCCACCAGCACCGCACCGCCGGTCACATCGTAAAAGCGCGGGATCAGGTTGCACAGCGTGGTCTTACCACCGCCGCTGGGGCCGACCAACGCCAGGCTTTCGCCAGGGTGGATAGTCAGATTGACATGGTGCAACACCTGGTTGTGGTCATCGGGGTACTCAAAGCTGACATTCTTAAATTCAATGCCGCCTTGCTTCACTTCCAGCGGCTTGGCATCGGGCTTGTCGGCAATGGCAATGGGGGTGTCCATAATTTCAGCAAAGCGCTCGATGCCGGTCATGCCGCGCTGGAACTGCTCGGCAAATTCCACAATGCGGCGGATCGTGGCAATCAGTGTGGACACATACAGCACATACGCCACCAGGTCACCGGCGCTGATTGCCCCGTATACCAGCGAAAGACCGCCAGCCAGAATGATTACGAAATACATCAGCCCGTCAAACAGCCGGGTCGAAGTATTGAACGCCGCCATGGCGTGGTAGCCCAGCGTTTTGATCTTTTCAAACTCGCGGTTGCCCTGCTCGAACTTTTCCCGCTCCAAATCCTCGGCCGCAAAGGCTTTGACCACACGCTGGCCCAGCAGACTGTCCTCGATGGTCGCGTTCAGTTCGCCGATCTGGAACCGCTGCTGACGGAACCGCTCCCGCAGTTTGTGGTTCAGGTTGACTGACACAACGCCCATCAGCGGCACACAGGCAAACACCACCAGCGTCAGCGGAATGCTGGCCTGGCACAAGATCACAAAGGATGCCACGATCTTGATGCCTGCGATGAAAAACTCCTCGGGGCAGTGGTGGGCGAACTCGGTCACATCAAACAGGTCGTTGGTGATGCGGCCCATGATCTGGCCGACCTTGGTGTTATTGTAATAGGTATGGTCCAGCCGCAGCAGATGGTCGAAGGCATCGCGGCGCATATCGGTCTCGATATGTACGCCCATGATATGCCCGATGCCGGACATAAAGTAGCTGGCCGCACCGTCGATCACGCGCAGCACAAAGTACAGTGCCGCCATCCGCAGCACGGTATCCACTGTCAGCGCGGCCGCCGAGACCGTGTTGGTCAGGGTACGCATGATGGTAGGCAGGGCAATATCGCACAGCGTGGTCAGCGCCGCGCAGAACAAATCAAAAAACAGCACACCCTTATACTTGATCAGGTAGGGCAGAAAACGGCGGATCAGTGCGCCGTTGCCGTTTTTTCGGGTCTCGGTGGACATGGTTACCTCTTTTCGTCTGCTTCTTTTTCTTTGGCGGGGAACAGCAAAACCGCCCTGCAGGGCGGCTTGCCATGAACATTCAGGGATGCTTACTCAAAATTCTCCGATTCCCCGGTGTAAGAGGCCGAGGAAGCCTCACCCGAAGAATCGCCCGGATTTACTGTTGAACTCGAAGAAGCGGAATCCGTGGGCGGCGTGGGCGTAGGCTCCAGCGCGGGCAGGGTTTCCTCGTACCATTCAGTGCAGCCGGTGTTCGTGCATTCATAACGAACCCAGCCGGGCTGTCCGTAGCTAGGGGACTGCCGCGCAGTCTCTACCCAGTTGTGCCCGACAGCAGGCACACTCTCGGTGTATTCCTCACCGCAGCTGCAGCGGTAGGTGCGCAGACCCTCGGTGGTGCAGGTAGCCATCGTTTCGCTGACCAGCTGGTAGTTGTGTACATGCTCGATCTGCTCTTTCTTCTGCTCGCCGCAGCGCTTGCAGGTGTACACAATGGCATCGCTGTAGGTGGTGCCTTCATCCCAGTCATGGCCCAGGGCGTAGGTCGTTTTTTCAATGTTTTCGCCGCAGATGGTACACTTATACTGGCATGTGCCGTCGGTCAGGCAGGTGGCGGCCACTTTAGTGCCCTCAATTTCTACATAGTTGTGTTCGTGTTCATCGGAAGTAAAGTGAGCCGTCAGCACCACGCCGCCGGCGTTGGCATCGCTGGGCATCGTAAAGCTGATGGTCTCGCTGCTGTAGCTGGCTCCTGTGCTGGAAGTCCAGCCTGCAAACACAAAGCCCTCGTCCGGCACGGCCGTCACAGCCGAAGCTGTTGCGCCCTTTTTGACCAGCTGACTGATCGAGCCGGAGATCTTGCCGCCATTGGTCGCCACAAATTCCAGCGGTACTTTAGCGCCGCGCACGGCAATGGGATCCTGGGAAATCAGGTTCACCGGCGGCCCAACCGGGGTGGGAATGTTTCCCAGCGGCTGGGGGCGGCGGTCCTCCGTCACATAAGCGTGGGTACGTACATAATTGAAATATTCGGTCACAGCCGTCTTGGAAAGATGCACACCGTCCGAAAGGGTGTAGTCCGTCTTGGCCCAGCCGGTAGCATCGTCCCGCAGCACCTCGGCGCTGTTCAGGAACTTGTAGCCGTTTTCCTCGCACATCTGGATCAGCGCGGCGTTGTAGGCATCCACCTGGATCATGGTCAGGTTGGTGTTTTCCCGCTGCTTGTCCAGCGGTGGAATGGCACTGACGATGATGTCGCAGTAAGGCCAGGCCGCTTCAATAGCTTGCAGTCCCTTTAAATAGGTAGCGATGAACGATGTCGCATCGGTGGACGACCCGCCCAGGTTGTTGGTGCCATAGCAGATGATGACGCGCCGGGGTTTCAGCATTGCCACAGCGTCCGGCACCGTGTACATGGTGGAGGAACCGCTGAACTGTTCGCACTTCAGCGTAGTGATGGCCCCGGCCCCCATGCTGACCACGCCGATGTTGTTGGCCAGCGTGGTAAAGGCCGTGCCGGTCTCATCGGCGTACATCAGGTAGCGCGCGGTGTTGGAGTCACCGATAAAAAGCGTCTCATCGATATAACTGCGCCCGGCATCCTCGGTCTTGGGCAGCACCGTGCCCACCGTTACCGAGGCCGGCAGCGCGTCCACCGGGTTCGGTGTGGCAGCTGTTTCGGTCGTAGCGGCGGATTCCGCAGTCTCCGCCGTAGCGGCAGCGGTATCCATAGGTTTCTTGCAGCCCGTCAGAAGCATCGCCAGGGCCAGCACACAGGCCAACGCGGCAGTACACTTCATCATGACAACACCCCTTTATATACTAAAATTCAGTACCTATCATACTATATTTAGCGCAAACAAGCAAGAGATTTTCGAGCAACAGGTTGTAAATTCTGCGCAAAGTGCGCCCTTACTCACAGTAGAAAAAGAAATATCCTGTCAGTACCAGCGGTGCGTTCACAACCGCGCCCCCGCCTGCTATAATAAAGCCACAGGGCCCACAAATGATAAAAGGAGCAATCAAGCTATGGAAATCAAACTTGCTGAAACCATCCGCACTTTCCGCAAAGAGCGCAGCCTGACCCAGGAGCAGCTGGCCGAGGTGCTGGGTGTCACCGTGGGTGCTGTGTACAAATGGGAGGCAGGCCTGTCCACGCCGGAACTGCCGCTGATCGTGGAAATGGCCGACTTTTTTGATACGTCGGTCGATGTACTGCTGGGCTACACCTTAAAAGATAACCGCATCGACGCCACCGCCCAGCGTTTGCTGCACTGCCAGCGAACCAAAGACATGGACGGTCTGGAAGAAGCCGAAAAGGCGCTGAAAAAATACCCCAACTCCTTCGACATCGTCTACCGCAGCGCGATGCTGTACCAGGCCCTTGGGCTGTACAAGCGGGATAACGCCAAACTGCGCCGCGCTTTGGAACTGCTGGAAAAAGCCCGTCCGCTTCTGCACCAGAACACCAACCCCCGCATCAGCGAGCAGACGCTCTACGTTGCTATGGCCGAGATCTGCCAGGACCTGGAGGATGACGAACGCGCCCTGGAGCTTTTCAAGCAGCATAACACCGACGGCCTCTACAGTGATTGCATCGGCATGATCTATGCCAAAGATGCAAAGGACGCCAAGCACGCGCAGGAGGCCCTGCCGTACCTGTCCGAGTCCCTGCTCATCCACGAAGCCGCGCTGGTGCGCACCGTGATGGGATACCTGAATCTATTCCTGAACAGCCGCGACTATGCTAAGGCTCAAGAACTGCTGGCCTGGGCGCTGCCGTTCTTCACCGCCATGCCCCGCCCGGACTGCACCAGCTTTATGGATAAGATCAACATGATCTTTTACCTGTTCCATGCGCACGCTTTGCTCAAAACCGGCCAGCCGGAAAGCGCCCGGAAGTCCGCCGAGGAAGCCCACCGTCTGGCCGTGCGGTTTGATGCTGCCCCCAGCTATGCCGCCGATACTATCCGCTTTGTGATGCCCGGCGAGGACTCCACCGTCAACGACGACCTGGGAGAGACCGCCGAACAGGCCGCGCAGAACGCCTTACAGCAGATGGACGACCCGCAGACGACCGCCCTCTGGCAGGAGGTGTGCAATGCCCGCTGATGCCATCACCCGCCAGCTGCGCGGGGCGTTCTACCACCGCAATCGGCTGGCGTTTGCCGCAGCGACATTGGCCGCCCTGCTCAATGCTGTGCTGAATCTTATACTTTCCTGGCTGATGCAGCAGCTCATCGATGCGGCCGCCGGTGCGCCGGGGGCGCTGCCCTTTGGGGTGCTGGTCCGGGCCTGCGGTGGGTTCTTCCTTTTGCTCCTCTGCGGCTCTGCACTTTTATTCTGCGCCAAGCCGCGCTTTCTGGCCACAGCCATGGAGCAGTACAAAAACGACGCTTTTACGCTGCTATTGCAAAAGGATGTGCCAAATTTCCAGCACCAGCCCTCCGCCACTTACCTGTCAGCCCTGACCAACGATGCCACAACTATCGAGACCGACTACCTGACCCAGCAGTTTGCCCTTATCACCAAGCTGTGCTGCTTTGCCGGGGCGCTGGCCCTGATGCTGTTCTACTCGGTTCCTTTAACGCTGGCGGCCATCGTGCTGGCCCTGCTGCCCTTTGCGGTATCGTTGGCAGCGGGGGACAGGCTTACCACAGCCGTCCGCAAAGTGTCGGACCGCAACCGGGATTTTACGGCGTTTTTCTCGGACTGCCTGAACGGTTTCTCCGTCATCCGCAGCTTCCGCGCAGAAGTGGAAGTCCTGCAGCGCTTTGCTGCCGAGAATCACCGCCTTGAACAGCAAAAGCGTACCCGACTGCAACTGCAAACTCTTTTGGAAAGCGCCGGTTCCTTTACCAGCATCGCAGCCCAGCTGGGCGTTTTTCTGCTGGGCACCTGGCTGGCCCTTACCGGCCGGGGCGTTACCCCCGGTATCGTCATGGCCTTTGTCAACCTGATGAATTTTATTGTGGAGCCTGTTGCCGAGCTGCCCGGCCTGCTGGCCGCCCGCAAAGCCGCGCTGGCGCTGGTGCAAAAACTGGCCGACAGCCTGTCCGGCCAAGCTGCACCGCAAGGCGGGCAAACCCTGCCGCGCCTGACCCAGCAGATCGAACTGCAGCACGCCGCCTACAGCTACACGCCGGGCAAGCCCGTGCTGCAGGACCTCTCTGTTACACTGAAGGCAGGCAAGGCTTACGCGGTGGTCGGTGCCAGCGGCGGCGGTAAATCCACGCTGCTGCACCTGCTGCATACCCCGGACGACAACACCGGCGGCCAGGTGCTTTTTGACGGCATCGATATCCGCAGCCTTGCGCCGGAATCGCTGAACGACCTTGTCTCCGTCGTCCAGCAGAACGTGTTCGTCTTTAACGCGTCCATCCGGGATAATATCACGATGTTCCGCGACTTTCCGCAAAAGACCGTGGATGAGGTCATCCGCCGCGCCCATCTGGAAGAACTCGTGGCCCGTCGCGGTCTGGATGCCCTTTGCGGTGAGGGTGGCAGTGAGCTTTCCGGCGGCGAAAAGCAGCGCATTGCCATTGCCCGCAGCCTGCTCAAACAGGCGTCCGTCCTGCTGGCAGACGAAGCGACCGCCGCGCTTGACGCCCAGACCGCCCATGAGATCACGCAGGATATTCTCTCCCTCACCGGCATCACCCGCGTGGTGGTGACCCACCGGCTGGAAGCCTCGCTGCTGGAATGTTACGATGAGATCCTCGTCTTAAAAGATGGCCGCATCGCCGAGAGCGGCACCTTTGCCGAACTGGTGCGGCGCGGCGGCTATTTCAGTGCCATGTACAAACTGGCGCATTGACACCGCCGCCCGCAGCGGGTATCCTAATTATAGAAAGGGGATGCCGCCATGCGCAAAGTACTGCACGAGGACCTGATCTACGAAATTTTAGCTGCCGTAGGGGAGATCCCCCGCGGCAAAATTGCCAGCTACGGCCAGATTGCACGCCTGATCGGCCGCGACAACAACGCGCGGCTGGTAGGCAACGTCCTCAGCCATGCCGAGCTGTACGGCAGCTACCCATGCCACCGCGTAGTCAACCACGCCGGCCGCCCCGCCCCCAACTGGCCGGAGCAGCGCAGTCTGCTGGAACGGGAGGGCGTTTGCTTTAAAGCAAACGGCTGCGTGGATATGAAACGATTTCAGTGGGAGTGCTGAAAAAGCATCCCCTTGCATGCCACATTGTAGGGGCGGATTTTATATCCGCCCGTGAAATCGCATGTCAACTTCAACCTCAATGCCCCATACAACCTTTCGCAATCGGCCCTTGAAAATTCCACACCCTAAAATGCAAAAGTAAACCTGAAGTTTTTCAAAATTTCACACCTAAAAGTGTCTAGTTTACTTTTGCAATAGGTTTTCTGGTATACTGTTAATAA
>CAVAGJ010000084.1:0-6359 GCA_963588145.1 Coriobacteriaceae bacterium
CCGCGGGGTTCTTTTTATTTCAATTCGCAATTTTTACGGATTACAGGAATGCTCCATTTAAGTCAATGAATAGACCACCGCCCGGTCATCCCACATGGCAAAACAAAATTTGTGTCTGACACAGGCAAACCAAGCCCCTGCGCAGAAACACTGCCGCCAAATTTTTCCTGCAAGGCCACGCGCAGCATAGCGGCAAGATTGATGCTTGTCAGTTTTTCCGTGTAGGTATTGACAAGGACAAACAGCGGGGAATCACTTAATAAAGATGCTGTTCTTTCAATAAAGGGCAGCAAATTTTTCTGAATATTCCACACTTCACCATTCGGCCCATGTCCGTATGCGGGCGGGTCCATAATGAGCGCATCATATTGCCGACCACGGCGAATTTCGCGTTCGACGAATTTTAAGCAGTCGTCCACGAGCCAGCGAATTGGCGCATTCTCCAATCCACTTTTCAAAGCGTTTTCTTTCGCAAGAGCAACCATTCGCTTAGAAGCGTCAACATGGCACACTTCGGCACCGGCCTTGGCACAGGCAAGTGTTGCGCCGCCTGTATAGGCAAACAAATTGAGAACACGGATCGGCCTGTCTGCATTTTTGATTTGGCTTGCTGCAAAATCCCAATTTACCGCCTGCTCAGGGAACAGTCCCATTTGTTTGAAACGAGTTGGCCCTACCTCAAACAGCAGTTCTCGGTATTGAATCCGCCATTGCTTGGGTAAATTTTCACATTCCCAATGACCGCCGCTTTTGCCGGATGTATAGCGTCCGTCATATAACAAGCGGTCAGTACCATGCCATATAGGAAACTTTGCGTTGGTGTCAGGACGTAAGATTTTATGATTGCCCCATCGCTCCAGGCGCAGTCCATTTCCACACCCCAGCAGTTCATAGTCATGCCAATCTTTTGCAATCCACATAGTCTTTCTCCATATCAAAGCCCCTTTGGAAACAAATAAGCCAGAATCGTTTCAACAGTACCATCAATACCGCAAAAAGCCGTGTTGATACAAAGGTCGTGGTCATATCTTGCACCCCATTCTGACCCTGTGTATCGTTGATAATAACTCTTTCGCAAGTGGTCAATAGAGTGGATACGCTCCTTTAGTTCACGCTCAGAGGTATCAGGGAATTGTTCTCGCTTTCGCATCAGGCGAAAATCCATATCTGCATAGAGAAATATCTTGATTGCTGCATTGTCCAACAAAAAACCTGCACAACGGCCGACTATGACACAGACTCCCTCAACGGCTAAATGGCGAACGACATCAGCTTGTTTTGAAAATGCCATCCGATCAACAGGGGTCTGATACCGGCTGAATACATCCGTTTGAAATATGTCGCGCTCAAAAAATGGGGGCATATAGCTTTCTTTTAGTAATTCCTGCGCCGATTGAGAAATTTCTTCGGATGCAAATTGTGAAATTATATCTTTATCGTAAAATGGGACATTGAGCGTTTCAGCCAGTTTAATACCAACCTCACGACCACCGCAGCCAAATTCTCGGCTGATGGTAATCACTTTGTTCATTATGAATAACCTCCAGAAAACAAAAAAACCGCCGGATTAAGGTATCCGAACAAAACCGAAATACCTTATCCAGCGGTGCCGATACGCGACCAACGCCCTCCGGTAATCGAATTGTCCGACATCTTAATCCGGCGGCTGTAACTACGACTTACATCGCCTCTGATGAGTAAAAGTAGTGTAACATACAACTCCCGTATTGTCAATAATTTTGCCAAGCCCGAGTGCGAAATTAAATATGTGGTCAAATGAAATTATGCACCGTTCAAATAGCATTACCCGAAATGTAAAATTACATTAGGTGGTGATGCTATGAAAATTGAACGGGACGAGCGCAAATTTGACTTTCACGGGATTGGACTTGCTATCAAGAAAGCCCGTGAGCGTGAGGGCATGACGCAGGAGCAATTAGGATACATTGTTGACCGCGATCCGCGTACCATTATGTATCACGAAAATGACGGACAGCATCCGAGCCTAAACGCCTTTTACCAAATGGTAACAATGTTCGGTATCTCCGTGGACGAATACTTTTATCCCGATATGGGAGTCGATGAAGCCGCAAAGAAGCGGATTAACATTCAACTTAATTCTCTCAACGAAAGCGAGCTGCGGCTTGTCGAGGGGATTATCAATGCAATCATAGAAAACCGTGGAACGGAGGGAGCGTAAGAAACGGCGCTGCCTCCGTTTTTCGTGGGGTTTCCGGGGGAGCGCGTTAGCGGCAAGCAAGGCAAGTGTATCCGCGCACTGCGTATTCTGCGCCATAGCGGCGTCCTCGGTATTTTTGCGGTAGTCTGCCTGCAAAATGACGGTATATAAAGAAATCAGCAACACCGTTGCCAAAAACACAAAAAGAACCATAAGTCCTAACCGGCGCTGCTGCTTCATACTGTCTCCCTCCAAAATCGGCGTCCGCTGGCGTGGACGCAAGGACGGCATATTTACAATTTTATTGTTATATACTTACACTTATTTTACCCTCCGATAGGGATTGTCAACAAAAAAGCAGCATATAATGACACGATTCGACGATTTTTGTCAAAACAAAGCGCAAGCCCATTGATAATTAAATTTATAATGCGGGCGCATTTCCACATAATTTCAAAAGTCGCATTACTGTGGGGTGACAGCGTCCAATGGATTCATGCGAACACCATTTTGCATCACTTCAAAATGCAGGTGGAAGCCAGTGCTGTCGCCGGTGTTGCCGACATAGCCAATCACTTGCCCCGCCGTGACGGTTTTGCCCGCTGAAACAGCAGCGGCAGTCATATGGGCGTATCGTGTGGACAGGCCCGCGCCGTTGTCCAGCATGATTTGGCTGCCGTAGCTTGTGTTCCAGCCGGATATGATGACCGTGCCGCTGTGAGCCGCGAGGATAGGCGTTCCCTCCGGCGCGGGAATGTCTGTGCCACGATGGCCGGGGTTGCCGTAGGCGTCAGGCTCACCGAAATTGCAGGAAATGGTTGTGTGACCAGGCAGCGGCCAGCAGAGCTCGCCGTCCTCGATGATGCCGATGCTGCCGCCGCAGAGGGCAAGCAGCGTAGGGCGCATTTCATCAGAGAGAAGTTCGTGTAAAATGTCTTTTTGGTCTTGGGTGAAATTGTACAACTCCGCCAACTCGTCCACGGTTTTGCTGCTGACGGTGATGTGCAGGATATACTCGGTTTGCTGCTTCGGGTCGGGGTCGTCCTCGGTGGGGTCGGGGGTGACGTCTACTTCTTCGACTTCATAGGTGATTGTGTGCATAGCCCAAAAGGTGTCTCGTATGCGCTGCTTTTGGGAGGCGTTGATAACGATCACGTCGCTGTCGGAGTTGAGGTTGGTGTTCACGGCGAACACAGCCAGCACCTCCGGCCAATAACTTGCCCATGTGTGGCCGCCCTCGTAGTCATAGGTAATAGTGGTTTCGCTGCACTCTGGGTGCGCCGATACGATGTCATTGATGGCTGCGCCGAAGTCGGCGTTGGTTTCGGCTACGATTTCGGCAATGGGGATACTGTCGGGGTCGTTAGAATCATTGGCAAACAGGATGCCCATAGGTGAACCGATGACCGCAGCCGCCGCGCCAATCACCATCGCCAATACCAACACCACACCGCCCGCGCCCAGCAGAGCCAACAGGGATTGGGCAACGCGGCACACCGTTTGGGATAGTAGTGCCTTAATTTTGGTTGTTACATAATGAATGCCACGGCTGATTGCATCAACCGTGGCTTGTTTGTTGCTGATAGTGGGCAGCTTGGGTACTGGAGCGGCAATGGGCGCGGTGCTGGCCGCTGCTGTGGTGGCTGTTTGTTTTTGCAGATAGCGGCGGACGGCTTCGCGGGTCATATGCTGCCGCTTTAGGCGCTGCCGCATTTGGACGCGGTAAGGCAGCGGTGTAGGTGTGACCGATGGCGGCACGGGGGCTTGCGGCGTGAGCTTTTTTGCTGCAACGGCCTTTTGGCGGAAACGCTGCTTTTTGAACATTTCCCGGCGCTCAGCCTGTGTGTGAACGGTGACTTTTTTAGGCGGCTTTGGCGCAGTTGCGGTGCTGTCCTGCACATCCACCTTTCTGCGCCGCTCCTGCATCATACGAAACTTGCGGTAACTCATTCGAGCGGTGCTTTGTGCTGTTCCGTTTACACGGTCAACTGCGCCGGAAACGCCCTGCTGTACCTCGCCCTGCGCATATTCTTCGGGCGATTCTTGGCGCTGCTCGGCGGCACGTTCCCCCCGCGCCTTGGCGCGCATGAGTGTTTTCCGCACAAGCTGTTTGCGTTTTCCTTTAATTCCGGGCATCGTCGGTTACCACATCGTCCAACTGGCGCGTGTATTCCGGGTAA
The DNA here is from genome assembly GCA_963588145.1 of Coriobacteriaceae bacterium. Classification (GTDB taxonomy): domain Bacteria; phylum Bacillota; class Clostridia; order Oscillospirales; family Ruminococcaceae; genus Gemmiger. The sequence continues at coordinate 4,360 of CAVAGJ010000084.1, forward strand.
CGCAGCTTCACCGCCTCATACATATACGGTGCAAAGGAGCTATCGAACAGGTCATACGGTGTACAGGATTTGTCATCGTACCCATTCCAAAGGTTGTAGGCAAAACGAGCCAGCTTGACCGTGCCGGTGGTCTGCCATCCAGCGGCCAGTGATTCCGGCTTGATTTCGTCTCTTTCAAAGTCGAAGCAGTCATCAATGTTGTTGCGAAGCGCGGGTACTGCGGTCAAGGTGTAAATCAGAGCGCGGTGGTAACTGTCCATCACCTTGCAGCGGTTGAGGTGGGTTAAGTATGCCCTGCGATGGGTGGGGGTCATAAATTTAGGGTCGGTCATGGGGGTGTCCTCCTGCTTTCTTTATATATAGATTATATTTTCGCAATTCTAAGGCGGGCGGCACCCCGCCTTTTGTTTGTGCAAAATCATGGTGTCAGCGCTCTCCGTGGTCGATGGGTCTGACCTTTAGTATGCTGCCATCGCGCTGAAATTGCTCGTACTGTTCGGGGGTGCATTTCATCGGCAAAAAGGTGTGTGTCATCGGAAGAAAGGCGATAGGGTAATGATACAGCTTTTCATAGTAGGCAAACTGTTCATCGGACAAGCTGGTAAGCCCATCCTCACCATCTCCACAAACAATAAAAGAGCCGGCAATGCAGCCAGTATACCCGTAAAGGCGGTTCGGCGGTAAACCAAGGTCCTGCGCGGTGTCGTTGCTGATAATGCAAGCGTTATCCCGCCAAGGATGGCAAACGGTTAAATCTTCGCCCACAAGTTTCTGCCGCGCTTCGCGTGTGTTGGGGATTATACGTTCCTCCGGGTATTTACCGGGCTGCACATACAGCACGCGGATTTCATTTTCACTCATATTTTTTACTCCATTTCTCCGGGCTTGGTAGTAAGCAGCTTATAAGTTTTGGCATCCTTGGGCTGGGGGTTGTTGAACGGGATAAGGCTGTTTCCCATCTTGATAATCCCCTCACCGGGCTGGGCCAACAGCAAATATTTCCGCTGCGGCTCGGAAAGACCGTACAACTCCACCACACTGTCAATATCCTTGGTCTGACGCAGCATAACAACAAACTCGGAGTTTGCCAACATTGCATAGGCCGTGTCATTGGTAAGGCAGTCCTGTACATTCTGCGTGATGCCGGTGGCGTAGGCATTGTACTTGCGAAAGCGTTTCCAAGAGTTATACAAGAAATTGGCGCTCAGGGAATCACGCAGCAGCAGATAGATTTCATCAAAGTATACCCATGTGGCCGCCTTGGGGTCGTTACGCTCGTTGCTCATAACGGCGGTGTTGATGTACTCCAGCATGGACAGCATGGCAACGGGCTTTAGCTGCTCACCCAAACTTTGGATATTAAAGCAGATCAGGCGGTTGCTCATGTCCACGTTGGTGGGCTGGGCAAACACCTGCATACTGCCTGTTGCAAAGATTTCCAGTGCCAGCGCCAGTTCCTTGGAGCGACTATCCCCTTGGCTGTTCAGTGCTGCCCACAAATCCTTGATAGTTGGGCAGGGCATAGTGTATTTGGATTTGATAAGCGGTTTGTAAATGCTCCTCAGTGCGCGGTCAATCAGACTTCTGTCTCCGGGCAGAACATTTTCCTTTTTCATAATCTGTTCGCATAGGCTCAATACAAATTCTGCTTTTGCCACATAGGGCGGGATGTCGGTGGACTTGTCCGGCTTAAAATCAAGCGGATTGAAATAGGTGCTGCTGTCCACCGAGATGTTGACGACCTCGCCGCCCAGTTCCTGCACAAGTGGGGCGTACTCGTTTTCGGGGTCTACAACATAGAACCGCGCTTTGGTAAACTGCAGGTAGAGCATTAAAATTTCCAACTTGACGAACATGGACTTGCCGCCGCCGGAAGTCGCTACGACCATTGCATTGCCGTTTACAAGGGTGGTGCGCAGCCCGATGATAAGATTGCCAGTTACGGCGTTTCTGCCGTAACAAATGCCGCCCGGTGTGAGAATTTCTTGGGTATTGAACGG
>CAVAGJ010000085.1:0-6244 GCA_963588145.1 Coriobacteriaceae bacterium
CTTCCTGTTCGCTATTCTTTTTTATCCCTTGTCACGCATCATTGTAATACCTACAGCATCAGCCTGCAGTGGAAGAAGAATCACTCTCCGCCATGCTGCTGGTGCTGTCTGCGCCGATATCCACATCCGCTACCACGCCGTATTCATCGGTTTCTATGGGGGCAGCGTAGACGGCGTAACGCTGGGTGGTGTGGGTCAGGATGCCGAATGGATAGCAGGTGTACAAGATGCAGCTGGGTTCGGTCGCGCCCCAGCGAACCTTGTCGATATCGGTTTCGAGGATCACCTGCATGTCAGTGATCTTGTAGGCAAAATCGCCCCAGGTGGTTTCCAGGTGGATGACCGCACCGATCTCGCAGGAGCCGAGGTCGGAGAAATAGGTGCCGGTGTGGGCACCTATAAAGACCGTGCCATTTTCGCCGGGCAGTACACAGCCGTCCTCGGCGTGGCAGCCAGCGCCACGGCCGAACTGAGTCTCGCTGTCGCCCAGATAGAGGTCGCAGTCTACGTTGGTGCCATCCACCCAGATGCGGCCCAGTTTGTCGCCGTAGCGGGTGTTTTCGTGGGCTTCGCTGGCGGAGGCGACCTGGTCGGCGCGCTTTTGTTTGGCTTCTTCCTCGGCACGGGCGGCTGTTTCGGCAGCTTCCCGCGCGGAGGCCTCACTGGTAGCTTTGGCGGCGGCACTGGCAGCCGCTTCGCTTTCGGCTTGCAGCCGGGCGCGCTTGGCGTTGGAGGAAACCACCAGCAGGATGGCCGCAGCCACCGAGACAACCAGCGCCAGGGCGCAGAGTAACAGGCGGCGTTTCAGGCGGGTTTGTTGAGATTTGCTCATGGGTGTTCCCCTCCCACGATCAGGTCAGGCTGGCCAGGTAAGCGGCGGGGCCGCTCTGGTACAAATCGCCCCCGTGGGTGTCCAGCAGGACGGTCAGCGGGAAGTCCTTGACTACCAGTTTGCGCACGGCCTCGCAGCCTAGGTCCGGCCAGGCGATGATCTCGCAGCTTTGTACACTGTTTGCCATCAAGGCACCGGCACCGCCGATGGCGGCCAGGTAGACGGCCCCATTTTTAACGACCGACTGTTTGACGGCTTCGCTGCGCTTACCTTTACCGATCATGCAGGCCAGGCCCAGATCCAGCAGGCGCGGGGTGTAGGTATCCATGCGGCCGCTGGTGGTAGGCCCGGCGGCACCGATGGCACAGCCCGGTCGCTCCGGCGTGGGGCCGACATAGTAGACAGCGGCACCCTCAATCGGGAACGGAAGCGGCTCCCTCTTGTTCAGCAGTTCCATCATGCGGGCGTGGGCGGCATCACGGGCGGTGTACACCACGCCGGAAAGCAGCACGGTATCCCCCGCTTTCAGCGGTGCAAGGTCGGATTTTTGCAGCGGTGTATGTAAAACATATTGCATGCGGTTCGCCCCCTTACAGTGTGCAGCTGGCGCGGCGGGTGACGTGGCAGCTGATGTTGACAGCCACCGGCAGGCAGGCCACGTGGGTGGGCTTTTGCTCAATGGCAACGCCCAGGCAAGTGGTGGCACCGCCAAAGCCCTGGGGGCCAAAGCCGGTGGCGTTGATGGCATCCAGCAGTTCTTTTTCCAGCGCGGCGTAGTACGGGTTCGGGTTGGGCACGTCCAGCGGGCGCAGCAGGGCGTGTTTCGCTAGCGCGGCACAGTGGTCGAAGCTGCCGCCGATGCCAATGCCCAACACGATGGGCGGGCAGGGGTTGGCACCCGCCTGCTTGACGGTATCCAGCACAAAATCTTTCACGCCCTGCACACCATCGGCGGGCTTGAGCATGACAAGGCGGCTCATATTCTCGCTGCCGGCACCCTTGGGGGCGATGATGATCTGGCAGCCATCGCCGGGCACCAGATGCACAGTGAGGAACGCCGGGGTGTTATCCCCCGTGTTCACCCGCTGCAGCGGGTCGGCAGTGATGGACTTGCGCAGGTAGGCTTTCTCGTAGCCGCGGCGCACACCCTCGTTGACGGCTTCGGTCAGGTCGCCGTTGATATGCACGTCCTGCCCCAGTTCCACAAACACGCAGGCCATGCCAGTGTCCTGGCAGATGGGCAGGTCTTTTTCTTTCGCTGTGCAGAGGTTTTTCTGCAAAAGGCCCAGGGTCTCTTTCGCCAGCGGCCACGGCTCGGCGGCTTCGGCCTTGTCCAGCGCGGCTTTTACATCGGCGGGCAGCCGGGTGTTGGCCTCGATGCACAACCGCTCGACCGCCTCGGTGATGGCGGCAGCGGGCAGTTCACGGATGGTGCTCATACGCGGGCCACGCCGCTTTCTCTTGCGGCCTGGGCCACGGCGGCAGCCACGGCATCGGCCACGCGGGGGTCGAAGGCCTTGGGCAGAATGTTCTCCTCGTTCAGTTCCGCATCGGGAATGAGGCCTGCGATGGCCTGGGCGGCGGCCATCTTCATAGCGGGGGTGATATCCCGTGCGCGGACGGAGAGCGCACCCTTGAAGATGCCGGGGAATGCCAAGACATTATTGACCTGGTTCGGGAAGTCCGAACGGCCGGTGCCGATGACGCGGATGCCTGCGGCCTTGGCCAGGTCGGGCATGATCTCCGGCGTGGGGTTGGCCATGGCAAAGACGATGGCATCCGGGGCCATGGTGGCGGCTAGTTCGGGGGTCAGCGCGCCCGCAATGGACGTACCAATGAACAAATCGGCACCCTTGATGGCTTCGGCCAGGCCGCCGCTGAGTTTTTCGGGGTTGGTTTCCTTGGCCAGCTTTGCCTTGTGGCCCTCCAGTCCGGCGGGGCGGCCCGGTACCAGGATGCCATGCTCGTCGACGGCGATGATGTGCTTGGCACCGGCGACCTGCAGCATGTGGATGATGGCCGTACCGGCGGCACCGGGGCCGTTCTGCACGATTTTAATATCCTCGATGCGCTTGCCCACTACTTTCAGGGCGTTGAGCACACCGGCCAGCACGATGATGGCGGTGCCGTGCTGGTCATCGTGGAAAACGGGAATGTCCAGGTCGCGCTCCAGTTCGGCCTCAATCTCGAAGCATTCGGGGCTGCGGATGTCCTCCAGGTTGATGCCGCCGAACGTCGGGGCGATGGCCTTGACGGCAGCGATGACTTCTTCTTTGGTCTTGGCGTTCAGGCAGATGGGGAACGCATCCACGCCGCCAAACTCCTTGAACAGCACACACTTGCCCTCCATGACCGGCAGGCCGGCTTCAGGGCCGATGTTGCCCAGGCCCAGCACGGCGGTGCCGTTGGTCACAACGGCTACGGTGCGGCCTTTCATCGTGTAGGTGTATACGTCATCGGGGTTGGCCTTGATCTTGCGGCAGGGCTCGGCCACGCCGGGGGTGTAGGCGGTGGACAGGGCATCGCGGTCTTTGCAGGGAGCCAGGCTCTGCACGGCGATCTTGCCGGGATATTTGCTGTGAAGTTCCAGGGCGGTTTTGTTGTAATCCATGATACATACCTCGTTCCTGTATTGTTTTTATTTGGTTTCGTGTATCCCGGCGGAATAGTCGGGTTCCAGCTTGATGATGCAGAAATGGTCGGGCCACTTCCGCTCGACAGCAGCACGCAGGGCGGCGGCCAGTTTGGCACCGCGGCGCTGCTTTTCGGTGATATATTCGGCGGGGACGGCACAGTCAAAAATGACGTTGGTGTGCGTTGGCCCGGGCACGATGCGCAGATCGTGGATGTTGGCGCGGGTGTCCAGGCTGGCAACCTTCTGCTGCAAAAAGGCGCGCAGTTCGGCCACATGGCTGTCGCCGGTGATGACGGGGTCAAAGTGGATGGTGGCTACCAGATCGTCCTGGTTCAGCAGGTCGCGCTCGATACGGTCAATAACATCATGGCTGTGCATAACATCGGCGTTGGCATCCATCTCTACATGGAAACTGACCAGTCGGTTGCCGGGACCGTAGTCGTGGATCATGAGGTCGTGCACACCCAACACACCGGGGTAGCTTAACGCCTTGTCCTCGATGTGTTTGACAAGCGCTGGGTCGGGGGCCGAACCCAACAGCGGGTCGATGGTGTCTTTCACCAGCATGACACCGCTGTACAAAATAAACAGCGATACAGCGATACCCATCAACCCGTCCAGCCGGGCAAAGCCGGTCAGCTGGGTCAGCACGGCGGCGACTAAGACTACGCTGGTGGTGATGACATCGTTGCGGGCATCGGCGGCGGTGGCCAGCAAGGTGTCCGAGTCGATGCGCTGGCCGATGGTGCGGTTCAGGCGGCTCATCCACAGCTTGACGAGGATGGACGCCAGCAGCACCGCCACCGTCAGCCAGCCGAAGCTGACCGGTGTGGGGGCCAGCGTTTTGGCGAAGCTTTCCTTGAACAGCTCGACGCCGATGACCAAAATCATCACCGAGACCGCCAGCCCGGCCAGATACTCGTACCGGGCATGGCCGTAGGGATGTTCGGAGTCAGCCGGGCGGGAGCCAAGCTTGAAGCCGATCAGGCTGACGATGTTGGAGTTGGCGTCCGACAGGTTGTTCAGGCCGTCTGCTGTGATAGATACGCTGCCAAACAGCGTACCAACGGAGGTTTTTCCCGCAAACAGCAGCAGGTTGCACACCACGCTGACCAGGCACGCCAGGTTGCCGTAAGCCGTGCGCACCGTGCGGCTGGCGGTGTTGTCCGCATCCTTGATAAAGGTGCGGATCAGCAGTTGGATCATGGGAAACTCACTTTCCGCATTTCACAAAAAGGCAGACCGTTGGGTCTGCCTTTGGTGGATTTTCTTTTATATAAGGGGCTTACTCCCGCACAATGCAGGCGTCGCGCTCGGGGCCAACGGAGATGTACTTGATCTTGCAGCCGACCAGTTCTTCCAGGCGCTTGACGTAGTTCTGGGCTTCCACCGGCAGGTCCTCAAACTTGCGCACACCGGTGATATCGCAGTGCCAGCCGGGAACCTTTTCCACGACAGGCTGGGCATCGTCCAGGGTTTTGCCCATGGGGAAACGGGTGGTGGTGCTGCCATCGGTCAGGCGGTAAGCGGTGACGATGGGCACTTCTTCCATGTAGTCCAGCACGTCCAGCAGGGTCAGGGCCAGTGCATCGCAGCCCTGGCACTGTACGCCGTAGCGACTGGCAACGGCATCAAACGGGCCAACGCGGCGGGGACGGCCAGTGGCGGCACCGTACTCATGGCCGTGCTCACGCAGAACATCCTTCTCTTCCTCGGTCATGGCCAGTTCAGTGGTGAAAGGACCCTCGCCGACACAGGAAGAATAGGCCTTCATGATGCCGATGGAGAGGTTCAGCTTGTGACCCGGGATGCCAGCGCCGATGGGGGCATAGGCAGACACGGTGTTGGAAGAAGAAGTGTAGGGGTAGATGCCGAAGTCGATGTCACGCAGGGCACCCAGCTGGGCCTCGAACATGATTTTCTTGCCAGCCTCGTCAGCCTCGGCCAGATACTGGCCGACATCGCAGACATAGGGGGCAAACAGATTGGAATACTTCTCGCACCAGGCCCACATTTCCTCTACGCTGACAGGCTGCTGGCCGTAGATGGAAACCATGGTCAGGTTCTTGGACTCAACGATGGTCTCCAGACGCTTCTTGACACCTGCATCCATGTGGACCAAGTCGCCCATGCGCAGGGTTTTTTTCATGTATTTGTCGCCGTATGTGTAGGCGATGCCGCGCTTGGTGGAGCCGAACTGGGCACCGGTCTTGGACAGACGCTCCTCCTCCAGGCCATCCTGTGCCACATGGAAAGGCATGGTGATGGTGGCGCGGTCGGAAATCTTCAGGTTCTTCGGGCTGATCTCAACGCCCTTTTCGGTCAGGGAAGCGATCTCTTTCTCAAGGTGCTCAGGGTCGATGACCATGCCGCCGCCCATAACGCAGACGACCTCGGGGCGCAGGATGCCGGAGGGGATCAGGTTGAGCACGAACTTGCCGCGCTCGTTCTTGACGGTGTGACCGGCGTTGTCGCCGCCCTGATAGCGGGCAACAATGTCATAATCCTGGCTGAGCAGGTCGACCATGCGGCCCTTGCCTTCGTCGCCCCAGTTGATACCGGTGATGGAAGTAAGCATACGTTTTTACCTCTTTCGTAAAATTCGTAAAGTCTAGGCGTTTCAGCCTTCTCCGGGAACATCCGGGATCCGCTGCCGTTCTTTTATTATAACATACTGTTTTGTGGATTTCCATAGGGATTTTTATGATTTGATACGCGGGAGTGTAGGTTTGTCAATGAAGAGTTACAGAGAAAAAGAAGATAAAACCTGTTTAGGG
>CAVAGJ010000086.1:0-6041 GCA_963588145.1 Coriobacteriaceae bacterium
GCGTGGTGCTGGGCTTCTTTTATGTTGCGTTTCGGCTTTTTTTGAGGATAAAACCACCTGTGTGCCGTTTGCTTTTCTTTGCCGTATTGACACGCTGCCCTCTGTTCATCGTGGCAACTGTGCGTTTTCGGGATAGAAAATGGAAACTATTCTTTGTATAGTGAGAAAGCCAGAGAGGAAAAAGAGGGTGAGCGCAGGCTGCGGGAACGGTGTATGCTCTGTATCGTCTGATTCAGAGCATACACCGTTGGTTTCCCAACGAGGCATTTGATGCTTGCAGATCGACAAAATGCTTTTTAGATTTTCTTCGCAATCGTAGACAGCTCCGAAATAATGCTCAGCAGATCATTTTTAACTTCCTCTTTACTTGGTTCACTGCCCATCAGAAGATAATCCGTGCTGACATGCAGCGCATCTTAATTACTCCTTCATTATCGCGGTACCCGTGGATCTTCTGTCCGCAGTTCGGGCAAAAGCAATAATACATTTTCCACGCTTCTTCATATCCTGACATTGTTTTCCTCCTCGTGGCTTAGCTTATTCTTTTTCTTTCCTGACAGAATAAGGGAAATCAAATCCGTCGGGATCATGTTTGGAAGCACTGATCTTCGGTATCAGACTGACAGTTTTCCGACCTGCATACGCAGCCTGCCAGTTGCTTCATCATGATTTTGATCTGTTTGACGCAACTGCTCATAGCAAGTGAACTTCTCTTTCACTTCTCGCAATAAAATGATGAAAACTTGTTCGTTTCCTTGCAATGGCGCTTGACTTTTTAGGAAGTCAATCATATACTAATAGTAGTTGAACTTCTCAATCGTCATTATAAGCAGGTAAACTTCACTTGTCAATATGCTTTGTGAATTTTAACAGAACAAACTTTCAAAAAGGAGATTTGCAGCTATGACGTTCGGAGAAAAAGTAAAGCGTGCGCGCAGGAATTTAAACTTATCACAAGAAGAGCTTGCCGCAAAGGTTTCAGTATCCAGACGTACCGTTACCGCCTGGGAAACTGACAAGGCTCTTCCGAGAACAAGAAAAGTATATGAAGCTCTGGCAGATGTACTCAAAGTAACTCCCACCTATCTAATCAATGAAGATGAGGCCTTTGTAATTGATGCTGGGGAGCAATTTGGTTACAGAGGGAAAAAGGGAGCCGAACGGCTCATGAATGAAATAACCGGCCTGTTCGCCGGTGGTGAAATGGCCGAAGAAGATATGGACGCTCTGATGTTTGCCGTACAGCAGGCATATGTTGATGCCAAGCGAGAGAATAAAAAATACACCCCGAAGAAGTATCTTCAGAATGACAACGGTAATGAGGCATCGTGATGTTGCGTCGCTGTGCCTGACCAAGGTGCAGCAGTACGCTAGCGGTGAGGCCTGGCTGCGCTACAGTATCGCCCTGCGTCAGGGCTAAGCACTTGGCAGGGTGGGGCAACAAGCACAAAAGTGGCGCGGGATGCAGCACATTTTTGTTACAAATGTAGCGGTTTTGTTAAAAAACTTGCAAAATGAACGATTTTGTGTTATTATTTCAAGATAAAACGCAAAGCAAGAAATCCTGTGCCCTGATGCACCGTGTGGCATCGAATCACCAGCATTTCCGGCGTCGGTCCTTTGCGGGGCCGACGCTTTTTTGTGCAAAAGGAGCCCTTATGCCTTTATCCGTAAAAACCAAAGAGCATTTCCGCCGCCGCATGGCGCTGGTTGGCCCCAAGTGGGGCGCACTGGCGGGCGGCGCGGCGGTGCTGGCGGGCGTGATCGCGTTCACGGCCTCAGCTCTGCATTTTGTCACCGTCACCGACACCCACGGTGGCAGTATCCGTATCCTGACGGTCAACCAGACCGAAGCCGCCGTGCTGGTCCAGGCGGGCGTGGCCCCGCTGGGGGAGAACGACCGCATCGTTACCTTGGAAACGCCGGACGGCGAGCTGGTGCAGGTACTGCGGGCCTACACTGTGCCGGTCACGGCGGATGGCCAGACGCAGGAGATCATCACCACCGGCGCGACTACCCGCGATCTGCTGACCCAGGCGGGACTGACCTACACCGATGAAGATTACCTGACCCCCGCCGCCGAGGAAACTGTCCCCGAGGGCGGTAGTGTCACCCTGCAGCGTGTCAGCTATGTGGAGTATACCGTGGACGAGACCGTCCCCAGCGAGGTGGAGGAGATCCCCACTAGCCTGTACTACCGCAAGCAGGATAAAGTGCAGGTGGTGCAGCAGGGGACAGACGGCCTGGACACTGTGACCTACCGCGAGACCTGGGTGGACGGTGAGCAGGTCAACACCGAGGAGATCGGCCGTGAAACGCAGATCGGCATGATCCCTACCATCCAGAAAGTCTACGGCGAGCAGGCTTCCGTTTCCAGCTTCGTTGGCCCCGAGATCGCGGACGGCGTGCCCGTGGAGGGTGTTGCCGCCGTCTACACCAGCCAGCGCGCCACGGCCTACTCGGCCAGCGCTACCGCCAAGGGTGCCAGCGGCCGCCGCCTGACCTACGGTACGGTAGCCATCAACCCTAGTATCATTCCGTATGGCTCCCTGATGTACATTACCAGCGATGACGGCCGCTTTGTCTACGGTTACGCCTACGCCGCCGATACCGGCACGGCCATGATGACCGGCCACGCCTTTATTGACCTGTATTACGAGACCTACGATGAGTCGGTGGACAATGCGGTTATCCCGGTGACGATCTACGTGTTGGACGATGAGACCGCCGAAAAGTACAAAGAGCAAAACGATGCGATTCTGGAAGCCGATACCACGATAGGCCGATAAAACGACAGCAACAGCCCCTGCCGGAAAGGCAGGGGCTGTTGCTGTTTAGGGAGTGGGTATCAATACTCCATGGGCTTTTCCTCGCCGGTCATCACACGCAGGGCACCTTGGCACAGGGCCAGCAGTTCGTCCTCGCCGGGATAAACGGTGATGGGAGCAATGAAGCCGAGGTATTCTTTCAGGTACTTTTCGGTGTTGGGGTTGTAGGCGATGCCGCCGGTCAGAATGATCTGGTCGACCTGGCCGTGCAGGACAGCGGCCATAGCGCCAGCGTCCTTGGCGATCTGGTAGAAGAAAGCACCCCAAACCAGATTGGCCTCGGTGTTGCCTTCGTCAGCCATCTGGCCTACGGTACGGGCATCGTTGGTGTGCAAGTAGCCGTTGAAGCCACCGTTACCGCAGATCTTCTTGTAAACTTCCTGCTGAGTGTATTTGCCGCTGTAGCACATCTTCACCAGGTCGCCTACAGGCACAGTGCCGCTGCGCTCCGGGCTGAAGCAGCCCTCGCCGTCCAGAATGTTGTTGACATCCACGACCTTGCCGTGGTTGTGGGCACCAACGGAAACGCCGCCGCCCATGTGGATGACGATGAGGTTCAGGTCCTCGTAGCGCTTGCCGTTCTCCTTGGCAAAGCGGCGGGCTACGGCCTTCTGGTTCAGGGCGTGGAAGATGGAACGGCGGGGCAGTTCCGGCATGCCGGAGATGCGAGCCTTATCGGTCAGCTCGTCCACGACAACGGGGTCAACGATGTAGCTGGGGATGCCCAGGCTGTCGCCGATCTCGCGGGCTAGGATGCCGCCCAGGTTGGAGGCATGCTGACCCTGGACACCGGCCTTCAGGTCAGCCAGCAGGGCATCGCTGACGGGGTAGGTGCCGCCGGGAATGGGTTTGAGCAGGCCGCCGCGACCGACGATAACGTTCAGGCTCTCGGGGGCACAGTTCTTCTCTTTCAGGAAGTCCAGGATGATGGTCTTGCGGAAATCCTTCTGATTGATGACACTGGCGTACTTGGCGATCTCCTCGGTGGGATGGCGCAGCGTTTCTTCAAACAGCAGGGTCTCGTCCTCAAAAACACCAACCTTGGTCGAGGTAGAACCTGGGTTGATGACCAGCGTTTTAATAGACATTTGAAACGTCTCCTTTTATATTTCTTATTCCTGGTCTAGGCCAGCGGCAACAACAGCGGCCAGGGCGATGGAGTTGACCTTCGTCTGGAAAGAGTCGGAGCGGCTGGTCAGGATGGCGGGCACCTTGGTGCCGGTTAGGATGCAGCCGTTCTTGCAGTCGGCGGTGTGGACCAGTGTCTTGTAGACGAGGTTGCCAGCCTGGATGTCGGGGAACAGCAGGATGTCGGCATGGCCAGCAGCCGGGCGGTCCTGGGCACCCTTGTGGTGGGCAGCTTCGGGATCGATGGCAATATCCATGGACAGAGGGCCGTCCACAACACAGCCGGTGATCTTGCCCTCGGCGTTCATCTTGCGCAGCTCGTCAGCATCCACGGTGCAGGGCATCTTGGGGTTGACGACCTCAACGGCAGCCAGGGGAGCGACCTTCGGGCACTTCACGCCGCAGGCGTGGGCGACAGCGACCGTGTTCTCGATGATATGTACTTTATCCTCCAGGGTGGGGTAGGTCATAAAGGCGACATCAGTCAGGAACAGCAGCTGCTCAATGTCCTTGACCTCGAACACGGCAACATGGGACAGGGTATGGCCGGCGCGCAGACCGACTTCTTTGTCCAACACGCTTTTCAGGAAAGTCTTGGTGTCCAGCAGGCCCTTCATGTACATGTTGGCAACGCCATCGTGGGCCAGCTTGACGGCTTTCAGCGAAGCCTGGACCTTGTCGGGCTCGTTGATGATCTCGTAGTCGGCTAGGTCGATGTTCAGCTCACCAGCGATCTTGCGGATGGCGGCTTCATCGCCCACCAGGATGGCATCGGCAATGCCCTGCTTGTGGGCAGCGTCTACGGCCTCCAGAACGGCATCGTCCTCGGCGGCGGCAACGGCCAGCTTCTGCTTGCCGCATGTCTTTACTTTAGCAATCAGGTCCTCAAAATTCATTTTACAGCACCTCGTTTACTCTACATCACAAAATGAGTGGGAGGGCACAAACCCTCGCATGTTAAAATAATAACATATACTTCCCCCAGGGTCAAGAGGATGATGTGAAAGATTTGACGGACAAGTGTAGGTATTACAATGATGTGTGACAAAAGATAAAAAAGAATAGCGAACAGGAAGAACCTGTGTTACGGTAGAGTTGTCCAGACAAAACCGAAACAAAACAGGAGTCGACCCATTCGCTATGAATAAGATAACACAAACAATGCTGTATAGGCAATCCCTAATTCGTTATGCAATGAAAAACGGCGTCACAAAAGCTGCCGTTCGTTATAGAACAAACCGGCAGTACATCTACCGCTGGCTTAAACGCTATGATGGAACGCTACAGTCTTTGGCGGATCGTTCACATCGTCCCCACAGCCATCCAAATCAGCATACGCAGGATGAAATAAAGCTGATTCTCAATATGCGCCGCAGAAATCCCCATGCAGGGCTTGTTGTGTTCTGGGTTAAGCTGAGACAACGGGGATATACACGCTCTATATCAGGCTTGTATCGTTTCCTTCGCAAGCACAACGCCATGGGTACAAAGCTGCCAAACCCCAAGAAGTACAAACAAAAACCCTATGAGCAGATGAAGTATCCGGGTCAGCGAGTGCAAATCGATGTGAAATTTGTGCCGCAGGTTTGTATTGTCGGTCAGACAGAGCCAACACAGTGGTACCAGTATACGTTTATCGACGAGTACAGCCGCTTTCGTTATCTTGAAGCATTTCCCGAACACAGCACATACTCTTCTGCTGTATTTATTCGACACTGCGTAGAAAAGTTTCCCTATCTCATTGAGTGTGTTCAAACCGACAATGGGCCCGAATTTACAAATCGTCTTACAAGTAAGAATTTAAAGCCGACCTTGTTTGAACTTACACTTGCTGAATTGGGGATTCGGCACAAACTGATCCGTCCTTATACACCAAGGCATAACGGCAAGGTGGAACGCAGCCACCGTAAAGATAACCAAGAGTTCTATGCTTCTCACAGATTTTTCTCTTTCGATGATTTCCAATCTCAGCTTGCTGTCAGAGAAAAATCTTACAACAATTTCCCCATGCGCCCTCTTAACTGGCTCTCCCCTAAACAGGTTTTATCTTCTTTTTCTCTGTAACTCTTCATTGACAAACCTACA
>CAVAGJ010000087.1:0-6035 GCA_963588145.1 Coriobacteriaceae bacterium
CAGCCCACCGTTGCTGCGCATTATTTTGCCTTAAACGGGATGAAAAACAGAGGTGTAAAACCTATGCAAACCTATCCGACAGGCTATGCGGAATCCCACCGCATGGCCGAACAAATTTTCCGGGAGATTTTACCCCGGCATGGCATGGCGGTGCGTGAGGAACAAATCGCACTCTGCCATGAAGTCCTTGATACCCTCTACAATAAAGAAATTTCCCTGTGTGAAGCAGGCGTAGGCATTGGCAAAACGCTGGCCTACCTCGTGGCTTGTATCCTGTGGCAGATGCACAGACCCCATCAACTGAAAATGCCTGTGGTGATTTCAACCTCCAGTGTTGCTTTGCAGGATGCCATCCTCAATGAATATCTGCCCGATTTGTCCGCTATTTTGCTGGCAGAAAGCATCATTACCGCGCCGATCACCGCTGTTGTCCGCAAAGGCAAGGAGCGCTTTGTCTGCGATGCCCGCCTTGCGGAACGGCAGGCAAAAGCAATCACCAAAGGCCAGCGCCAGAAAAGCAGTCTACGCATGGCTGAAAATGTTCTCGATTTAGACCACATCCCCGGCCTATCACGCTATGACCGCTGCCGGATCTGTGTGCCGCAGTCCTGCCCGCGAGATTGTTTCCTGCGTTTGGACTGCCGCTACCAGCAATACCTGCGGGATTCCATGAAGCCGGACATTCAAATCTGTAACCACAATTATCTGCTGGCCAACGCATCCCATCGGCTGGAAGAACGCCCTCTGCTGCTTCGGCAGTATCAAGCGCTAGTGGTGGACGAGGCGCACAAGCTCCCGGACGCCGCACGGCAAATGTACACAGAAACCTTGTCTGCGGATGATATGGATGAATTGTGCTTTTTATTACAACAGGCACATTTCAAGGGCTTGTCCAAACGGCTGCGGACGGCGTTTCTCACGCTTTCAATTTCCTGCACGCAGAATCTGCCTATGCTGAGAAGAAAAATCAGCGTGCCGTTCACCATCACGCCATTTCGTCAAGCGGCACTGAACGACTGCATCGACCTGTTGCAGTACATCGGCAGCCAGCCGGATATGCCGCACTACCTGCAATATCGGCTGGCTGAAGCAGAAAGCCTGCTGCGCCTTTTTCTCTTGGATGTGCCGACACGCATCCTTTATCTCGAATTTTCCGTAGACGGACAGCCTACATTCTGCGCGGCCAGCAGCCGCGTACCGCAGTTGCTCCGCAGTGCGCTATGGAATACCCGTGAGCCTACTATTCTGACCTCCGGCACGCTGACAGCTGCTGGGAATTTTGACCACACGGAACAGCTTTTAGGGCTGACTGCCTACACGCCGCTGCGCCATTTCCGTGCAGACTCTCCCTTTAATTACATGAAAAAATGTCTGCTATATATCCCTGCACGGCGGGCAGCGGCAGTTCACGAAAATCAGTACCTTGCCGACCAGATAGTGAAACTCACCGCAGTCTGTCACGGCCATTCGCTGGTGCTGTTCACGTCCTACCGCCAGATGCGCAATGTTTACGACGCGCTGGGCGGGCGGCTGACGTTCCCTGTGTTCCAAGCCGGGCGCGGGCAGAACCGTACCATCCAACAGTTCAAAGAATCCGGCAACGGTGTGCTGTTTGCGGCGGGCTCCTGCTGGGAGGGTATTGACTTCCCCGGCGATATGGTGTCCCTGCTGATTATCGCAAAGCTGCCGTTCCCGATTCCCGACCCAGTCAGCAACTATGAGCGCCGACAGTACCCAACCCTGCGAGAGTACATAACCGCTGAAATCATCCCAGAAATGCAAAAGAAGCTGCGGCAGGGCTTTGGCCGTGCCATCCGCACCGAGCAGGATTCCTGCGTGGTAGCTATTCTGGATGAACGTGCGGGCATCGGCGGCAAGTACCATGACGCCGCGCTGGCAGCTCTGCCGACCTGCCCGACCACCGAGAAAATCGAAAATGTTCAGCAATTCATCCGGGAGCAGAAGCACCCGGATTACTTTTTATAAGGAGAAGTGCAAGATGAGACTTATGCGAAACCACAAGGTCTGGATTTATGTGCGGAGCGCCAACAGCAATCCGCAAATCGCGTTTGACCGTATGAACGACCTCATCGACGAGGCCGCAGGGCACGGCTTTCTTGTGCGCGGTACATCTGTGGATCAGTGCGGCGGCAACACCCTGAAAGACCGCGAGGGGCTGCGTATTATGCTGGAAGCCGTGCAGCAGAACATTGTCGAGGCCGTAATGGTGCGGGATTTGGCGCAGATTAGCCGCAACAGCTATATACTGCTTGGAGTTATCGAGATATTTCGCCAGTGTGATGTCTACCTTATCACTACGGAATGTGATTTGAATGATGAACTTATGCAAGCCGGGCTGGAACGCTTTGTTGGTGACCGCTTCACACGGGCCTCGTTCGGCAAGCCACGCTTTGATGTTCGTCTCCCGCTGATGGATCAATTCTGAGGTGTGCCCATGACAGAATACAAAGTTTGGGCATTTGCCCGCAGCGCTGCACCGAATCTGCCCGCACTGGAAGATCAGCTGGCAGAAGTCATGCGCGAAGCAGACAGGCGCGGCTACATTATCGTCAACTCCTGTATGGAGCAGAAGTACGGCACCGAATTTTGGCGTCCTGCCTTGTTCGCCATGCTCACCGCCGTGCAGCAGGGCCGCGTAAACGCCGTCATGGTGCAGAGCCTTGACAGACTGAGCCACGACCTCACGACGTTGTATCGTATCCTGCGCTTTCTGCAAAATCACGGCGCGGTGCTTATCACCACCAAAACGAACCTGCAATATGAACTCTATCTTACCGGGCTGGAGAACAGGCTGCTGGCCCACACCAGACATACCAGAAAAAAGCTGCCGTGGGAGGTGTCTATTCATGCTGATTGACCCGCTTCCCATAAAGCTGGAACAGGAACTGAAATACGAGATTGCCTACGCGGCCCTGTCATCCGCCGCTACGGACGGCAGGCTGCCGAAGGGCATCTGCCAACGCGCGAATGTTGGTTATGCCCGGAAATGCGGCGTTTTGTGCCGAGATGTTTAGTGGTTCTCGTGAATAGCTATTCGGCTGCCTTTGGAGTATGTTGTATGTGACAAAAAGAGTGTCACAACGTTAAATGCAAAGGAGAAAGTCATGCCACAAGCAAGCAAAAGCAAAGTCGTAGCACGTTACATCCGCATGGATAGAGGTGCAAACTGCCCCGTGCTGCAGGGGGAAGAATCCCCGGAACGCATGGCAGTTTATGCTGATTATGGCTTTACAGGCGCAGACCTGCATCATCGCCCGGAACTGAACCGATTGCTGGCCGACTGCCGTGCGGGGTGTATTAACCGCATCATAGTGCAGTCAACGGCACATCTTGCCCGCCGCGCAGCGGATTTGCTGGCTATCCTGCAAGAATTGCAGAGCCTTAGCGTGGCAGTGGATTTTGAAAAAGAGCGTTTCTCCACCGACTCTCCGACAGGGGAAAAGATGCTGGACACACTTCGCGCCACGAGCGCAAGCATTTAGGGGAACACCCATGCCGCAAGTCCTAGTCATCCAGCCGATACAGCAACAGCCGAAACGTCTTCGCGTGGCGGCCTATGCCCGCGTCAGCAGCGATTCCGAGGATCAGCTGAACTCGCTGTCCGTGCAGGTGGATTATTACACCCACTTAATACAAGAGAATCCCAACTGGGAGTTCGCGGGAATCTACACCGATGAGGGCATCACCGGCACCAGCACCAAACACCGTGAGCAATTCAACCGCCTGATGGACGACTGCCGTGCCGGGCTGATTGACCGTGTGTTGGTCAAATCGGCGTCCCGCTTTGCCCGCAACACGGCGGATGCGTTGACATCGGTTCGTGAACTGAAAAGTCTTGGTGTTACGGTAGCCTTTGAAAAAGAGGGCTTCGACACCGAAACGGCCAACGGTGAAATGCTACTGAGCATGATCTGCGCCGTGGCACAGGAAGAATCGCTGTCCATCTCACAGAACATGAAATGGGGTGTCCGCAAGCGGATGCAGGCGGGCATCTATACTGGCACAGCCCCATTTGGCTATAAACGGATAGATCATCACCTTGTTCCCGATGAAAATGAAGCCCCCATTGTCCGCGACATTTTCCGTCAGTTTTTATCTGGTGTCAGTATAGCTGAAATTTCTGACCATTTGAACACACACTTCCCCAAGGCAGGCGGAAGATGGCACACCTCATCTGTACAGTTCATTTTGCGCAATGAGAAGTACATTGGTGACAGCCTATTTCAAAAAAGCTATACAGCAGATGTTTTACCCTTGAAAAAACATCCTAACGCTGGGCAGCTTACCAAATACTACGCAGAACAAACCCATCCCGGCATTATCAGTAAGGATGATTTCGACAAAGTCCAACTGCTTCTCACGAAAAAATGCATTACCGGCACAAATAAGAGAACCTGTGCTTTCACCAAAAAGGTGTATTGCGCACTATGCGGAAAGGTATGCAGCAGAAAACAGAGAAAGGAAGAAACTTATGTGTGGTGCTGCAGAACACACCTAGCATCAGCTTCCAAATGTCCACTAAAACCCATTTCGGAAGATGAACTCCAACTGGCATTTTTATCGGTTTATAACAGGTTACAGGCAAATCAAGCCAACATCCTGCAGCCTGTCACAGACACTCTGTTGCAGCTGAAGCACCTGCAAGAGCAAGCCAATGCCGCCAGGCAAGTCATTGCCGAAGATATCCACCGTCTTGCAAAGCAAAAGCATAACCTTACACGCATCCATACCCTCGGTTATATTGACGACGCGCAATTTATCGAACGCAGTACCGCAATCGACCAACAGCTTCAAGAGAAAAAGCAATATCTGTCTCGCCAAAATTCTAATGGCGACTTGGAAAAGTTCCTTTCTCAAACCCGCACCATACAAGAACAACTGACTGCCTCTCCCCCACTGGAAAAGTTCGATGACGGTATATTTACAAAATTTGTGACTCATGTACAAGTCAGCCCTACCACCATAGGTGAATAATCAGAAACCCTGCCGTTGTGAACACACCCGCAAATGCCACCACCAACGAAGCACTGGCGCGCTCCATCTTCGTCAGGAAAATGGAAACAGCAGGCAGGATGTAGACAACCAGATTCAGCACCAGCAGAGACAACGGAATATTATAGCCCCAGTTCCACGCCTGCCGCAGATGATCTCCATCATGCATCAACACCGATGCCAGAATCACGATACTGCAAGTCATAAGAATTTTTGAGGATTCCTTATCCAGTTTTTGTGCCAGAATTTTGAGAGTATTTTTGTTTGAATCAGACATAAGAATGCTTCTTTTTATATTTACCATTTGGTAATTATAAGGTAGCATCTTCTTGTAATTCTGTCAATAGGATACTATAATGAAGTTGAACAAAACACCGGAAATGTAAAAGAGAGGTTTTTATGCCGCTGATTGTTGATAAGGATGCCGTTCGCTCTGAGATTCTCTCTGCCTTTGAAGCCTGCCTCGCAGACAAGCCTATGGATCGTATTACTCTGCGGGATATTGCCGCGCAGGCCGGAATTACCCACCCAAAGCTGCTGAATTATTTTCAAAGCAAGGATGATTTGGTTCTTGCCTACTGCAAGTACGCCAAGCGCTACATGACACAGCACTGCGAGCAATGGTTCAGTACACACCGGGCAGAAGATTTTTCCTCCCCGCTGGACTGCATGAACGCTTTTATGCAATATGTAGCTGAGGGCGGCAGTACAGAAAACCGTCCGCAGGCCACCATGCAGACCTATGTATTGGCTAAGTACAACGGCGATATTCAAAAGATGGTCTCCGGTGAATTTGCGGAATGGCGCGGCATCATGCTGAACTGCTTAAAAGAAATTTACGGAGACTGTGTTTTCCCCGCGCAGGCCGAAGCCATGATGATCCTGATTACCGGAACATTCGTATGCAACTACACTGGCGCACTACGCTAAAATGCAAAAGTAAACCTGAAGTTTTTCAAAATTTCACACCTAAAAGTGTCTAGTTTACTTTTGCAATAGGTTTTCTGGTATACTGTTAATAA
>CAVAGJ010000088.1:0-5987 GCA_963588145.1 Coriobacteriaceae bacterium
GACACGGCCCTTTCACGGCTGTAACATGGGTTCGATTCCCGTACGGGTCACCAAAAGCTCTGCTTCTCAGGAGGCAGAGTTTTTTCTTTATGTTATCACTTCTTAATAGGTATCGGGCCTGGTGACCCGTACGGGAATCGAAAAGCCTGCGCCCGCCGCACGTCCGGCGGGCAAAAACGCCCCAGTGGGGCGTTTCAGCTTGTAGAAAAAGTCCGTTTTGGCAGTCAGGCTAAGGCGGGCTTTTGCATTTCACACGGGAAAAATAGCAGCGCGAAAAGAAAATCTGTTGAAAGAGTTCCTCTCCGTTTCTTCCCCGGAGAGGAATTTTTCCGTTTCCACTTCCAAGTGGCTAACTTCTTCAAATTCATGGCAGCAAACTTAAGCTTCACCCAGTTGGTAACCTGGGCCAAGCCTCTGTACTGCGTATAACGCATACCGTGCTTTTCTTTTGCATCGGCAAACACACGCTCAATCTTCTGTTGTCTTAACTTGTAGATGTCCCGGTACATAGGTGTATGCCGTATATCTTCGGCCATTTCTACAAAGCGCTGCCAAATGTGCCTCGTTACCGTCTTTTCGTACTTGGAGTTCTGTGTACACAGCGCTCTTGTGGGGCAATCCTTGCACAGATAAGGGCGGCTCTTGTACTCCCGGTAGCCATCGCGGTTCGTAGTAGAATAATGCAGTGCTTTGTACTCCGGGCAGATCACATCGTCAAAGTATTCATCGTACACATAGGTATACCATGGGTGGTTGCCGTCTTTGGTTTTAGGGCGCGTATAGGCAGAGGTCAGAATCCTGCCGCTTTCAAAGATTCTTTTGCAGATCCAAGGTGTTTTGTAAGCGCTGTCGGCAGCTACGATTTTGTGTTCGGGGTAATACTGGCAGAGATAATCATACAGAGGATCAAATGCTACGCTGTCATGAACATTTCCGGGAGTAACATATACCCCCAAAATGAAATTGTGTTTGTCACACGCTGTGTGAGCCTCATAAGCAAAGACTTTCTTGTGCTCTCCCTTGTGGAATACACCGCATTCCGGGTCTGTAGTAGAAACAGTCTTTTCTGTCATTTCCGGCTCACCAGAATTGTTCCTGCTGCTGTCATCGTCAAACGGTTTCTTGCCGTGAGTCTCTCTGTCTTTGTTTATTTCCTCGAACAATTCGTGGGCATAGCGCTTTGCTTCTTTAGGCACAGCTTTACGTGCTTGCTTCTTCAGATTGGCACTTGCCTTTATGTGCGTACCATCTACGAAGATGGCTTCGGTATCCAGATACCCTTCATCTGCCGCTGCTTTCAATACCCACCGGAAAACATATTCTACGGATGCTGTGTTAAACCGGTGCTTAAAGTTATAGCTCACAGTCGAAAAGTGCGGAACCTGTTCGTTCAACGGATATCCAATGAACCACCGATATGCCATGTTCATGCTGATTTCTTCCAGCGTACGGCGCAGAGAGCGAATCCCATAGATGTGTTGGATCAGCACAATTTTGAACAATACAACGGGGTCTATGCTAGGACGACCATTGTCTTTGCAGTACAGGTCGCCGACAAACTCATATATCTTATTAAAGTCGATTGCTGCATCGATTTGTCGCAGCAGATGGTCTGCCGGAATCATCTGTTCTAAACTCACAAATTCGATTTGGCCGCGATTTTCATTATTTTTCGTAAGCACGTTCATCACCCGTATTTATTATAGCATATCGTGGCCTGTTTTACGAGAAAAAGGCCACCGATCGGTGACCTTTTTCGACAGACTGAAATGTTCCACATGGAACATTTTAGGGGATGCCCCTCCGCAGGTGCATCCCCTATTTCTATAAAGGTTATTCTTTATTCCTCCACGGTGATGAGGCAATACCCTTCCGGGTAATCGCTTAACGTAGAGGTTGCCCGGATGTAGGTGTACCCGGGCCTAACCGCTGTTACCAGCCCGTTTTCGTCTACGGTAGCGATGCCCTGCGTGTCGGAAGTCCAACGCAAGGAGGTATAGAGGTCCTCATCGGAGGGTTCAAATCTGGGGGTCAGCTGGACGGTATCCCCCGGCTTCAGCCGGATCTCGTTAATATTCAGGTGGATCTCCTCCGGGATACGTACCACGGTGACTTTGGCGGTGGCCGTCTTGCCGCTGCAAGCGGCGGTCAGGGTCGTGGAGCCGTAGGCCACCGGCACCAGCCATTGCCCGTCCATCCGGGCAATGCTTTCATCTGCAATTTGGTAGGTGACGGGGCTGCGGTCGGTGGCATCCTCCGGCACAAAGCGGCAGATGACCGCGACGTGGCTGGACGGATAATGCGAGATATGTGCGTTGCCGTCATAATCCACAACGGTCTCGGTGCGCTCGTCCAGGTACAGCACAATATCATCCAGCAGAATCTCCCGCAGCGGGTTGGTCACCTGCACAGTGCAGCTGGCGGCCAGGTCGCCGTTGGCGTTTGTCAGGGTCAGGGTGGTCTCGCCGCCGTGCAGCCCGGTGACGACACCCTGGCTGTCCACGGTGGCGATGTCCTTGTCCCCGGTCTGCCAGGTCCAGAGGTTGGCATCTACAGCAGTCTGGATCGCGGCATCCGAGGCCTTACCCGCTGTCTCGTACTGCACGGCAGTTTCAGCGGTCTCCCCGGCCTGAACGGTGACCGGCTGCAGGGTGATCCCGGTCAGCTCTGCCTTGCCGCAGGCTGTCAGCAAAAGCAGTGCCAGGACCGGTAAAAAGGCACGATATTTCATAAATCCGTTCCCAGAATCAACTTCTCTTTCAGCAGCTCCACCGGCGGCTGGCCGGGGGCACTGGCAGCAGACAGCGTACCAAAAGTGGCGGCACTGCCAAAAGCACCGCCGCAGTAGCGTGTCACCGCGCCATCTCGGCCCATACTCATGGTAATAAGGGCTTTGCCCGGCCGCTGGGCGGCTGCCTGGGCCGTAGCCAGCAGCAGGCGGGCGGCATCAGCACGATTGCGGGGCATGACGGCCAGCTTGGCGATATCCGCGCCCAGATCTAGCATGTCCACCAGAGTGTCAGTCATGGTATCGGTGTCGGGCGTGGAGCCAAAATGGTGCTCGCTGAACAGCGCTGAAATGCCCGCTCGGTGGGCAGCGTCCCGCAGTTCCTCGGTCAGGGCCTTGTCTGCCAGCCACTCAATGTCCAGAGCATCCACCCCACCCTGCGTTAAAAGCGCCTGGCAGGCTTCGCCGTACTCAGCGGGAGTCAGGTCGACTTCCCCACCCTCCCGCGCGGTGCGGATGGTCACAATCAACGGTTTCGTCACAGTAGCGCGTACCTGCGCCAGGGCGGCCAGCCAGTCCTGCCGTGGCAGCGGGTCCAGCCGCAGTTCTACCAGGTCGGCGGCATCAGCGCTTTGCGCGGCGGCGGCCTGGGCGGTCAACTCCGGCAGGGTGCGGGCAAACAGCGGTACAATGATTTTGGGGGCTTCGGCATGCAGTTCAATCATAAGGAACTCCTTTTGTTGGCAGCAATACTTTGCCTGCATTTTACCACACTTTTTGGGTTTTGTACAACAGCTTTCACTTGCGATAGCTGCCGCCCCGCGCTACAATAATCTGTATAAATGGAGGGCATACTTATGAACACAAAACTGCCGGAAAATTCGTTGATCCTGCTGGAGGGCGGCTCGTTGCGCGGGCTGTATACCGCCGGTGTGCTGGATATTTTAATGGAGCATGACCTGTACTTCCCCGCTGTGGCGGGCGTGTCGGCCGGAGCACTGAACGCCTATAACTATGTGGCCCATCAGCCCGGCCGCGCGGCCAGCATCAACCTGCGGTACCGCCATGACCGGCGGTACTTTGGCCCGCTGG
Source organism: Coriobacteriaceae bacterium (assembly GCA_963588145.1). Taxonomy (GTDB): domain Bacteria; phylum Bacillota; class Clostridia; order Oscillospirales; family Ruminococcaceae; genus Gemmiger. The sequence goes on from CAVAGJ010000088.1 coordinate 3,821, forward strand.
CGGCGGTGAAAGGCGGTAGCTTGTTTGGGCTGAATTTCCTGCTGAATGACATTGAAAAGGAAGTCCCCTTTGACGAGGAAATGTTTAAAAACGGCGGCCAGCGGATGTTCGCCGTGGCAACCTGCGTGGAGACGGGCAAGGCAGCCTATTTTGAAAAAGACCAGCCCGGTCTGGACTTCAAGCAGGCCGTCAAAGCTTCGGCCAGTTTGCCGCTGGCTTCGGTGCCGGTCAAAATCGGCGGCAACAGCTACCTGGATGGCGGCTGCGCCTGCCCCATCCCCATCAACTGGGCGCTGCGCCAGGGGTTTGATAAGATCGTCATCGTAGCCACGCGGGAAAAGGGCTTCCGCAAAAAACAGCCCAGCCAGCGTATGGTGGATCTGTATGATGATTTTTATGGCGATAAACCGTTGTTCCTTGCTACGCTGCTGACCCAGGAGATGCGCTACAATGCCCTGCTGGATCAGATCGATGCGCTGGAGGATGAAGGTCGCATCTGCGTCATCCGCCCCGATGAGCCGGTGGGCATCGGCCGCTTTGAGGGTAGCACCGAGAAGTTGACGGAACTGTACATCCGCGGTTACAAGGAAATGCAGCAGAAACTTGACGGTATGATGGAGTATCTGGCAAAATAAGAACTGCTCCCCCTTCGGAGATCCGCAACAAAATGCTCCCCGTGGCAGACCTGCGTACAGTTAGGTGCAGGTCTGCTGCGGGGAGCGGTTGCTTTGGGTTTTAGATGTGTTTTTTCAAAAAGTCCGTCACGGCTTTGGTGTAGGCGGGCGTGTCGTAGTAGTAGCACATGGCATGGGTGGCACCGGGGATAATGAGAAGTTCTTTCTCACTGGCGCATGCATCGTAGTTTTCGCGGCTCATGCTGCAGGGCACAAAGTCGTCCGCACTGCCGTGGATGAACAAAATCGGCACCTTGCTTTGCGCCACAGCCTTGCGGCAGTCCACCGTGTCAGGGTCAAAGTGGCCGAAAAGTTCGGCACCCGCTTTGCCAACGGCGTAGCCCGGCCCCACCGGCACGTGCGGCAGGTATTTGGGCAGGCAGGTGCGGCAGATGTCCCGGATGCTGGAATAGCCACAGTCGGCAATGATGCCGTGGACACTGTCCGGCAGGTCCAGTCCGCTGGCCAGCAGGACGGTGGCCGCGCCCATGGAAACGCCCATCAGAAAGATGGAGACCTTGCCGCCGGTCCGCACCGAGGCCCAGTACGCCCAGGCGCGGGCATCGTAGCGTTCCTGGGCACCCATGGTGATGGTGTGGCTGCCGCTGCGCCCGTGGGCGCGCTGGTCTGGCATTAGTAGGTTAAAGCCCAGCTTTTTGCACAGCACGATCAGCCCCATGGTATCGCGCATGGCGGTGGAACGGTAGCCGTGCATGATGATGGCGATCGGCGCGTCATCGGACTCGTGGCAGTACCGCGCCGACAGCGAGGTGCCATCATCGGCGGTGATATGTACATAGTCGCAGGGCAGGTTGTCCACAAATTCCGCATTTTCGCGGATCTGGGGCAAAAAGCGGGAACCCTGCGCCCACTCCTCGGCCGTGGGAATGGTCTGTTTTGGCCGCTGGAAAAAGGCCAGGTGGTAGATGCCGTAGGCAGCGCCCAGGCCCGCCGCCGCGGCAGCGGTAAGGGCAGCAGCAACACGTTTCATAGGTCAGTGCACCTCACTTTGTTCAGGTTGTGCACTTATTATACCAAACCAACAAAAATTCTGCAAGGAAAGCGAAATTTGTTTACAATCTGCCATGGAAGTGTGGCGTACATAGGTTTTGTGAAAACTTTCTCCGCCGATCCGCCAAGAAATATTTGCATTTTTGCGGCAGGTTTGCTATACTATATAGGTCGCATAAATGTGGCAATTGTGCGATCGTAGCTCAGCTGGATAGAGCGTTCGGCTCCGACAACTGCGACAGGGCAGGTTTTAAACCTGATTTTCTGCGATACAGCGCGGTTTGTGCATGCAAAAATGCGGTGGTCAACGGTAGTCAGACCACGAATTGACCACTATTGGGAAATGACTACTAAAAGAGGTTGAAATACGTCAGAACGGCGTTTTTCACATATATGCGATCGTAGCTCAGCTGGATAGAGCGTTCGGCTCCGACCCGGAAGGCCAGAGGTTCGAATCCTCCCGGTCGCACCAAGAAAAGACC
>CAVAGJ010000089.1:0-5797 GCA_963588145.1 Coriobacteriaceae bacterium
TTATTAACAGTATACCAGAAAACCTATTGCAAAAGTAAACTAGACACTTTTAGGTCTAAATTTTCGAAAAACTTCAGGTTTACTTTTGCATTTTAGGATCAGTATACCATGATTTTACCAAAAACAAAGTCCCATGGTTCGGACTTTCAGCGGGGTTTGTTATGAAATTGCAGCTTCCTGGTAAAAAAACAAGATACTGGCAGGTGTTCTGGCTCTGCCTGCTGGCGGCGGCCGCCCTGTTTGCGCCCCACTGCCTGGTGGATGCCATCGCAGGCGGCGGGTACTTCCATTACGCGGGCGATTTCAACGACCAGCAGATCAACTTTTACCAGTATGCCAACAGCTTTATCAAGCAGGGCGGCAGCTTCAGCTGGGCTACCGACCTGGGCAGCGGGTTCGTCAACTCCTACTCGTTTTACCTGTTGGGCAGCCCGTTTTTCTGGCTGACGCTGCTGGTGCCCGCGCGGTTCATGCCGTGGATGATGGTGCCGCTGCTCTGCTTAAAAATTGCCCTGGCCGGGGGCGGCGGCTACCTCTGGGCGCGCCACTGGGTCCGGGACGAGGATTGGAGCGTGTTGGCCGGGTGCCTGTACGCATTCTCCGGCTTTACGGTGTACAACATCTTCTTTAATCACTTTTTGGACGTGGTAGCGCTGTTCCCCTACATGTTGGCGGCGCTGGACGATGCAGTCATCAACGGAAAAAAGGGCCGCTTTCCGTTCTGGGTAGCGGTGAACCTGCTCAACAACTATTTCTTCTTTGCCGGGCAGGCTGTCTTTCTCATCATCTACTTTTTCTGTATGCTGGCGGGCCATGCCTACAAGATCGGCCCCCGCAAGTTTGCGCTGCTGGCAGGGGAGACCCTGCTGGGCTGCGCCATGGGCTGTGTGCTGCTGCTCCCGGCGGGGCTGTCATTGCTGCAAAACCCGCGCACCATCGACCCGTTCAACGGCATGGGCTACCTGGTTTACGGCAAGGCGCAGCAGTACGGAGCCATTTTTTACAGTGCCTTTTTAATGCCGGATGCCCCTTATTTCAAGGATATGTTCAGCGAGGGCATCCTCAAGCATACCAGCATGACGGCTTACCTGCCGGTGGTGGGCATTGCGGGCGGGCTGGCGTTCTGCCGTGGGCGGCGCAGCCATCCGTTCACCTACATTTTAAAGGTGTGCGTGGTCTGCGCCTTTGTGCCCATCCTCAACAGCCTGTTCTATGCCCTCAATTCCAGTTACTATGCCCGGTGGTACTACATGCCGGTGCTGGTGCTGTGCGGGGCTACGGCCTCGCTGCTGGCGCGGCCCCATCTGGCCCGGCGGGAACTGCCCCACGCCTGGGGACTGACGCTGGCCGTCACCCTCTCGGCGGCGGCGTTCGGCCTGGTGCCCTATACCGACGATGACGGCGTGACCACCCTCGGCATCACCGAGGAACCTGTCCGCTTCTGGGCTATCCTGGGTGTGTCGGTGCTGGGGCTGGTGATCTTTGGCGTGTTGTGGCACTTCTTCCGTGACCGCCAACGCTGGTCCACCGTACTGCTGGCCACCGTGCTGGCGTTCAGCTTCGTGTACGGCAGTGTCCACCTCTCGCTGACCAAGTATGCCCAGTGGGATACTGACAGCGACCTGATTGCCGAGACCTACGGTTCGGTGCAGGAAGTGCGGGATGCCCTGCCGGAGGATGCGTTCTACCGCATCGATGCCTACGGGGCCCACAACAATCTGGGTCTGTGGTTTGACGAAAGCGGCCTGCAGTTTTTCAACTCCACCGTGGCCCCCAGCATCATGGAGTTTTACCCCGAGGTGGGCGTTAAGCGGGATGTCAACTCCAAGCCGGAGGCCCAAAACTACGCCCTGCGCGGGCTGCTGAGTGTGCGCTACACGCTGGTGACCCAAAATGCCGACAGCGGCTGGCAGGGCGAAAAGCTGGACGGCTGGGACCTGGTGGGCAGTACCAGCGCCTACCAGATCTACGAAAACAAAAACTGGGTGCCTATGGGTTTTGCCCAGCGGTATTACGTCACCGCTGACCAACTGGACCTGGTAGGGGAGGACAGCCGTGCCCAGGTGCTGCTGCGGGCGGTGCTGCTGGACGAGGACCAGATCGCTGCCTACGGGGACCTGCTGCAGCCCATCCCGGACGACCAGCTGACCAACTGCACCCAGGACGCGTATGCCGAGGACTGCGCTGCCTGCCGCGCTGAAACGGTGGAAGCCTTTACCGCCACCCGCACCGGCTTTACAGCCGAGACAAATTATGCTGCCGATCGGCTGGTGTTTTTCAGTGTGCCCTATGATGACGGCTTTACCGTCACTATCAATGGGGAGCCAGCAAAACTGGAAAAGGTCGATAACGGCCTGATGGCCCTGCGCGTCCCGGCGGGGCAGGCCAGCATCACCTGCACCTACCACACCCCCGGCCTGCGTACCAGTACCATCATCAGCCTGGCCGCGCTGGCGGTGTATGGGGCGTATCTGGTGGTGCTGAAAAAGAAGAAACAACTTTAATGGCTGCGTACCTGTAGGGGCGGATGCTTGCATCCGCCCGCAGGTCGATGCGAGCATCGACCCCTACACGAACAGCTGACAACACCGTAGGGGCGGATTCCGTATCCGCCCGTGCGACATCCCATACGACTTAACTAAAATGGAAAGAGAGAACCAAATGTCTGATTATGCACACCAGCTTGCTGCCGAATTGAACCTTTCTGCTAAAAATGTCCAGGGTGCGATCGATCTGATCGACCAGGGCAACACCATCCCGTTCATCGCCCGCTACCGCAAGGAGGCCACCGGCTCGATGGATGACCAGGTGCTGCGTGACCTGGGCGACCGCCTGGAATATCTGCGCGGCCTGGATAAGCGCAAGGAGGAGGTCACCTCCTCCATTACCGAGCAGGGGGCAATGACTCCCGAACTGACCGCCGCCCTCGCTAAAGCCAAAACGCTGGCCGAGGTCGAGGACCTTTACCGCCCCTACAAGCCCAAGCGCAAGACCCGCGCTAGCATTGCCAAGGCCCGCGGCTTGCAGCCCCTGGCCGATGCCCTGCTCAAGCAGGATGCTGCCTTTGACCCCAGTGCCGCCGCAGCCGACTACATCAACGAGGAAGTCCCCGATGCTGCTGCCGCCCTGGCCGGGGCTAAGGATATCATCGCCGAGGCGGTCTCGGACGATGCTGCCTGCCGCGCCGAGCTGCGCCGCTACTACCGCGCCTTTGGCCGTATCACCAGCGTCAAGGCCAAGGACGAGGACAGCGTCTACACCCAGTATTACGACTACGCCGAGCCGCTGAACAAGATTCCCGGCCACCGTGTACTGGCCCTGGATCGCGGCGAGCGGGAAGGCTTTTTAAAAGTCGGCATCCAGGTGGATGCCGAGCGCGCCGGGGGCATCGTGGCCTGGATGTTTGCCCGCAAAAAGACGGGCGGTGCCAGCGCCCTGCTGGTAGAAGAAGCCGCCCTGGATGCCTACAGCCGCCTGATCCATCCCAGCCTGGAAAACGAACTGCGGGGCGAACTGTCGGATGCTGCTGCCGAGGGCGCAATCCATGTCTTTGGTGACAACCTTCGCCAGCTGCTGCTCCAGCCGCCCATCCGGGGAAAAACGGTCATGGGCCTGGACCCCGGCTACCGCATGGGCTGCAAGGTGGCTGTTGTTGACCCCACCGGCAAGGTGCTGGATACCAACGTTGTCTACCCTGTGCCGGAGTTCAAGCGGGTCGACCAGGCCAAAAAGACCATTAAGTCCATGGTGCTGAAAAATGGTGTTGAGGTCATGGCCATCGGCAACGGCACCGCCGGCCACGAAACCGAGGAGTTCGCCGCCCAGGTCATCCGTGAACTGGCCGAGGAAAAGAACATGCACTTGCAGTACATGGTCGTCAGCGAGGCGGGTGCGTCGGTCTATTCCGCCAGCAAGCTGGCTGCCGAGGAGTTCCCCCAGTACGATGTCAACCTGCGCAGCGCCGTGTCCATCGCCCGCCGCCTGCAGGATCCGCTGGCAGAGCTGGTCAAGATCGACCCCAAGGCGGTCGGCGTGGGCCAGTACCAGCACGACATGCCCCAAAAGCGCCTGAACGAGACACTGGACGGCGTGGTCGAAGACTGCGTCAACTCGGTGGGCGTTGACCTGAACACCGCCAGTGCGCCGCTGCTGCGCCGTGTGGCCGGTGTCAGCGCTGCCACGGCCAAAAACATTGTTGCCTGGCGCGAGGAGGAGGGCGCGTTCACCTCCCGCGCGCAGCTGAAAAAGGTCAAGGGCCTCGGACCCAAGGCTTATGAGCAGTGTGCGGGCTTCCTGCGCCTGCCCGAGGCCAAGAACCGGCTGGATGCTACTGCTGTCCACCCCGAAAGCTACCCCGCCGCCAAGGCCCTGCTGGATGCCTGCGGCTACACCACCGCCGAGATCGGCAGCGATAAGCTGGCGGGTCTGCCTGCCGCTGTCAAAGCCAAGGGCACCAAGAACCTGTGCGAGACTTTGGGCATCGGTGAGCCGACGCTGAACGACATCGTGGCCGAGCTGTGCAAGCCGGGCCGTGATGTACGCGACAGCCTGCCCAAGCCCCTGCTGCGCAGCGATGTCATGAGCCTGGAGGACCTGAAGCCCGGTATGGAACTGACCGGCACCGTGCGCAATGTCATCGACTTTGGCGCGTTTGTCGACCTGGGTGTGCATCAGGACGGCCTTGTGCATGTCTCCCAGATCAGCGATAAGTTCATCAAGCATCCCAGCGAGGTGCTGAAGGTGGGCGATATTGTCAGGGTAAAGGTTTTAAGCGTGGATACCGCCAAAAAGCGCATTGCCCTGACGATGAAGGGCCTGCATTGACCCTTTGCATGGAAAAGAAATTGAAAATTTGTACATTTGTTGCAACATGAAAAATCTGCCACCTGTTTGTTGTGCCAAACAGCAAATGAACTGCGCAAAAATAAGCGAAAATATTGTAAAAATATAAAAATAAGCAAGTGAAAACATAAACTTTGTGTAAACATAGCGGCAAATCTGTTAAAACTGTAGCAAAGTCACCAAAACCGCAAAATGAAGATTTGACGTTTCTGTGCAGGAAATGGAAAAAAGCGGCTTTGTGCATGTTCCACAAACCAAACGGGAACAATTATGCTATAATGCACAATGTAAGGACGAGAGATCCGAACCAGACAATGGAACGGCCGCCCTTACCGCCGCACTATGATGGGCGCGGTGGGGATTTATGTTTGGAGGTCATTATGATGGTGAAACAAGTCAAGGTTTCCAATTTTACTGAGGTAAAGGGGATCGTGTCTGCTGCCGCCAAGTGCTATAACGATGTCGGTGTCCACGATATGAAGGGCAGCATTGCCGATGCTAAGAGCATCCTGGGCATGATGAGCCTGGATTACAGCCACCCCGTCAAGATCGTCTGCGAGAATGAGCACGATCTGAACAGCGTTGTCAACGCGCTGAAACAGTAAAATAAGGAAAGCGCCCCCAGCCGCAAGGCTGGGGGTGCTTTTATGTGGTGCGCCTGGCGGCGCACGTTTCTAACGGGTGAAAGTTCCGAATCCGCCCGGTAGAGGGAAGGATATAGCCGAAGGCAAGGGTGTCTGCTGTGAGGCGGAATCTGAAGGAAGCCGGATGTGGGGGACCTACTAACCCAAGGGCAAATCTCTGGTCTGACTGAGGGTGAGGCAGTCACTCAAGCCGAAGCCCAATAACTACACTGAATCATGCAGGATGACATTGCAGATATGAAACGCAACATCGAGGACCTCAACGGATGGCTATACCGAAGAATACGGATGTGTATTTGGAAGCAGTGGAA
>CAVAGJ010000090.1:0-5367 GCA_963588145.1 Coriobacteriaceae bacterium
TACTACCGGTCAAGAAGTTTTTTGAAGAAAGCAGGAATTTTTATGTATTCAATGAAAGAAGCTTGCCAGCTTACCAATATGACATATGAAAATCTGAAATTTTATTGCAAGGAAGGTCTAGTGCCGAATGTAAAACGGGATCAGCATAATTACCGCGTCTTTGATGAACATGATATCAAGTGGATTCAGAGCCTTAATTGCCTGAAAAAATGTGGAATGAGTATTGCTGAGATGAAGGAGTATCTTTCGCTTTGCCTGCAGGGAGAAAAATCGATTCCACGACGGAAACAGATTTTAGAGATAAAACGAAAATCCTTGATTGCGACCATGAAAGAGCTTCAGGATTCAATTGATTTTATTGATTGGAAACAGCAGTTCTATGCAGATGTGCTGTCCGGAAAAACAGCTTATTACAGCAATTTGATTCCGGAACAATATCCGACTGAAGATTGAAATGCTGCCAACATAATACATTTTTTTGTGTTGCCTCTTGCTGATAAAAACAGCGGGGGCTTTTCTTTTTGAGGAATTTTAGGAAGGAGGCGATTCCGCTGTGGCAACGACCCGTATTATTCCCATGCACATGAATAAGGGCAAAACCATCAAGCAGTGTCTATCCGACAGATTGGACTACGGCAAGAATCCGGACAAGACGGAAAACGGCACATTTATCAGTTCCTATGCCTGTGAGCCGGAGACTGCCGACGCAGATTTCGCACTTTCCAAGAGAGAGTATTTTCAGCTGACCGGAAGGAAGCAGGACAGCGACGTTATCGCCTATCAGGTGCGTCAGTCCTTCAAGCCGGGAGAGATCACGCCGGAGGAAGCCAACCGCATCGGCTATGAGTTTGCCGAGCGTTTCTTAAAGGGCAATCATGCCTTCATCGTCTGCACCCACACGGATAAGCACCACATTCATAACCACATCTATTGGAATTCCACCACACTGGACTGCACCCGCAAGTTCCGTAACTTCTGGGGAAGCACACTGGCGGTTCGTCGTCTCAGCGACCTGATCTGTGTTCAACACAGAATGTCAGTAATTGAAAATCCACGTCAGCATGGCATGAGCTACAATCGCTGGCAGGGCGATATTGAAAAGCTCTCCAACCGTGATCGCCTCTGCTTTGATATCGACGAAGCTCTGGCGAAAAAGCCGCATGACTTCAATGGCTTCCTTTCCCTCATGGAGCAGGCCGGATATACCATCACACGCGGTAAAAATATCACATTCAGCCATCCAAGGCAGAAGCGAAACATCCGTATGCGCTCCCTGACGGAGGAGTATCAGGAGGATGCGATAGTCGCTGTTCTGTCCGGCAAGAAGATTCACAATCCGCGCAAGCGTCGCAGTCCGCTGGAAGAGCATAAAGCGCAGCTTGTCAGCAATCTGGAGGCAAGGCAGAACCAGGGGCGCGGGCATTATTACGATCTGTCCATTCAGAATCAGATCACCAAACAGCAGGCCAAGGCACTTCTGTATTATCAGCAACATGGATTCTTCAGTATTGACGACTTTGAAGCATTTTCCGCTTCCGTGGCAGATGCGAAAAAACGGCGAGACGAGCTTTCTGCCAAAATCACTTCTGCGGAAAAACGCATGAAGGAGATTGCAGTGCTCCAGACGCATATCACCAACTATTTGAAAACAAAAGATGTATATGCAGGTTATCGGAAGTCCGGCTACTCCAAGAAATATTTTGAGGAGCATGAGGATGAGATCAAGCTGTGCAAGGCATCAAAACGAGCTTTTGATGAGCTTCTGCCATCTGATGTTTCTGCAAAAAAAGCAGACAGACACAAAAAGAAACTGCCGTCATTGAAGGTTTTGCGGGCAGAGTATGCAGAACTGATGCGAGACAAAAAGGCCGCATACGCAGAATACTACAAAGTCAAGGACGAGTACCGCGAGCTGCTGACCTATCAGGCAAATCTGTCCGGTCTGTTCGGCATTGAAAATGCGAAAATCGAGCCACAGAAGGAACGCCAGCAGGAAGAAAAATAAGCGTAAATGGGGTCCCCGGCAAGTCGTATGACTTGCTGGGGAGAGGACGAGCAGCGGAATGAATGAGCTTTCGTGCTTGCACGGAAGCGAACGATATGAAGCTTGCGAGGACGAGCGCCGCCGAAGATGAAATCTTCGTTCACAGGGGTTTGGGGAAATCTCCCCAACAAGCAGAAACAGAAAATCCGCCTACGGGCGGTATTTTTTGTTTTGAGCCTTTCCTGATCAGGAAGGCATTGCTTGCAAAAGAATGTCGTAGAATCGACACAGTAAATCAAAATGCGGTCGATTTCGACGCTTTAACGGCGTTCTGTCTTGATGAAACGACGAAATTGTGCTATCATCTATCTTGTATTACTGCATCCAATTGAAGTAAACGGATATCCGACTCAAACGGGAGGTCAATCATGAAAGCAAGCTACAAAAAGCTTTGGAAAATCTTAGTAGACAAAGAAATGAGCAAAGGTGATTTACACAAAGCAACTGGCCTGTCTTCCAGCACAATGACGAAATTGAGAAGAAGCGAGGATGTTTCTATGGAAGCGCTTCGAAAAATATGCATCGTTTTGGATTGCAATATTGGAGATATTGTTGAGTTTGTTCCGGATGATGAGGTAGGTTCTCCCAATATACTCTGCGTTCAGCTCGCTGATGCGTGGAAGCTTTTTGTCAGAGCCGTTCTCTTTCTTATAGGCATCGAACGCTTTTTTCGCTGCGCTGCGTAAGGCCAGCGTATCCCGATGGGCTTCATAGAACTCCCGATTGTAACCGGATGCTTTATACGCGGCAAAAACATCTTTTGTCTTAGCATAATTGATTAGATGCTTCCGCAGCACCGACACTTCCGACATCCGTGCCTCATCTGCCTTTACAGATTCCAGCAGCGCATCACATTTTTCAGAAATTCCATCTGCCTGTTCCTTCAGCTCTGCATAGCTCTTGATTCCATGCTCTTCCATGAACATCATAGCTTTTGCCATCTGCTTCAGGTTAAAGACTTTTGCCCAGCGCGCATATCCCGCTCCTTTGCCTGCCTGCATTTTGGCACGGACATCAATCAGGAACGACAACTCTGCTTTCTGATGCACCTGCGCCGACCGTGCGCTTGTGCGGGCTTTCTCTGCAAATTTGCTTTTGTGAACCGCATTCCCAGCAAGCACCTCGCAAAGTTCTTCAACTGAATAGCCCTTGCCGAGAGAGCGGAAGCGGGCAAATCTGGCGTGGCCTTTCCCCCGCAGTGCAGGCTGTTTTCCATCTTTATACTCGCACCCTGCTTCCTGCAAAATTCCAATCAGTTCCCGGAAGTCTTTCGGTTTACTTGCCAATGCTGCATCAATGGCCTCGCAGATTTCATCCCGCTGCGATTTTTTCTCCGGGTATTCCGTTCTCTTCTGCCGCTCCCCATAGGGCTTCCGAATAATAACCGACAACCGATGTTCCAGACAGACGATATCGCTCCTGCCGTTCTGCGGACACCGGGATTTTCTCAAACTGGGAATGCCCGATGATGACTGCATCGTAATCACCAGTAGCAATTCGTGCACAGAACTTTTTTCTGCGGGCAGTTTCAAAGTCCTTTTTGCTTGCCACCAGCAGTTTTGCACTCGGATACAGGTGCAGGAACTCGTTTGCCCACTGAAGGGTTAAGTGATTCGGAACGACAAACATGGATTTCTGGCACAGTCCCAGCCGTTTTGCCTCCATAGCAGAAGCTGCCATCTCAAAGGTCTTACCGGCACCTACTTCGTGGGCCAGCAGCGTATTGCCACCGTACAGCACATGAGCAATGGCATTCTGCTGATGTTCCCGCAGCCGGATTTCCGGATTCATGCCGCCAAAGCGGATATGAGAACCATCGTACTCACGGGGACAAGTACTGTTGAACAACTCGTTATACTTTTCCACCAGTTCCGCACGGCGATAAGGGTCTTTCCACACCCAGTTTTGGAACGCATCCTTAATGGCCTGCTGTTTCTGCTGGGCGAGGGTAGTCTCCTTTTTATTCAGAACCCGCTTCTGCTTGCCGTCTGCATCCTCCACGGTATCGTAGATACGGATGTCCCGCAGATTCAGCGTATCCTCCAGAATCCGGTAGGCGTTGGCTCTGCTGGTGCCGTAGGTCATATAGGCATGGACATCATTCCGGCTCGGTGTACTCTTACCGGTGATCTGCCATTCTGCCGTCATGGGCGAGAATTTCACTTCGATGTTCCGGCGCAGATAAAACGGCGGTTCAAAGGTTTCTTCCATGAACTGCTGGATATAATCCCGATTGACCCATGTGGCACCAAGGCGCACATCAATCTCCGAAGCATCCAGGTCTTTCGGCTGTGCTTTCTTCAAATATTCCGTGTTCACCGCAAAGGCAGGGTCAGAAGCCGCAGCCAGTTCTGCCACGCGGAGCTTTTCCCGGACATTGCCGGACAGATATTCATCAGCCGTCACCCAGCCGATTTCCTCGCCGCTCTGCATCATCGGGTCTTTGAAAATGACACCATGCAGTTCCTGCTGGATTTTTTCATATTCTCCCGGTGTGCCTAAAAGCTCTGCCATATAGGGCAAATCCACTCTGCCGCGCTCTCCGATGGAGATTGCCAGAGCTTCTGCCGGAGTATCTACGCTGGTAACAACCCGTTCCGGTCGAATCGTCCGTTTGGTGAACATATCGGCCTTGGATTCCAGTCTGCCGTTTTCATCCACATTTTCCAGAGAGCAGAGCAGATAATAAGACGAATCTTCCGAAAAAGCCTGTGCATTTGCACGGGAGTTGATAAGCCCATACTGATCGGCGAATCGGTCATAGGCTACATTCAGTTCCCGCTGCTTCTGGGCAATCGCATCCTCTGGATAATCGTTCAGCTGGTAGTCAATCAGTTCCTGCACAATGGTACGAAGCTCCACCATACCCTTGATCCTGCCGGTGGCTGTCTCAGAAAGGTCAGCTTTCCGCATAATGCTGTTCTCACGGAAGTAAACATCCCCGTCTACCACGGCATAGGAGAAGTTCTTTACATTGGGGTCTGCCGGAATGGTTTCGCCTTGCAAGGACAGTTCTTCCTCCGGTGTCAGCTCCTGTGCTTCATAGTGGCCGCTGATATGCTGCACAGCCTCATGCAGCTGGTCTCCCAAATCCGCCCCTGGAATCGGAATAACCGTACATTCTTCCTTGCCGTACTGGGTACTTTCCGTTGTAATCTCACCCAGCACCATTTCCGGGTGGTCAACGAAATAACTGTTGAGGGTAATACCCTCCGAAGTCAGCCCCAGATGCACCCAATCCGGTTCGATATCAATGGGATGGTCTCTCTGTAGTGGTATAGTAAATTTGTAACAACTTGTTCGAATAATATATTATAATATTA
>CAVAGJ010000091.1:0-5111 GCA_963588145.1 Coriobacteriaceae bacterium
GCCATTCCAGATGGCATTGTCAGATTTCATTGTCGATTACCGTCCTTTCACAAAACAAAAAAAGGCTGCACCAGGTGTCCATTCTGAACACTTGATGCAGCCCAAGGTACGGCCACTGTTTGGCGGCCATGCGGGATGCGGATTGATTCTTGGTTCACTTCCTTTCTGCCAATGGCAGGAAATATCTATATAAAAAAGTGCCAGCAGGGAAGACATTGCAGCTGATTCAGCGCAATGCCATCTACTACCGGCACCGATTACAAAAATAACAGCGTATGCTTATATAGCATAAAAATCATTTACGAGGCTATTATAATACTATATTTTGTGGTTGTCAACGGTGGATTTTGTGTGGGCTCCTATGTGATGATAACAATGCTCTTGCAATTATACTCCCGTGGGAGTATAATTGTGTTAAGGAGGTGGTCTGATGAAAAAGACGATTTATCACGGCTCGGATCACATTATTGAAAAGCCCCAATATGGCTATGGAAAACTATATAATGACTATGGCATCGGCTTCTACTGCACCGAAAACCCGAACATGGCAAAGGAATGGGGCGTAAGCATCGACCACAATGGGTATGCAAATGAATATCGAATCGAGTGTGATAATTTGACGATTCTCGATTTGAACGCCCCAGAGTATACAATGCTGCACTGGCTGACGATTCTGCTTGAAAACCGTGAGTTTGATGCGTCCACACCGTTGGCTGCTGAAGCCAAAGACTATCTCTTACAGAATTTTCATCTGAACTACAAGGCGGCAGATGTCATTATCGGCTATCGGGCCGATGACAGCTACTTTTCCTTTGCTTCTGACTTTATCAACGGCGCAATTTCGTATCGCCAGTTATGCAACGCCATGCGCCTTGGCAAGCTGGGGCAGCAGTTTGTGCTGAAAAGCCGAAAAGCCTTTGAGCAGCTGGAATTTGTGGGGTATGATACAGCGGATGCCAAAGAATGGTATAAGAAGAAAGCATTCCGTGACCAGACCGCCCGCCGCCAATACTTTGATGTAGAGCGGAACCGCCGCCAAAGGGGCGACCTTTACATTACAACCATCCTTGACGAGGAGATGAAGCCCGGTGATCCACGCTTACGATAAAAACTACCTTACTGCCGCACAAAAATGTCTGGCGCGTATGCTGGACTATATGGTCAACGATTTACAATACTCGTTGGAGAAAACATGGAACTGGTTCTTGATGAGCGAGATTTCCCGGCGCTTTGAACTGGGTGATGGCGCTATTTTGGCAGGTACTTCCGGCGTGGAACTTGCCCGCAAGGTACTGGAACAGGCAGGAGAGCCGATACCTGCACGCAAGGCATCCTATGCGTATGACCGCAGCCCAGAATACTGGACAGGCTGGGCTATCGCGTATTACCAGTGGGATACCGGGCTGCGATTCTCGGAAATTGAGCAGGCTGTGCCGATTGCCGAGGTGCGGATGTTATATACGCCCTATCACGAAATGGATGTTCGCCAGTTTGCCGATAAGATGAATGAACTGTACTGCGCAGCAAAGCCGGAAACCAACCTAAACGCTCTGCGTACATTGGCCGAAATGAGCCAGTCAGAGCTGGCGCGGCAGGCAGAAATCCCAGTGCGCACCATCCAGCAATATGAGCAGCGACAGAAAGACATCAACAAAGCGCAGGGGGAGACACTGTTGCGCTTGGCACGAGTACTGCATTGCAGTATAGATGATCTGATGGAAAAGGTCCCACAGCAATAACATGAATAGAAGCGGAAGAGTCTCTCTAAGACAGCGAGAATCTTCTGCTTTCATTTTGGTAGTTATCGTATCAGTAAGTATATATTATGCGCCATTTGCACGAATAATTAGCGTAAATTTAAGCGCGGAATATTCCGACGAGGCACTTTGTGAGTTCCAATGATGTCCGGCACTATCTGCTACTGCGGGCAAAGATTAACTATAATAACTTTCAAAAATGAAAAAAACCATGTTTTTGAAAGTGGTCGCTTGCAAATGATATATATACCCATTATAATAGAAACAGCAAGATGATTTCAAAACTTAAACATTTTTCATTTTTTGAAAGCGGTACACTATGAAAATCATTCCGAGAGACAAATATTTACAGCGAATCATCGAATTGAACGGCACACCGGACATCAAAATCATCACCGGGATACGCCGCTCCGGCAAGTCCAAATTGATGCAGGCCTATATTGAATACCTGAAAAGTCATGTCGATAACTGCAATATCATTTATATCGACTTTATGGACTTGGCCTTTGAGGAAATCAAGGAGTACCATGCACTGCACGCCTATGTGGAAGCACAGTATCAGGCAAACAAGACGAACTATCTTTTCGTGGACGAGGTGCAGATGTGCCCGCAATTTGAGTTGGCTATCAACAGTCTCTACGCCAAGGAAAAATACGATATCTACCTGACCGGCTCCAATGCATTTTTGCTGAGTGCGGATTTGGCTACACTTTTTACAGGGCGCTATATTGAAATCCATGTTTTCCCGTTCAGCTTTTCGGAGTACTGCCGATATTACGAAGAAACAAAGGATATAGACCAACTGTTTGAGGATTACACCATAAAGGGCGGTCTGGCCGGGTCCTATGCGTACAAAACGGAGAAAGACCGAGTCAATTACATCAAAGAAGTTTACGAAACGATCGTTACAAGAGACCTCGTGCAGAAATACGCACTGCCGGACACTTTAGTGCTGCAGCGGCTGAGCGAGTTCCTTATGGACAACGTCAGCAACCTTACTTCGCCTAACAAGGTCAGCCAGCTGTTGACAGCCAATAACACCCAGACGAATCATGTGACGATTGGAAAGTATATCAAGCATTTGTGCAATGCCTTTGTCTTTTACGACGTCAAGCGCTATGACATCCGGGGCAGAAAATATCTGGAAAGCTCGGAAAAGTTTTATCTGTGTGACACAGGTATCCGTTATGCCATTCTGGGTAGCCGGAATATGGATTACGGCAGGATGTATGAAAACATGGTCTGTATTGAACTTTTACGCCGTGGGTATGATGTGTATGTCGGAAAGCTGTACCAGAAAGAAATCGACTTCGTTGTACAAAAGGGTGACGAAAAAATTTATATTCAGGTAAGCGACAATATTACAGCGCCGGACACCTTCGAGCGCGAATGCCGTCCTCTTTTGCAAATCCGGGATGCATACCCCAAAATGATTCTTGCCAGAACCAGACATCCCAAATATAGCTACGAGGGAATCGACATTTACGATGTTGCCGATTGGTTATTGCAGGAATGACCTCTATACCACACATAGTATGGCACAGCCGATAGATTCGTCGGCTGTGCCTTTTGTGTGCCTAACCGATGAACATATTACTGTATATCAATGCGAATAAGGCGTTAGTATGTATCAATCATAATCTGCTGCCGCAAGTAGAGGTTTGCTACTGCCGTGATGACCTCGCGGCTGCAACGGTACTCTCGAACCGACTGAGCGAAGTTGTCGCAGTTCAGGTCGTTGTCGTCATACAACTTGTCCAGCACATCGTAGCCATCATTCAGGCGGCGGATGTTCATTTCGATACACTTGATGATTTCCGCGCAGGAGAGGGGGGTCTGCCGGGCAAGGCGGATGACCTTCTTCTCGCAGGTGCTGCGGGCATCCACATGAAACAGGCGGCGGGTGATCTTCCAAGAGATGCCCTCCAAGAACGTAAGTTTGAGGAACGACAGCACCCGCAGCGGCCATGCCGCGCCGATAGGGATGATGAAGCGGCAGGCGAGCAAATCGTACAGCGCATCGTACTCGGTATCACCAGTGCCGGCCACAATGAGCCCGCGAACCAGCAGGCGCTGCACGCAGTCCTGCCAGCTGCGGTGGATGGTGACGTTGGAACTGCTCGCCATCTTCTCGTAAAAGCTGCCGATTTCTTCTTCCCGAAGAATGCGCCAGTTGAGGATAGACCACAACATGAACTCCTGCACATCGACTTCGTATTCTTTCTCGCAGACGATAATGACCGGGCGGGTGCCTTCTTCGGTGCAGCAACGGATATAGCGGCCATTGGCAGTATAGAGCATTTTCATAAGGAAACCTCCAAATTTTAATTTTCGTGTAGAGATGAGAGAAAAGATTCATTGTTTCGCAGCTTGTGGACAGCACGGCTGATCCACGCCGAAACGTGGTTGGGTGGGGCGCTCATGCGGGTGGCAACTGCGGTAGGCGGCATTCCGGACACCTGTAAGGCCAGCGCATGGACACCTTTGCGTGTTACGCCGCTGTATTGAGATTCTATGGCAGCCAGCAGCAGAGGAGTCTCGCACTCAATATCGCAGGAAACACTATGCTGTACCTCTAATGCGGTAAGCACAGCGGATTCCATCTCACCCAAAGGAACCATATGGGATTGTTTTCCCATAAGGCTGCGGCAATGGCTGACAAGGCCATTCTGTACGACCCGCCGGGCATAGGATGCAAAGCTGCCACGCGCCGGGTCAAAGGTCAGCGCCGCATTGCAGAGCCAGACACAGCCCTCTTGATATAAGTCTTCATAGCTGAGTCCCGCAACACAAGAATTTGCCCGGACATCAAACCGTAGGACGCGCTCCACAATAGTCAGATTTTCTTCCACCAACCGCTGTTGGGCAGAGGTAAGGCGTTTTGCGCATTTCATAGCCGTCACCTCGCTGTCGCGTTCTCGCAGATGCGGATGATTTGCTCGCAACGGTAGTCGCCGCACTTGGCGATATGTACCTGATCTCCGGGCAGCCCCATCTGTGTTTGCAGCCAGCGGTAGCTCTGGTCGCGGCTCATGCCAAGCTGCGCCTGTACGCTGTGCAGGGCATGGTGGGCAAGGATGCGTTTATGCCGCAAATCTCCGTTGGCAAGGGTGCCAAGGGGCTGCTTTGTGCGGCGGTCTGCTGTGACATAGGCATCACAGGCAGGCCAGCGGCGGCAGACGTACAGATACATTCCGGCAGAAATATCGGACAGACCATGAATCGCGCTTGCCGGGCGCAGCGTGGCAAGGGAACCGCAGTAGGGGCAATGGATACGAGCTTGTTTCATAGAATTTCACCTCTCCATTAGTTTTTGTGAACAATCACCAGAGAGAACGTACCAACGTATCTTTC
>CAVAGJ010000092.1:0-5020 GCA_963588145.1 Coriobacteriaceae bacterium
GCTGAACACCTCGTTGAAATAGCGGTAATCGCGGAAGCCCACTTCGTCGGCGATTTCATAGCTGCGCTTATCACTGTTCAGCAGCAGTTCCAGCGCGTGCTCCATCCGCACGCGGTTGAGGTAGTCTTTGAAATTCTGCCCCACCTGCTTCTTGAAATAACTGCTGAAATAGAACGAATTCATGTGGATATGCTTGGCCAGCACATCCAGCGTCAGGTTTTCGCAGTAGTGTTCGGCGATGTAGTCCATCACTTTTTGAATATCTTTATGTTCGTTTTTCTTGACCTGACCAGCCATCTGGCCGTACAGGTCTTCCAGCGATTTTTTAAACAGTGCTTCCAACGCCAGGTAATCGGGGGCTTGGCGGGCAGCATCCAGCAGGTCGTTGCTGCCGCCCGCGCACTGCACACCGGAGCGTTCCAGCCGCCCCTGCACCATACGGCGGCAGACCAGCAGATGGTAGACAGCGGCATCGGCACGGCCGTCTGCAATAGGCGGCACAGCAGCCAGCAGGCTTTCCACTGCGTCGTTGAAAGCTGTGCGGTCTGTTTCCATAAAGCTGGCGGCCACGGCTTCCTGCAAGGGGTGCAGGGCGGCGGTGTCGGTGGCAGCCTCCCCAAAGGGCGGCGTGTCCATGGCCAGCACAGTGTCGGGCAGGCGGTCTGCAAAATAGAACCAGCGGCAGGTATCACGGCAGGGGGCGGTAAAGGTGGGCACGGTGCTCATCTCCGCCGTGGCGGGGCTGCACACAAAGCCGACCCTGCACTTGATGCGCTGTTCCAGCAGGGCTTGCCCCTCGTGCAGCCAGCCCATCGCCTGCGGCTGGGTCATATTGACAAGCAGCAGGTAGCACGCGCCCTTTTTCTGGAAGGCTGTGCCCTGCCCGGTCTGGCGGCAGAGGGTATCCAACTGGCCGAAAATCGAAAACTCGATCAGCTGGCGCTCCATCTCATTTTTGGCAGCCAGACCCAATGGCTGCACGGCGGCCAGAATATAGGATGTTGGCTCCATTTCGGCCACGCGGCTGAACGCATCGGAGTAACTGCCGGTGTCGGCGGCGGGCGCGGGGGCACTGTAATCCACCTGCACGGGCAGGCATTTTTCTACTGCGCGCAGCAGGTCATCCTTTTTGACAGGCTTGAGCAGGTAATCCACTGCACCGTAGCTCAGGGCATCGCGGGCGTAGGAAAAATCCTGAAACCCGCTGATGAAAATAACCTTGGTGCGGCTTTGCGCCGCATGCAGTGCCTTTAAAATCTCAATGCCGGTCTTGCCGGGCATCGAGATATCGAGCAGCGCCAGATCGGGGCTTTGGGCAAAAATTTCCCGCAGGGCATCGGCGCCGTTTTCGCAGGTGGCGCAGATCTCAATGCCCAGCTGTGCCCAGTCAATGAGCATCTGCAAGCCGCGAATGATGACAGGCTCGTCATCTGCAATCAGCATTTTCAGCATGGTGATCCTCCTCCGGTTCTAAATTCTGCAGGTCGGCGGGGATGGTGGCCTTGACCACCGTGCCCACACCGGGGGTGCTGTACAGGCTGATGCCGTAGTCGCTGCCGTAGAGGTAGCGCAGCCGGTCATGTACGTTTTTCAGGCCAATGCTGGCCCACTCATAATTTTCTTTATGGCCGGGCTGGTCGCTGTCCAGCAGGGTATAGAGTTTGTTCAGCGAGTCCTCGTCCATGCCGACACCATTGTCCATGACGGTCAGGGTGATGCGGTTTTCGTCCTGCTCGGCCATTAGCTGGATATGCCCGGGGCCGTCCATCGGCTTAATGCCATGGATAAAGGCGTTTTCTACTAATGGCTGCAAAATCAGTTTGGGGATCAGCTGGTTTTCCATGTGGGCGCAGTTGTACGAGAACGTGACCTTATCGCTGAAGCGGCAGTTGAGCAGATAGATGTATTTTGTTAAAATATCCACCTCGCGCCCCAACGGCACAAGGTCGTTGACCGTGCCGATGACATAGCGGATCTGGTCGCTCAGCGCCTCGATCATATCGGCCACCATCTGGTCGTTGCGCCCCACCGCCGTCATACGGATGACTTCCAGCGTGTTGTACAGAAAATGCGGGTAGATCTGGCTTTTCAGGGCGTTGAGCTCAGCTTCGGTCTGCTTGATTTTTGAGAGATAGACCTGCTTGGTGTAGTTGTCCAGTTCGGCGCTCATCTGGTTAAAGCGCTCGGTCAAATCGCCCAGCTCGTCGTTGCTGGTCACCGGGATACGCCCGGTAAAGTCACCTGCTTCCACCGCGCCCATGTGCTGCATGATCGTGCGCAGCGGCTGGGTCAGCTTGCGGGAAAAGAACATCGAGCCGATCAGCAGTGCGGCCAGCGCCAGCGCCACCACCAGCCACATGGCCCGCTGCATGACGCGTATCTGGTCTTCGATCGGCGTGCGGCTTTGGCTGCACCAGACAGTCAGGCCGTACCCGGGGATTTCCTCGGACAGCAGCATCGTGCCTGACGGAGGGGCCGCCGTTATGTCGAGCGTCTGCCCAACCAGCGCAGCATCCGACGAAAAATAGCAGTTCCCTGCGGCGTCGGTCACATAGACTGTGCCGCCGTCCGTCAGGTTCAGCGTGGCGAACAGGCTGTCGAACGCATTGGTGCGCAGGTCAATAAACAGCGTGCCGATGTATTTTTCGTGGCCGACCGCGCCGTTCAGGTCATAGTAGTTGCGCCCGACGGTAAAAACGTTTTTCGTGCGGGAACCGCGGAAATGCACATAGTCCAGCGCGTGGGTGGGCACAAGCAGCAGCTTGCGGCTCTCGGTATCCCAGTTATCGTAGTCCACGGCTTTCAGGTAGGCCGCACTTTCAAACAGCGAGTTATTGTAGTTGCCCAGGTGGTAACTGACCGGGCGGCTGCCCTCCGGCGCATAGACAAAGTGAGAGGCCTCGATGTTGACATCGGTGGAGTTGAGATAATGCAGAAAACGCTCCATCTCATTGCGGGTGCTGGTATTGGCATCCGTTGTGTCGGCAAAGGCCTCACCGGTCAAAATCTTGCGCAGGTTGTCATAGTTTTCGTAATCGTAGGAGAAATCTCCCTGGGAGGAAAAATTGTAATAGTAGCAGAACTTTGACAGGTCGGTGTAGTTATCCAGCCGCGCACGGATGGAATAGGCCGAGTAGGCGATGGCATCCTCGTAGGCTTCTTCCAGACTGGCGCGGTACTCGGTCAGCATCCGGCTTTGCATCACGGTGACCAGCAGCACAATGGGCACAATGCCCAGCAGCAGGATGACCAGTGTGAACTTGGCAAACAGACTGACCCGGTAAGGGCGGCGCGGCGTATCCATAGCAAAACCTCACGTTCAGACAAAAATGGGTGTGGGCGCAGGGCCCACACCCAATTTTAGCATATTATGGGGATTTCTTAAAGGTTTTAGCCCTTTGCTGCGCCGGACATAATGCCCTTGACAAAGTATTTCTGCAAGCTGACATAGATGATCAACGCAGGAACCAGGGAGATCAGCGTGCCGGCAAAGACGATGTCCCAGCGGGCGGTGTACTGACCAACGAAAGAGTAAACGGCAACGGTAATGGTTTTTGCCTGGTTGGAAGGCAGTGCCAAATACGGCATCAAAAAGTCGTTCCAGATGCTCAGGCCGTTCAGAACTACCAGGGATGCGGTGCAGGGTCCCAACAGGGGGAACACCACGCGCCAGAATGCCTTGAACTCGGTGCAGCCGTCAATCTTGGCGGCTTCCTCAATGTCAATCGGAACACCCTTCAAAAAGCTGGTGTACAGCAGCGTACCAAAGGCAACGGAACCCGCAATGTAGCAGATGATGGGGCCCCACAGCGTGCCGTAGATGTGGAAGATCTTCATTTCCTTGAACAGCGGGAACATGTACAGGTGGAAGGGAATCATCATGCCGGCGGTAAAGTAGGCATAAACAAATTTGGTCGTTTTGCTCTTGTGGCGCTCAATGGCGTAAGCGGACAGGGGAACCACCAGAATGATAAGAACTTCGCTGACGACAGTCAGGAACACGGTGTGCCAAATAGCCGTGAAGAAGTCGGTCTTGGCAAACAGGTCCTTGAAGTTCTGCAAATACAGCTCCGTGGGGAAAGCGAGGGGGGATTTCAGGATCTCGCCGTTGCTCTTGAAAGCGGAGATGACGGCGAAGTATACCGGGTAAACAAACAGGAGAGCCAGAATGACAGTGACAATAAAGCAGATAATAGGGGCTGCCTTGATTTTCTTCTTGTTTGTGGGTACGGTTACCGTAGCCTGTGCCGTTTGTGTTGCCATTACAGCTGCACCTCCCGTTTACGAAGAATTACGGACTGAATGTTGTTCAAAACCAGAATGATGAAGAGCAGTACCACGCCAACTGCCGTGCCATAGCCCTGGCGGCCTTCGCCAAAACCGGACTTATACAGCAGGTAAACGATGGTCTCGGTAGCGAAGCCGGGGCCGCCGTCCGTCATAACAGCGATCTGGTCAAAGACCTTAAGGCCGTTGATGAGCGACAAAGTAAAGCAGATGGTGAAAGAACCGGAGATCAGCGGCAGGGTGATGAAGCGGAACCGCTGCAAAGCTGTTGCGCCGTCAATGGTGGCTGCTTCCTGCACATCCTGGGGCACGCCCTGCAAAGCGGCCAGGTAGATGATCATATAATAACCGGCGCCTTTCCAGATCATCACGATGGCCACGGCCCAGATGGCGATATCGGCGTTGCCGAGCCAGTCTTGTTTGAGCATGCCCAGGCCGATCATATCCAGGACCTTGTTGATGGGGCCGAAGTTGTAGCTGTACATGATCTTCCAGATAAAGCCGGAAACGATACCGGACAAAATAACCGGCAGGTAGAAGATAGCACGGAACAGGTTTTTGCCCTTGATAACATTATCAACAAGCAGTGCCAACCCCAGGGCCAGTGCGTTTTCGCAGATGGAGATGACGACCGTCAGCAGGGCGGTGTTTTTCAGCGCGTTGCCGAAGCGGGCGCTGGTGAAGATCTCTTTGTAGTTATCGAAGCCGATGAACTTGATGTTCGGGTTAATGC
>CAVAGJ010000093.1:0-4994 GCA_963588145.1 Coriobacteriaceae bacterium
TCAACGCTCGTGCTCTACTCGTCCACAAGCATAGCTTGTGGTTTTATAATAGAATGAAAATGCCCGCCAATTTCTCGGCGGGCATTGTTCATGCGATCAATTACTGAGCGGCCTTGTTAGCACGCTTAGCCAGACGGCTGACCTTACGGGCAGCGGTGTTCTTATGGATGACACCCTTGCTCTTGGCAGAGTCGATAGCAGAGACAGCGGCTTTCATAACAGCGTCCTTATCAGCGGCGTTGCTGACGATGGCAGCGTCTGCCTTCTTGATCACTGTTTTCAGGTTGGACTTGACGACCTTGTTGGCCATGGCCTCCTTCTGAGACTGGACAACACGATCCTTCTGAGACTTAATGTTAGGCATTCGTTCCACCTCCTTGGTTCCCCATAACAGTACAAGTTATCCTACCACATTTTTTTCGGTCTTGCAAGTGTTTTTCAAAAAAAACTTCATGAAAGTTGGAATTTCCGCATAAATTGTTTGGGAAAAGGGGGTCGCATGAATCTTGTTCGCCGTGCCACCGCCCAGGTGATGATTATCGCCGGGTGCGACAACGGCAGCTCAATCAGCCTGCCCAACTGGCGGCTAAACCTGCGCTTTGCCGGAAGTAATGCCGCAAAAATCAGTTCTTTACTTTTCCCGCCGCACTAGTTATAATAAATATAATTATTGTTATAGAGGAGAGGAATTTCCATGCAGAGAACGGAACTTGCATCGCTGTACACGGCCACCCCTGCGGATGGTACCAAGGTCACTGTCTGCGGCTGGGCCAAAACTGTGCGCGATTCTAAAAATATCGGCTTTATCTCGCTGTCCGATGGCAGCTGCTATAAGCCCGTCCAGATTGTTTTCCAGGCTGATAAACTGGCTAACTATGCCGAGATTGCCAAGTGCGGCCTGTACACCAGCTTTGAGGTCACCGGCACCCTGGTGCTGACCCCCAACGCAAAGCAGCCTTTTGAGATCAACGCTGACACCATCACCGTGCTGGGTCTCTGCGGCCCCGAGTACCCGCTGCAGAAAAAGAAGATGAGCATGGACTATCTGCGTACCATGACCCATCTGCGCCCCCGCACCAATACCTTCAACGCAGCGTTCCGTGTGCGCGGCCAGGCTGCTTTTGCCCTGCATCAGTTCTTCCATGAGCACGGCTTCACCTATGTACACACCCCCATCTTCACCGGCTCTGACTGCGAGGGTGCCGGCGAGATGTTCCAGGTGACCACCCTCGACCTCAACGACATTCCCCGCAACGAGGAAGGCGGCGTAGACTACACCAAGGACTTCTTCAAGCGCCCTGTCAACCTGACCGTTTCCGGCCAGCTGGAAGCCGAGGCCATGGCGATGGCCCTGGGCAATGTCTACACCTTCGGCCCTACGTTCCGCGCCGAAAAGAGCTACGACACCCGCCATGCTGCCGAGTTCTGGATGATCGAGCCGGAGATGGCGTTCGCCGACCTGAACACCTACCTGGAGACCGCCGAGGCCATGACCCGCTACGTCATCCGCTACCTGCTGGATAACTGCCATGATGAGCTGGCGTTCTTCAACCAGTTCTTTGACAAGGGCCTGATTGAGCGCCTGGAGCTGGTCGCCAGCTCTGACTTTGCCCGCGTTACCTACACCGATGCCATCGAACTGCTGAAGAAGAACAACGATAACTTCCAGTACAAAGTCGAGTGGGGCACCGACCTGCAGACCGAGCACGAGCGCTACCTGACCGAGCAGATCTTCAAGAAGCCGGTCTTTGTCACCGACTATCCGAAAGAGATCAAGGCGTTCTACATGCGCCAGAACGAGGACGGCAAGACCGTTGCTGCTGCCGATATGCTGGTACCCGGCATCGGCGAGCTGATCGGCGGCTCCCAGCGTGAGGAGCGCCTGGACGTGCTGACCGCCCGTATTAAGGAGCTGGGCATGGAACCTGCCGACTACGACTGGTACCTTGACCTGCGCCGCTTTGGCAGCGTCAAGCATGCCGGCTACGGCCTGGGCTTTGAGCGCCTGCTGATGTACGTCACCGGCATCCCCAACATCCGCGATGTCATCCCGTTCCCCCGTACCTGCGGTGGTTTTTAATGCTGCCCATTGCTGCACCGCTGCTGCAATGGTTTCAGGCTAACAAAAGGCTCCTGCCGTTTCGGCAGGAGCCTTCTGCCTACCATATCTGGGTCAGCGAGATCATGCTCCAACAGACCCGGGTAGCGGCGGCCATTCCGTATTATAACCGCTTTATCGCGGCGCTGCCCACACCCGCTGATCTGGCTGCCTGCGAGCCGGATGCCCTGCGCAAGCTGTGGCAGGGGCTGGGGTACTACAACCGCGTCAACAACATGCAAAAGGCCGCCCGCATCGTCTGCGAACAGTACGGCGGCGACCTGCCCGCCGATTACGATGCTCTGCGCAGCCTGCCGGGCATTGGGGACTACACCGCCGGGGCCATTGCCAGCATTGCCTTTGGCATCCCGGCCCCTGCCGTGGACGGCAACGTACTGCGGGTTTTTGCCCGCCTGTACAACGATGACGCTGACGTGATGACCCCCGCCGCCAAGCGGTTGTTTACCGAGCGTGTACTGGGCCAGATGCCCAAAGCCACGCCCGGCCCCTACAACGAAGCGTTGATGGAACTGGGGGCGCTGGTGTGTGTGCCCGGTGCACCCCACTGCGGGGATTGCCCGCTGGCCGACCGCTGCTTAGGGTACACTGCTGGCAGGGCAGGGGAGTTGCCGGTAAAGCCTGCCCCCAAGGCCAAAACGACCGTGCCCGTAACGGTGGCTTTGATTGAGAGCGATGCCGGGCTATTATTGCAGCGCCGCCCCGCCAGGGGGCTGCTGGCCGGGCTTTGGCAGCCCGCCGCCTGGGAAAAAGCGCTGACCAAAGACGAGCTGACCGCCGCACTGGCAAAGTTTGGCGTACAGGCCAAACTGACCGAGCCACTGTCGCCCGCGAAGCATGTGTTCACCCACCGGGTGTGGCAGCTTTCCGGCTGGCGCGGACGGGCGGATGTGTGCGCCCTGCCGGACGGTTTCGTCTGGGCCGCCCCCGAACAGTTGGCCGAGGTATACCCCGTGCCCAATGCGTTTGGGGCATATGTGAAACGGTAATAAAACAGTA
The DNA here is from genome assembly GCA_963588145.1 of Coriobacteriaceae bacterium. Classification (GTDB taxonomy): domain Bacteria; phylum Bacillota; class Clostridia; order Oscillospirales; family Ruminococcaceae; genus Gemmiger. The sequence goes on from CAVAGJ010000093.1 coordinate 3,116, forward strand.
AGGCTCCCTCGATGTGAGGGAGCCTTTTGCAGTTATATGCCTACTATAAATTCACTATACTATTCATACTCACTATACTATTCATACTATTCATACTATTTATCATTACTATCATTTTCATTACTATCCTATCTATCCGTTCTATCTTTACCCATCACATTCATCCTATGCCTCCTAAGCATCATAAGTATCCTATTGCAACTTGTGTTATATTATATAACAATTCTATATGCGGGATACGATGGTTGTGATGGGTAGTATAAATGGTATGAATAGTATGAATAGTATGAATAGTATGGTAAGGATAATATGGATAATAAGCAAACTATGCTGGTGATGATGCAAATGATGATATTGATGAAAACGATCGTGATGATAGTAGTTTATGCTGCTTTTCCGCCAAAGGTGCCTTTGCGTTTCAGCAGCAGGTAGGCCGTCAGGCAGATGAGCACCGACAGCAACGAACCGACCGCCGTGGCCAGACCCATGGGCAGCAGGTTATCCGGGAACAACTTGGACATGAAATATGCCCCCGGCACGCGCACCAGCACGATGGACAGGATGTTGTGCAAAAACGAAAGCTCACTGCGACCATAGGCGCAGAAGTACCCGCTGAAACTGAAGTGAATGCCCGCAAAGAAACAGTCCCAGATATACCCGCGCAGATACCAGCCGCCCGCCGCAGCCACGGCGGCATCGGTGGTAAACAGAGCCACGGCATTGGGGGCAATAAACTGCACCAGCACACCCACAACGGCCCCGAACGTCAGCGAAATGCCGATAGCATAGTACAGCGTCCTGGCGACGCGGTCGTGCTTGCCTGCACCCACATTCTGGGCACCCAGCGCCGACACGGTGGACAGCATCGAGGACGGCACCAGGAAGATGAAGCTGATGATTTTCTCCACGATGCCCACAGCGGCAGCATCCGTCAGGCCGCGCCGGTTGGCAATGACCGTGATAAGCAAAAACGAGATCTGGATCAGCCCATCCTGCAAGGCCACCGGCACGCCGATGCGCAGGATGCGCCTGATGACAGTTTTCTTCGGCCGCAGGTCACTTTTGCGCAGCTGGATGCCGCTCTTGCGTCGCAGAATAACCACCAGCGAAACGATGACACTGATGCCCTGGGCCAGCGTAGTGCCTAGGGCCGCACCGGCAGGCCCCATGTGCAACGCCCCCATAAACAGGTAGTCCAGCGCAATGTTGGCCACACAGGCCACTGCAATAAAGTACATCGGGCTGCGGGAATCGCCCAGCCCACGGAAGATAGACGCAATAATATTGTAGGCCGTGATGCAGGGGATACCGATAAAGCAGATGGTCAGGTAGGCAGCTGCGCCTGGCACGGCTTCCGTCGGGGTGGACATGACGGCCAAGACAGGCTGCACCAGTGCTGTCAGCACGGCCACCACGGCCACGGATACCACCAAAAACAGCGTAACCGCATTGCCGATGACCGCACCCGCGCCCCGGTCATCATGGGCACCTACCGCCCGGCCGATGCCTACGGTAACGCCCATAGCCAGCCCCACCAGCATTACCGTGATCATGTGCATGATCTGGCTGCCGATGGACACCGCCGTGATGCTGGCCGTTCCCTCAAACTGGCCGATGATGAACAGGTCTGCCATACCGTACAGCGTTTGCAGAAAATAGGAGAGCAGATACGGCAGCGAGAAGTAGAGTACACTTTTAAACACACTGCCGGTGGTCAGATCTTTTTGCATAAACTTTTTCCATACCTTTTATAAGCATTTACCTACAAGTAAACGCTTTTTTTCTGCAAATGTCAAGGTGTTCTTTAAATCGCTAAAGTGGTTATGTAGGTATTACAATGATGCGTGACAAGGGATAAAAAAGAATAGCGAACAGGAAG
>CAVAGJ010000094.1:0-4691 GCA_963588145.1 Coriobacteriaceae bacterium
TAATATTATAATATATTATTCGAACAAGTTGTTACAAATTTACTATACCACTACAACAGGTGGTTTTGTGTGCTATGGTTATCAACTGGTAGACCAAGGCCGACGGAACAAGCGGGATAAGCCAGTCATGGATCTGGTCATCAACGAGGAAGAAGCTACATGGGTTCGGGAACTCTTTTATAAGGTTATCCAAGAAGGCACCAGCGGATATGCTCTGGCTGAAATGTTAAATAACCGAGGATTGCGTACCCGTGCCGGAGCAAAATTCCAATCGAGTAACATACTCCGCATTATCCGCCACGAGGGATATACAGGTTACATCATTACGAAAAATGCCCGCTCGGAATACATACCGGAATTGCAGATCATTGACCAAGAAACATTCGAAAAAGCCAATGACATTATCAGCCGACGCAGCGCAAAGACAGCGCAAGACAGGCGAATCGCCCATACCAGCCAGAACCCGACGCTGCTGGCGGGTATTGTCTACTGCGCCCACTGCGGAGCGAAGATGTCCGGCTTTATGCACACAGACCGCTACAAATTGGCGGATGGTAGTATCCGCGAAAAAGTCCAGCCCAAGTATAACTGCTTTCAGCGCGGCCAACGCAACAAAGGCGGCAGAGACTGTGATGGGCAAGCACTGTACCTTGCCGAGAGAGTGGATGCCATCGTCTTGAAAATTGTAGAGGAAGTATTCGAGCAAATCCGAGACACACCCTATTCCCAAGTGGCTGAGAATCGGATTCGACAGGAGTCGAACCTGCAAAAGACAAAACGTGCAGCAGCGGAGAAAAAGATAAAAGCCGCTCAGCACGCCCTGGAACGCTTTGAGGGTGAGATACTGAAATGCCTTGATGGAACAAGCAATTTTACCGAGGACATGATTGCCAAGCAAATCCGCCGATACCAACAGGAACTGGATGATGCTAAGGCAGAGTACGCGGAACTCCAAAATGCAAGGTTAAACGAAGCGGCTGAAATTCGGAAACTGCGTACTTACTACGATGACTTTAAAGGCTGGGCAGAAGAATTTGACACCGCTCCGCTGGAAATGAAACGAATGATACTGAGCCATCTGATTGATAGGGTAGAGGTCGGAAGAAAATACCAAGTTATTGTGAAGTTTAATATGAAGTACAGACAGTTTCTGGAATGCACAGCAGAAACTTACAATACAGAAATTGGTGCATAACAGAAAAGGCGGACTGTTCACGCAGGAAAGTGAATAGTCCACTTTTTGTGCTATGGACAGCACTATTGCAAAAAGTAAAGAAACAGCGTATAATAAAGGCAAGGAAAGGAGGCGCTTATCCCATGCAGCAGGAAGAAAATTATCTGGCGCAAAGCATATCCCAAGTAGATGCCGATGCCCGCTACGATGAAGGCGTTAAGCGTCTGCTTGCCAACAAAAGCATTCTGGCCGTTATTATGAAGGAGTGCGTTCCGGAATATCACGGTTGTACGGTGCGGGAGATTGCGGAGAAGTACATCGAGGGTGAACCGCAGATTGGCGCTGTCGGTGTGGACGCCGATGAAACCAACCGAAACGTATCTGCCACAATCCACGGCACCAACACGGAAGATGTGACGCTGACCGAGGGGACGATCCGCTACGATGTCCGCTTTTATGCCACCGCACCGAGTGAGGATGGCTTAATTGGTCTGATTCTAAATGTTGAGGCACAGAACCGCTATAATGCAGGGTATCCGCTGTTGAAACGCGCGATTTACTATTGCAGCCGCATGATTTCGGCGCAGTACGGCACAGAATTTACCAAAGGCGAGTACGGCAAAATCAAGAAAGTGTACTCGATTTGGGTATGCATGGATCCGCCGAAGAACCGCAGAAACACGATTACGCAGTATTCCATACAGGAAAAGCATATCATTGGTGATGCGGTTGAGCAGGTCAGAAACTACGACCTGATGAGCGCCGTGATGATTTGCTTGGGCGATGAGGATGACAAAAACTATGGTGGGCTGCTGAAATTCTTGGAAGTGCTGCTTTCGGAAGAAAAGAGTCCCGAAACGAAGAAAGAGATATTAGAAACGGAATTTGATGTTCCGATGACACAAACGCTTGAAAGTGAGGTGCGCAGAATGTGCAATTTGAGCCAAGGTGTTAAGGAAAGGGCGATGGAGAAGGGCGTTGCGAAAGGAATTGGCATCGGTGAAGAGAGGGGCGAGAACAAAGCAACTCTCAATGCGATTCGTAACGTGATGGACAGCTTTAAAGTGTCTGTCGATGCAGCAATGGATGCGTTGCATATTCCTGAAGCTGATCGCGCCAAATATAGAGCCATGCTCCAAAGTTAAAAAGCAAATTGAAAGCCGGTTGCAATGCAAAGCAACCGGCTTTTGCTTAATATATCGCGCATGATGTGAATGCTAATATATACTTGAGCCACTTTCCAGCAAAATGACAGCGAATATTTGAGCCACCTAATGGCTTCCCGTATAATAGATGTAGACTACTATGCGGGAGGCGATAGAAAGGTGGTCACATCGGTGGATGTCTACAAATCAATCCGCGCGCTGCAACTTGAAGGAGTAACCAGTCAGCGTGCAGCAGCTAAAATTCTGGGAATTTCTAGAAACACAGTCAAGAAATATTGGATGGGCGACGCAGTTCCATGGGATCGGAAAGCCTACCAGCGAGAAGCCTCTGTCATAACGCCAGAAGTAATGAATTACAGGAACCTTGAAAACAGAATAGACGTAACTATCCGAGAAGGATAGATGTCCACAGAAGCGGTCACCTCTACCGGGTGGCTGGCACAGGAAAGTAGTACGCAGGCAAGAGTCCTGAAGCGACCTTTCTGATTATCCTCTGGTTTCAGGGGATAGAGCGACAAGACACGCCCGTGCCTGACGAAATATAGGTACGGAAGGGCAGAGAATAGAACCTGGCCTATGGGTAAGGCAGATGTGCAGCAAGTAGAACCGCAGTGAGCGATTGCAGCAAAGGTTTTGAAAATTTGTGTTGTTGCTCAACTTGTTATTGCAATTTGCATAATAGAACTAGAGAATAACTCTTTCAATGGCGGGGGCAACCTCGCCATTTTGTGTATTCTACAAACTGATGGGAAAATGGATATGGCGAAAACTCCAAAAAATTCGCTGGATATTTGGGGAATATGTCAATGCGGAAACATTCCTGTTATGGTATAACAATCTATATGAAGGATAATCTCTAATTATCATTCGAAGTATTATGTGCATATCGGGAGAGAAAATATGAAAACAGATCAAACACGTATATGCAAGCTTATTAAAGAATGATGAGAATGACAGGCAAACAAGTCTGCAATTATTATAATGAGTTTCTGGGGGGCAACGAGGTTGGTTTACATTCTATCCTTCAAAAGCGAGCTATTTTAGCGGAACTGTGCGAAAGGCGGAAGTAGGTAGAAGATATAATGTGACCAAAGGAAAGTCATGAAGCGTATGTGAGAGATAGGTATTATACAGTGGAGCGATTGCATACCGGTAAAGAAATAATAAAAGAATCTTGCAATAGTTCTGATGCGTGAATATCCTACTTGTGGTATAATATGAGTATATAAATTATGAGATAGTGTCCGTGTTATATGATACGAAATATAGAACTCTGAGGAGTTGAACCATGATATGGGAGATTCTACAGAAAAAAATTTGAAGAGTTATAGGAATAGTGAACTGAAGTGGTTTCTGCTCGCCAATATTCTTTTAATGTTGGTAACATCTGGTGGATTAAAATTTGATTCCCAAGACGCTAATGTGTTCTCATTTATAAGTGAAATTATTAGTATTACAGCTGTATCTTCTTGCGCGTACATCTTGACTTTTATTTTTGACTCAATTCTTCCCCCGATTTTTAAAGTGAAACTAATATTTTGGTGGAAGAAACAACCAAGTTGTACCATTTTTACAGATATGCTTAAAAACCTTCAAGATAATAGATTTACGCTGTCCACTGTTCTAGAGAAATATAACGACATTTATGTGATAATCGATAATCTGCCAAAAGGCATTGACCAAACCCCGTATTGGTATTCCATCTATGAGCGCAATAGAAGTAACCCCATTGTTTTTGGTTCAAATCGAGATTATTTGTTGCTAAGAGATATGCATGCACAGATGGTGATGCTGATGGTTGTATATGTTGCCCTTGTGCTTGTTACTGGTTTGATGGATTTTTCTGAACCGTTTATTTTTTATATCCTTTTTATGATTGGCGCACTTAATGTTGGTGCCCGTGTTCAAGGCAAGCGGGTTGTATATAATGTTTTATCTGTTGATATCAATGCGAAAAAGGATGAATGACGGTCTGAAAAATTAAGAAAGGGTGTTTAAAATGGTTGATTGGATATACGACGATAAATGTGCGTCTGCTTGTTTCTTCAGGAGCTCCGTTCAACCCCCAAAAAGGAAAATGATGCTGCAGATAACGCAAAAATGTAACCTACATTGTGCGCATTGCTTTGCGAATGCAAGTGGAACAGGAACTGAAATGTCTTTGGAGTTGATACAAAATAAGATACTCCCGCAGCTTTTAAAAAACCAGGTGGTTAAAATTACTTTGACCGGCGGCGAACCGCTCTGTAACCCGCAAATTAAAGATATTGTTCAATTATTGCTAGACAACCATATTGGAGCATTCCTGTAATCCGTAAAAATTGCGAATTGAAATAAAAAGAACCCCGCGG
>CAVAGJ010000095.1:0-4673 GCA_963588145.1 Coriobacteriaceae bacterium
CCTTCAAAGCGTCCAGCACGCAACGCTCACATTCATCCTGTGTAACCTGATAGACGCCGTAGCCAAGCTGCGGCATTTTTACGCCATTGCTTAAAGTGATGTATTCCATAATAATTTCATCCTTTCTGATATGGATTTGCACATTGACATCGGGATATCCTGTACACAATGATCGTAATAGACGGTAGTTACTACCGGTCAAGAGGTTTTTTGAAGAAAGCAGGAATTTTTATGTATTCAATGGAAGAAGCTTGCCGGCTTACAAAGGGACTGGCTGACGCTGGTCTCTTTTATGATAGGGATTAGCGGAGCATTCTGATCCGACAATCCCTTAGGCACCATGACATCTACAAGGGGAAGAATGACAATGGCTAAATTAGTGGCATTTTATTCAAGATCCGATGAGAATTATTTTGGCGGTTCTATGAAGTATATCGAGGTGGGAAATACAGAAAAAGCAGCAAGAATGATCGCAGAGCTGACGGGTGCTGTATTTGTTAATTCCAACCTGCTTGCAATGGCTCGCGGCGGCATTACCATAGGCGACCATGCCCGCATTGCAGCAAATGTACAGCTCATTTCCAATAACCATGATCCATACGATTTAAATGTACTGACTTGCAAGCCGGTTGAGATCGGAGACTATGCATGGATTGGTGCAGGAGCAGGAAGTAACAGAAACTGGTGCAGGCATGGCATTAAATCAGGAATTTTATGCTCCCTTCTGTTTTCCGACAAAGCGGTTAAACACCAACAGCGCTGTAGTAGTAATGAGTACGCACAAAACTGCCATGGCCATACCAAGGGACACGCTGCCCTGTTCAAATTCGCGGTTGATATAGGTGGAGACCACCAATGTATTGGGCGGTGCGATGAGACTGGCTGTCACCAGCTCCCGGAAGGCGATGATGAAAATCATCATCCACCCGGCGAAGATGCCGCGGGAGATCATCGGTAGCGTAATACGGCGGAATACGTAGGCAGGTGTTCCGCCGAAGGTGCGTCCGGCTTCCAGCAGACTGTCGTTGATCTGGGTAAAGGCGGAGGTCACATACTGCACGGTATAGGGCAGATACAGCACCACATAGGCCAATACCATGATGCCGATGGTGTTATAGAGAGGCAGTACCTTGTAGATCGCATTCCAGAACAGCATGATGCCGATGACCAGCACGATGCTGGGCAGCATTTCCGGCAGCAGGCTGACACCCTCCAGCGCCTTTTTGAAAAAGCCCTTGGACTTGCGCACAGCCGCGACCACCGCCGTGCCGATGATGGAACAGATCGTCGCGGAGGATACCGCCAGGAACAGGCTTTTCCAGATGGAAGCCAGGGCCTTCGGTGTGGTCAGCAGTTCCTTGTAGTGATCAAGGGTAAAGTTCCCGGCGGCCAGACCGTAGCCCCGCAGCTTGATAAGAGACGTGGAAATGATGGAAAAATACGGCACGCCGATGGCCACCAGAATGACCAGCGCCACCCACAGCCATGCGCCGAGTTGACCGGCGGCAGACAGTTTTGTCCGCGCCGGACGGCTGCCCTTGCCGCTGAGAAGGCGGTAGCTGTTCTTGTTGGTAATGTAATTCTGCATCAGCCACATGGCCATGCAGATACAAACCAGAATGGAGGACAGACTGGCCGAGCGCCCGAAGTCGATGGGTGCAGTAGTGGAATAGCGGTGGATATCGGTGGTGAACACATAGAACCCAATGCGCCGCCCCAACGTGTAGGGCGTACCGTATTCAGAAAGCGTCTTGACGAACACCAGCAGTGCGCCGATGGCGTAATTGCCGGTCAGCAGCGGGGCAAAAATTTTCCGCAGCCGCAGCGTAAAGCCCGCACCGAACACCGCGCCGCTTTCCTCTAAACTCGCTGGGATATTCAGCATGGCGTTTTTCAGCATGGTCATCAGGAACGGAAACACGTGCAGACTCATCACCAGCACCAGACCGCCGAAGCAGAAGAATCCCTCCGACCACGCGCCAGTGGCCGGAAACAACTGCTGAAAGAGCCCATTTTTCTGCATGAATAAGATCCAGCCCATGGATGCGATGTACGGTGGCGTCATAAACGGGATCATGAAGATGATGTCCAGCCAACTGTACTTTGCAAGCTGAGTACGCGCCAGCAAGTACGCCGTCGGCACGGCGATAACCGTCGAACACAGCACCACGCATACGCCCAGCAGCAAAGAATTGCAGATAGTCTGCACATTTTCAGAACTTGCAATGGTCTGCCACGCCTGATACAGGTCAAGGCGGCCATCGATGATGACCGCCTTGGCGAATACTGTGATCAGGGGGCAGAGAATCAAGCCAATCAGAAGCACCAGCAACAGTGCCAGCGGCAGGTGCTTTTTCCAATGGATTTGTCTCATATGCCCTCCGCTTTCTTACTTGCAGAGACTGTTGAGGTTGGCTGCGGTGTCGGAAGCGACCTCCATCATCTTGTCCCAGTCGGTCGTGATCTGGGGAATGTCGGAGAGGTTGGTGCGATTCTCGCACTGCACATCGCTGCGGCCGGGCAGCAGATAGGCGTCAGCAACCAGCTTCTGCGCTTCATCGCTGAACAGGAAGTCCACGAACGCCTTGGCATTGTCCATGTTCGGCGCGGTCTTGAGGATCATGGCAGGACGGGGGTTGACCACTGTGCCGGAGGCGGGATAGTAGATGTTCAGGGGCTCGCCCTTGGCCATAGATGAGTAGGCGTTGTAGTCCACGCCCGCGATCAGGATGCCCTTCTCGCCGGTGGTGACAGCCTCCAGCGCCGCCTTGTTGGCTCCGGGGACGGTCAGGCCGTTATCGGTCCAGCTCTGCATGATGGCTTCGCCGTCAGTCGTGCCGGTCACAAGACCCGCGAGGAAGTCCTTGCACGCGCCGGACTTTTCGGGGTCAGGGATGGCGATCATATCCTTGTACTGAGCGTCTGCCAGCTCGGACCAGTCGGCGCTCAGTTCGGGAACAACGGTGGTGTTGTAGATGACACCCACAGCGGAGGCGCTGTAACCGAACAACGTGTTGTCGCTGTCGATCCAGCCCTCGTTGACCTTATCGGCATTGGCAGGAGTGTAGCTTTCCAGTTGACCGTCGGCCTTCATGCTCAGACCGTCAGACCAGGAGGCGAGGATGACTACATCGGCTACGGGGTTGGCCTGCTCCGCTTCCAAACGGGCGAGAATCTCGCCGGTGGTACCCTGGAACTGCTCCACTTCAACGCCGGTCTTTTCGGTAAAGGCGGCGGCCAGCTTGTCGGCAAGGCCGGAGGGGCTGGGCATATAGACCGTCACCTTACCGGAGAGCTGCGGCTCGGTGTTTTCAGTGGCAGTCTGATCCGCCTCTGCCTGAGCAGGCTCCTCCGGTGTCGTTTCCGTCTGTTTGCCGCCGCAGGCGGTCAGGCCAAGGCAAAGGCACAGTGCCAGCAGAAGCGATGTCATACGTTTTTTCATTTAGATAAAACCTCCTTCTTTTGAAAAGTAATCACTTGATCGGGATCTATGTAAACGGACAGCATTTCGCCGGGCGTTACCCTCCGCCCGCTGTGAAGCGTCCATATTACCGATTGATAGGGAACTGTGATCTCATAGGTACTGCCCAGATACTGCACGCTCTGAACGGGGAGCTCAAAGTACAGCGCACCTTTTACCGTCGTTTGCACGGCAGCTTCCGGGCGGAACATCTCCCTTTCGCTAAGCCAGTTGGACTTTCCCACAAATCGTGCCACAAACGCACTGGCAGGATCATGGTAGATGGTCTCCGGCGCGGCATATTGTTCCACATAGCCGCCGTTCAGAACGGCAATGCGGTCGCTCATACTCATAGCTTCCGTTTGGTCGTGGGTTACGAAAACGGAGGTGATGCCGAGGGCGGAGGTTAACTCTGTCAATTCGTGCCGCATTTCTTCCCGCAACAGAGCATCCAGAGCGGATAATGGTTCGTCAAATAAAATGCATCCCGGTTGGACGGCAATGGCGCGGGCAAAGGCGACGCGCTGCTGCTGACCGCCGGAAAGCTGGTGGGGATAGCGTTTTTCAAAGTCCTCCAGATGTACCGTGCGCAGTGCGTCGCGCACGCGGCTTTGCAGATTCGCCGTGTCTTTTCTGGCCCGCAGTCCGAAAGCCACATTTTCAAACACCGTCATGTGCGGCCAAAGGGCAAAATCCTGAAACACAAAGCCGAGGTTCCGCTTCTCCGGCGGCAGGTTGATTTTGCGTTCTTTTGAAAAAACGCAGGTATCGTCCAGCCAAATCTCACCATCGTCCGGCGTTTCCAGCCCGGCGATTATCCGCAGAAGCGTTGTCTTGCCGCAGCCGGAGGGCCCCAGCAGCGTCGTAAAGCTCCCGTTCTCGATGGTCAGCGTTGTGGGCTGAATGACCTGCCTCTTATCAAAGCTCTTTGCAATCTGTTCCAGTCGAATTTCCATAGCAGTCCTCTTTTCTACATTCGTGATTGAGTATAAAGACGGAATGTAAATTATGCGACCAGAACTGCGTAAAATGAAAGTAAAATTTGGGGATTATACTATATAATTCCGGGGTTCCATACGATTCGTCAGTAAACCACCCTATACTTGGCTAATTCTTGCCATTGAAAAATCCAAGCCGCCGTAGAACGGCGTGGACGCAAGCATAGCGTTTGTATGACAACCGCGCTTGCTGGGATAACCCCAGTCCCCCATGC
>CAVAGJ010000096.1:0-4455 GCA_963588145.1 Coriobacteriaceae bacterium
ATGAAGCCCTTGGGATAGAGGTACCAACCTCGTCATGTTAACCCGAGAATCCAGGATATATGGGCAAATCAGAAAAGATATTGGAATCATCTTGAGAAAATTGTGTGAGCAAAAAGGAGTAGAAATCATCCAGGCGGAAGCCTGCCCGGATCACATCCACATGCTGATCAGTATTCCACCGAAATATAGTGTAGCACAAATCATGGGATATCTCAAAGGGAAAAGCAGCTTGATGATATTCGACAGACACGCAAACTTAAAATACAAGTACGGAGATCGGCACTTCTGTGCAAGGGGATACTATGTAGATACAGTAGGACGCAACAAAAAGCAAATAGCGGAGTACATCAAGCGTCAACTTGACGAGGACCAGATAGCAGATCAAATGAGCCTGAAAGAGTTTATAGACCCGTTTACGGGTAGCAAGAATACCAAGGCATAAGTAAAAGCCCCTTGAGGGGCGTTGTCTGTAATGTGACCTTCTAGGGCTTACTCAAGCCCCCGGCTTAGCCGGGGGTCCTGACTTTTGACTTTGTAGGGTGCGTGGGGATATGGCTGCACGGGAGCATATGGAATACTCCCCTACGAGCCCAATAAGGCGGCAATGTTGAGACAAGTCGTAGGGGCGGATTCCATATCTGGCCGTAGTGTTTGTTGAGAACGCCAGTCTACACGATCAATTATGCTTCTCTCCGCCGCCGCACCTTATCTTGCACCTCGCCTACAACGCCGTGGATGCGGGTGTTCAGCATACTTACGCTAAACAGTGTAGGCCCAGTCAGGCCCAGCAGGGCCACCAGCACCAGGATGCCGCCCAGGTCCAGCTTGACCAGCCCCAACCAGGGGGCCAACAGCAGCGCGCCGCCATAGCCGATGACGGCCATCGCGCTCCAAAGCACCCAGTGCCAGGTGTTGAACGGGCGGCAGACACCCCAAAGCACCAGCAGGCCCACCGTCATCACCACGATCGTGCTGATGGTGCCCAAGGTGTCGCTGGATAGATCAAAGGCAAAGCAGAACCCCTGCGCCAGAAACACCAGCAGGAAATCCGTCACGCCGCCGGGCAGCGCAGCCCGCAGCACGTTGGAGGCGAACTGTCCGTGAACCCGCTCGCGATTCGGCTCCAGCGCCAGGAAAAACGCCGGTGTACCGATGGTGGCGGCGCTGAGCAGCGACAATTGCAGCGGCAAAAACGGGTAGGTTAGCGGCAATACCAGAGAAACCACGCTGAGAAGTACCGAGAAAATATTTTTGACCAAAAACAGCGAAGCCGACCGCTGGATGTTGTTGATGACCCGGCGCCCCTCGGCCACCACGTGGGGTAGCGCGCCAAAGTCGGAGTCCAACAGTACCAGCTGGGCTACCTGGCTGGCGGCCTGGGCACCAGATGCCATGGCAATGCCGCAGTCAGCATCTTTTAGCGCCAGTACATCATTTACGCCATCACCGGTCATGGCTACTGTGTGACCCTGCTTTTGCAGAGCATGCACCAGTTTGCGCTTTTGCTCCGGCGTTACGCGGCCAAACACTGTGCAGCGGGTGGAGGCCTTTTCCAGCTCACGGTCGTTTTTAATGGCCGCTGCGTCCACCCACTGGCTGGCACCCTTGATGCCCGCCTGGGTGGCCACATGGCTGACGGCTCGAGGGTCATCGCCGGAAATGACTTTCACATCCACGCCCTGCCGCGCAAAGTAGGCAAAGGTTTCGGGCGCACTCTCTCGGATGTGGTTTTGCAGCGGCAGCAGCGCCAAAAATTCCAGCCCTGCCGGGTCCAGCCGGGCAGGCGGGTCGGGCAGTTCGCCTTTGCAGCGGGCAAGCAGCAGCACACGCCGTCCCTGGGCCAGCAGCGGGTCCAGCATGGGGCGCAGTTCCGCCAGGCGGGCACCAGCTAAAATATCCGGTGCACCTACGACATAACTGCCCTGCGCGCCAAAGCTTTTTGCGCTGTATTTGTAGGCCGTGTTAAAGGGGATGTTGCGCACGGCAAACCAAGGACTGCCGCCCTGGCCGAACTTCTCACACAGGGCGCGGGCCGTGTCGTTGTCCGGTTCCTCACCGCTATAAAAGGCGGTTAAAATGTCGCTGACCGGTGCATTTTCATTAAGCAAAACCGGTTCGTCCGCCTGCATCGTGCTTTCGGTGATGGTGCCGGTCTTGTCCACACATAACACGTCCACCCGGGCTAGGGTTTCGATGCAGTTCATGTCCTGGGTCAGCACCCGGCGGCGGGCCAACCGCATCATGCCCACGGCCAGAGCCACGCTGGTCAGCAGGTACAGCCCCTCAGGGATCATGCCGATCAACGCCGCCACGGTGGTTTCCACGCTGCTGCGCATGGACACATCCAGTTGCCAGTGCTGCTTGTACAGCAGCGCTGCCCCGATGGGCACCAGCGCAATGCCAATGCCTCGGATCAACTTGTCCAGGCTGCGCATCATCTCGCCTTTTACTACCTTGTGACCGTCGGCTTTGGCCTCGGTGGCCAGCTTGGCGGCGTAGCTTTCGGCCCCCACCTTGGTCAGCCGCGCTGTGCAGTGCCCAGCGGCCAAAAAGCTGCCGGAACGCAGTTCATCCCCGGCTTTTTTGGCGATGGGTCGTGCTTCGCCGGTCAACAGGCTCTCGTTGGCCTGAGCGGTGCCATCCAGCACCACGGCGTCAGCGGCGATCTGCTCGCCCGCGCGAAACTCCACCACATCGTCCTGAACCAATTCGTCAGAGAGCAGCTCCACCCACTGCCCGTCCCTCAGGCAGCGAACTTTGTGAGCGGAAACGAGGGTTAGTTCATCGATGGTCTTTTTGGCGCGCAGCTGTTGAATAATGCCGATGAGGGTGTTCCAGAACACGATGCCCAGGAACCCCATGTTCAGCCAGGAGCCGACAGACAGCAGCATCAGCGCCAGCACAAGAAAGACGAGGTTGAAGTAGGTACAGATATTGTCCCGCACAATCTCCCTGGTGGTTTTGGTGGGGGATTGGGGCGGGGTGTTGGTCAGCCCTGCGGCACGGCGCTTTTCCACTTCCGCTGTGCTTAGGCTGTGAATGGACATACAAAAGCACTCCTTCTGCAAGTTTGCTTTTAGTATACCCGCTGATTGTGAATAAAGCATGGCGGAAACGTTAAAACGGTACACACTGCAAAGTGTGTACCGTTTTAATGCTATTGAAAAGGGGATCAGACTTCTTCCAGTTCCCCGCGGGAGCTGGCTTTCAGATAGGCGTAGATGAACCCATCCAGGTCGCCGTCCATGACAGCCTGCACGTTGCCGCTTTCAAAGTTGGTGCGGTGATCCTTGACCATCGTGTAGGGCATAAAAACGTAGCTGCGAATCTGGTGGCCCCAGGCGATCTCGTTCTGCACACCCTTGATGTCATCGATCTTGTCCTTGTGCTGCTGCAGGGCAATCTGGTACAGCTTGGCTTTCATCATTTCCATGGCGTACTCGCGGTTCTGCAGCTGGCTGCGCTGGGTCTGGCAGCTGGTCACAATGCCGGTGGGTTTGTGGATTAGACGAACAGCCGAAGAAGTCTTGTTGATGTGCTGGCCGCCGGCACCGGAGGAGCGGTAGACCTGCATCTCGATATCAGCCGGGTTGATATCGATGTTGATGTTGTTGTCCAGTTCGGGCATAACTTCCAGGCTGGAGAAACTGGTCTGGCGGCGGGCCTGAGAGTCGAACGGGCTGACGCGCACCAGGCGGTGAACGCCGTGCTCGCTCTTGAGCATGCCGTAAGCGTTGGCACCCTTGACCATCATCGAAGCAGACTTAATGCCGGCCTCATCGCCGTCCAGCACGTCCAGCACCTCCACGCTGTAGCCGTGGGCTTCGGCCCAGCGGGTGTACATGCGCATCAACATTTCGGCCCAGTCCTGGGCCTCGGTACCGCCGGTACCGGCGTGGAAAGTCAGGATGGCGTTGTTATGGTCGTATTCACCGTTCAGCATCGTCATCAGCTGCAGTTCATCGATGGCCTTTTCCACGGTCCCGACGGCTTCCTCGCCTTCAGCGGTCAGGGACGGATCGTTTTCTTCCTCAATCATCTCCAGCAGGGTCTCGGCTTCCTCATACTGGGTAGCTAGTTTGCCGAAACGCTCCAGCTTGTTCTTCACTTCGCCCATCTCGCCGATAATCTTCTGGCTGCGGGCCTGGTCATCGTAAAAGCCGGGCATGGTCATCTGGTGCTCCAGCTCGGCCAGGCGCTTTTCGCTGGCTTCAATGGAAAGTGCATCGCGCAGATCATCTACAGAGGTTTTCATTCCCCCGAGTTTTGATTTTAATTCGTCAATGGTGATCATATCGTTACCCCTCGGTTTTGTCAGGTTGGCATAAAATTACATGATAGTAGTATAAACCAAATAAGGGGCGTTGTAAAGAGGGATTTCAGAGGGGGACGCTTTAAAGTGTAGGTATTACAATGATGCGTGACAAGGGATAAAAAAGAATAGCGAACAGGAAG
>CAVAGJ010000097.1:0-4188 GCA_963588145.1 Coriobacteriaceae bacterium
CAGTTGTAGGGGGTAAGGGGTGATGACGCAAGTTCTCTCCCCAACCCGCTTCGCGCCCCCCCTCGCAGAGGGGGCCTTTCGTAAGGGCTGATACTAGCATTGGTCCTTATGGAGTGGTCAACATAAAGCGGGTGCCATCATAAATCCCCTTGCGCTTTTGGTTTGCAGGCTTTATACTGATATTATTATAATGTATGGATGGTCGACTGCCATGATGAAGATTTACCGCACACAGGATAAGCAGCTTACCCGCACGGATGAGATTGGCGAGGGATGCTGGGTCTGCCTGAACAATCCGGACGAAAACGAGGCCCGCCTGGTAGCCTCTACCTTAGATATAGAGCCCGCCGACTTGATGGCTGCCACTGACCCGGAAGAATCGGCCCGTATCAGCCTGGAGGACGGTTATACCTTAATCATTGTGGACATTCCCATCAAGGTGCCAGACTCTGGCGAGGGCATCTACACCACTATCCCGTTGGGCATCATCCTGACGCAGGCGCTAATCGTAACGGTCTGCTCGGTGGACACACCGGTCATCGGCGGCTTTACCGCCTGCCGGGTCAAGGGATTTTCCACCCGCAAAAAGATGCGATTCGTCTATCAGCTGCTTTATCGTGCGGCTTCGATGTACCAGCAAGAACTGCGGCTCATTGACCGCCGCCGCCAGGCCATCGAGAAAAACCTGTCCGGCGATTTGAAGGACAGCGATCTGATGGAACTGCACGGCTTGGAATCCACGCTAGTCTACTTTGCCACCAGTCTACGGGCCAACGCTACGGTTTTGGATCGCCTGACCCGCTACAAGCGGCTAGAGCAGTACCCCGATGATCGCGAACTACTGGACGATGTTATCGTTGAGATTCGCCAGGCCATTGAGATGACCAGCATCTACCGCGATGATATAAAAGGTACGCGGGAACTGTTCAGCTCGATTTTGGACAACCGCCTGAACAACGCCATGAAATACCTGACCAGCATTACCCTGCTGATGGCCGTGCCCACTGTCATCAGCGGCTTGTACGGCATGAACGTGCAGGCGGAGGGCATGCCCTTTGCCAACTCCACCGCCGGTTTTGCCATCGTGCTGGGGCTGACGCTGGCGCTGTGCATTCTTTCTGCCTGGGTGCTGCACAAAAAGCACATGTTGTAAAACCAAAACCTGCCCCAAAAAGCAGGCTTTTTCTGTAACAATTCCGCCCGCTTTCCTTATATAAAGGTGCAAAGGAGGTTTAAGCATGGAGGATGCTTCCATCGTGGCCCTTTACTGGGCCAGGGACGAGCAGGCGTTGGTCGAGACTACCACCAAGTTCGGCGCGTACTGCCGCAAAATTGCCGACAATATCCTGCACAACACCCACGATGTGGAAGAATGTGAAAACGATACCTGGCTGGCCGCCTGGAACAGCATGCCGGACAATCGGCCCCCACGGCTAGCCCCCTACCTGGGGCGCATCACCCGCAACCTGGCACTGGACCGCCTGGACAAAGCCACGGCCCAAAAGCGTGGCAGCGGGCAGGCCTTTGCCCCGCTGGATGAACTGGCCGAGTGCGTGGCCGCCCCCGGCAGTGTGGAGGATGCCTTTGATGCCGCCGAAACCGGGCGGCTTATCAACGAATTTTTGCGCACTCTGCCCGAGGAGACCCGCAATATTTTCCTGCGGCGGTACTGGTACTGCGACGCCACCGCCGACATTGCGGCGCGTTACCACCTGACCGAAAGCAAAGTACGTGTAACGTTGCACCGCACCCGCGGCAAGCTGGCCGCATACTTACAAAAGAAAGAGGTGGCCGTATGAACGAACGCCAGTTATTTGAGGCCATCGGCCAGGTGGACGATGATCTGATCTTAGCGGCTGACCGCCCCGCCGCGCGCCGCCTCACGAAGCCTGTGCACTGGATGCCCGCGCTCTCGGCGGCCGCCTGTGCCGGGCTGTTACTGGTAGGCGTCGTTGGCTGGCGCGCCGGAAGCAACAAGGATGACTTTGTGGAGAGCACCGCCGCTGCCGCCGAGACCGCCCCTGAATCAGCAGCTGCCCCTGATGAACCGCTGATGAGTGCCGCCAGCCCCTACGCAGACGAGGGCAGTTCCCCTGTGGAGGGCAGCACCGAGGGCATCTACAAGGCCGAGGATAGCGCGGAGTCCCGCATCGCCATAGCCCCGGCACGCGCCGTGATGTTGGAAGGCGTTGTCTACTATGACACCGGCACGGCCAGCAATACTGATCCCAGCGCCGCGCCCGATGGTACGATCACCTCGACCGTAGACAGCGACGCCTTTCCCACCGAGGATGGCCAATCCAACTTCGGCACCGGCTACGCCTACCGCTACGGCAGCGCGGACGGCACACTGGAAGTGCTGATGGACGGCGCATGGTGGATCTTTGCCGCCAACTGACAAGCAAATAGTCTTTAGCAAAACGCCCAAAACTGTGCAATCGGTTTTGGGCGTTTTGCAGATTTAGCTACTATATTCTGCTTTTCCCTTGCAGTTTTTGGTGGTTATGCTACAATAATTTTAATCATTGCAAGCAAATACCCGCCAAAGGAAGTACCTTATGAAAAAGTACATTATGGCGCTTGACGCCGGAACGACATCAAACCGCTGCATCCTGTTTGACCACGATGGCCAAATTTGCAGCGTAGCCCAGAAAGAATTTACCCAGTATTTCCCCAAGCCGGGCTGGGTCGAGCATGATGCCAACGAAATCTGGACCACCCAGCTGGGCGTGGCGCTCTCGGCCATGAACAAAATCGGCGCGACTGCCGAGGATATTGCCGCCATCGGCATTGCCAACCAGCGCGAGACCACCATCGTTTGGGACCGCGATACCGGCGAGCCTATCTACCACGCCATCGTGTGGCAGTGCCGCCGCACCAGCGAATACTGCGATCAGCTGAAAGCCGAGGGCTACACCAAAATGATCCGGGAAAAGACCGGACTGATTATTGATGCCTATTTCTCCGCCACCAAGCTAAAGTGGATCTTGGATAACGTAGAGGGCGCGCTGGAAAAGGCCGAGGCCGGACAGCTGATGTTTGGCACCGTGGAGACCTGGCTGATCTGGAAGTTGACCTGCGGCAAGGTGCATGTGACCGACTACTCCAACGCCAGCCGGACGATGCTGTTCAACATCCACACGCTGGATTGGGACGATGACATTTTAAAACTGTTAGGCATCCCCCGCAGCATACTGCCCAAGCCCGTTTCCAACAGCGAATTTTACGAGTACGCCGACCCGATGCACTTCTGCGGCGCTATCAAGATTGCCGGTGCGGCGGGCGACCAGCAGGCGGCACTGTTCGGGCAGGCCTGCTTTAACAAGGGCGAAGCCAAAAACACCTACGGCACCGGCGGCTTTTTGCTAATGAACACCGGCGATCAGCCCGTGCGCAGCAAAAATGGCCTGCTGACCACCATCGCCTGGGGGCTGAACGGCCAGGTGAATTATGCGCTGGAAGGCTCGATTTTCGTAGCTGGTGCGGCCATTCAATGGCTGCGGGACGAGCTGAAGATCCTGGAGGACAGCCGTGACTCTGAGTACATGGCCCGCAAAGTGCCGGACACCAACGGCTGTTACGTGGTGCCCGCCTTTACCGGCCTGGGTGCCCCCCACTGGGACCAGTACGCCCGCGGCACCATCGTGGGTCTGACCCGCGGCTGCAACAAAAACCACATCATCCGCGCTACGCTGGACAGCCTGTGCTACCAGGTCAACGATGTGCTGGATGCCATGAGCGCTGACTCCGGCATCCGCCTGGCGGCGCTGAAAGTGGACGGCGGTGCAGCGGCCAACAACTACCTGCTGCAGACCCAGGCCGACATCAGCAATGCGCCGGTGGAGCGTCCCCGCTCGGTGGAGACCACCGCCCTGGGTGCGGCCTATCTGGCAGGTCTGGCCGTGGGCTTCTGGTCCGGGCCGGAGGAGTTGGCAAAGAACCACACCATCGACAAGATGTTTGCGCCTGACATTTCCGAAACTGAGCGCCGCAAGCGGCTGCGCGGCTGGCACAAAGCCGTGCGCTGCGCCTACAACTGGGCGCGGGATGACGAGCAGGACGAATAAACTTTCCCCAAGGCTGCCCCTTTCGACAGGAGCAGCCTTTTTTCAGCCTTTTTTCACATCCAATTTTGTAGGTTTGTCAATGAAGAGTTACAGAGAAAAAGAAGATAAAACCTGTTTAGGG
>CAVAGJ010000098.1:0-3703 GCA_963588145.1 Coriobacteriaceae bacterium
TCTCCGATACTTCGGCACCAGTACTATATGATATTTGCAATTCCATTTCGTATGTTATAAACTTTTCTCGTCCATATGGATCGGACCTCCTTTTGCTTTTTGTGCGGTTGACGTTACCCACTTTCATTATAGCAAAAGGAGGTCCTTTTTTTACATTATCAACGCTCGTGCTCTACTCGTCCACAAGCATAGCTTGTGGTTTTATAACAGAAGAAAAGCCCGACAGCCGAATAGGCTGTCGGGCCGGAAACATAATGTAATTGTGCTTACATCGTATTTCGTTACGCTGGAGTGGCCCGCTGCGGGGAACTATGGCTTATTAGAAATCCGATGTATTTCGCGTAGGTTACATCGCTTGACAAGGGCACACAGCCCTTTGTCGTGTGCGATGGATAAGTAAAGGTCAAATTTTCCACTCAATCGAAACGTGTTCGCCGGTTGCGCGGATCTGTGAGATCAGGCCGTCGGCAACCTGTCGCCTGTCCTCAAAATCAATTTCTTCCCATTGGTTGAGGTATGATCGTTGTGTGCCGTATTTGCCACGCATCCCCGGCACGGGGAGTATTCCAGACCGCCGATGGCTTCGGCTGCATAGTCCCACAGCACCGCTGCCCGTGGAGGGCTGGCGCATACCGCAGGAACTCCCCCTCAAGTCTGTGGGAGGGCGTGAGCAAGTTTCATTATCCTCCGCGCTGTCCTCGCTCCCGGTTTGCCAACACCGGGTCAAAGGCTGCGTTGATCGCTCGGCCAGCTTGTCCATCACCTCCTGAGTTGGCTGTCGTGGCGGCGCACCTTACGTCGCTATCACGCGGATTTTGTATCGGGAATACTGTCTATTTCAGTTTTCAAGGCGAGGAAGAAAACTCCTCTCACCTATCAGGAGGTTTCGGGGGCAAATGTACTCCCTTTTACAGAGATTTTTTCAAAATATTTTTCATAGCAGCCAGCCCGCGCTCAACAGAGCAGCAGATGCGGCTCCGGCCAACGCCCTCGGCTGCCGCAATCTCGGCCTTGCTCATGCCGAGAAGATAGTGCTGGTACACACGCCGGGCCTGCGTGGGCGGGAGCTGGGCCAGCGCATTATAGAGGGCGAACATGGTTTCCCGTGCCTCAATGTACTCGTCCGGGGTCATGGGCTGGCGGAGCACGTTGGCCTCAAAGCCGGAATCGGTGTCCAGCGAGCACTCGCCATTTCTGCGCTTCTGCCGCTTGTAGCTGTCGCACAGGCGGCCTCCCATCGAGAGGGCTGCGGCGATTTCGTCCGAAACTTCCAGCATCACATTTTCGGTCATATAAGGATAATACCGTTTAAGGTTGATAGTCGTCATAATTGTCCTCCATTTCAAAAGGTGGTTGGTGAGTGCAGATTGAAATGGAGAACGGGCGGTCCCCGGCACCTTGGAACCTCTGGCCACCGTGACCAGAAGCAGGGACATATAAAAACGCCCGCACAGCATGACGCTATACGGACGCAAGCAAATAAATATCTTGTTACATGATGTTTAATTTCACTTCCGAAGCCGGACTGCTCCGATGGAGGGACTACACTTTTTTTAGCTGGTGCAGATCTTGAACGCTAAGAAAAAGCAAAATGGACACGGCGATACCTCCTCGGACACCGCCGTATCCTTAAAAAAAGGGCGACTTTACCACACCCCCCGTAAATCCATTTTTTCAAAAGGAAAACGGCGGCTTGAAATACAGTATTTCAAAACCGCCGTTTCATCGCAGATCGTGAACTACTGCGGTTTTGGCTTTTATCCCAACTCATCGTCAGGTGTGTTCAATTCGTAGTAGTATTCCAGCAACTCGTGAGAATAGTTTTCAATTCGCCCCGAAGGTAGGATCAGCATACGGCTGATTCCGATTTGTTCTACAAAAGCGGGGTTGTGACTTACCAAGATGATCGTGCCTTCATAGGCTCGGAAGTTTCCTCCAATAATCGCTTGTGTTTCCGGATCAAGGTGGTTTGTCGGCTCATCCAGTAATAGCAGATTTGCTTTTTGTAATAAAATTTTGCAAAGTGCAATTCTGGCTTTCTCCCCCGGAGATAGGACGCTGGCCTTTTTTAGAATATCGTCCTCGTAAAACAGAAAGTTTCCGAGAATTGCGCGAAGCTGCCACTCTTTATATCCATCCGTTTCAACATTTTCTAAAATATTTTTACTGAGATCGACTTGCTCCAATTCCTGTGCGTAGTACGCAATATCTGTTTTGGGATTGATTCGTATTCTTCCTTGTTCCGGCGTTAAAATACCCATGAGCAGTTTCAAAAGCGTTGACTTACCGACACCATTCTCACCTACCACCAAAAAGCGTTCTTTTCCGTTAATACGGAAAGAAAGATCGTGGTAAAGATTTGGTTGAGCAGGATAATGAAATGAGAGTCTTTCCACTTCCAATGGTGTCAAGGCTCCCTCTCGCTTGGGGGTAATATCCATTTTTACGCGCTTATAGGGGCGGTCACGGGCAATCAGTTCTTTACGCCGTTTTTCAAGCCGCAAAGCTCGTTCCTGCCCCATCCGTTTGATTGCATGGTTTGTTTGGCTTGCCTGATTTGCACGCTGTACAAAGTCGGAAAGCTCTTTGATCTCACGCTCCTGTTGGACAATTTGGCGTTCCTTGATGCGTTTTTCCTCCGCGTATTTCTTCTGATAAGCGGTATAGTCCCCCTCATAGACAGAAATTTTGTGTGTGGCTTTGTCTACAAACAAAACCTTATTGATGATCCGGTTCAGAAAATCAACATCATGGCTAATAATCAGTACCATGCCCTTGTAATTCTTCAGATACTCCGTTACAAAGTCTTTGGTGCTTGCATCAAGATGATTTGTCGGCTCATCCAGACAGAGGATTTCCGGCTTGGAAAACAGAACTCTCGCAAATGCCATTTTGGATTTCTGACCGCCGGAGAGTTCTTCCATCTGTCGGTCAAGCAGTTCCGGGGCGATTTGCATTTTTTTAATCAGCGTCCAGAGAATATCTTCTGCTTCATACTGTTCGAAATAGTCAAGCTGTTCCTGAAGGTTTGCCATCTGTTCCAACAGAGAGGTCTGTTCTTCATCTGATGCCGTTTCCAGCTTTTTGTAAATTGCATCCAGTTCTGAGTTGATGCGTACAATGGGGCGTCCTGCAAACAGAAAGTCCCCTACCGTTATGGATTCATCTTCCAGAACGATTTCCTGTGGCAGATACCCCACACGGGACTTTCCGACGGAAAGCGTTCCGCTGTCTAGTTCCAGTTGATGCAGGAGAAGTCGGAACAGGGTCGTTTTTCCTGCGCCGTTTACGCCGACAATGCCAACTTTGTCCTGATCGTGCAGTAAAAATTCTGCATCCCGATAGATTGTTTCCAGCCCAAAGGACAAGTTCATGTGCTTCCCTTTTATCATGGGTCATCTTACCTCACTTCAGGCTTTTTTCTTAATGTAAACCAGAGCAATTCCTGCAACAATCAGTTCGGACAGCGGCATAGCCAACCATACGCCATTCAGCCCCAGCACCATCGGCAGCAGGAGCAAAGAAATACCGCTCATCACGATGCTGCGAAGAAAGGCAACGATCATTGACATTCGCCCGCGCATAATGGATTGCAGATAGTAGGTAGAAAGCACCGTAATGCCAAGCGGCAAAAACAGAAGAAAATAGGAGCGGAAAATTTGCGGAGAAGCTGCGAGCACCTCCGGCGTTGCTGCGATAAAGA
>CAVAGJ010000099.1:0-3626 GCA_963588145.1 Coriobacteriaceae bacterium
TGTGTCAGCCATACCGTCTCATCCACAAAGCGGACATCGATTTTTGTATCTCCGCCCTCAGCCTGATAAATGACAATTTCTCCTTGTTTTTCTTCTGTTGCAGGTATTTTATCCTCTGCCATAGTTACACCTCTGTTTCTTCATCGGCATCACAATTGGTTTCATCCATTTCTTCATCCGCTTCCGGCACATACTCCGGTACGGCCACGCCTCGCACATCCATCTGCCCTGTAACCACATCGGAGATCAGGCGAGTGCGGTATTCTTTGAGTAGATCAATTTGCTTCTCAAAAACGGGGATAGAAGCATCAATCTTTGCAGTTTCGCATTCGATATAATCCGCAATTTCCTCTTGCTCATCCATTGGAATAAGCGGTAGCGCGATCTTCACGAAATTGGAATAGCGCAAGTCCTGTCCATCACGGATAAACTCAGATGTCCCTTGCAATGCCTTGATATAGCTTTTAGATTTGAAAAGCCACTTGAAATATCTTGGACACACATATTTCTGAGACAAAAGAACTATATAGTGCCATGTCACACAACCTGAAATTTCACTACGTTCAATACCGCCCTGAAAGCTACGCAAACTAATGACAAAATCATCAGGATTTACGTGCTTCCAGTCATCAAGTCCTTGTGTAGCAATGACAATACGTTTGCCCTCGCGCTGCATATAATCTTCCTGCAAAATAATGCCGTACTTCTGGCTTGCCGTTGCCGGTTTATCATCGGCAAATTTACGAGCTTTGCTTTCAATAAACAATCGCTTTGCAGGGATCATTCTCCAATCATCAGGGATGTCTCCCATCCAGTTTGCCTGTATATGCTGCATTTGACGATTAGTACGCACGCCTTTAGTAACTGCGTTATCAATAATCGTCTGTCTCCGCTCCTCCAGCAGCTTGATTTGCCGTTGGTAGCCGTGGATCAGCTTATTGATACAGGACACCTTCCAGTCCAGATAGCGCACGATCTGATCCTGCTCCTCACGGGGAGGGACGGGGATGTAAATATTTCGCATTTCATCCCATTTTGTAGTCCAGAGATCAGAAACAAGCCCATGGCCGTTTCTATAGAATTCCTCTACAAAATAGTGGCTTCTGAGTAGATAGTGATAAAATTTGCCGTTCAACTCATGATGCGGTTTCAGCACTGTAATTATCAAAGATGCCGAACCGTCATATTGAGAAATTCCGCTTGATCCCTTTCTGTCAGAACGACTGTTTATCGCAAAATCCCCATTGCAAATGAGCTTACGGTTATCGCCGTTATCTGTTTTACCCGCAGTATCAAGTTGAGGTGTAACCCCCATTTTCCCAACTGAAAGTGCAGGGTAATCTTTATCAGATACCTTCGTATTGCGTTCAGAAAAAACTTCTCGCATTTTTGTTGCGCGCCAATCAGCGGGAACTGTGGAAAACCATACCGCTTCAAGCGTTGTTTTATATTCCTCGTACCTCATCCTCAGCCTCCCATGATCTCATCCAGCAGGCCGTCGGTTTCTGCCTCCACGGCGCGGATGTCGGCTGTGATCTCCTCCAGCGTGCGCAGCTGCACCGGCTGATAGAAGTATTTGGTAAAGGAAAGCTCATACCCAATCTTTTCCGTGCCGGGCTTTGTGTAAGCCAGCGGATTGTAGGGCTTCACTTCGTTTTCGATAAAGGCTTCGATACCGCCCTCGTAGCTGAAAGGAATCTGCTCCTTGTCGGCAGTCGGCTTTACAGGCTTACCCTTCTTATCTACGATGGGCTGTCCGTTTTCGCCCAGCTGGGGTGTGTAAACCGGCACCTCCCAGTAGCCGAACTCGGAATTGTCGAATACCTTGCTGTACTGCGGGTCAGCCTGATCGAACGCCATATACAATTCCAAAATCTGCTCGCGGAGCTCTTTGGTAAGCTCGCAGTTCTTCTTGCCCATATTCTTACGCAGTGTCTTTTTGAAGGATGTTGCATCAATCAGCTGAATCTTTCCCCGACGGCGTGCTTCCTTCTTGTTGGAAAGCACCCACAGATAGGTGCCGATGCCGGTGTTGTAGAACATCTTTTCCGGAACTGCCACGATGCATTCCAGCAAATCCTGTTCAATGATGTACTGCCGCAGATTGGACGGTCCCTGACCGGCCTTGCCGGTGAACAGTGAGGAGCCGTTGTGTACCTCTACGATACGAGTGCCCAGTGCCGTGTCCTGCTTCATCTTGCTGATGTTGTTGGCAAGAAAAAGCATCTGCGGATCGCCAATATCCGGAACCAGCGAAAGCGTTTTACCCTGATAGCTCACAACAAAACGGCTGTCGGCAATGTCATCCTTCTTGATGTCGCCCCAGGCCTTCAAATCCGTCTTCCACGGTGTGCCGAAAGGTGGATTGGAAAGACAAAAGTCAAAGGTCTGCCCGCTAAAGCCGTCATTGGAAATCGTAGAACCGAAGAAAATATTGTTGGACTGTTCGCCTTCGCCCTTTACCAGCATATCGCTCTTGGCGATGGCGTAGGTTTCGTCTGCAACTTCCTGACCGTAGAGATGGATGGAAACCTTCTTGCCATATTCTGCCGCAACTTCGCGAATTCTCTGTTCAGCCACCGTGAGCATACCGCCCGTCCCACAGGCTCCGTCATAGATGCGGTAGGTATTGTCCTGAATCTTGTCTTTTACCGGAACAAACGCCAGATCTGCAATCAGCTCGACGATATCACGAGGCGTAAAATGGCGTCCTGCGTCGGTGATATTGGTTTCCTCGTTGAATTTACGGATAACCTCCTCAAAGACCGTACCCATGGTGTGATTGTCCAGCGCCGGAAGCGTAACGCCTGCGGCAGTGGTGACCGGTCTGGAGGAAAGATTGATGGACTGATCGGTAAATTTGCTGATCAGCAAGCCGAGAATGTCATGGTCGGAAAGCTTATCGATCTGGTTGCGGAACTCAAACTTTTTGATGATGTCCTGCACATTCTTGGAAAAACCGTCCAGATACAGAATGAAGTCCGCGCGGAGCTGCTGCTGATTGGTGCGGGATTTCAAATCAGACAGCGTATAGGGCGAGCTGTTGCAGAACGCTTCGCCTGCCGCAGAGCACAAAGCTTCATCCTGCTCCGTGATACCGGCTGCATCCAGATTTTTCTTCATCTCAAGAACCGCCTTCTTGGTCGGCTCCAGAACCGCATCAAAACGGCGGATCACCATCATCGGCAGGATGATTTTTCGGTAATCGCCCACATCATATACATCTACAAGACAATCATTGGCAATGCCAAAGATAAAGGACACCAACTGTCCGAAATTCGCTTTTTCCATTACTGTACACCGCCTTCTTCTGTGAGTTCCATGATATCGGAAATATCACAGTGAAGCGTGCTGCATATCTTCACGAGAATCTCCGTATTTACATTTTCATTCTTGCCAAGCTTGGCAAGTGCGCCGGTGCTGATACCGGCATCTTTTCTGAGCTGAGTCTTTGTCATATCCCGGTCGATCAAAATCTTCCAGAGCTTTTTATACGAAACTGCCATTGCTTATCCTCCCAAAGCAAAATCTAATATTTGAAAATCAAATTATTTGTTTCATTATAGCACCCCGGCAGAGGCCATTCAAGGCAATGTTAGAAATTCGCGAACATTTTACACTGCAAT
>CAVAGJ010000100.1:0-3592 GCA_963588145.1 Coriobacteriaceae bacterium
AACCTATGTTGCCCGTTACCCATAAGCCCAATCTCAAACAAAAAACTTTGAGATTGGAGCTTATAAAATGAAAAACTGGCAGAAAACGCGCAATTATCGGCGCATGAAGGATGAAAACGGCAATGTGATTGCCGATGTAATCACCGTTTTCGGAGAAAAGATCGAGGTTTCGGACGAATTGTTCACAGTGTATGCACATATGGATGCGCACGAGCGGTACATCATGGAGGAAGCACCGCGCGGCAGAGTGTTTTCCCTTGATAAGATGGCTGAGGACGGCCTGTCGGTAGAAGCCGTGGCCCATCAGTCTGCACCGAGCGCCGAGGAAATCCTGATTGCGCGTGAGAACGAGCAGGATACGCAGTACAAACTCGAACTGCTGAAACAGGCGTTATCTCAGCTTGATGAAGCCGACCGCGCGTTGATCGAAGCAGTGTACTTTGAAAACATTTCCATGCGGGAATATGCACGGCGGATTGGTGTATCGCACAGCACGATCGCAAAGCGTCGCAATCGTATTTTGCGTACCCTGAAAAAAATTTTGGGTCAATCACAAAAGTTGTGGGATGAAGGATTTCTGATGTAGGGTTTCCGGCTGACATCGAACAGCTTCAGGAAGAAGTAATCGTCGTCTGGATAGCCGTACCCCTTACGCCGTAGGGTCTTGATTTTGTTGTTAATACCCTCGATCCTGCCAGAGGAAATATTGAAAGTAGCGTGGGCGATAATGCCCTCAAAATGCTCGTCGAGAATACGGCGGAACCAGAGCAGGCGCTTGTTCTGCGTAACGGTGCAGATGTCCATGATGTCGGATATTTCCTCCGCCATGGCTGCCTCGTCCGTCTGCTTGTAGGCAATTGCCAACTTGTCCTTGATGATGTCCAGAGTAAAGAAAAGCTGGTTTTCCCGGATAAGTTCCTCGTACCGCTGGACATAGCCGGATTTGCGGACAACAACAGGCTGGGGGAATAGTTCTCCACCACGGGAGATGACCTTGCCCTCAGCAGCTTCCTCGTCCTTACGGCGCAGGGTGTCTTTGGACGATGTGAGAATGTACTTGGTTTTCTTTAGGGCAGCAGCAGCCCTTGTGTTCCCTTCGGTAGCAAGCCGCCGCTGTTCGTCTTTGCGGATGGCGCCAACAACTTTCTCGTTGAAATTCTTGACGATATGAAAGTAGTCAAAGACCGGCTGGATATGGGGGCAGCGTTCCTCAAAGGCTTCCTGAAAGTCCGAGTTCATGTCACAGGCAACGGCCTCCACGCCGTCCATCCACGCCTCGCCTACATGATTTATGAAGTCATAGACGGTACGCTTGCGCTTACCGTGTGAGAGCCACAGGATATGCCCGTTCTCCATGTCGATGATGAGAGAGGCGTACTTGTAGCCATTGTGCAGTTTGAACTCGTCCACGCCGAGAAAACGAGCCTGTTTCTCAGGCTTTATGAGGGTTTTGCCGTCCACCGTGTACTTGTCCTTGAGCCGTTGCAGGTCAATTTCTTTCACCGTGTTTTTGCCGAGGCCAGTCAATTCAGATACCTCCTATTACAATAAATATTGGTTGGAAGTCCAGCATCCAGCTGGGCTTTTTTCCATCTCGTGCCTAAGCTACAATAAAGGGAGCAACTGGCTGACCAATGCCTCCTTGGGCTTTTACGTCCGCCAAAAAGACTGTCAGTCATCCCCTTATTGCAGCGTTCGATTTAAGCAGGTTGAGCCATAGAGTTCGTGTCACCCAATAGATTGAATCGGCAATGAGTAAAAGATGAATACCGGTTGCAAATTCGTATTGGAGGTAGGGATATGAACTCTGTTGGCATTGACATTTCTAAAGGCAGAAGCACGGTTGCAGTCATGCGTCCCTTTGGAGAAGTTGTCATTTCACCCTTTGAAGTACATCACACCGACAGTGAACTGAGTACGCTGGCAAAACGACTCAAAAGCCTGAGCGGTGAAACCCGTGTGATCATGGAATCTACCGGAAATTACCATATGCCAGTAGCTCGGGCGCTCCATGACGCAGGATTATATGTTACCGTTGTCAATCCCAAATTGGTGCATGGCTACGGAAACAACGAATTAAGGCGTGTCAAAACCGATAAGAAAGATGCCGTAAAGCTGGCAAATTACGGAATTGACCGTTGGCTCGCTTTGCCGAGATATATTCCGGAAGAAAATATTCGGCTGTTGCTGAAGAACTGCTATCGCCAGTATCGGCAATATTCCAAAGTGCAAACTGTTTTGAAAAACAATTTGATTTCTCTGCTGGATACTGTTTTCCCAAATGTCAATCGACTGTTTACAAGTCCTCCCCGCATTGATGGAAGTGAGAAATGGGTGGACTTTGCAGCAGAATTTTGGCATTGTGAATGTATATCCAGACATTCTGAAAAAGCATTTACAAACAAGTATCAACGATGGTGCAAAAAACTGGGATACAATTTCAGCACTGTGAAAGCACATAGTATCTACACAACAGCCTGTGAACATATTGGCTGTATGCCGAAGTGCAGTACCACCAAACTTCTTGTAGATCAGGCAGTCGCACAGCTTCGGGCGACCTCTGCTGCACTTGCCGCTCTCAAGAATGAAATGCAGACTCTGGCATCTCAACTGCCGGAATATTCCGTTGTGATGGGAATGTTCGGAGTTGGAGATACACTTGGGCCACAGCTCATGGCGGAGATCGGTGATGTACGCCGTTTTTACTCCAAGAAAGCACTTGTAGCTTATGCAGGTATTGATGCACCACCGAACGATTCCGGAGATGTAATCGGCAGGCATAAGCGTATGAGTAAGATTGGCACATCGTCGTTGCGCCGAACGCTTTTCCTTGTTATGAGCATCTACTTGCAGCGTGCTCCTCTTGACGAACCGATTTATCAGTTCATGGATAGAAAGCGGGCTGAAGGCAAGCCATATCTTGTCTACATGATGGCATCCGCAAATAAATTTCTACGAATTTATTACGCCACTGTGAAAGCACATTTGGAGGCTTTAGAACAGGCTTGATACTTATATGCAATTGATCGGCCGCCATTTTTTGAAATGCTCAGCGGCTTAGGTTGGTGCACCCTTTTTCAGATGCTTAATTTTTGGAAATATTACTCTTGACTTTTGTTAGCAGGTCTTGTTGGTAAACCCGTAAGCCAGAAGATCCCTTGTGAACTGCAACAGCTCACGGGTGATGTTGTGACCGTCCGCCTTGAAGGGGACGCTCTCCATCCCCGTATGACCGCAGCAAGAGCAGCGATACC
This sequence comes from Coriobacteriaceae bacterium, assembly GCA_963588145.1. GTDB lineage: Bacteria > Bacillota > Clostridia > Oscillospirales > Ruminococcaceae > Gemmiger. Next base: position 3,255 of record CAVAGJ010000100.1, read on the forward strand.
TCCGTTTCTCAAAGCGGACTACGCTAAGGCGAGATCCAAAGCACAGATGCCGGAGCATGGTGATCCTGCTCCCATGAATGTGCATTTTCTGGCCGCACTCAGGGCAGGACGGAGCCTCGTCCCGTTCCAGTTCTCCATGCAGCAAGTAGACCTCCCTGCCTGACTGGGCTACCTCTATGATAGTCTTGGAGTTACGAAATCCAGTTAGGCCAGAGGGTAAATGAATGTACTGCATAGTGGAGCCTCCCGTGCTGATTGCTATGAAAAGCATACCAGCATGGGGCCTCCACGCATATCCTACTTCACTTCAATCCCACAAGAAAAATGATTGAGCCAAA
>CAVAGJ010000101.1:0-3575 GCA_963588145.1 Coriobacteriaceae bacterium
TAATTTTGTTGGTGAGATTCCGACGATAACAGAATAGATTATAAGAGCATGATAGTCCTTCTCCTTTAAACGGGAGGAGGGCTTTTTTTCGTGCTTTTTTTGGGGTGTCTGAATTCATCACTTGACATTGTGTTAAAGACCTTATGACCCCGGACGAGGTGCGCCTGCTGGACAATGGCAAATGCATCCTGTTCATCCGTGGGGAACGCCCGGTGGTTGACTTGAAATATAATCTGCTAAAGCACCCGAACATCCGCTACACCGAGGACGGCGGCGCAGCCCCTTACGACTACACCGCCGCCGACAACGCGCTGGACGACCTGCCCGGCGCACCCGAAAACTACGAACTGCTGGATATGGACGAATTTCTGCCCGCTGAGCCCGCAGAAATGAAGCCAACCATACAAAGAATTCGGAGGCTCAAATGAAGCTGAATACTAACAAAAAATCCGTAAAAATTTCTCGCAGCCTGTTCATGCTGTACGCCGTCATGGTGTGCGGCATTATTTTTGCCTTGCCTGCCTTTGCCGCAGATGACCCACTGGTGGTTGTGGAGAACCTCTCCACGTTCATCTTTTCGCTGATCCGCGCGGTGGGTCTCATCCTGCTGGGGTGGGGCATTGTGCAGGTCGGTCTGTCCTTGCAGAGCCACGACCCCAGCCAGCGCAGCCAAGGTTTTTTGACACTGGCTGGGGGTCTGGTGATTACGTTCGCCAAGGAAATCCTTGATTTGATTACCGCGTGAGGGCTATGCCAAGAGGAAGGACGGTGATGCCCGGTGGGTGAGTCATGGATCGTCAGCAACTTAAACGCCGCGCTCTCCACATGGAACGACAAGCTGGCGGAAATCTGGTCGCTACTGACCGAAAGCCCGCAGACATTCAAAGGTGGGCAAGTGTGGGGCGTGATGACCGGCATCCACGGTGCATTGCAGGCGATCGGCTATGGACTGCTCGTGCTGTTTTTTGCCGTGGGCGTTATGAAAACCTGCGGCAGCTTTGTGGAAGTCAAGAAGCCGGAACACGCGCTCAAGTTGTTTGTCCGCTTTGCGCTGGCAAAAGGTGCAGTGACCTACGGGCTGGAGTTGATGCTGGCTGTGTTCTCGATTGTGCAGGGAATGGTATCCACAATCATCACACAATCGGGCAGCTCCGGCATGAGTAGCGTATCGCTGCCGCAGGAGTTAATCGACGCCATAAACAACGTGGGCTTTTGGGATTCCATTCCGCTGTGGGCGGTCACACTGATCGGCGGGCTGCTGATTACGGTTTTATCCTTTACCATGATCCTCACGGTCTACGGCAGAATGTTCAGCCTGTGGATGTACGCCGCCATTGCGCCGATTCCGCTGTCTACCTTTGCGGGTGAGCCTACCAGTAGCGTGGGAAAGAATTTCATCCGCAGTTATACGGGCGTGTGCTTGCAGGGCGTTGTCATTGCGTTGTCCTGCATCATCTTTTCTGCCATTTCGTCCAGCCCGCCCGCTGTGGATACCAGCGCATCCGTTGTCACGGCTGTCTGGACTTACGTTGGAGAGTTGGCGTTCAATCTGCTGGTGTTGGTCGGAGCAATCAAGGGCTGTGACCGCATCGTCAAGGAAATCATGGGATTGTAAAGGGGTGCTGCCTTATCGAAATCAAAATACCGAAAGAAGTCCGCGACTACCACGAAAACATCTTTTTTGGGCTGAACACGCGGCAGTTTGTCTGCTCGGTGCTTGCTGTTGGTGTGGCGGTGGGCATTTATTTTGCCTTGCAGCCCTATGTCGGCACAGAAGAAATCGGCTGGATGTGCATTTTAGGTGCTGCCCCCTTTGCCGCCTGTGGCTTCTTTACCTACCACGGCATGACCGCCGAGCAGGTGCTTTGGGCGTGGTTCAAATCTGAAATTCTCTGCCCGAAGCGTCTTGTATTTAAGTCCGACAGCTATTATTACGAAGCCATGCAGCCCGCCATCCGTGCGGGCATGAAACGAAAGAGAGGTAAGTCTATGAAGAAAAGCGAGGATAACGCTTGATTAAGACCCTGTCAAAAGCGCAGAAGATGGAACGCGAAAAGTTCCGTATTCCGCGCAGTGTACAGGATGCCATTCCCATTCGCCGTATCTTTGCGGATGGTATTTTTCAAGTCGGCAACCAATATTCCAAAACGTGGTCGTTTACCGACATCAACTACGCCATCGCCAGCAAGGAAGATAAAACGTCCATGTTCCTTGACTACTCGGAACTGCTGAACGCCCTCGACTCCGGCGCATCGGCGAAAATCACGATTTACAACCGCCGCATCAACAAAGTCGAGTTCGAGCGCAGCGTCCTACTGCCCGACAAGGATGACGGACTGGACGAGTACCGCCACGAGTTCAATGAGATGCTGACCGCCCAAGTCACCGGCACCAGCAACAGCATTGTGCGGGAGCGCTATCTGACGGTGAGCGTGGTGAAGCGCAACGCAGACGAAGCCCGCAGCTACTTTGCTCGCGTTGGCATGGATCTGGTGACGCACCTTGCCCAGCTTTCCTCGGTGGCAACCGAACTGACGCTGAACGAGCGTCTGCACATTTTCCGCGATTTTTTCAAGGCTGGGGAACAGGCTGCGGCGGAGTTCAACATCCTCGAACATGCCAAGCGCGGCCAGCATTTCAAGGATTGGTTCTGCCCCGACAGCATGGAGTTTTCCGCTGATCATTTCAAGCTGGATGCCCGCTATGGCCGGGTGCTGTACTTGCAGGACTACGCCAGCTACATCAAGGACAGCTTTGTGTCCGAACTTTGCGACCTTGACCGCGACCTGATGCTGTCCATCGACATTCTGCCTGTACCCACGGATGAGGCCGCCCGCCAGCTGCAAAGCACGCTGCTGGGTATAGAAACTAACGTGACAAACTGGCAGCGCCGTCAGAACGCCAACAACAATTTTACCGCCACGATTCCTTACGACATGGAGTTGCAGCGCAAGGAAACCAAGGAGATGTTGGATGATTTGACGACCCGCGACCAGCGGATGATGTTCGGGCTGGTGACGCTGGTGCATCTAGCCGACAGCAAGGAGCAGCTCGACAGCGACACGGAAACACTTTACTCCACGGCGCGCAAGCACCTGTGCCAGCTTTCCACGCTGCGATGGCAGCAGAAAGATGGGTTGGACACGGTGCTGCCCTATGGGATGCGGAAAATCCAAGCCCTGCGCACGCTGACTACCGAAAGCACCGCCGTGCTGATTCCGTTCCGTGCGCAGGAAATCATGCAGCCGCATGGACTGTACTATGGGCAGAACGCCGTCAGCAAGAACATGATCGTGGCAGATCGGCGGCTATTGCTCAACGGCAACAGTTTCCGTTTGGGCGTTTCCGGCTCCGGCAAGAGCATGAGCGCCAAGGAAGAAATCGTGCAAATTGCGCTCTCCACCGAGGATGACATCCTTATCCTCGACCCGGAAAGCGAGTTCGGCTATCTGACCGAAGCCCTTGGCGGCGAGGTTATCCGAATCTCGGCTACGTCAGATACCCACTGTACTGGTCAAGTTTTTTTGTAACACTTTGTTCGATAAATACCTATCTGTAACGAGCCTCCATTGGTG
>CAVAGJ010000102.1:0-3558 GCA_963588145.1 Coriobacteriaceae bacterium
GAGAAGTTGTTGCCGCGCTCTCGCACTTCCTCGTCCAGGCCGTGGTCCAGCTTGTCGATAAAGTGATCGGCGTTGACGTAGTGGCAGACGCGGCGAATCTCCTCATCAGGGATGTTATCCTCCCGCAGGACGATGTTGCTGCGGATGGTGCCAGAAAACAGGAATACATCCTGCAGCATTTGACCAAAATGCCGCCGCAGCGAGGAAATTTTGATCTTGCGGATGTCGATGCCATCAATCAGAATTTCGCCTTTCTGGAACTCGTAATTGCGGCAGATCAGCGACAAAATCGTACTTTTGCCGCTGCCGGTGGAGCCGACAAAGGCCACGGTCTCCCGCGGGTTGACGTGGAAGGACACACCCTGCAGCACCCACTCGCCGGGGATGTAGCTGAACCAGACATCCCGGAACTCGATCTCGCCTTTCACCTCGTCCAGTTCAATGGCATCGGGGGCATCCACCAGCTTCGGCTCAATGTCCATGATGGAGAACACCTTTTCCGAGGAGGCCAGTGCCGACTGCAGCCAGTTGAACTGCTCGGCCAGGTTCTGGATGGGGGTGAAAAACTTGGAGATGTACATGTAAAACGTAACGATGGTGCCGCCGGTGATGGTCTGCCCCAAGAACGACACACCCGTCAGGTAGCCCATGCCGCCCAGGTAGAACAGGCACAGGATAGAACTGATGTACAGCATATACACCAGCGGCCGGAAGATGCCGAACACGAAGATCTGCTCGATGTTGGCCTTGGCCAGGGTCTGGCTTTTCTGGCGGAACTCCGCCATCTTTTCATCCTCGCGGCCGAAAATCTGGGTAACTTTGATGCCGGAAAGATTCTCCGACAGGTAGGAGTTGATGTCAGTGGTGGCATCCTTGACCTTGCGGTAGGCGCGGCGGGAGAATTTGCGGAAGATGACCGTAAAAATCACGATGAACGGCACAAAGCACAACACCATCAGGGTCAGCTCATAGTTCAGGCAGATCATGGCGACCAGGATGCCCAAAATGACAAACGCATTCTTGGTCAGGTTGACCAAGAGGTTTGTGAACATCATCGAGATGGCGTTGGTATCGTTGGTAACGCGGGTCACCAGCTTGCCCACGGGGATCTCATTCAGCTGCTCGTGGGAGAGGGATTCGATGTGGGTAAACAAATCCTCGCGCAGATCGGACACGATACGCTGGCCGACACGCTGCAAAATCACGGCTTGCAGATAGGTGCTGCCCATCGAGAACACCAGCACCCCGGCGTAGACCGCCACCCGGCCATACAGCGCAGGCAGGGCAAAATCGGTGGCAACCAGTTCCTCGATATTGCCAACGATAAGCGGTGAGATAATGTCGTAAGCGATGGAGAACAGCATCAAAAACAACACTACAACGAACTGTTTCCAGTAGGGCTTGGCGTAAGCCATCAGGCGGCGCAGAATTTCGCCGTCATCCATGGTGCGCTCAAACCCCATGGTGGTCTTTTTGTCCTTGACCAGCGCGTAGGCGGCAACCAGAATGGCTGTGATGGTGCCGATCACGCCGCCGGTCAGCAGCAGTGGATTGATCTCAATCATGGGCGGCACCTCCTTCTGCGTTGGCTGTGGGCTGGGCAGCAGCCTCGCCCGCTTCGGTCTCGTCCTCAAGGCGCTGCAAGTCCACCATGCGGCGGTACTCGGCGCAGGAAGCGTACAGTGTATCGTGCGGGCCGACTGCCTCTACCCTGCCGTCCTCCAGGAACACGATCTTGTCCAGCCCCTCCACGGTGGAGATGCGGTGGGCAATGAGCAGTGTCGTCTTGCCCGCGCGGGTGGATTTGAGGTTATCGAGGATGATCTTTTCGGTGCGGGTATCCACGGCGGAGACCGAGTCGTCCAGAATCAGGATCGGCGCGTCTTTCAGCAGGGCGCGGGCAATGGAGATGCGCTGCTTCTGGCCGCCGGAAACGGTCACGCCGCGCTCGCCCAGCACGGTCTCGTAGCCATCCTTGAAGTCAACGATGTTGTCCCGCACATCCGCCAGGGCAGCGGCGCGGTCAATATCCTCTTGGGTAGCATCGTCCACACCAAAGCCGATGTTGTGGGCGATGGTGTCGGAGAACAAAAAGTTATCCTGCGGCACATAAGCGCAGGCGTTGCGCACCGAGTGGATGGACAGGCTGTTCACGTCCTGGCCGTCCACAAACAGGGTGCCATCGGCCACGTTGTAGGTGCGCAGCAGCAGGTCCACCAGTGCGGTCTTGCCTGCGCCGGTCTTGCCAACAATGCCCACGCTCTCGCCGGGGTTGATGGTGAAGCTGATATCCTGCAGCACATCGTACTCGCCGTCCGGGTAGCGGAAGGTCAGGTGGCGGAACTCGATGCCGCCCTTGGGGGCGGTCAGTTCGTGTACATCGGCGCGGTCGGTCACATCGATGGGGGCATCCAGCAGTTCGGTGATGCGGTTGAGGGATGCCTTGCCGCGGGAGGTTTTCTCAATCAGCATCGAGATAGCCATGATGGGCCAGACGATGGCCTCGAAATAGCCGATGTACTCCACCAGCTGGCCGGCGTTGAACTGCCCGCGGTAGACGAGCCAGCCGCCGTAGCCCAGAATGACGCAGATGATCGACTCAACAAACAGCGTTACCAGTACTTCCAGCAGGGTGGCAATTTTGGTGTAGGTGACGTTGATCTCCTCGTTTTCGCGGTTTAACTTACGAAAAGCCGTCAATTCTTTAAACTCTTTGACAAACGCCTTGATGACCGCGATGCCGGAGAAATTCTCCTGCGCAAAGTCTGACAGGTCAGAGAAAGCCTGCTGGCGTTCCTCCCACCGTTCGGTCATGGTCGTGCCCATAATGGTGCCGATGACGAACATAATGCCCGCCGGGATCAGTGCCAGCAGCGTGAGTTTGTAGTCCATTCGCCACATTTTGTACAGTGCCAGCAGCCCCAGCACCGAGGCATCGAAGAACATCAGAATGCCATCGCCGAAGCACTCCTGGATGGTGTCCAGGTCGTTGGTGTACAGGCTCATCAGGTTGCCGACCTTGTTGACCTGGTAATACTGCTGGGACAGCTGGCGGCTGTGGTCGAACATCCGCTCCCGCAGGTCGGCGGTAACGCGCACCGCCGCGCCAAAGAAGCAGACGCGCCACAAAAACCGCCCGACTACCATCAGCAGCACAATGACGATCATGGGCAGGCAGATGTGCTGGAACAGCACCTCTTTGGTAAAGGCGAGCGTCTGGCCGTCAATGACGACCTCGCCCAGGTTGACACCGTTGATGACCAGCCGGTACAGCTGGGGGATCATAAGCTGGATGTAATCGACCGTCAGCAGCGCCAGCAGGCCCAAAAGCAGCACGGGCGCGCTGCGCAGATAATAGCGGTTGATATACTTGCCGAAGATCATGATTTTCCCCTCCTTTTTCTATCTTCTTACTCCTTGTATGGCAAAACAGCCGTAACTTTCAGTATATCGGAATTGAGCCATAAAGTCAACGATATGGCGGGGAAAATGTAAAATGAAGATGTAGGTATTACAATGATGCGTGACAAGGGATAAAAAAGAATAGCGAACAGGAAG
>CAVAGJ010000103.1:0-3554 GCA_963588145.1 Coriobacteriaceae bacterium
GAAGGTTCAATTTTCGGCTTACTTCTACGTTTGTACCTGCTGCCAGCAAGGTTTAGAGGCTACGTTTTTGCATTTCATGTTATGGGTGGTATCTCATATCCGGGTTTAGTTTTGCATTCAAGCCTGGCGCACTGACCGGACAAATCAATGCTGAAGTTTTATTTTCTTTTAAACCGTTAATTGATTTGCCGCACGCATAAAGCTCTCACCCACAGTTGGGTATCTTTTTTGTCACGTCGAGACAAAAAGCTTCAAGCTTCGGCTTGAAGCTTTTTCTTTTGTTTTTCTTGCTTTTAACGTAATATTTGCTATAATATAGGGTAAATACACGGAGGTACAAAACATATGTGGACATGTTCCCTATTAAAAACAAACGCCAGACAGGCGCTGAAAGGCCGCTACTGGCGCTGCTTTTGGATCTGCCTGGTGCTGGGCATCGTTGGTGTTGGCGGCAGTGTGTCGGGCGGTGGTTCCCGCTACACGGTAAACACCGTCACTGGCAATGATACGACCTATGACCGCGTGGCAAGCTACCTGGACAGCCTTTCGCATCAGGCGCTTATGACGATCATGATCGTTGCTGTACTGGCCGCGGTGGTCACCCTGCTGTGGTCGGTTTTTGTGGCCTCTCCGCTGGAAGTCGGTCGTGATCGCTACTTTATGGAGAGCCGCCAGGCACTTTCCCCTGCCGCTACGGTGACAAGCGTATTCCGCACACCGTATATGAATGTGGTCAAGGTGCAGTTTTTGAAAAACCTGAAAGTGTTCCTGGGCATGTTCCTGCTGCTGGTTCCGGGCATTTATTGGAGCTATTGCTATGCACTGGTCCCCTATCTGCTGGCAGAAAACCCCTATATGACAACTACCCGTGCCATGCAGTTAAGCAAAGACATCATGGACGGCGAAAAGTTCCACTACTTTGTACTGGGGCTTTCGTTTGCCGGCTGGGTTCTGCTTTGCATGTTTACGTTTGGCATTGGCTACTTCTTCCTGGAGCCGTACAGGCAGGCCACCGATGCCGAGTTCTACGCAGCTATGCGCAGCAAGGCACTGGCACAGGGCCTTACCTCCACCGAGGAACTGGGCGGCTTTGTATGCCACGAATCCTATTGATGACAAAAAAATCAGCCGTTCCCTGCGGGAAACGGCTGATTTTTTTGCTTTATGCGTGTTCGGCTTTCAGCTGGCTCGGATGAGAAACCGGCGGATACTTGTGGAAGAGCAGTTTCAGCGCAATGGGCGTTGCAACAGAGGAAACAACGATCAGCAAGATAACGGCGGTAAAGTAGACTGAATCCACCATGCCGACCGCAAGGCCCTTCTGAGCAACGATCAGAGCGACTTCGCCGCGGGTCATCATGCCAATGCCGACCTTGAGAGAGTCAGGCCAGTTGAAGCCGCAGACCTTAGCAGCACAGCCGCAGCCGATGATCTTGGTCAACAGGGCAACGATAACGAAGCCAACGCAGAACAGCAGGATCTTCGGGGTCAAGCCGCTGACATCGGTTTTCAGGCCGATGCTGGCGAAGAACACGGGGGCAAAGATGACGTAGTTGCTGATGTCGACACGGCGCTCAACGTAAGAAGCGTCATCCATGGCGCAAAGCACGATGCCGGCAATGTAAGCGCCGGTGATATCGGCAATGCCAAAGTACTGCTCGGCAATGTAGGCCATGGCGAAGCAGAATGCGATACTGACGATGGTGATGCGCTGAGTGTGGGGATTGCGCTTATCCAACCATTTCATGGCGTAGTGGATGACCACGCCGACACCAATGGAAACCAGGAAGAACAGCACCGTGTTGATAAGCACGGCACCCAGGCCCGTGCCGGTGCCGGAACTGGCACCGATGACACAGGTCAGCACAACGATGCCGATAACATCATCGATAACGGCGGCGCTGACGATCGTGGTGCCAAGGAAGCCTTTCAACTGCCCTAACTCCTGCAGGGTGGCTACCGTGATGGAAACGCTGGTGGCAGTCATGATCGTGCCGATGAAGAGCGCACGGTAAAACTCCGGGCTGCCAATCTCCCCCAGGCCAAAGAAAGCACCGTACAGCAGCGTACCGCCAATTAGCGGAATAAATACGCCAACGCAGGCAACCAGCGTGGCAATGGGGCCTGCGCGCAGCAGTTCTTTCAGGTTAGTGCCCAGGCCGGTGGAGAACATCAGCAGCACAACGCCAATCTCGGCAAAGACCGAGATGGTATCGCTGATCTGCACCAGATTCAACAGGCAGGGACCGATGAGCAGACCGGCGAGGATTTCGCCAACGACCTGGGGTGCCTTACATTTACGGGCGACCAGGCCGCAGAATTTGGCACTTAAAATAATAATGGCCAAGTTGCGGAATATGGAATACACGAGAAAATACATCCCCTTTTTCTTAGTCTCACTATGTTTTAGCACGAACAGGCGTGTTTTGCAAGTGCAAAACTTGCGATTTTTTAAATTTGTATTTTTTGAAAAAATAAACCGTAAATTTTAGAAAAGCCTGTGTTTGTGCGGTTTTCGCCGCTTCACAGACTTTTTACAACGCCGATTTTTTCCGAAAAATCAACAGAAAATCAACAGAGCCGGGAAAATCCACAGCTTCACCAATTCATCCCCGGCGGCGGTCAAATGTAAAAATATATATGTACCTATTCGCCCGGGAGCAGTACCGTTAGTGTCAAAAACGAATAGTGTTATATTACTATCTCTTTTCTGTTGCCTGTCAATGCTGTACAGATTAGTATTTATCTTTTCAATGGCACGGTGCAACAGTGCCGCACAGTGTCAAGCCGGGCGAAATAGTACCAATCCGGGAAAATCTGAAAAATTCGCTTGAAAATGTGTAATAAAATCGACTGTATTGTCTCGGTGTTGGTGGCTCTGTGCTGTTCCGGGCGGTGGTGTCCTTGCTGGTGCTATCTGCCGGGGCTTGCTGTGGCTGGTTCTGCTGGTGTATGCTGTGCCGCCTGTGTGCCGCTGGTGGTGTGGGTTCTGCTGTGAGCTGGTGGAGAGCTTGCAAACGAACCGCACGACCTCGCCCGGGCGGTGTTCTGTCTCGGATTCCTTGAAAAAATCGGTCAAAAATCCTTTTTAGGTAGGAAGGTAGGGCGGCGGCGCAACGCCACGCCCACAGCCGCACAGACAGCCCACAGAACGCCCGGAACGCCGCCGGAATACACCAAACACGCCCACAGCAAAGAAACGCCGTACAACGCCCCACAGAACGCCGCACAGCGTACACCCAAACCACAGCACCAACACAACAGGGCAAAAGAAAACCCCGGCGGGGTGTTATCCCTCCGGGGCGGTGTGCCTGTCTCATTATTTCATATCAGCAATAGCACAATACAGCTTTTCGGCAAGCTCGGCGGCTGTTCTCAATGCGTGGGGCATTTCAGCAAGTGCGCTTTCGTTGTCGGTGTCTACTTCACAAAGAACGGTTAAAAGTGCCTTGAGCTGTAAAGCGGTGTTTTCAATTTCGTATTTGTTCATGGTGTTTCCCTCTCCATTAGTTTTTGTGAACAATCACCAGAGAGAACGTACCAACGTATCTTTC
>CAVAGJ010000104.1:0-3490 GCA_963588145.1 Coriobacteriaceae bacterium
AAAAGTAGACCCATAACGGTTGCATCGATTAAAATTAGGTTGACACAAATCGAAAGGAGCAATCGTTATGGATCAACTTAATTCTACCATAATTCCCACAGAACGCAAAAAAGGGGCACATCTCACGCTAGACGAAAGAGGAGTCATTCAGGCACTTCGTGCCAAAAAATACTCTCTTCGGAAAATCGCGGCTTATTTGCATTGCTCTCCATCCACGATTCACTACGAATTAAAACGAGGGACGCCGGAGCGAAACGGGGAGCGTGGACGTTTCCCGACATACAATGCCAAAAGAGGACAAGCCGCTTACGAGGAAAATCGCAAACGTTCCAAGCGCCATTGCATCATAGAGGCGCCGAAATATAACCAGTTTATCCGCTGGATAGTCACGAGAATACGAGGGAAACATTGGTCGTTGGATACATGCGTAGGATATGCAAACGCGAATAAATTGTTTCCCAATATCAAGATTCCATGTACAAAGACGCTATACAATATGCTTCACAGCAACCGCTTGCCGCTGTCTCCGTTTGACCTTCCCGAAATATTGGGACGCAAAATACATAAACCGCATACGGTCAAGAACAAACGCGTCTTAGGGCGAAGTATTGACGAAAGGCCGGAAATTGTTTCGCAAAAGACAGAAATCGGGCACTGGGAAGTTGACACAGTTGTAGGCCGAAGAAACGGGAAAGAGCCGGTTCTGTTTACAGCTGTGGAAAAAGTTACGCGAAAGTACATTGTCATAAAAATACCGGGGAAAACGGCTGCCGGTGTGGAAGAGGCAATAAATCAGCTGATAGAGACCTATGGCAGCAAATTCTCGGAAGTTTTCAAGACGATAACAGCAGATAACGGGTCAGAATTTTCGTCATTGACAAAGTATGAGTCCACCGGATGCAAAATCTTTTTCGCTCATCCGTACAGCTCATGGGAACGAGGGCAAAATGAGCGTCATAACCGAGTTTTGCGAAGGTTCATCCGAAAAGGAGAATCTATGACAAATTTTAGTGATGAGGATCTTTCATCCATCGAAAATACAATCAATCAAATGCCTCGCAAGATCTTGAAATATGCTTGTCCCGACGATTTGTTTGAGGCGTTTTTGGATCAAGTGTATGCGTTGTAAGCGCAAAGGTTTGATTTTCGGCGATTATGTGCCGCCCCATCGCGGCGGCCGCCCATAGTATTTCAGAAGGAAGGCTCGCTACGCTCACCTTCCTTCTGAAATACTATGGGTTCAATAGGTTATTCATGAGTTTCGTTGACAATCATGTTGGGAAAGTGTTCAATTTGCAGTTGCAATTTTCAAATAGATTTATTCACAGCTTTCAGGTATAATTGCCTTAAATTAATCCTATCCCATCCATTCCGAGATTTTTTCAGAAAATCTCAAAAAAGTTTGAAAGCATTAGAACAATTCAGCCTTTCTCATGCCATATATAGTAGAGGGCTGAATACAGAAGCGATTGGAGGTGACGCTGATGGATAAGCCGATGGGCCCGAAAGGTTTTCTTGTGGTGCTGCCCGGTGAGATTATCGAGATACCGCAGGACAGCGACAAATCATGGCTGACGCTGTTTTACAGCTTGCCGCGAGAGCTTGCGGAGAAGTGGAAGCCAGCCTATGAGCTGCCCCGCTGTCCGTATGAGGTACTGCGGACGGACAAATACGACCACATCGTATGTGATGATATGTTCAAGCTGCTTGTGTGGGACTGCTACGCATGGTGCGCATGGCAATTCTTTCAAGTCGAAGACCGCAAGGGTAACTACCGCGATATCCCCGGCAACTGGAATCAGTACGCAGGCTACTTCCCCTTGTGGCAGCTGTTGTACAGCATCATCCCCTACATCCGTATGAAATTTGAGCAGAACGGATTGGGGTTTCAAAATCTTTACAATATCCCGCAGGACGTGGAAGTTCCGTGGCTGACCTATCAGCAGTTCAGCGATCTGGTCGGAAATGTCACCGACATGGTGATTGCGGAACAGAACTGGCAGCCGATGATTGACGCGATCTGGGAGAACCGTACCGTGGAGGACTACGAAAACACCAGCAGCACAGTCAAGACGGATTTCATGCGAAATTGGCATCATAACCGCTCTGGCAAGCTGATTTCTCTTGACGAGATGATGGAGACCGAGGACGGCGATATTTTTGAGATTGTTGATCCTCGCGGCGAGTTTGAACAGAAGGTTATCTCCAAAATGCAGATCACCGCCTTTGCTGAGCAGAGCATCAGCGAGAAAGACTGGGAGATATTGAAGCTGCGCATGGACGGCTTGATCGAACAGGAAATTGCGGACAAGGTCGGCTACAAGGCCGCCAGCGCAGTCCATAAGCGGATTGCCAAAATTGCTGGAGCTTATGAGGACTATATGATAGCAGAGTATCAAAAGTATTTGGACAAGTAAACAGACGCAGCAGCGGCAGCAGTTACCGAAATGGCAGCAGCTGCTTTTTTATGCGGGAAAGGAGATTTTATGAGCAGAGAACCGTTTGAAGCCATGCCCGATGTGATGGACGCAAAGCAGCTTGCCGAAGCGTTGCAGATTTCCAAAGCGGGTGCATACAACCTTTTGAGCAGCCCGGATTTTCTGACATTGCGGATCGGCGGGAGCAAACTGGTGATGAAAAGTGAGCTGGTGGAGTGGCTGAAAACCCGCACAAACAGAACACCGTGAAAATGCGGTCAAGAGCTGGAAAAGTGGCAAATCAGCTGATATGACAAGGCGAAATGCACTCCGCATCGTTTGGGGCATTTCCATCAAAAAATCACATCACTTTTTCAATTCAAGAGCTGGGGAAATCTACGAAAATCAGGAGGTTTTATGAGAACAGGGCTTACCAAGAAGCAAAAGACAACCGTGATCTATTTTGACGAACATAGCCGCATCATTGAGGTGCAGACCCATAACACCAATCTCAAAAAGCGGCTGGCGGCATTTGCGGCAAAGTATCTGCAATGCTGCCGCCAGACCGACGATGATGGGCAAGGTGGACTGACTTTTGAGATTGAGAAAGGGCGATTGAGCTTTCGTCTGACTGCGCCGTATAGCGAGGAACGGCGGAAGGCAGCAAGTGAGTGGACAAAAAAACATGGTGTGCATGAGGTGCTTTAGATGTGCTATCAAGTCCTAAGGGTAGGTATAAGTAAGAAGTTCATTTTAACAATTTAGCTGTTTATTTTGAACTTGATCTGTGGTATTATAAATTATGATAAGGAGGATGGTTATAATGTCCGTACACTGCAACCTTTCTACCCTCATGGGCAAAAAACGCTATACTATTCAAGATGTGCATGAGCAGACAGGTCTATCAAGAAACACCATATCGAATCTTTACAATGATAAAGCTACTCGCATAGACTATGATACTGTTGAAAAACTCTGCTGCCTTTTTTGCTGTAAGCTCGACGAATTATTTGAACTTAGTATTGCCGACGATGAGCACTTCAGAGAATCTTGAGCGAGTATGGGAGCAGAAC
>CAVAGJ010000105.1:0-3487 GCA_963588145.1 Coriobacteriaceae bacterium
TTAGAAAAACACCCGGAGGAAAATTATTATGAAAATGAAGAAAACTTCTCTCAATGGTACGAACAAGGCGGCGAATGACCGCAAAATCAAGCGCATTTATCTGACGGCGGCAACGGTGATTGCCGCTGTTTTTGTTATGGCCATGCCCGCGTTTGCCGATGACCCGCTGACCACCATCAACAATCTGAGCGACTTTGTGTTTTCAGCCATCAAAGCCATCGGCGCAATTCTGCTGGGCTTCGGCATCGTCCAGATTGGCCTTGCTCTTAAAGGTCACGATGCCAGCCAGCGTGCGCAGGGCTTTATGACCTTTTTCGGCGGCGTGGTTATCTACTTCGCCAAGGATATTTTGGACATGATTCTGTAAAAACGCCACTTGAATGTGTAGTCATACTGTGATACAATATATACAAATGGGAGGTGTCCATTATGATGCAAACATTCGTTCGTCCATCGCGTGATTTACGAAACCATTACGCAGAAATCGCGGACATGACAAAAAACCATAATCATGT
Organism: Coriobacteriaceae bacterium; assembly: GCA_963588145.1. Taxonomy (GTDB): domain Bacteria; phylum Bacillota; class Clostridia; order Oscillospirales; family Ruminococcaceae; genus Gemmiger. The sequence continues at coordinate 516 of CAVAGJ010000105.1, forward strand.
CATTATTACCAACCAAGGGCGTGGTGAATCTGTTCTCATCAATATAGAGGACTACGCCAAGTATGAGGAATTTCTGCACCAGCGTTATGTGGCCGAGGAACTGGCGAAAGCCAAACAACAGGCTGCCGACCCTAACACGCAATGGGAAAATCACGATAGTGTATGGGGGATGCTGAACAAGGAATATGGCTTATAAAATCAAATATCTGCCCCTTGCTGTGCAAGATTTGACGGACATCGCACAATATCTTTCTGGGTTTTATCCCAAGACTGCCCCGCGCGTGTTGCGGGAAATCCGGGAAAAGATTGAAAGACTGTCCACAACGCCCAATATGTGCGAAGAATACGAACACGACCCCAGCTATCGAAAACTGGTTGTCGATAAATATCTTGTGTTCTATCGTGTTCAAGCGGCACAGCAGATTGTAGAGATTCACCGCGTTTTGCGCGGCTCATGGAATCTGCCGCAGTATTTAGAATAGTATCGGATATATGACCGTTTTGCTTTCGGGCAAGACGGTCATTTCTTTTGCAAGAAAGTGGGTGAAAATTTGAACCAAAACTGGATTGTTGAAAATCTGAACAATGCCTTTTCCACATGGAACGGCAAGCTGGGCGAGTTATGGGGGCTGGTGACAACTGGCCCTCAAACTTTTAAGGGCGGCGCTGTGTGGAGCGTAATGCAGACACTGCATAACGGCATGGTTGGCATCGGCTATGCACTGGTCGTTCTATTCTTTGCTATATCGCTGTGCAAAAACACGATGAATTTTCACGAATTGAAACGCCCTGAAGCCGCTATCCATTACTTTCTCCGCTTTGTAGCGGCGAAAGCGCTTGTGGGATATGGCATGGACATTATGCTGAACATCTTTTCCATCTGTAACGGCATCGTCACCGATATGGCCAACAGCATGGGCGGTATCTCGGAGGCGATGGTGTCGCTGCCAGAAGAAATGCAGACGGCCATTGAAAATGTCGGCTTCCTCGCCAGTATACCGTTGTGGCTCGTTACGATTCTTGGCAGCTTGTTCATCACGGTTTTGTCGTTTGTAATGATTCTGACCGTGTACGGGCGCTTCTTCAGGCTCTATATGTATACCGCGCTTGCCCCGCTGCCGCTGGCGGCTTTTGCAGGGGAAAGCACACAATCTATCGGTGTTTCTTTTGTGAAAAGCTATATTGGCGTGTGCTTAGAGGGCGCAGTAATCGTGCTGGCCTGTGTGATTTACTCAGCATTTGTCAGTACCCCTACTGTGGCCAGCGGTGAAGCTACCACTATCGTGTGGAGTTATCTTGCCGAAACTGTGTTCAATATGCTCGTGCTGGTTGGCCTTATCAAAGGCTCTGACCGAATTATCCATGAAATGATGGGGTTATAAATCATGCAAATACCAATCAACAAAGAAATCCGCCATTATCAAGAGGAAATCTTTTTGGGGTTGAATCTGCGGCAGATGATATGCTCCGGCGCAGCCATTGCCGTGGCCGTTGCGGTCTACTTGGGGCTGACCCCGCTGCTGGGCCATGAAACAGCGGGCTGGGTCTGTATTGTTGCCGCCGCGCCGATTGCAGCAGCGGGATTTTTCACCTATGACTGCCTGACCTTTGAGAAATTCCTGCTTGTTGTAATAGACAGCACAGTTATCCGAAATGACTGGCGGCTATGGAAAACCGAAAACAAATACTGCAAAAAGAAAAAAGGTGATAAACATTGAGATTGAGTGAGTACGCATCTACGCGAAAAACGCGCGGTAGCTATAAAATGCCGCGCTCTGTGCAGCAGAGCATCCCGATTGATCGAATCTACGCGGACGGCGTGTGGCAATCAGGAAATGTGTTCAGCCGAATGTGGCAAATCAGCGACATCAACTACGCCATGCAGAGCGACACGGCCAAGCAGAATATTCTATCCCAGCTTGGTACAGTCTATGCCGGTATCCCTGCCGACTGCTGGATGCAGGTTTGTATTGTCAGCCAGCGCATGGATGAAAAAGCCTTTGCCCGCGATGTGCTGTACCACCGGGAGAATGACGGCTTTGATGCACTCCGCGCCGAACGCAATCGGCTAATTAAGGCCAGCGCTCGTGAAAACGGAAATGTTGTGCAGCATAAGTACATCATTGTGTCCACGAACAAACCCGGCGTGAAAGAAGCTCGTGAACGCTTTGTACAGGTGCAGGGGCATCTATTGTCCGCGTTTTCCGCGCTGGAGTGCGCGGTCACACCGCTGGACAACCGCGCCCGGTTGGAGGTGCTGCACAAGTTTTTCCGAATCTCAGAGGAGGGGCGTTTCAACTTCGATTTTGACAACTGCACCAAGCTGGGGCAGGACTTTCGGGATTATATTGCTCCCGATTGCATCCGCTTTTGTAAAAAGCATATCGAAATTGAGGATTCTTACGCCAAGTGCATGACGATCAGCGAGTACCCGCAGCAGTTGGACGATAAGTTTATCTCCGCACTGCTCCAGCAAGTACCGTATATCGTGTTATCCATTGACATTGAGCCGGTGGAAACCGAGGACGCTTTCAAGGAAATTGACAACGCGCAGATGAAAACGGATGCCGAAAAAGTCCGTTTCAATAAGAAATCCGTGGAAAATCTTGATTTTACATCCTCTGTACCACAGCGGACGCAAGAGCAGGACCGCATCATTGCCAGCATTCGCAAGGAAATGATGGAAAACGACCAGCAGATGTTTTTGACCCTGCTGACCGTCACCTACTTTGCGGATACACTGGAGGACCTTGCGCTGGAAACCGATGCACTGAAAACCACGGCGGCAAACTATAACTGCCGATTCACAGAACTTTATTTTCAGCAGGAACGCGCCTTTAATACGGCCATGCCCTACGGGCTGCGCCGCATTGAGAGTGTGCGCACAATGCTGACGAAATCACTGACAGCACTTGTGCCGTTCAATACCCAAGAAATTCTCACACCGGGCGGCATTTGTTACGGCAGAAACG
>CAVAGJ010000106.1:0-3278 GCA_963588145.1 Coriobacteriaceae bacterium
GTTCAATCTTACGAAAACCCGCCGTCAAGCCGTTCCCGCTATCCGTATGCTGGTCCGACGCGATGCGATGCGGCTGGTTTCGCCTAGTGCCTACTATCCGCTACTTGTCGTCGTTGCGCGACCATGCGAACAACAATATGATGAGCGAGATGGCGTTGAGTATATTGCTGACGATATCCACAGTCGAGTCCGAGAACAGACCTCCCAAGGAAATATGTGAATACTTCAAGCCGAGTGTGAGCCAATCCAAGGTGCAGATGGCCGTCGTGCAAACGATGAACGCCGGCGGATAGGTTCTGGAAAGCCACACGAATATCAGAATCATCAAACCGAGCGTGCACCATAGCACAAGCCAGAGGTGTGTACCCAAAGGCAAGGATGATTGCGATTGAACAGGAAGATTCCCAATGATCTCAAGCCCGCACACCAGTGCGATGACGACGATGAAATATGCGATCCATTGTGCCGTTTGTCGAAACATGTCAATCTCCTCGTCCTTGCTGGTTGGCCAAAACTCATTGTGCTCCGTACCAAATATTTGGAATAGTTGTAGTGCCTGTTGTCGAGTACTGGGTGAACATGATGATACCTCTGCCTGGTTTCGCTGCTTGCTTGGCCTGTGCAATTGATGATGCAGAATAGAGTTTGGCCATGCTCCCCACCCAGCCAGGGACAAATTTGCTGACATTTCCACCGGTCTCTAGCCCTCGTATGTAGGCTTTTGCGTTGTCGCTATCCATCCAACGCTCAGTGAGACCGGTCCAATGGACTATATATTTGTTCACACCTCGTGCCCTTGCTGAGGCTTGATAAATGGTCACTGTCAGCGTTGTGGAATCTACGACAGAATTTTTCGAACGGGAAAGGTCATTCATGATGAAGAGTTGGTGTTTTACCATATCGATAGCTTCTTGCGAGTACCCATCCGTGAGTGCGGCATCTTCATTGAGAGTGAAGGCTCCTGTTGAACTGGTTGAGATATATGCGTCAAGGCCTTGAATTGCGGCAGGTGTCGTGGTCGTCGGAGATTCCATTGCTTGTGCGAAAGGTTGGAATGCTGTAGTTAGGAGGAAACCAGTCAGCAACGCCATCATGAAGAAGACGATTCTCTTTTTGATGATTGTCATTTTTATCTCCTTGATTTGTTGCTCGCTTCAATGCGAACAACAACAACAATGGTGTGTCTGGAAAAGCGCTGATGCAATGATGATTCCAGAAAAAATGGAAGCTGTATACGTGACTTCCCCTAAGAGAACTATGCTGGAAAATATGGGCGAGAAGCAGAGTGGTTTTCACATCGATGTGGGGATTCTCGATAATGATGCGTGCGCGTTAGAAATGATATCGCTCCTGTTGCGTCAGAGGGATGCGACGATACGTATTGGTTGGAGCGATACGAATGCGCAATACACGTTGGAACGTATGGTATTTGGACCGTTGTCTGACACTGCAACGGTCAAAGTTATTGTTCTGGATCTTGCACTGAATGGCATTTCTGGAATTGATGTCTGTCGGCAGATAAGATTACGAGATTCAAGAGTTGGTATTCTCGGTGTGAGTTCGTACGCGCTTGATCAATACCGTCAACGGTTAGCTTTGGCGGGGGCGCAGGGGTTATTTTCTAAACAAGAAATTCTTTCGCCGGATTTCGTGAATGCGGTACATGTCGCGGCATCTGGGGAAAGCGTGGATGTTGCCCATGGTTTTCTTTCCGCTGAAAAAGCGTATGAGCGCCTTCATGCTGTTCCGAAAGTAGCGCATGCAGGCATTTCTGCTCGTGAATTGGAGATTCTTGGAATGTATGCGAGGGGATTAACTACCGGTGAAATTGGTGGCCGTCTCAACATCTCATGTGCTACGGTGCTTTCGCATGTTAATCATGCTGCTCAGAAACTTGGCGTCAGGAAACGGGTGGAGGCCATCCGGATATGTAGACAGAGGCATCTGATTCAGGGTTGACTCAACCGGAAATGATTAATAACGAATATGGGATAAGTCGATGCATATATGGAGATTTGGCGTGGTTGCTAATTCGTTACCAAGTGAATTAAAGCATATGTCGCACTTTCAGAAGGCACTGATGCCTTTTATTTTCGTATGCCTATTGGTTCATTTATGCGGAGTAAGCGACGCATTCCTCCGGTCGTCATGCACTATGACTGATTGTGGTTTACTTCTGATCGCTTTCTCGTTTGGATCATTGATTTGCGCTGTTTTTTCTCCATGGCATGGCAGTTGGATGGCGCTTATCGTTTGGTGTGTTTCTCTATTCCCGAGTGGGTTGTGGAGCTCTTTGCCTCCGGAGTATTTTATGGTTTGTGCCATGGCTCTCGGAATAATTGGGTACTTTCGTCTGAATCAGGGGTTGGCACTCGCCGCTGTGGTATCGGGAATGAGTTGGTTTCTTCCTCTGATTGGGCATGAGGAGAAAGACATTGACGCAGGGAGTTGCTCTCAAAGGTTCTTTTTGATACTGGTAATGTGTCTTGTGCCAGCATTGATAGGTGGATTAATGCAGCAGACTCAACGTCAGATGGAACTGCGTGATATGGTGCGGCGGCAAAAAGAAAAACTGGAGATTGCCCATACGCTGCATGATTATGTGACCAATGATATCGTCGATGCGATTTTATTGCTTGGGCAAGTACAGGATGTCGATTCGGTCAAGATTGACGAAGCAAAGGGGTGTCTTCGGAAGGCGTCGCTACGTTCCCATGCTCTGATTGAGCAGCTTGAAGATGTTCATTATGCCAACGATGAGGATAGTGGCGCAACAGATGTCTCAAGAGGACACGTGAACGGTTGCGAAGTTCTTAGGTCTTTATGTGAAATTGCAAGGACGCAGCAATCACGATTAGAACTGTTGGGATTTGATGGTGCGGTGCTTTTGCCTGAATTGATTCCTGGGAATGATTGCACGGAGTACGAAACTATATTGTTGGGATTGGTGAGAGAGCTTTTTGCAGATGTAGCGAAGCATGCCGATGCGCGATATGGGTATGTATTAACCGTTGAAGCGTCTCTTAATGAATATCTAATACGGTTACGGGATGTAGCTACTGCTGATGCGCCTATTGAATCTGGAGGCACGGGGTTACGCAGATATGAAGCACAATTAAAACGGCAGGGCGGTTATTTGCGGACTCAATGTGAAGATGTGGAAAGCGGCCTTCGTTGGTGGAGTTTGGAAGCCAGGGTTCCTAGGAACGTTGGTGAACGCGCTCGCGTACACTGGTAGGCATGTCGAAGGCATCAGAAGAAGCGCAAAAGCAGCTGGA
>CAVAGJ010000107.1:0-3124 GCA_963588145.1 Coriobacteriaceae bacterium
TTACTGCAAATGAAGGGTGCCATCCTTTGCTTTGATTTTCAGGCAGACGCGCTGCGACCGCTCTGCGGTGACAAGGTCGAGTTGCAGGCCATCGACTTTGCCGAGTTCGAGAGGAGGTTCTTCTCTAATCCATGAAGCAACCTCAAAAGCGCTCTCAAATTTTATTGGCAGTCGCACTGCTGCTCTACGCCTGCGGCTACTTAACACAGTTTATCGGTAATTATGCCGTCTGGCAGAAAAACGGCGGTATGCCGGGCGGCACTTCTCCGCCGTTTCCCTCTTTGTCGCCGCTGGCCTGTCTCAAAGGTATTTTGTGGTTTCCCTATAACCTGTACTGCATGGCGGGCTGCGCAGCAGCAGTCGCCGCGATTGTCCTGTATCGAAAGTTGTTCAGCCAAGATGCCTTGACGGATTCCGAACGCAACTTCGATTTCTCTGCGAAAGGCACTTACGGAACATCCGGCTGGATGCAGCCGCGAGAGATTCCCGCCGTGTTGGATATGGTTTCCGACTTATCCCAGCATACAGGAACCGTTCTGGGGATGCTCGACGGAAAGTTTCTCTGTATTCCGGAAAAGACGCGCATAAACGGCAACCTCGCCGTCTACGGTGCCAGCGGCTCGATGAAAACACGCTCCTTTTGCATGAACCGCATCCTGCAAAGCGCCGCCCGCGGCGAATCGCTGATTATCTGTGACCCCAAATCCGAGCTCTACGAAAAATCCAGTGAGTATATGCGAGATTTAGGGTACACAGTGCGCGTATTCAACCTCGTCAGCCCCGAAAATTCAGACTCTTGGAACTGTCTGAAAGAGATTGAGGGGCAGGAACTGATGGCGCAGCTTTTCGTGGATGTCATCATCAAGAACACCAACGGCACCGGGAAAAGTGACCGTTTCTGGGATTCGGGAGAGATGAACCTGCTGAAAGCCCTGGTCTTGTACGTTGACCTCACCTACCCGCCGGAACAGCGAAACATCGGTGAGGTGTACAACCTCATCACCCAATGCAGCGAGAGCCAGCTGGACAGCCTGTTCGATGTTCTGCCGCTGACCCACCCCGCCAAAGCGCCGTACAGCCTGTACCAACGGGCCTCGGATTCGGTGCGCAGCGGGGTTATCAGCGGGTTGGGCAGCCGCTTGCAGGTGTTTCAGTCGGAGCTTATCAAAAAAATCACTGCGTATGATGAAATCAGCCTTGAACTGCCGGGGCAAAAGCCTTGTGCCTACTATCTTGTCACCAGCGATCAGGACAGCACTTTTGATTTTCTGGCATCGCTGTTCCTTTCTTTCGCTTTTATCAAGCTCGTCCGTTATGCCGATGCCAACTGCCCCGGCGGGCGGCTTCCTGTGCCGGTCCATGTGCTGGGCGAGGAGCTGACCGCCTGCGGTACGATTTCCGAACTATCCCGGCGCATCAGCGTCATTCGCTCCCGCAACATCTCTATGTCCTGCGTATTCCAGAATCTTGCCGGCCTGCAAAACCGCTATCCGCAGAACCAGTGGCAGGAGATTCTCGGCAACTGCGATGTGCAGCTGTTTCTCGGCTGCACGGATCAGCTGACTGCCGAATATGTTTCCCAGCGTACCGGCATCGCCAGTGTGGCAGTGTCCAGTACCTCCAAGGCACTAAGTACCCTGCGCATCTCTGACTACACGCCGCAGTACCGCGAAAGCAGCGGTGTCGGAAAGCGGCCGGTGCTGACCCCAGACGAAGTGTTACGCCTGCCGGTAGATGAAGCGCTCGTGATTCTGCGCGGGCACAAAGTTCTGAAAGTCCACAAAATGGACTACTCTCTGCACCCAGCCTATAAGCATCTGCGGGAGTGCAAAGCATCCGCACACATTCCAGAGTGGCGGAAAGCCTTACCAGAAACGCTCAAAATTTCCCCGGTGGAAACAAAGGCATCCCCCAAGGCACCGCCTAAGCGCCGTGGCCGTCCTGCCAAATCAAAAACGGTGGTTGCCACCGACAAAGAATCCATCATAACAAAACCCGAAAACGAAAAGGAGATTTCTCATGGAAATGAACAATGACATTTTCACCCCCAACCTGCCCATCCCCGCACCTGTCGATTTCGAAGATGCACCCATTCCCGCCCCTGTCGAAGAAGAAAAAACCGCCGAAACTCCCCCGCCCCGCCGCAGACGCAAAGCAGATGCCCCGGTGCTGACCATTGAAAGCGGCGATGAAATCGAAACCGAGGATGCCCGCGAAGCCGCCGCGTGGCACGAGATCCACAACGCCTACCGCACGCGGCGTATCCTTTCTGCGCCGCTGGGCGGCATCGAACAGACCGACAGCGGCAAGACGATTGCTGTTGTGGACTATAACGGTTTCCGCATCGTCATCCCTATCAAGGAAATGATGATTACCCCCAGCGCCGCCAGCAGCACCGACAGTATGGTTGTCCGCCAGATGAAGCTGCTGGGCAATATGCTGGGCGCGGAAATCGACTTTGTTATTCTCGGCATCGACTCCAAGAGCCGCAGTGTGGTTGCCAGCCGCCGCGAGGCCATGATGCGCAAACGTCAGCTTTTCTATTTCAGTCCCGATGCCAACGGCGAATACCGTGTCCGTGAGGGGCGCGTGGTGCAGGCCCGCGTTGTTGCTGTTGCCGACAAGTCCATCCGCGTGGAGATTTTTGGTGTGGAGTGCTCCATCATGGCGCGGGATCTGGCATGGGACTGGATCGGCGATGCCCATGACCGCTTTGCGGTGGGCGACCAGATTCTTGTCCGCGTGACCGAAGTGAACAAAACCTCACAGGAAGAACTGTCTGTCCACGCTGATGTCAAAAGCGTCACCGAGAACACCAGCCGCGAAGCACTAAAGCGCTGCCGCGTGCAAAGCAAATATGCCGGCCGCGTGACCGATGTACATAAGGGCATCGTCTATGTGCGGCTTTCCAACGGTGTCAACGCCGTGGCTCACTCCTGCTATGACCGCCGCACCCCCGGCAAAAAAGACGATGTTAGTTTTGTGGTGACGAAGCTGGACGAGGAGCGCAGCATTGCCGTGGGCATCATCACCCGCATTATCCGTCAGAATCTGTAACCGCTGAACCGTGGGCAGCCCCGGCGGCTGCCCATCTTTTACATGAAAGGATTCGTAAAATGGCTGT
>CAVAGJ010000108.1:0-3069 GCA_963588145.1 Coriobacteriaceae bacterium
GAAAGATACGTTGGTACGTTCTCTCTGGTGATTGTTCACAAAAACTAATGGAGAGGTAAAAGCAATGAAAACTGAAAAAACTATCAATCTGACCGCCTATGTGGTGGAGTACATCGACCAGCGGGAACCGAAGCCCCGCACCGTGCGCACAGAAACCGTCATTCTGGATGGCGGCAAGATTAGCGCACTTGCCCGGCTGGATATGCGCCCGGCGGGCTGGATCGTCCAGCAATTCGAGCGGGACGGCTACACCGTGACAAGCGTCCACAAGGGCGAGACCATCGCCGCGCACGTTGACCTTGCCGACCTGTGGCAGCAGACCGCCACACAGATCGAGCTTGACCGGCTGAAAGCCAAGCTACGCGCCACCCTTGCCCAGCTGAACAGCTCGGAGGTGGAAGCATGAGCGGCAAAACGTCCGGCAACGAGAAACGACTAAACAAGGCACTAGAGGTTGTAGACCTTGACAACGCTATGCTTGAGCTGAAATACAGCATCACGCATACAGGGGCACAGGTTTCGCAAGCTGGCAGCACAGCGGCAGCGTGGAAGAGCACCTTGTAGAATACCTTGAAAGCAAGGGCTGTTATACAGCGGGTGCGGTAAACAGTGCGGTACAATAAAAAGAAAGCACCTAAAAACTTGCGTTCTTAGGTGCTTTTCTTTGGTGCGGATGAAGGGATTTGAACCCACACTCTTTTAAGGGAACTAGAACCTGAATCTAGCGCGTCTGCCAGTTCCGCCACATCCGCATATTCAGTTGCGCCCGTTATCCGGTCGACGCGTACTATTATAGCGGACATGTATCCTAATGTCAAGCATTTTTTTGCGAAAAATCCAATTTTTCTAAAAAAGTGCAAACAAAATCCGCAAGTAGCTTTTCCCTGCGGATTGCAGTGAATCTTACTTTTTGCCGACCAGGAAATCCGGCAGCGGACGACCGGTCTTGCGCCACTGGTAATATACTCAGCGGTGGCAGCAAACTCAACGTCACCGGCGGAGTTTAGGGCGGACTCAACGGAATCCTGGATGACACCGATGATGAAGCCAACGCCAACGACCTGCATAGGAATATCGTTGGAGATACCGAACAGCGAGCAGGCCATCGGAATCAGCAACAGCGAACCATCTGCCACGCCTGAGGCACCGCAGGCATCCAAAGCGGACATGAGGGAAAGCAGAATGGCGGCAGGCATAGAAACCTGCATGCCAAGCGTGTTGGCGGCAGCCAGCGTCATGATGGTAATGGTGATGGCGGCACCGTCAATGTTGATGGTGATGCCCAGCGGGATGAAAACGGAGTAGACATCCTTATCCAGACTCAGCTTCTTGCACAGGGGCATATTGACGGGAATGTTGGCGGCAGAACTGCGGATGAAGAAAGCCGTCAGGCCGGACTCACGCAGGCAGCGGAAAACCAGCGGATACGGGTTGCAGTGCAGGTAAATAAAGATGATCAGTTAGTTAATAACAAGTGACATCAGCAGCGTAGTACCCACCAGCAACAGCAGCAGGCGGCCGTACTGCGTAAAGACGGAAAGGCTGTTGCTGGCCACGTTGGTGAACACTAGGCCCATGATGCCGAACGGAGCCGGGTTGATGACCCGACGCACAATCTGAGAGACAGCGTCCGAGGTGTCCGACAGAAACTTTTTGGCGCTGTCTGTGGCGATGGTCCTCATAGCCAGGCCGAACAGGCAGGCCCACATCAGGATACCGATGTAGTTGCCATTCGTGATAGCGTTCAGTGGATTGGATACAATGTTGGCCCGCAGGGCATCGCCCAAGCCCTGCGGGACGACCTCCGCCGTGGCAACCTTGGCCAGAACGAGATTCTGCGGGAATAGCGTGCTGGTGATGACCGACAGGGGGGGCGATAAAAGTTGTCAGCATATACAGCCACACGACCGTGCCGAACCAGGGGTCCAGCTTGGACGATCCCTGCGCCAGAGCGATGGCAACAATAACGAAAACCAGTACGGGGGCAATGCCTTTCAAGGCGCCAACGAACAGATTGCCCAGTTCCTCCAGCCAGGTGGCACCCGGGCAGAGCAGCGCCAGCACAGCGCCAATGACAAGGTCAACCGCGATACGCAGGATCAAGCTGGTATCGTTGTACTTTTTGGCAATCGATTTGACTGCCGAAGTGAATGCGTTCATGAGATTCCTCTTCCCTTTTGCTTTTTTTGCGGCTGGAATGCCGCATTCGCAGCAGTCTGCCGCACAGCAGATATTATACAAGGGTAAATATGAAAACAAAGGGGAATGTGGCTACGTTGTTTTTTGTGAACTTTTTGCCGAACGAGAAAAAATGCCAAGATTTCTTTTTTTGCAAGGAACTTGTGTGTACACAGCAGAAAAATACTTTGCGAAAAGGAAAAACGAGTTTGTCTCTGGCAGTGTATATCGAGTTTGTCTCTGCAGTGTATATTTAGAAAAAACTTGCAAAAAGTTATACATTTTCGCAAAAAAGCGCTTGACATTAGGATACATGTCCGCTATAATAGTACGCGTCGACCGGATAACGGGCGCAACTGAATATGCGGATGTGGCGGAACTGGCAGACGCGCTAGATTCAGGTTCTAGTTCCCTTAAAAGAGTGTGGGTTCAAATCCCTTCATCCGCACCAAAAGCCTGTGACATAAAAGATGTCACAGGCTTTTTTGTTTGTTGTATCGCGTAAAAATGGCAAAATCGACAAGTGATTTTTGAAGCACGTTTTAGAGAGATATCCAACCGTTTTGAGGCGGTTGGACTTTTTTGTTGGGTGGTTTGGGGCATGCTTGCCCTCCCCTGCCGCCCAGTTTTGCAGTTTTTCAGTGAAAATCCCAACTTTTTTCTGCTGTTTTCAGAATGTTTTCAATTTCCTCGCAGCCAATCTCCCGTTGGCTATGGGGATTTTTGGCTTTTTCCGACAGTTTTCAGTTTCTTTTCAAGTTTTCCATTTTACACCAATTTTAGGAAGTGAGGTTTTCCCATGAGCATCATTATCGGCATCGACCACGGTTACTACGCCATCAAGACAGCGCACTGCTCGTTCCCGGCAGGGCTTACAAGCTACGGAGAACA
>CAVAGJ010000109.1:0-2622 GCA_963588145.1 Coriobacteriaceae bacterium
GCGATGAAAACGGAATTATTACAATCGGACTGAGGAATTTTCTGTTGGACGAAAACAGTCTGAAACTGTAGGAGCTATCGTTTACACAAGTTTTTTACGCTATCAAATGGGGACACCCGGCGTTTAGGCCCCCTGTTCTGTGGACAGTATTTTAGGTGTCAGACCCCGTGCGGCCACGGACGAGGAAATCATTGTGACAGCGATTGCTGAATTGTCGGCATTTTTGGCAGAAAGTGCATAGAGCAGAATTCGGGAGGGAAAACGCTGTGTGCGACACCAGAAACTTCAGGAAGGAATACGATGCTTTTTTGCAGCAGTTTCCGTATCAAACGGCGGTTGTTGAAGGCATAAAGGTAAGATACCAGTACGGCGGCAAGAAGGATGCACCGGTGCTTCTCTTTTTTAACGGACTGGAAATGCAGGAAATGTGGATGCCCTATGCAGAGAAACTAAGGGGCCAATACCGCTTTTTGATCTATGAATATCCGCACCATACTGCAAACCCGGAGGAACAGATCGACTTTGCCGCAAACCTGTTGAAAAAACTGTGGATTGAAAAAGTGGTTTTGATCGGTGCAAGTGATGGCGGCGTATATGCCCAGATCTTCGCAAAAAGACATCCGGAACTTGTTCGGGCAATGATCCTGACGACCACCCTGACAGTGGATTCCGATTATGTCAGAGACATCCAAAAAGAGCGCTTCTCAACACCGCTCCTCCTGCTGCTCCTGAAGCTGGTTCCTGCAAAAGCAGAGATGAATCTGCTGCTGAAAAAGAGTGCGGGATTTTTGAAATGCGAGTCAGAAGCCGACCGGAGTTATGGCAGGGGATTCTATGAAACGGTGGCTTCTGACCTGAACTATAAAAAGCGATTTATCCATAGCTTCCGGTGCGTATATATGCTGAAGGATTACCCGCCTTTCCAAGCAAGTGATTTTGAATATCTGCGGGGAAGGGTACAGATCCTTCTTCCGGAAAATGACATTTTCAAAAAGGAAGATCAGAAACGGCTTGCTGATTTGTTCAAAAAACTGGATGCAGAGATCCGCACGGTTCCGGGCGGTCATGTAGGCTTTATCGTTCAGGCGGAACGGTATCTTGATTTGATGGAATCATTTTTGCAGAAAAGATTTTTGCAGTAATCCGGTACTGATTGGAAACAACGGTTCAAAACCATATTTCGGAGAAACGCATATTTTCACTCTTTCTCGGCATAATAAATTGCGTGATATTGGCGCAGACCTTGGTTGTGCGTATACTATTATTACGGGAAATTGCAACTATTTACATTCTCTCGGAGTAAGGAGCACGAGATTATGGAACAAATCAAACGAGACCTGTATCTGAATCGACTGATAGAACGAAGAGAAAACGGCATGATCAAGGTCGTTACAGGCATTCGTCGATGCGGGAAGTCATATCTTCTGTTTAAGCTTTATTATCAATACCTGATTGAATCAGGTGTAGAATCGTCCAGAATCATAAGCATTCCGCTGGACGACGACGATTTTGAGGAGCTTCACGACAGCAAAAAATTGAGTGCCTACATCAAGGAACACATTACGGATGATGGTATGTGGTATGTGTTTTTGGACGAGGTTCAGCTGTGCAAAAACTTTGAAGCGGTACTCAACGGACTGAACAGACGAGACAATGTGGACATTTATGTGACCGGAAGTAATTCCAAATTTCTTTCTTCGGATGTCCTCACAGAATTTCGCGGGCGCGGAGACGAGGTGCGCGTATATCCGCTTTCCTTTTCTGAGTATGTCTCTGCATATTCAGGCGATAAGTATGACGCATGGATCGATTATTATACCTATGGAGGCCTGCCACAGATTCTCAGCAGGAAAACAGATGAGTTGAAATCCGGATATTTGACTACCCTTTGTCAGGAGTTGTACCTGAAGGATATTGAGAATCGCCACAATTTGCGAGGCGATAATGTCATGTCTGCACTGCTTAATATTCTGGCATCTGCGGTAGGGTCACTGACAAATCCAACAAAACTTGCAAATACCTTCAGCAGCAATGGTATGCCTGCCAGCGATAAGACGATTGGAGCCTATATCGGCTATCTGCAGGATGCTTTTTTTATCAGTAGGGCAGAGCGGTACGATATTAAAGGCAAGCGATACATTGCTTCACCGTATAAATACTATTTTACGGATGTGGGACTTCGTAATGCACAGCTTAATTTCCGTCAGCAGGAAGAAAATCATATCATGGAAAACATCATCTACAATGAGCTTCTTGTAAGAGGATTTCATGTAGATGTGGGTGTTGTGGAACATGCAGAAAAAAACGAAGAAGGGAAAGTCGTACGCAAGCGATTGGAGGTGGATTTCGTCTGCAATCTCGGCAGTCGAAGATACTATATTCAATCTGCTTTTGCGATTCCTGACCAGGAAAAAATGGAGCAGGAGCAAAATTCACTGGTTCGCATTGATGATTCCTTCAAAAAGATCATTGTTGTGAAAGATAGAATTAAGCTGTGGCGCAATGAAAAAGGCATCGTTGTTATGGGTATCATGGATTTTCTGTTGAATCCGGATAGCCTTGATCTGTAAGCTATGGGTAAGAGCAACAAGATTTGCCCCAGCTGCGGGCGTAAAATGAAGC
>CAVAGJ010000110.1:0-2586 GCA_963588145.1 Coriobacteriaceae bacterium
GCTTTGAAGCGCCTGTATTGACGGGAGAAACCGTATTGCCCCTTTCTTCCATCACAGGAGCAGGGCTGGAGCAGCTGGAACGCGCCGTGGCAGAACGCTTCCCCCAGGGAAGTGACAGCGGGGAAATCCTTACCTCCCGTCGACAGGCGGAGGCAGTGGCGCGGGCGGCAGAGTGCCTGCAGGCAGTGTTTGATGCCATGTCGGCAGGGATGACTCCGGACGCAGTTTTGTCAGATGTAGAACTGGCTTTGGATGCCCTGGGTGAGGTGACTGGACGCGTGGTAAAGGACGATGTCACGAACCGAATCTTTGAGCGCTTTTGCGTTGGAAAGTAAAACAGTTCGAAAAAGCGACAAGAAATTGAACGGTCGACTTATTCGCATGCCTGGACAAAAGCCTGGAATATTTTTCGGCTGGCTTCGTCCGACTTCCAGGAAAATTCCGGATGCCATTGAGTTGCCCAGAGAAATTTTTCCCCGGGCATGTAAATCGATTCGATCAGGCCATCTTCGGAAATTGCCATGGCGGCCAGTTTTGGGGATAACTCTTTGATTGCCTGGTGATGATAGCTGTTTACATTGAGACGGTCTGTGCAGAGCAGGTGGTATAGCGGTGTTTGGGGCAGAATCGTTACGGCATGAGCGGCACGATCATAAGGCGGCGTCATGTGATGCTCTGTGGTGGATGGATGCTGGGAGGGAAGATCCTGATACAGTGTGCCGCCAAGAGCTGCGTTGATAAATTGAATTCCGCGGCAGATGCCGAGAACGGGTTTGTCCTGCTGCAGAGCGAGGTGCAGCAGCTGCAGTTCCATGTCATCTCTGGCCTTGCAGGAAGCAATCAGACCCGGCAGCGGAAGCTGATGGTAGAGTTCCGGGCAGACATCGTGACCGCCGGTAAAAAGAAAACCGGAGCACAGTTGGGATAGCTGGACGAGTTCCTCAGAACTGGATGTGAGGGGGAGCATAATGGGCAGACCTCCGGCAGCGCGAATGCCCTCCATGTATCCGGGGAGCATCCAAAGGCTTTCTTTTTCGTCGTCCCATAATGGGGTTACACCGATGACTGGTTTCATAAAAATCACTCCACAAAAAAAGCAGGCAATGAGATTGATATGTACCCCCAATACTGGACACCCAGTATTGGGGGTATTTTTATGAAATATAGTTATGAATACAAGAGGAAGTGTGTGGAATTGTACCGCCAAGGAAAATGGCCGGAAACACCAGACGGAGTAAACGAAAAACGATTTCATGATACAATTCGGATTTGGGTTCGTACAGAAGATGCTTGTGATCCAGAAGCATTACGACATAAAAATCAAAACAAAGTATGGACAGCAGAAGAAAAGTATGAGCTGATCGCTAAAATTTTGGCCGGTGCATCGTGTAAAGAAACGGCAATTTCGGCTGGAATCAGTGACGGTCTCTTGTACCAATGGGTCAGATGCTATAAAATGAAAGGGTATCAGGGATTGGCCGCACAACGAAAAGGACGGCCCCCCAAGGAGCCTGCCATGAAGAAGATAATAGTACCAGCAGAACTGACCCCTTCAGAGCGAGAAGAAATGATTCGGCTTAGAGCTGAGAACGAGCGTCTGAGAGCGGAGATTGCCGTCGTAAAAAAAGAGATCGCCTTGAGAGAAGAGCGGTGCGCAGCGCAACTCAAGGCGAAAAGGCTGCGCTCGTCCAAGAGCTCCGCAAAGAAGGACACAGACTGAATGATTTGCTGGATGCCATTGGGCTGTCCAGGTCGACATATTATTATGAACTCAACAGAACCGATAAAGTCAAAGAACGAAACGCCGAGTTATCGTCCGAAATCGTTGCCATTTTCAACGAAAACAGGAAACGGTACGGTGTAAGGAGAGTACACCATGAACTTCTCAACCGAGGTTTTCGGGTAAATCACAAGCGTGTCCAGCGAATTATGAATCAGCTTGCACTATGCGGCAAACGCCCCAAGGAAAAGTACCATTCCTACAAAGGCGATGTAGGCAAGGTCGCTGATAACATTATCAATCGGGATTTCAGCACCGAGAAGCCACTTCAAAAGTGGACAACAGATGTATCGCAATTTAATCTGTCTTGGGGCAAATGCTACATTTCTCCGATTCTTGACATGAATACCAATGAGATCATCTCTTACAATCTCTCTACCAGTCCGAACATGGAACAAATCAAGGATATGCTGAATAAAGCGTTTGAACGATTTCCTTCTGTACAAGGTTTGATTATGCACTCGGATCAGGGGTGGCAATACCAGCACGCATTTTACCGGAACGAACTTCAAAAGCATGGAATGATTCAATCTATGTCCCGAAAGGGCAACTGCTATGACAACTGCATCATGGAGACCTTCTTCGGCAGACTGAAAAATGAAATGTTCTATGGATTTGAGAGGAACTATCCCTCCTTTGAATCCTTCTCTAAGGCGATTGCTGAGTATATTGACTATTACAATAACAGCAGAATCCAAGCTAAAACAAAATGGATGCCTCCCTCTAAGTTCAGGGAAGCATCCATGATGGAAGCTTAATTATTCAGTTTTGACCCGGTGTCCAGAAAACTGGGTACATATCATTTT
>CAVAGJ010000111.1:0-2338 GCA_963588145.1 Coriobacteriaceae bacterium
ACAAGCTGGACCACGGCCTGGACGAGGAAGTGCGAGAGCGCGGCAACAACTTCTCTGCCGGGCAGCGGCAGCTGCTCAGCTTTGCCCGCACCATCATCCACAAGCCCTGCGTGATGATTCTGGACGAAGCCACGGCCAATATTGATACCGAGACCGAGCTGCTGATCCAGGACTCGCTGGAAAAGATGCGCAGCGTTGGCACCATGCTCATGGTCGCCCACCGCTTGTCCACGATCCAGCATGCCGACAACATCATCGTGCTATCCCACGGAAAAATTCTGGAGCAGGGCACCCATCAGGAACTGCTGGCCCAGCACGGCCGGTACTACCAGCTGTACACCCTGCAGTATCATAAGGAGCAGATGGGGGAGTAAGCCCCGCGCTCCCCAGGAGGTTTCCATGACCTATCATCAAATCATCACGCTGAAAAACGGCGCATCCTGCTGCCTGCGCAACGGAACTGCAGCCGACGGCCAGGCTGCACTGGACAATTTCATCCTGACCCACGCGGAAACGGACAACCTGCTGACCTACCCGGAGGAGACCACCCTCACCGCCGCACAGGAGAGCGAATACCTACAGGCCAAAGCCGAAAGCCCTAACGAGGTGGAGATTCTTGCCATCGTGGACGGGAAGGTGGCCGGCACCGCCGGCATCAACGCCGTGGGCACCCGATATAAACTGCAGCACCGCGCCGAGTTCGGCATCAGCATCGCTAAAGCGTTCTGGAGCCTGGGTATCGGCCAGGCGCTGACCGCCGCCTGCATCGACTGCGCCCGCAAAGCTGGCTACACCCAGCTAGAACTGGACGTAGTCGCTGACAACGCCAGCGCCCTTGCCCTGTACAAAAAGTTCGGCTTTGTAGAATACGGCCGCAACCCCCAAGGCTTCCGCACCCGCAATGCAGACTATCAGGAGTTGGTTTTAATGCGGCTGGCCCTGTAATGTATGTTGTAATTCTATAACAAACCGCCCCCGCCTTAGCGCATCACGCGCAGGGCGGGGGCGGTTTATCGTTTTTATGGGTTATGCTTCGGGCTTGTCAAACTCTTTAGCCACATCTTCCAGCAGCTTGCGGATGGGCAGATGCTGCGGGCAGATCTTCTCGCACTTACCGCACTTCAGGCAATCCGAAGCCCGGCGGCCGGGGGCGGTGTGTACTTCCTCGTAGTAGTAGTCCGCGTTCCAGTCGTGGTGCAGCTGCTTGGTGTTCATGATGGCAAACAGGTCAGGGATGGAGATCTGCTTGGGGCAGCCCTCGACACAGTAGCGGCAGGCCGTGCAGGGGATCATGTTCATCTTGTGGAAGATCTCCTGCACCTTGTTCACAGCGGCCAGCTCGGTCTCGCTCAGCGGCTTGAAGTCGCGCATGTAACTCAGGTTGTCCTTCATCTGCTCCAGGTTGCTCATGCCGGACAGCACCATCATCATGCCGGGGAAGCCCGCCGCAAAGCGGATGGCATAGCTGGCGGGGCTGCCGCCGTGCAGGTCGTCCAGCACCTTTTTGGCATCCTCGGGCAGGTTGACCAGGCTGCCGCCCTTGACCGGCTCCATGACCAGCACGGGCTTGCCGTGCTTGCGGCAAACCTCGTAGCACTTGCGGCTTTGTACCGCTACATCGTCATAATCCAGGTAGTTGAACTGGATCTGCACCACCTCGACCTGCGGGTACTCGGTCAAGATCTGGTCCAGCACCTCGGCGCGGTCGTGGAAAGAAAGGCCCACGTGGCGGATCTTGCCCTCGGCTTTCAGCGCAAAGGCGGTCTCGTAGGCGCGGCAGGCCTTGAACTTTTTAAAGTTGTCGGCATTCTGGGCGTGCATCAGGTAAAAATCAAAGTAGTCCACGCCGCAGGCTTCCAGCTGGCTTGCAAAAAACGGGCGGATATCGGCCTCGGTCTTGAAATAGCTGTCGGTCAGCTTGTCGGTCAGGCTGTAGGCCTCGCGGGGGTAGCGGCTGGTCAGGCACTCTTTCAGCGCCAGCTCACTTTTGCCGCCAATGTAGCCGTGGGCGGTGTCAAAATAGTTGAACCCCTGTGCCAGGAATTCATCCACCATGCGGGTGGTCTCGGCAATGTCCACCTGGTCGCCGTTCATCGGCAGGCGCATGCAGCCGAAGCCAAAATTCTTTTTTACTTTTTCCATCTGCTCCATGATATTTCGCTCCTTTGCTCCGTTTTAGGGGCACCACTGCCCGGGCGGTGCTCATGCCGTCCGGCGGAAAAGGCGGTGCCTGTTTTGCTCCTACCTTATATTATAATAGGCCCGGCCCCTGCGCGCAAGTGCTGTAGGTTTGTCAATGAAGAGTTACAGAGAAAAAGAAGATAAAACCTGTTTAGGG